>CAZTDX010000044.1:0-31714 GCA_964612425.1 uncultured Pseudobdellovibrionaceae bacterium
TCACGAGATAAACATCATTTATTTATTATTGCTTTGCAAGGGCTAAGAGTGAAGAAGATTGATGCGTATTAGCGAACTGACTCTAAATACTATACTCTATATGACTTGGTGATTGAATATTTGATGAAGTTGTTTCGATAAGAGATGGTAAATGTTTGAATTGTTTGCCTATTTAAAAATGATACACAAAACCCTTTATAAATAAAAAGAGTTTCCGATAAGAATCATGTTCCACTGAATGAGAACATGGTTTGAGCCAGGATGGTTATAAAGGGAGGTTATTTAATGAAAGCGACCATTTTCTTTGTGTGTGATGATCCTGAAATGATAAATAAAATGAAATCTCAGTATGAGTCAGATCCACAATGTAAACTAAATGTGTTTGGAGTATCACAGTGGGATCAACTTCTTGAAGATGGAGTTGCTCGTCAAAGCTGCCATGTAGGAGTTCCTACGCTAATGCCTGGGATGGGCCATGATCAGTCACAAGCAAGAGTCATTCATTTTGTAAAAAATTCTGTAGGTAATTCAGTTGAAACAATGGAGCAACTAGAAGCTAAAGCCATTGAGTCAGCAATATTGCAGTTTAAAGGCAATTTGACTGAAGCGGCAAAAGCTTTGGGAATTGGACGAGCTACACTTTACAGAAAAGTAAAACACTACTCGATTGATCCTAACTTAGCTCGCAAAAGAAGAGCGGCTTAATTTTAATTTATTAAAATTGGTGTTGTGAAGGTGCCCCATGATTTAATATTTCTGGAGGCACTTTTCAATTACAACGCCTATCTCTCAACGAGACGTTGGTTTGGTGACTCATACCAAGAGTGCTGTAAAGTGTTAAACACTTGCAAAAAACTTTTCAAATTCTTGAATTATTTAAATAAATTATATTTATTCTCACTAGAATATCCATGAAACTTTAGGCATAATTGTAGTAGAACTTCTTAAATGAGTATATTTTTAAAATTAAAGTTAATTAGGTGAGGTTTTGAGATGCTTACTAAAAAAGTGAACTCAGCATTGGGATTGGTTACGGTTATGGGAATGTTTTTGGTTGTAATCCTTATTAACGGTAATGGAAACCAAAAGTTAGAAGAAGGCTCTGCTCAACTGTCCAGTCAACGAGGCATTGCTAGTGCCATGGTCGTTAATCAAAATTTTAATGACTCTCAGTGGAAAAAGAGAATTGCCATGCAAATCGCAGAGACCAATAATCTTCCATCAGCGAAAACGGCACGACCACCAAACCCTGTTGAAAACTTAATCTTTGGAGAACTAAAAGGATTTTATTTAATGAAGCTTGATGGAGATAAAGTTCACAGCATAATTTTAAATGCGCAGATGAATAACCAAGACAAAGAGGACGAAATTCCAAAATACTTTGGAGAAGAGATGTTCTTTTTAAAAAAGAACCGATCCATTTGGACGGTTGATTTTCAAGCCGTAGAGTTAAAAAAGCGGGAGACAGACCATAGTGTGGTTTCTTTGATTGATGGCTACAGAAATGAAGTTGGTACCGCCGAGTTCTCTTGGGATTCGATGGGCCATATGACCGCTCTTAAAATTGAAAAGAAATAAAGTCTTCTAAGCTCAAACTTTAAGCCTTGATAAAGGTCGTATTCTATAATCGGCCCCTGAAGATAATTATTATTTATGCCGACGAAACGGTATGGTTTATGAAAATCCGTATTCACAAGATAAAAAAAGCTTAAACAATAAATCTTTACAGCTCTTTGCGCCACCCGTAGATCGCATCTTGGCTGTCACTTTTGATTTATTTTTTCATGCGCCAATCTTTACTTTTTTTAGCTTCATCATCATGTACCGCTTTAATTTACTTAAAATCACTGTTGCAAGTACTTCGGAAAAAATGGCTGTGTTTTTTCAGTTAGTTTGGGTGTTTGTCGTTGCGACCGTCGTGATGCAAGCGATTTACTTCAAACTCTTCAGTAAAACACCAGGGATGAAAATATTTAAATTAGAATTAAAAAGTACAAGTGAGGCAACGTTAAGTTGGAATCAGTGTTTGCTTCGTTCTGTAGTTTGGTGTCTTGAATTAATTCTCCTTGGAATCCCATTGTTAGGGATTTTATCTCACTCGAGACGACAAGCTTTGCATGACAGAGTTTCGGAAACAGAAATAGTTTCTTTAAAACCATGGGGTGCCTTGAGTCCTTTGCCTTCAGAAAAATCCATGGTCCATATGGTATTAACCATGCTCATCATGCTCAGTTTAGGTTGGGTTACCGCAATGTTTTCGCTCACTCAAAAATCGATCAAGGAAGGGACTCTGGCTCTCACAGAGTGGCGTGAGCAGGGACAAATTTGCAATGAAGTTGATGACCTTGCTAGTTACTCAAAAATGAATTTATCACCGATTTCAAAAAGACTTGATTTTGCTATCGGCTCTTATTTATTTGAGCAAATAGACTCTAGTTGTTTAAAGAAAGAATTGGACTTTGCATTATTTAAACACGTCGACGGAGCTTTAGTTTGGGTGGGAAGAGCCTATTTATCATCACCTCACACGCCAGAGAATAAAGCTTACCAAGAACGGGCTTGTGCCGAGGATAGTCGCTGGTGTCAATCCTCTTTATTTTTTGAAAAATCGAATATCGATCAAATCAGTGCGCTTTTAAATCATAAAAGGGATTCACATATTGCAATAAGTGAGGAGTTTCAAAAAGAGACAATTGCTTTTAATGCAGCTAAACTTATATTATTTAATCGAATAGGGGCTGATGCTGATGCGCAGAACCTTGTAGAAAAATTACAGAGTTTAGGCTTGCGTGCTACTGGTTTAGTCGCTGAGCACTTGAAGCTAACTCAGCGTTCAAACCCAGATCAATTGAATTTAATTTTAAAAAGCTTGAAAACCATAATGGTGGAGAAAGATTTTTTAAGACTCAATGCGGATGTCTGTCTCAGACAGCTAGAGACTGGATGCTCCTCATCAGTTAGTGAATGTTCAACGATGAAAAGTCTGCTTCCTTCCTATAAAGAAAGTCTTAATGATTTTGTTGTTAGTCGGGCACTCTATAAATCTGCTGTTTGCCATAATGATTTAGCAGAAGATATGGAATATTGGACTTTAATATCTGATGTTGGTTTGCAAAAATTGATTTCCATTACTGAAAAAGTAAATTCAACTGAATTAAAGTTAAAGGGTTTAGTACAGTTAAGAAATTATATAAAAGATGAAGGGCAAAAAATTGAACTTAGATATGATGCTCTTCAACTCTTGCTAACGCAATCGAATTATGAAGCTGATTGGGAGTTGTTGCCCGCTCTATGGAAGCAGTTTCACTGGACGGAAGCATCTTATTTATCTGCATCGGAATGGTTTTTAAGTGAAGCGAAGAAAAGGAATAAGGTGGCATTTATAAGTGAAGTTAAAAATACCTATACTAAGATTCCAGGTTTAAAATTGGCTTGGAATTTGTATGGGTCCAATATTCCGTCAAAACGCCTCCCAGCATCGCTGAAAGGAAAATAAAGTGATATTTCCTTTTTGGCTTCATATTCTACACTTTAAGCGAGCGCCAGTGACACTGATGCTAGTTGCAATGAATCTTTTTTTATTTTTAATTCTCCCAATGAAAAATGGAATCAGTTTGCCCAAAGAAATTGCGACTAAAGTTATGAGTCAGGATTTCATGACTGTTCATTCATTTCTTTATGAGAATTACATTAAATCAGAAAAGCCAAAAGAGTGGCATTATTGGACAGAGCGCTTTTATTCGAGAAAAGATGAAATTAAAGGGAGTGAAGTTTTAGAGTTTTGGTATCAAACATCTTTCAAAGATGGTGATTTTTTAATGCGGGCCATGGATCAAAAACCTTACCCTGATGAATTTCTTTATGAAAGTTGGAAAAAGAATTTTTCAGATTTTATGCAGTTTCAAAAAAATGATTTTTCTGGATTGTTTGGCGTTTCAACATATGGTCATAGTTGGAGTTATTTTATAACCTATCAGTTCATTCACTCTGGTTTTTTGCACCTTTTTTCGAACATGGTTATCCTGGTTTTATTTGGAGTTTTAATTGAATTACAAATGGGTTCCTGGTGCGTTTTATTGTTATATTTATTGGGAGGAGCCGCGGGCGCTTATATTTATGGTTTAATTTCGGGTAATAATATGGCACCTCTTATCGGAGCGAGTGGCTCTGTAAGTGCTCTCATTTCTTTTTATTTACTCACGGAACCACGACGTTATTTGAGATTTTTTTATTTTTTATTTCCCAGTGAGGGATGCTTTGGTGATATTTATTTATCGAAGTGGTGGTTGATACCATTATTAATATTGAGCGATGTTAATGCGGTCCTTACCATGCCAGATTGGAATTTAAATGTGGCACACACCGCCCACTTGGGGGCCATTTTATTTGGAATTATTTTTGCCGGCTTGACGTTACTTTTATTTAAGAATGCAAAATTAAGTGAAACTCTATCTTGGATGACATTTCCTGAAGAAGACTCCAGCCTTCCTACTTCACCTCACGGGTTACCCTAAAATTTAAAAGTATTTTCGAAATTTCTTTATAAGGAACGAGAAATTTTTAAAATAACATCACCATAATCGTGGGACTTGTTATAGCGATAGAGAGATTTTAGATAAGAAGAAGGTTTATTTTTTTTAAAACCATTTTTTTGTAGATAATGGGCCACACTGACAATGGCATCTTCTGGCTTATAGAGATTAGGCCTAGCTTTTTTATTAAAACTTCTAGCCCAGGCAATATAGCTCGAGGGGAGAAACTGTGAGTATCCAAAGGCTCCTGAGAATGAGCCATTCAGAGATTCAATGGTTCCTGGCTTTTGTTTTTCCATTTTTAAGAGACTCCATAGTTCATCTATAGCCCAATGAGCTTTTGATTTTGCGCGATCCTTAGTTTTTTGGATGAACTCTTGCTTACCTTCTGGTTCCTTTTTAGAAAGTTCATTGAGTAAAGATTGTACCATGGTTGGCTGGTCTGATTGTAGTAAATTTAAAAAAACACTAGCAACATGATAATCGCCATGATTTTCTCCCAATCGTGATTCAACCCAGAGAAGAGCCGCAATAATTTCTTTTTTGACGTGGTATTTTTTTTCGGCCACTTTGAATGCAGAACTATATTTTATTAAAAATGCACGACAACGACTTAGCCCTTCTTCGGAGTAATGACCGCTGTAATTAGGTGATGCTAAAAAACCCATTACATTGAGCTTAATGACTTGCTCTCGTTTTGAGTCATCATAATGTACCAAGAGTTTATTAATAAAAGACATTGGGAACTGATGCTGAAGGAGCCTTTGTCTTAAGGAATCGTTATTAAAAGTATTTTTGTTGTCTGAATTCAAGTTGCCTTGATTCAAATTAATTTTATTGATTGGTTGTGCTGCAAATAAGGAAGATGAATAACTTAGTAATAGAATGAACAATTTAATGAACTTTGATCTCATTATTATAGTATAAACATTTACTGTTTATACTGCAAGCGACTCGAGGGCGTAGTGACTGATGATGAGACATCCATAGTGCTAATTATTTTAAATTCATGGACTGTGTGATATGAGAAAAAAGTTTAGTCGAGGCTTCTGCGAGTACGTCTGGCTCTTCTCTCCAAACATTTTCATTGTCGAGGAGGCCCCAAAGGATTCCCAATTTTATATTCGAAACATACAGCTGTGCTTTTAAATTGAGCTTGTCTTCTTTGAATTTGGATCTGAGATTGTTGTTAGAGTGTAAATAAGAATCTTTTATAAAGCGGATTTCTTTACCTAGATAATTATTATCACGGCAATACCTAAAGTAGAGTCTTAATACCCAAGGGCTTTCAAGAGTGAGTTTAATGGCTTCTTTGAATTTAAACATCTGAAGTTCATCCCAAGTCTTAAAGTCTTGAGTTAAAGCGGTTGGGCTACGTTCAGTACTTGGGTCCCAGAGTTGCATTAGCGTTTTCATAGAAAATCGAACGGATTCAATAATGAGATTTTCAATTTTTGAATTAAAATAATAATATAACGTGGTCCTCGGGACTTTGGTGATTCTTGATACCATGGAAAAACTAATTTGCTCCGGATTTTTAGTGAGGAGTAATTTTGATATCTCAGTATAAATTGGGTCTAAATTGAGTTTAGTCTTTTTTTTGGCTAAATCGCTCATCTAATAATCTTAGATTTGTTCAAAAATAAGTCAAGTTGGGTTGCTCTGCAATGTAATGGCAATATTTCTATCTCAATATGAGTCAAATCTCATTTCGGTGATTTATTTAAAAGTTTTTAAAAAAACTCATCCAAAAGCCTAAATATCCTTATGTTAAATTCCGAATAAACGCCTAGACCAAAGGAGAGCACATGGATTTTAAATATAGTTTTCATCAAATGAAGCATTCAAACTTTGTCGAAAAAGCCGTAGAGGATAAAATAGGGCATTCAATGCGCTTTTTATTTGGTCAGGCAACGGCGCATGTGACTGTCAGTCGAAGGGGGTATGAGTTTAATATTGAAATATCTGTTAGTGGTCGAGGAAATGTTTATTTTAAGGCCTCTGCTTGCGCTGAAAATCTCTATGCAGCAATTGATTTAGTGCAAGATAAATTAGAAAAGCAATTTATTAAAAATCGTAAAAAACTACAAAACCATAAAAGACCGGAACTTTCAAAAAAGGGTCGCTTAGAACATCTGGATGCGAGTTTGAGTACGGACTTTCGCCCTCGATGGAAAAAAATGAAAAAGGCAGCATAGAACAGCAGTTATGAAAGCATGTCTTCATTGACAAGAACTTCGATTCTCAGATATCACTGTTGGTGCATTGCAAGATTGTGGGATTTTTAGTGATACTGAGAGTCTCTTTTAAAGAAGTTTTTAGATTAATGAGGATTTTAAAATGCGAAACTATTTGTTTACAAGTGAGTCTGTATCTGAAGGTCATCCTGATAAGATGGCAGATCAAATTAGTGACTCTGTACTAGATGCTATTTTAGCACAGGACCCAAAGGGACGAGTGGCTTGTGAAACTTTATTAACAACGGGTTTAGTTGTCGTGGCCGGAGAAATTTCAACATCGGCTAAAATCAATATTTCTGAAATCACACGTCAAACTATCAAAGATATTGGATATGATCATACAGATAAGGGTTTTGATTATAAGACCTGTGGCGTGATGGTTGCTGTTGGCCAACAAAGTCCTGACATTGCGATGGGTGTTAATACATCTGAATCTCGTGAACAAGGTGCTGGTGACCAAGGTTTGATGTTTGGTTATGCAGTGAATGAAACTCCTGAGTTAATGCCTCTTAGTCTGTCACTTTCTCATAAGCTTTTGCTTGATTTAGCCCAATTAAGAAAGACAGAGAAATTACCTTGGTTACGACCCGATAGTAAATCACAGGTAACTGTTCAATATGAAAATGGAAAACCAAAACGCATTGATACGATCGTTCTTTCGACTCAGCACTCTGAAAACATCAATCAGACTCAAATTGAAGAAGCTCTACGTGAGGAATTAATTAAAAAATCGATTCCTGCTCAATGGTGGGATGCCAAAACAAAAATACTCGTTAATCCGACTGGGCGTTTTGTCGTTGGTGGGCCCATGGGCGATGCTGGTGTGACTGGTAGAAAAATTATTGTCGATACTTATGGTGGCCATGGTGCTCATGGTGGAGGCGCATTTTCAGGAAAAGACCCATCAAAAGTGGACCGATCTGCCGCGTATGCTTGTCGGCATGTGGCAAAAAATATTGTGGCAGCTGGGTTAGCTGAAAAGTGTTTAGTGCAAGTTGCTTATGCCATTGGGGTTGCTGATCCTGTCAGTATTAATGTGAATGACTACGGAACAAGCAAAGTTGGAGCAGAAGTTTTAGAAAAAGCCGTGAAAAAAATATGGAATTTAAAACCTGCAGCGATTATTAAAGATTTAGATCTCTTAAGACCGATTTATAAGACTTCTGCTAGTTATGGCCACTTTGGGCGAGATCTTTTTCCTTGGGAAAAGCTAAATAAAGTTGATGAGTTAAAAACCATCGTTCAAACTTTATAACAAACAGGTAGAGAAAATAAGTTAAATAAATAAATTAAACTGAACTGATTGAGCCCAAAGGAAATACAGAGTGGTAGACCCGCAACGGATTCGGAATTTTTCAATTATTGCACATATTGACCATGGTAAATCAACATTAGCTGATGCTCTTTTGAATGTCACAGGCACATTGTCTCAGCGTGAAGCCAAGGCACAATTTCTGGATAATATGGAATTAGAGCGTGAGCGTGGAATCACTATTAAAGCGCAAACCGTTTGTTTAAACTGGAAGGCGGAGGATGGTAACGAGTATCAAATAAATCTTATTGATACTCCGGGACACGTTGATTTTAGCTATGAAGTTTCGCGAAGCCTTGCTGCTTGTGAAGGGGCGATCTTGGTTGTCGATGCGGCCCAAGGAGTGGAAGCTCAAACTCTAGCTAATGTGTATTTAGCTTTAGAAAATAACCTCGAAATTATTCCAGTACTAAATAAAATTGATTTGCCTTCTGCTGATCCCGAAGGGGTTCAAAAGCAAATTGAAGACTCCATTGGTTTAGATTGCTCTGGTATTATTAAAGCAAGTGCCAAGGAAATGGTGGGAATAGCCGATATTCTCAATGCGGTTGTTAAGCGCGTACCTCCTCCTAAAGCGGACCGCAGTCTTCCCTTAAGAGCTTTAATTTTTGATTCGTGGTTTGACTCCTATCAAGGAGTTGTTGTTCTCGTGCGAATGATGGACGGAGCTGTAAAAGTAGGTGAAAAAATCCGTTTTATGGCAACGGGTAGAGATTATGAGGTTTTAAAAATTGGTAAATTCGAACCGTTTTCTCAATTTCGTCAAGATTTAGAAGCCGGCGAAGTGGGATTTATTATTTGCGGTATCAAAGACATTCGTGATGTCAAAGTGGGAGACACTGTTACAAGTGTAAAGCATCCTGCGGAAGAGCCATTGGCCGGCTTTAAAAAAGTTCAGCCCATGGTGTATTCAGGAATATTCCCAACTCAAGCACCTGATTTTGAAAACTTAAAAGTAGCTCTTGAAAAGCTAGTACTCAATGATTCTAGTTTAGTTTATGAAACAGAAAAATCTGAGGCCCTTGGTTTTGGTTTTCGATGTGGATTTCTGGGGCTTTTGCACATGGAAATTGTCCAAGAGCGATTGGAGAGAGAGTTTAATTTAAACCTCATTACTACAGCGCCCACGGTGGTTTATCGTGTTTTTATGAATGATGGCACAATGAATGAATTGGAAAATCCGTCTCAGCTTCCTAATGAGACTAAGATAGCTCGAATTGAAGAGCCAATGGTTAAAGTGACTATTCATACACCGACCGAGTTCATTGGAGCCCTCATAAAACTTTGCGAAGATCGACGAGGGACTCAGTTAAAAATGGATTACCTCACCGAAAAGAAAATTATATTAGAATACCGACTTCCAATGAATGAAGTGGTGATGGATTTTTATGATCGCCTGAAATCTATTTCTAAAGGATATGCATCATTAGAGTATGAAGTTATTGGTTATGAGGAGGCGGATTTAGTTAAATTAGATATTCTCATCAATGGTGATGCGGTGGATGCTCTTTCATTTATTGTGCACCGTACAAAAGCTCAAGTCCGTGGTCGCCTCCTTTGCGAAAAGATGAAAGAATTAATTCCAAGACAACAATATCAAGTTGCTATTCAAGCAGCCATTGGAGCAAAGATTGTTGCTCGTGAAACTTTGGGCGCTCTCAGAAAAGATGTGACGGCCAAGTGTTATGGTGGTGATATTAGTCGAAAACGAAAATTGTTAGAGCGTCAAAAAGAGGGAAAAAAACGAATGAAACAAATTGGCAGCGTTGAAGTTCCCCAAGAGGCCTTTTTAGCCGTATTGAAAGTGGAGGAGTAATGTCTCAAGATCAGCAACAGAGTACCACAAGCAGCAAATTCAATTCGAATGAACCCCTTAATAAATGGGATTTTAAATCAAAATATTTTTGGGTTGAAGGTGCGGGTTCAGTATTTTTAGCCATCGTTGGTGCCTTAACCATTCGTTGGGTCTTTTTAGAAGCTTATGTCATTCCCAGTGGAAGTATGCTGCCGTCGCTTCTTATTAACGATCATATTTTTGTTAACAAGTTAGTGTATGGTTTGCGTATTCCATTTAGTGAAAAGTGGCTAGCTAAATTTCAAGAGCCAAAAAAAGGTGAAGTGATTGTATTTAAATACCCACGAGATATGAGTACTTTTTTTATTAAGCGCGTGGTTGGTGAACCTGGAGATAAAATACGCGTTGAAAATGGGACGCTTTATATTAATGACATACCCATGGAGAAAAAAGTTGTTGCATCACCCAATGATTTTGATTGGTTGAGAGATGAGGATTTTCAGCGTGATGGTAATACCTATGACAACAAAGAGAACTATGTCCACTTTATTGAAACTCTTCCTGGAAATATTGAGCACAATGTTTTACTTCGAAGAGGAGAAGCGTTGATGGATTCTTATGGTCCAATTACGGTGCCTGAAAATAGTTTGTTTGTGATGGGAGATAATCGAAACAATTCAATGGATTCTCGTGTTTGGGGATTTGTGCCTAAAGAAAATATTTTAGGTCGTGCGGGATTTGTTTGGTTGTCCTGTGAAGAGACTTTCGTGCCGTCTAATTACATCAGTGCACTAGGATTTTTAGATAAAATGATTTGCAACCCATTGACCATTCGATGGAGACGATTTTTTCACTCTGTTCACTAAAAACGAAACTCATTCCTCATGGGGACTTCTACTGAGTTCAAAAACTATAAAACGAGTTGGGTGAGGGCCATTTTAACATTTCTCTCGCCCATTCTATTAATCATGGGATTCCGTTGGACTTTATTTGAACCTTATGTCATTCCCAGTGGTAGCATGATTCCGACCTTATTAATTCATGATCATATTGTAGTGAGTAAATGGCCCTATGGTTTACGATTACCATTCACAGAAAAGTGGGTTGTATTTTGGAACAAACCACAAGTGGGTGAGATAGTAGTTTTTCGTTACCCCAAGGGGCGCGATACTTTTTTTGTTAAAAGGATTGTGGCGACAGAAGGTGATACCATTGAAGTGCATGAGGGGCAATTGATTCGAAACGGTGTGCCGATCGAGCGACAAAAAGTTGAAAATAAAGTTGTAAAAGATTCTGAAGATGAAGGCGAAATATTTGATTATTACCAAGAGCAGTTGGGTACTCATCGTTTCATAAGTCGTTCTTTTAGGGCTGATCGAAGGGTTGATGATCAAAAGATTGTGGTTCCTGAAGGCCATTTTTTTGTGGTTGGTGATAATAGGGATGAGTCCCATGATTCTCGTGCTTGGGGTTTTGTGCCATTAAAAAACTTAATTGGTCGAGCGAGTGGAATTTGGTTAAGCTGTGATGAAACGTTGGCTTCTGCTCCCTTTGTTTGCGATCCTAAAACCATACGTTGGAAACGATTATTTTCTGCTATCGATTGAATCTATGAGGCGGATTCCTGTTCTTAATTTATAAAGCCTTATGTTGAAAGTGGGTTAAATGATTAAGAAATTTACGGAATGGATGAAACCTGGAAATACCTTGAGAGATCGATGGCGTGAATTTTTTGAAATTTTATTTTTAACGTTTATGTTGGCGCTCTTTTCCCGAGTTTTTCTTGTTGGTGTTTATCGTGTAACAAGTTCTTCGATGGTACCAGTTCTCATCCCAGGTGATTTTATTTGGGCTTCAAAGATTTCTTATGGGCTTAAGCTACCTTTTTTAAATCAAACTTTTGGTGCGACCTATCCTGAGAAAGGCGATATGGTAGTCATTAGGCTTGCTGATCACTCTCCGAGTATTATGCGAGTGGTTGGACTTCCGGGGGATCATGTTTTTATTGAAAAACAAAAATTATTTATTAATGAAGTCCATATCCCAACTGAACCAATTGATCCAATGACTCAATTAAGTTTTTCGGAAAAGAAAGTGTATTCTGATTTTGGACTGATAGAAAATATTAATTTCACACGGGAGACTTTGAATTCTAAGGCTTATATTGCAAGTTATACAAAAAAATCAGAGGAAAACGTGAAAAATGTAGGTCCGCTTGTTGTAGCTCCCGGAGAAGTTTTTGCTTTAAGTGATTGGCGAGAATCATTCAATGGCAGGTCACTTTGGAAGTTAGTAAAAGTAGAAGAGATTGAATCTAAAGTTAAAGGAATTTGGTTTTCTTTAAATTGGCCTATCTATGAAAGTTTTAGGGGTTATGATAAGTCTTCGTCACAGGTAAGATGGGAACGTATTAATTTTCTTTGAATGAGTGATTATGAAAACAAATAAAGTGGAACTATTAAAAAAAAGATGTGGCTGGTGTCTTTCAGACCCACAATATATTCAATATCACGATGAAGAGTGGGGCGTCCCAGTACATGATGATCAAAAACATTTTGAGTTTCTCGTTCTCGAAGGTGCTCAGGCTGGTTTAAGTTGGTTGACTATTTTGAAGAGGCGGGAAGGCTATAGAAAGTCATTTTGTCAATTTGACCCTGAAAAAGTAGCTCGAATGAATCAACGAGATGTGAATCGTTTAATGAATTTTGAAGGGATCATAAGAAATAAAGCTAAAATTCAGTCCACTATTGGTAATGCGAAAGCATTTTTAAAAATTCAAGAAGAGTTTGGTTCCTTTGACGACTACTGCTGGCAGTTTGTGGGAGGTAAACCCATCATCAATAAACGTCGAACATTGAAAGACATTCCTGCGACAACGAAAGAGTCCGATGCCTTTAGTAAAGATTTAAAAGCGCGAGGTTTTAAATTTGTTGGATCAACCATCATTTATGCCCACATGCAGGCGGTTGGAATGGTCAATGATCACCTGGTTTCTTGCTTTAGATATCGGAAGTAGATTAAATCATCGTAGAGCACAACAGAATCAAAGCGGAATTTTATTCCATCACTTTGCTTGAGTTGGTGGCTTCCCTTGAAGTTGGAAAATATAAATTATTTTTAAAAGGTCGGGACGGCCATCCTGGCCTCAAGCCGAATTGGAAAGTTAAAATAATTTAAGGCAAAATGGGGTTTTGATGATAAAATAATTTTTGTTTTGCCTTAAATTATTTTAACTTTCCATCGCGTCCCGCTATTCGGAGCCCTCCTTTTTAAAAATAATTTATATTTTCCAACTTCAAGGGAAGCTTTGCCCTTACAAACTGTTTTATTTATAAATTTTTATAACCTCTTAGTATCTGTACTAGAGGTTGGAGGTTTTTTTAAATGAAAACTATTTACTTAAATTTTTCTCTGGATTTGGTTTGATTAAAATTTGTGCTGGTTTGCGTAAATTCGTTTTAATTAGATTTTTTTGAGATTGCTTTTGCTCATACATAAGATGACATGAAATGACTATATTTGTTTTGTTATTTAAATATTGAAACCTAAATGGTTCATTAATGACTGAAATAGGTTCAATTTTTGAGTATAATCTAATAAACTTCTTTTCATTTAACTCTTCATAAATTGACATTATTAAAAGTAGATCATCTTCAGTATAGGCTTCTCGCGAAACTTCAACCGAAACTCTGAATGATCTGTTGGATAGTGCTAAAGTTTGATAATTTTTAAAAGGATAGTTAACATCAGCATAAGATTCTGAATAATTTATTAAATATCTTTATAAATATCGCGTGAAAATGTTTTAAAATATAAATTGTTTGCAAGGGTAAAGCTTCTCTCCCAAGGAGGGGGAATATTCCTTAGCTTTTAAAAAGAGGGCTCCGAATAGCGGGACGCGATGGGAAGTTAAGATAATTTAAGGCAAAACAAAAATTGTTTTTATCATCAATTTTATATTTTGCCTTAAATTATCTTAACTTCCCAATTCGGCTTGAGGCCAGGATGGCCGTCCCTATTTTTTAAAAGCTAAGGAATATTCCCCCTCCTTGGGAGAGGAGCCGTCAATTCAAGTAGAATGGTTGAAAGAATAACGAAGATCTATAGAGTGCAGAAGAATTTATTTTAAATGTGTTTCAGCTTGAGACATGATGGAACGATTTAAAATTTAACTCGACTCGTCTCAAGTTTGTATCGATTTGTGCCGAAGAGTACTGTAGCGATGAGTTCGAATAAAGATAGCGATAAAATTCAAAAAACAGTGGAAGCTTCAATACTTGATGCTATTACTAAAATTAAAGCGGATGAGAATTCGCAGAGCCACTATGATCGCACTAAAAAAGAAAAAGTTGAGTCTGTTTTTTTTAAAGACAATACCGCGCAAAAGTTATGGGAACTCGCTAAAGATGGTATGAATCAAAAAACAGAGACCCAAAGCCGAACGGCTCCCGAAACTTTACCTCTAATTAAGGAAGAAAAATCAGAGTTAAAAACACTTGTATTGGGAACTCAAGAGGCGAGTTCTGCATCTCAATCTCAATTAATGCGGCCTGCGTCGACAAATATAAATAATTATAATTTACTTCAGATGAAGCTCTATGAAAGTGATCATCTCAAAATTGCGCAAAATCGAATCGAAGAGCTTGAGAGGGGACTTGATCGTCTCAAAAATGAAAATGAAAGATTGGCATCTGCTGCTGAATTATTTCAAAAAAAAGCGGAAGAGAATTTAGTTTTAAAGCAAGAAATAGAAAAAAAATTAAATTTTAATGAAGAACGTATGGTTGAAGAGCGAAATGCTCTTAAATCACACGTTGATAAGCAAGAAGAGATTATTAAAGAACTAAAAGAAAAAGTGGAAGACTTAGAAGCTCGACTAACTTCTGATGTTAGAAAGTCTAGAAGTAGGGAGCGTGAGCTAGAAAATCGCCTAGAACTGGCTAGGCTAGAGAAAATATCCTTGGTGGGATCAAAAGACGAGATTATCCTGGACTTAAAGCGGCAAGTGGATCAACTCAACCATGAGCTGGGCGGCTATAGAAGGAAAACTTCCGAGATGAATCAGGCTTTAGAGGCGAATCAGGAACAATTTCGTCGCACAGTCAGAGCACTCCGACTAGCGCTGACCAATTTAGAGGTGAATGACCCCATAGGCGGCCGCAATAAAAAAGCGGAGTAATTTTGATTACGGGTTCTGATAATTCTAAAAATAGTTTACCAAGACTTGATAAGCCAATTAAAAAGATTAAATTGGTTATTAGTGATTTACATTTAGGTAAGGGTAAGTTTCTCGCCGATGGTGGAATAAATTCATTAGAAGAATTTCAGTATGGCGAAAAGCTCGTTGAGTTCATCAATTATTATTCTTCAGGGCAATTTAAAGAATATGAAGTAGAAATAATTATCAACGGAGATTTTCTTAATTTTCTTCAAGTTGATTTTAAAGGTCATTTTTTAAAAGTTATTACAGAAGATATTGCCATTGAAATATTAAAATCTATTATTAAGGGTCATCCTAATGTCTTCAAAGCCATGCGAGAGTTCGCTATAAATCCTCGTCACACAATTACCTATATTGTGGGTAATCATGATCAGTCGATGCTTTGGCCTGGGACTCGTGCGTTTTTGGACGAGGTCGTGGGAACTCCTATTCGCTATAAAAATATTGTGTACTTTTTCGATGGCGTTCATATTGAACATGGCCATATGCATGAGCCAGCAAATCGACTTGATCCTAAAAGATTTTTTCTTAAAAAAGATTTACCAGAGCCAATTTTAAACTTGCCTTTTGGATCACATTTTTTTGTCGATTTTGTTCTTAAGGTGAAAGAAAAGTTTCCCTATGTTGATAAAATTAGACCTTTCCCCAAAATGATTCGATGGATGCTTATAAACGAAACCAAATTTGGTATTTTAACAGTATGGAGATTACTTTCTTATTTTGCTCGAGAAATCTTCACAAAGACTGCTAAACAAAGATGGTCTATAAAAACGTTAGTTAAAGTGGCGCTTGAAAATGCCGTTTTCGGAAGCTTAGAAGATGCTGCTAAAAAAATCCTCGAAGATTCAAGAGTGCATACGGCTATTTTTGGTCATACTCACGTTTATTGGTATAAACAATGGTCCAATGACAGAGAATATTTTAATACTGGTACTTGGACTGAAGTCACTTCACTGGATATTGAATCCTTAGGAAAAATAACTAAACTTACGTATGTATTATTGGAATATCCAGAAGATGGCGGTAGGCCCCATGGACGTCTCAAAGAATGGAAAGGATTTTTCCGAATCGAAGAAGACGTTGGTATTGCATAAGAAACTTACATTTTAAATGAAATTCGGATTGGACTAAATAAATACTATTTATAGTCCAATTGCTAAATGACAAAGGTCTGAGACAATTTCTAAGATTGTTTCTTTTTTTAAAAATTGGTAGTCTATACAATATGAATGAAAATAGTTCTAATGGGTCAAATAATGATAATGAAAGTGAAAAGACGGTATTTTCCTCTGATACTTTTCAAGGGAAAATTCAAAGTGCAGAGAATACTCCACCAAGTCTAATCATTTTGATTGGTCCCCCCGGATACACAGGAAAGCAGTGGCCCTTAGTTAAAACTGAAACAATTGCAGGTCGTTCTATTGAGTGCGAAATTTTCATTGATGATCGAAGCCTCAGTCGTAGCCATTGTCGTTTTATGACGATGGGTAATGATGTGACAGTCATAGATATGGGATCGACCAATAAAACAATTGTTAATGGCATGACTTTGCAGCCGCAAACGCCACATCTCCTCAAAAACAATGATCAAGTCAAAACGGGCAATGTGGTTTTTAAATATTTAGAGCGTGGAAGTTTAGAGGCTTTATCTAGTCAACAAGTTCAAGAACGGGTGGCTAAAGACCCATTAACGGGAGCGTATACCAAAGCAGAGTTACTGCAACGAGCGCCTGAATTAATGAAGCGTGCAGAAACTCTTGGCGACCCGCTCTCAATGGTTGTGATCGACATCGATTTTTTTAAAAAAATAAATGACACTTATGGGCATCCAGGTGGAGATTACGTTTTAAAAGAGTTAGGACTTGTTGTAGGAACTAAACTCGTGCGTTCACAAGATTACTTTGTTCGATTTGGTGGTGAAGAATTCATAATAATGCTATTGGGTAGCAATTCGAAACAGGCATTGGATGTCGCAGAAAGAATTAGAACTACAGTCAGTAGCCATGTGTTTACCTATAATGGTGCACAAATTCCAGTAACGGTTTCACTTGGTATTGCAGAAAAACTCCCCAGTGAGAAAACATGGGAAGAACTTTTTGAAAGAGCAGATAAAGCTCTCTATCATTCTAAAAAGACGGGTCGAAATAAAGTCACATTGTCACAGTAATATTCTTTTGAACTCTGAAAGCACTAGCCCTCAGCGCTATCACTAATAATACTTACGACACCTTTTTTAAGTAAAATTTCAGCCATAGATTTATCATTGACTGTCCATGCTGCGACAGGGATTTTTCGCTCATGAAGTCGCTTTAACCATTTAGGTGTGATCATCTTCTTATCAAGATTTACCATGTTGGCATGGGCGAGACCTCCTAACCAAAGTTTTCTTAAATAAATTCGGCTATCTGGGTCCGTAGTATCGTCAGTAGCAAGGAGCGCGCGCGGAACCTCGGGTAACTCCTGCCACAGAGTACGTAAACTGAGTGGATTGAAGCTTGAAAAAATAATTCGATTTTGTGACTGAACTGATTTAACCACTTTGGAAACAGCGATCGCTACAGATTGATCTTTGGCAGAGCGGTTTTTAATTTCTATATTAATATAGGGTGGAACTTCAGGACATCGCAGAACTTCTTCAAGAGTGGGTGCATTGGCCCATTGCTTCAATTGATCTGCGGTTAGTTCAAAAACTTTTTCACTTCTGCTGGCGAGACGCTGAAGATCTAAATCGTGAAAAACAACAGGGACGCCATCTTTACTTAATTGGACATCAAGCTCAATCATTTTGTATCCACGTCTATTGGCTTCCTTAAAAGCTTCTAAGGTGTTTTCTTGTAAACCAACAATCCAATACCCACGGTGAATTTGCCATGAAGGGAGTTTAAAATGTTGTGATGGCCATGGATCAGGTCTCCAATTTTGAAAGAACCTTATAAATAAATAAATAACTATTAGAACTATGAGTATAAAATAATGCATAAATTTGACTTCGCTAATTTTATTGAGTTTTGTATATTATCTTGAAGTTTTATTTTAAGCTTTTTTCTTAACTTTGGCAGGATTATTTTCAAATTCTTGAATCGATTTATTTAATGTATTCTCGGCATGATACTTCTTTATTTCTTCTTCGGATTCTTTTTTGGTATGCATTTTGTCGATCCCCTTGGCTTTAAGGCGATCTTTTTGTGTGCTTAAAAAAATACCATTTTTAGGTGTATATAAAATATATTTATTATTAGCAGGTAAGTGCACATAAATATCAAAACTCACAGGCGCATCATTAGCTAAATCATCAATGTTTATACTAATCATATCTGATGATTCTGAAAGTCCAAGCTGGGGAGTGAGACTATTTTGTGGAAAAAAGGCCATTGCAACTTCATTACCATCATGGATAGATTTTTTTAAAAATTCAGCTTTTTCTAACGCCCAACCCTCAAAATCAACGGTTTTAATTTTAATATCGAGAGGTTTATTTTCGTTCAGCGTATGGCCCGAGTCCTTGAGTACGTCTGTTAATTTGATTTGAATTGCAGAAAGAAGTTCATCATCAAGCCGTCGATTTTTACCCATGGCCGCAACTAAAAAACCACGAAAATTGGTGGATTCAATATTGAAACAAATACAATTTTGAGCAACATCGAGTTTTTCAACGGGGAGATTTGAGTCAGAGGATTTAACCGAAGTTATTAAGGCATTTTCAACGCCTTTTTGGAATACCTCGGTAGAGCCTTGAGGCTTTGATTTAGTGTCTCGCTCATTATCAGTTAAATAAGGATAGTCATTTTCCTTTTTGCTGGATTTACTATTTTGTGCAGTGGCTTGTTTTTTAACTCGATCTTCATATTCAGTAAAAGTTTCAACACTCATGGAATTATTATCGCTACTTCCATCAACTAAATTCAAGTTATCGAGACTAGGTATAGAATCATCAGATTCACTTTCAAAAAATTTAGCTAAATTCTCTTGAACTTTTTTTCTGACAGATGAGTTCTCGGGATTAAGGAGAGAATTCTTTCTGTTTGACTGATTTTTGATTTGGGTAACATCTTTTTCAATTCTGAAAATAACTCTTTCAATGGCGGGACCACTGACGGGTGGTAGAACTTGATAAGGTACTCCAATTTCTTGCAATATTGCCATATTCGGTGTGTTCGCCATATCCGTGTATGTGATTAATTTTATATTGGGATATTGTTTTAATATATTTGGAAAGGTTTTAACTTTCTTTTGAGGATGATTGGCACAAATTAAGAAGTAATCGATATTATTTTCGAAGAGAAAGTGTATCGCCTCAGCAAGGTTATGCGTTGACATAACTGCCCAACCTCTTGTTCTGAGGAACTGTTCTGCGGACTGTAACGTCAATGGATTTGATTTAAGAATCAAAATACATTTTACAGATTCTGAATCACTGCCGATAGTCATCGAGGTATAATCTCCACTCTAATAGTATGACCCACAATGTACAGTGAACACAAGAGCACTAAAGTTTAGGAATTAGCACCTTCTTCCATTAACGAAAACAAGTCTAGTTGCTTAGGCTGCTTTATAATTTGGGGAAACCGAAGCTCAGTTTTTCCACTGAGGGTTATTAGATTGGCAATAGGTACCTGTCCATCGGACCCGGAAATTTTTTTAATTAAATGTAAAAACAAATAGCCACAATAACTCGCATCTTCTTCAGCTCGATGGAAATCCGTCGTAGGAATATTAAGGTGCTGTACTAAAGTCCCAAGCTTATAGTTAGGTAGCCCTGGAATGATCTTACGTGACATGGTCAAGGTATCAACCACTAATCCTTTTGGAGCGCGGGTTTCAAATTTTTTTATGGAAGCTGTTAAAAATTGTGCATCAAACGTGGCGTTGTGTGCCACCAAAAGGTCTTCACCACAAAAGTCTGCTAAGGGGTCGAGTAAATCTTGAATCAGTGGCTTGCCTCTGACCATTTCATCGGTGATGCCATTGACTTGACTTGCTCCCGGAGGGATTGGTCGTTTTGGGTCAATGAGTGTTGAAAAAACAGAGTCAATTTTTCCATCACAAAAACGTACCGCACCTATTTCAACAATGGAGTCCACTCCTGGTACAGTTCCCGTTGTCTCAACGTCAAAGGCTATAAATTGCATATAATATCTCCAGCGCAGAAAAGATGAACTTAGCCAAAACTCTAATAGCTGACAATCATAATTCATCAACGCTGCACTTGTGCTAGTATTGTTGGTGCGCTGGCCCTAAGTCATAGGAGTTTATTTTTATTAAGAAATTCTTTTTTACTGAATTTAAAATTATTTTAAAGTGAGATATGGAAGAAAATTCAAAGAATCAAAATTTATTAGTCAATGGGATGGTTTGCAAAACTAAAGGGCAAGATTCTGAAACGCTTCTGGAGTTAGCATTAAGAACAAAAATTCCTATTCATCATAGTTGTGGAGGAATGGGAACTTGCGGAACCTGTCGTGTGATTATAACAAAAGGTGGAGAGTTGCTGCCGCCGCCAAACGAGGTGGAAATCGAAATGATAAAAGACCGAGGATTTGAGCATCAGGAGCGCTTGGCCTGTCAAATTCCAGCCACTCCCGGTGTTGAAGTTGAAGTTCCATTAAAAGTAAAAACAGGATAATTATAAAAAACTTCCCATCCAATTTTTAAGTAAAGTAAAGTACCACTGTTGTAGTTGGTCTTGCTTTTGAAGTTGAGCTTGAATCAAAGAACTTGATTGAACAAAGTCTCCTATAAGATGAGGTGAGTTTTCAATTTCATTACAACACTCTAATATCCAACTTTTGGTCGCTTCGGGGTGGAATTGTAGCCCAATTACATTTTGTTTATAAACAAATCCTTGATGTGGGGTTATGGCGTTTGTAGCAATCAAAGTTGCATTTATTGGTGTTTCAAAAAAATAGGAGTGAAATTGAAACACGTCAAGCTGAGTGGGCTTAATAGGGATGAGAGTCTTTTTTTGATTGGGGATAAAATCAACGGTGTGCCATCCAATTTCTGAATGTTTGTGTCGTGCGACTTTGGCCCCTAATGCCTCTGCCATGAGTTGTCCGCCCAGACAGATTCCTAGGATGGGTTTATTTTCTTGGAGTGCTTTTTGAATCATTAGTTTTTCTTGTCTTAGCCATGGGAATTGATTTTCTTCATCAACGTTTTGAGGCCCTCCGAGAATGAGAAGGGATTGAAAAGAAAGGGTATTGAGATTTTCGACTGAGTCCTTTCCCCAAAAGTGAATATGATAACTTGGCGGAGTGCCTGAGGCATTGACTTGAGCAAGGCCTTCAAGAGTGCTTCCAGGAGGAGATCCTTCGGAGTGTTGAAAAATTAATATATCAACCGTCATTTTTATTTTCCTGGGTGGAGTTGTTTTCTTTTCTTTGATAAAGACGGTGTTCTTTAAGTTTTCGGATCGTTTGTTGAATGACAACTTCAAAAATTCTTAACTCTTTGGAAGTCGGCACATTATGAAGTAAAATTCGCTTCATGACGGTGTAGGCATTGACTCGTCGTTTTGATAAATCAAATCCAAGGGTTTCAATCCATTCATGGAGAATTTTTTCTGGATGAGTATTTTCCGTCTGATTTTTTACCGTGGAGACTTGCGAAGGTACTGTTTGCCCCTCTAAAGTGGTCCGTTGGCCGCCCCAGATATCTCGCACAATAAAAAAAGTGAGAAGTGCCGCTTGTGCTAAGTTTAAACTCCAATTGGGACCATAGGTCGGTAGAGAGCAAGTGTAGTGGGTGTAATCAATTTCGCTACCAGAGAGTCCGCAGTCTTCAGGACCAAAAAATAAATAAAGTTTAGTTAATTTTGATCGTTTAACTTCAGGTAATTGCTTTAATGAAATCAGGCTTTCCTTGAGGTCACGGACTTTTCTGGCACGTCCATCTCTGGCGCTCAGAGCAATTCGAATGCCGTCCTGATTTTCCTGGAGGAACTCATTCCAACTAGCGTAGACTCTTCGATTCTGTAACCCATTTTGGCCATTGGCGGCCATTTGTTGTGCTTCAAAAGTAATTTCACACTGAGGTTGAATGAGGTGGAGTTGATGAACTCCCATATTGCTCATGGCTCTTGATGTTGATCCGATATTGAGAGCATAGAGGGTTCTAACCAAGACCGCGTGAATTTCGTAATTTTGAATTACTTGAGTTGTACTTTCATCATTTGGTGGTGACGTCGTGATATTCATTTCAATTTAGAGTTGGATGGATGCTTGAAATAAATTTTTATTCGGTATGAGATATTTTTTTACATAATCGGAAATGGCATCATTCAGAGACCATTGCGGTCGGCTCAGTCCTTGCTGAAACCAATGTGACATATCAGCCTCGGTAAAATACTGATACTGAGATTTTATGGAATCAGGCATTTCAAGCCATTTTATTTTCATTGGCAAATTTAAGGCATTAAAGGTACTGCTGGCGAGATCTAACCACGAATGAGCCTTCCCAAATCCCATATTATAAATTCCAGAGGGAGGAGTTTTTTCTAACAGCTCCCACATCCAGCGAGTAATATCTTTGACGTAAACAAAATCTCGAAGTTGTTTACCGTCAGCGTACTGTGGATTGTAGCTTTTAAAAAGGCCTAGTTCATGTTGAGCCGTAATTTGGTGATAGGCTTTATAGACAAGGCTTGCCATAGATTCCTTGTGAAATTCATTGGGGCCAAAGACATTAAAAAATTTCAATCCATACCAGGGAGTTGAATTTTTACCATTCTTTAAAACCCAACGATCAAAAGCAACTTTAGATTCTCCATAGGGATTGAGCGGGCGGAGTTTTTCGGAATCTAATTGATCGGAAAATCCTAACTCACCGGCTCCGTAGGTTGCCGCACTACTGGCATAAATAAGAGGAATTTTATTTTCACGGCACCATTCAAAAAGGTGTTGGGTGTAAAGAGTGTTATTTTTATATAAAAACTCACGATTGGTTTCAGTAGTAGAAGAGCAGGCTCCCATATGAATGACGGCACGAACTTGTGGAGAGGTGCCCAGTGATTTTAAAAAATCCCACAAATCTCCAGTCAAAATAAACTGAGAGTAGCGACTTCCTTTAAGAGGAATGGGACGTTCTTGAATAGAAATAGTATCAACACAAACTATATTTGTGTGGCCTTTTTGATTTAACTCCCAAACCATTGCGCTTCCGATGAAGCCGTTGGCACCTGTTACAATATACATTTGCACATTATAGTACTCTCTCTCGGTAGGGGCAAGTAGTAATACTATAAAGGATAAAGTAAAAATTACTTTTTTAACAAGTCGTCGGTTTTAGTTTTTAGAGTTTGATTCACTATTTTTTATGTTAAGCGGAGTCGTCGTGATGCGAAACGTGAGCTTCTCAGCAGTATCAGAATTTTCTGAGTTCGCTTTTCCGATCAAATCAACGACTAAATTACCTCGGCCGTCATTTGATTTTAACATCGCACTTTCAAAATTTTTACTGAGGTCATTATTGGATTGCTCAACATTTTCTGCAGTTTGATTTTCGCTTTTCTCGTGGGCTTTAGCTTGCGTGGGTAGTGGAGTTATGAAGGGGAGGTTTTTGGTAAGATTGACTGACATTGGATTATTATCGTCGACCGATGTAAGGAGTGGTCCACCAATATTAATAAAATCTCCATTATTAGTTTCTAGATGCAGTTGAAATTGGGATTTACCGTCAATAACTGAGAAGCTTTGTAGTATTGTATATCGTGGTAAGAAATAATTATCGCTTTCACCGTCGTTTTGAAACAAATCGGCAATATCTTTTAATGGCTCGTTTTTAATTTCAGTTTCAGATGATGTTAAGAGATCAAATTTAGCTTTTAAATTGCGGATGGCAATTGTCGCCGGGATTTCTTGTTTGTCATCTTTTTTAAATAATTGAAGTTTATAGGTCGAGCAATTTGTGTGAGTTTCAGCATCAATGCACTCGAGAAATCCCTTAATGTTAGAATTACTTTTATTATTTTCTGTTAGTGCAATACCGTTATTTTCCCTATTATTAGAGCCTTTTAAAACAATTGTAGTTGTTAGGTTATTATCAGTTTCATTTGATAGGTTGGATATTTTAATTTCAACTTGAGCTTGAGACCTTTTTTTATCTGTGACTTTAACATCAACAATGCTTTTTGCAAATATTTGCGCTTTTTTTCTGATGTCTTCTTGATTACTAATTTCTTTGTCTAACTCTGTGCGAAGAGATTCAATTAAGTCATCAGAGCCTGAATCTGTATAAACTAGGTTGTTTTTGCTATTTGACTTTGATTGCGGACTTGTAGAGTTTGAATTGTTTGATTGATTATCGGGAATGCCTTCCCCCGACCAGCGTTTATTTTGAGTTTGGTTATTGGTGTTTCCACTGTCGTTATTATTTGCAGAAGGAGGAGCCGTTCCGCCTGGAGTTTCCGTGGCCGGGCGCGTGTTCGGTTTAGTATCGCTTGTGGTGTCAGTTTTTTTTTCTGCATCCGTTTTTTTATTCTCGTCAGAATCTTCTTTTTTAGAATCATCCTTGGGAGCAGGATTCCTTTTTCGAAGAGTACAAGAACTTGTAAGGGCACTCAATAATACTAAGGCTACTAGTAAACGAATATTATTTATTTTTATTTCAAATTTTAAAAAGGACAATCAATGCCTCCAAGGTCATATCTTGTTTACTAGGAGCTAATTTTCATACTAACTTCCCGTATTTTGAATAAGCAAAGTCGGTGCCAGGCAGATAAATAGGTTTAAATGTAAAAGGCTCAATATATTATAATGAGACGCAATTATCTGATGATTTTTTTTATGGTGAATAATAATTGGCACGGAGGTGTCTAAAATAAATACGATTTAGTTATTCGGTGTTGCGAAATTGAAAAACTCATCGTTGCCTCGCTCAACCCTCACTCAACGTAGGGGAACTACGCTTTCGTTCGATTTGAGCTTCGGTCGCCTCGATTTTTTTCAATTTGGCGACACCGAAAAGAATGTTGCGAAAGCGACTAGTTATTAACTTTGTGATGGACTCTCTATGTCTTTTTCGGTAGGAGCCTAGTCCTCGTCGTCTTCATCCTCTTCGTCGTAGTCGTCTTCATCGTCCTCATCATCTTCGTCGTCTTCATCTTCATCAAATTCGGCTTCTTCAGTAAATTTGATTAGCCAGCCTTCACCAGTAGGATCGTCCATCAAAATAGATGAGTCTTCGATCAGAACGGAGTTCACTTCTAAAACAGTTCCACTAATGGGACTGTAAATATCGATTGGACCATCATTGGTCTCAATTGTTCCGCAGACCTCATCAGCTTCAACGTTTGCTTGCTCTTCAGGGAAATCAAAGGAAAGAATTTCATCAAAATCGGCGGTGGTCTCTTCAGTGAGGCCTAACGTTGTAATGCCTCCCTCAGTTTGCACCCAGAACATTCCCATATAGATTTTGATGTCATCACTCATTTGTTTCCACCTTCAGAAAGAAGTTTTTATACAATTAGTTTATAAAAATGGTTTATAAAACAAGTTTGTAAAAATAAATAAAGAAAAAGACTAGCAGGAGTTTATGTCACCGACAATAGACATTGCAGAAAATCATAGTGAAATCGGATAGGACTTGAGTTCTTCCTCTTCGGGCTCTTTGGGTTTTGATGATTTTGATGGCATTGTATTTTTAAAGGGGTTATGAGGCTTAAAAGTTTGGCTTGTTTGCCATTGAATATCGACACCAATAAAAAATTGCGTGCCATGGCTGGAATTTTTGCCAAAGAGGGTGCGTCCAAAGCCTCCGTTCAAACCAAATTGTTCAGTCACTTGCCATTGCGCTTGGAGATCTAAATATAAGGCATTTGGATTGTAGCTTCGATAATTATAACTTCCTACACTGGATTTGTTTAAGTAAGTTGTTCGTTTTGCTTGCGTCGAAGAGTCCGGTGTTAGAGAAAAATATCCATCCAAAATACTGCTCAAAGTCAGAGAGCCGATCTGCCCATGCAAGCCCAGTTGATAGGGCGCCAGTCCCGAAAGGCCTTCGGAGCGAAAAAGGACGCCTGCTTTTCCATGCCAGTAAATAGTGCTCCATAGGCGCTGGAGTATCCAAATATTTCCGCCGAATCCATGGGCGCCATCGCCAGCGGGAGGTCGAACAGAGGATTCATTAATGTTCAAAAGTGAAACTTGGCCTACGCCCTCCAAAATAAAATCTGCTACTGAAGAGTCAATTTTTTTCTCCATTCCTATTTTTAAAGTTTGAAGGCTGGAACTGTACTTGGTGAGATCGCCCACATTGGCTTCGACTTGATTATAATTTAATGTCATATTCATTGCAAAATCGTGATCAAATACGTAGCGGCCAGCAAAGTCAAAACTAGAGGAATTCCAAAAACTACTGACGCCTGGCAAGCTTTCATACTTACCATTGGAGTTGTAGTTGGCAATGGAGTGGAAAGAATTATACTGCACAAGGCTTTCAGCCGTGTGAGGGCGAAAACTTTTTCCAACTTGAGGTTTTCCCTCACTCTTTTCTGGAGTTTCGAAAAATATAATTGTAAGAACACAAAATAGAAATAAAGTTAAAAAAGATTTATTGGCTGCGCTCATAGAGTCATTGTACAATTTTGTAGGCCAATGACAAAGATAATTAATCAAACTCAATAGATTCTGCTGAAAATACCTCTCTCCAATTTTTTAGAACGAGACATGGTTTAGAAGTCGATAATCTTTTTATTATCGGCTTGAGGGAACAAGAAAAACGTAGAATAAAAGATGTCACGATATGTGGTATTGATGCATTCCTTAAAATGTTCGACATTTAAATAGATTACACTGAAAAAGACCTTTATACTGGTCCTGGCGCTATGCTTTCTGCATAAAAACATGGAACGCCAGCAACATCCTTTTGAGAAGGTTTAATTTATGACGGCAAAAGATAAGATTCACAAAATTCCCTCGGCAAAAGTGCTTATTTTTTTAACCGTCTTCCTTTATCTCGTAGGATTTGGAATTATAATTCCTATTCTACCAATCCTTGGCAGAGAATTGGGTGGCTCTGCTCTCGAAGTGGGCTGGCTAATGGCTATTTATTCTCTGATGCAATTTATTTTTTCCCCTTTTTGGGGGCAACTCAGCGATCGCTATGGTCGTCGAAAAATTCTTGTGGGTTGTTTGTTGGCAGAGGGATTTACTTATATTTGGTTTGCACTTGCTCGTGATTATTGGTCGCTCTTTTTCGCCAGGGGACTTGCCGGATTTTTTGGCGCTAGCATCTCCACCGCATCTGCTTTTATTTCTGATATTACTCCACCCAAGGAGCGCTCAAAAGGAATGGCATTGATCGGGGTGGCTTTTGGTTTGGGATTTGTTATTGGGCCCGCCATTGGCGGAAGCATGGTTCATTTAGCAAAGAAATTTTCTACGGATCCCATCATGGGCTCAACGGTCGCCGCTTTTTTTGTCGCGTTTTTATGTTTTTCCACATTTTTATTTGCGTACTTTAAGTTGCCAGAATCGCTTCCGCCAGAAAAAAGAGGTTCCAAAACTGAAGTTAAACAAAATCGATTTATAAGAATTTTAAATAAATTAAAACTCCCGGTATTGCGCCCCTTACTTTCGATATTTTTTATTGCAGGCTTGGCGATGTCTTGCATAGAAGCAACATTAGTATTTTTTGTGGGAGAGCGTTTTGGTTTGGGACCAGATAAAGTGAGTTATGGTTTTGCTTACATTGGACTCATCATTATTTTCACTCAAGGTTTTTTAGTGCGTCGATTGATTCCCATTCTTGGAGAACGAAGAATTTCCGGTGTGGGCTTGTCTCTTTTTGCTTTGGGCTCTTTGGGGATAGCCCTGTCAGATTCTCTCAGTGCCATGGCTGTTGCGATGACGCTTTTTTCCATAGGCAATGGATTGAATAATCCGTCTTTACTGGGGAGCATTAGTTTAGCCAGTGGTGAAACAGAGCAAGGTGAAAATTTAGGCGTTGCCCAGGGGCTTTCTTCTTTGGGACGCATTTTGGGCCCGTTGATTGGGGGAAAGCTTTTTGATGCCATAACTCCTCAGGCGCCATTTATTGCTTCGGCAGGGCTTATTGTTTTGGGATTAATGATTTTATTGAAAAACTTTAAAAACTTGCCTGATTCAAGCTTGAAAATTTAAATGACGACGGCACAAGAATAAGGGAGAGTATAAATACAATGTCGCAGATTGGATTTTTTCAATTAAGTAATTTAGTACGTAACAAAGTTCCCTTTGCGTTGTTTGCGCTTGACCTTAGTGAACCGACTTATCTTGAAGAACCGATGAGTTTGCTAATGCAAGGAGCGCGGTATTTTGAATCGTATCATTTTCTCGATGAATTAAAAAAAATGGAATTAAAATTGGAGCATCCCATTGTGCTTCTTTGTCAGGACGGTAAAACCAGTGAAGCGATGGTTGAGGCGCTTACCAAACTGGGTTTTATCAATGTTTATTGTGTTAAAGATGGATGGAAAAATTTATTAAAGGATGGTTAGTTATGTCCGAAGTTTTATCAGATCGTTATAGTCCCCAAGAGGTTGAAGGTCGTGTTTATCAGTGGTGGGAAGAGTCTGGATTTTTTAAAGCCCAGGATCAATCCACCAAGCCACCCTTTGCTATCATTTTGCCTCCGCCCAATGTTACGGGTTTTTTACACATGGGTCATGCCCTTGATCACACCATTCAAGATGTATTGATTCGCTGGAAGCGAATGAGTGGCTACAATGCACTTTGGCTTCCTGGAACAGATCATGCGGGCATTGCCACTCAATCCGTTGTTGAGCGTGAATTAAAAAAAGAAGGATTAACTCGGACGGGATTGGGCCGAGAAAAATTTTTAGAAAAAGTATGGGATTGGAAAAAAATCTACGGTGATCGTATTTATAAACAAATGCGACGCTTGGGTGATTCCTGTGATTGGGATCGCGCGGTTTTTACCTTAGATGAAGGTGTGTCTAAGTCTGTTCGAAAAGTGTTTGTTTCTCTTTACAAAAAGGGATGGATTTATCGTGGTCAGAGATTAGTGAATTGGAGTGGGCCGCTGGAGACTGCCATCAGTGATTTAGAAGTGGAACATCAAAATGTAAAAGGCTCCATGTACCACATCAAATATCCACTTGAAAATGGAAATGATTTCCTCGTGGTTGCAACCACTCGCCCAGAAACACTGTTGGGAGATGTGGCGGTGGCTGTTCATCCAGAAGACGCGCGCTACGCCGCCTTCATTGGAAAAAAAGTAAAACTCCCTCTGACGAATCGCTTGATTCCGATTATTGCAGATACTTATGTGGATCAAGCGTTTGGTTCCGGAGTTGTGAAGATCACGCCTGCCCATGATTTCAATGATTACAAAGTTGGTAAGCGCCATAATTTACCACTCATCAATATTTTAGATCGTCAGTGTCGTTTGAACGAACAGGCTGGCGCTGATTTTAAAGGTTTATCCGTTAATGAGGCGAGAAAAAAAGTACTTGAACAATTAAAGGCCCAAGAACTCCTTGTAAAAGAAGAGCCTCATGTTCACTCTGTGGGGCATTGCTCGCGCTCCGGTGCTGTGGTGGAGCCCTTTTTGTCTGAGCAGTGGTTTGTAAAAACAGAACATTTATCAACTCCCGCGAAGAGAGTGGTGGAGAGTGGCACGCTTCGTTTTGAACCAGAATCTTGGACTAAAACTTATTTGCATTGGATGAGCATTATTGAAGACTGGTGTATTTCACGCCAACTTTGGTGGGGGCATCGAATTCCGGCTTGGTACTGTCAGGGATGTTCCCATGTTACGGTCTCTGAAACCACTCCTACTTCTTGTGAAAAGTGTCAGCATACGCAGTTAAAACAAGACGATGATGTGCTCGATACTTGGTTTAGCTCGGCCCTTTGGCCCTTTAGCACCATGGGTTGGCCGCAAGAGAATGAAACTCAAAAAACATTTTATCCAACAAGTGTTCTGGTTACCGGCCACGATATTATTTTCTTCTGGGTGGCACGAATGATTATGATGGGTTTGGAATTTAAGAGAGACGTTCCCTTTCGTGAGGTCATCATTCATGGATTGGTGCGAGATTCTCAAGGAAGAAAAATGTCGAAGAGCTTGAATAACTCCATTGACCCTGTCGAACTTATTGAAAAATATGGTGCCGATGCGCTTAGATTTACATTGATGGCACTAACAGCTTCGGGACGAGATTTAAAATTTAGTGAACAACGCCTAGAAGGTTATCGAAATTTTATGAATAAAATTTGGAACGCCACACGTTTTAGTTTACAAAACTTAGCGGGTTTTGAAGTTCCTGCGGCGGGCACGAAAGCTCAACCCAGCAAAGCCCACATGTCTCCCTATGATCAGTGGATTATTGCCAAAACAGGTGAGGTGGAGAAAGCTGTTCGAGAAGGTTTAGAGTCTCACCGTTTTTCTGATGCTGCGAACGCACTATATAAATTTGTGTGGAACGAGTTTTGTGATTGGTACATTGAATTTATCAAACCAATTATGTCGAGTGGGTTAGCGGAAGAAAAACAAACAACTCAATTGGTATTGGCGCAAACTCTGAATCGCATCATGCGCTTGTTGCATCCTTTTGCACCTTTTATCACCGAAGAGCTTTATCAAAAATTACCTCTTCGCTCCAAGGCGTGTGTTGTGGATGAGTTTCCAACCGTTGAAAATGATCGTGAGTGGTTACAAAATGCCAATGCCCAATCAGCCTTTGAAATTGATTTAGTTAAAGAGACTATCTCTGCGATCCGAAATATTCGTGGTGAAAATCGCATTAAGCCTGGCGAAAAAATTCTTGTTCGCCTCGCGCCCAAAGATGAACTCTCGCAAAAAATTCTGAGTGGCAATCGCACGGCCATCGAAGTGATGGGAAGAACCAGTCAGTTAGTAATAGGAGAAGAGGGCTCGCTTTCCAAGTGCGCGGTCACGCCCGTGGTGGTTGGTACAGCTAAAGTGATTGTAGTTGTACCCTTAGAAGGCTTGGTGGATATTGATGAAGAAGTTAAACGTCTTGAAAAATCGGTTGAAAAACTTAAAAAAGATATTTCTGGTTTGATGGGTCGGTTATCCAATGAAAACTTTGTCAAAAACGCTGCGGAAGATGTCGTTGAAGCCGATCGGCAGATGCTTCAACAAGCTCAAGCGCAAGTGACTTCACTCGATGAAGCCCTCATGCGCTTGAAAGCTTAGAAGTATATCATGTTGAGGATGATCAAGTTTGCCCCTGTACGACTATTTCACCACATAAAGTGAAAAAGTCATGACTATTTCACTTTGTGTGGTGAAATAGTCTTATGTCCAAGGACGAAAATAAAAAAAAGCTAAGATCATTCAGAGAAATATTCAAATTCCAATTTTGGAATTAGCTTTGAATCGCCACAAGATGGTTTTTTTATCAGGTCCTAGACAAGCGGGTAAAACCACCTTTTCTAAATCATTCTTATCTGATGTTTCTAATTATAAGAGTTGGGACCAGCCCTCTTTTAGAAAAGTCTGGACAAAATCTTCTGAAGATTTTGCAGAACAAGTAATAGGAACTGGATTTCCATTAATTGTTCTTGATGAGTTTCATAAAAATAAAAAATGGAAAAATCAACTTAAGGGCTTTTACGATAAATTTGGAGATCATATTAAAATTTTAGT
>CAZTDX010000045.1:0-9322 GCA_964612425.1 uncultured Pseudobdellovibrionaceae bacterium
AAGAGGCAGGAATGACTTTTATCGGACCCACAGTTCAAAATATTGAATCCATGGGAGATAAACTTGCGGCAAAATCCTTAATGAAAAAAGCAGAAGTTCCAACGGTACCTGGAAGTGATGGCCCCGTTGAAACATTAGAAGAAGCACAGGCGGTAATTAAAAAAATTGGATTTCCAGTCATTATCAAAGCCTCCGCTGGTGGCGGTGGTAAGGGCATGCGAGTGGTTCGTAAAGAGCAAGAACTTGAGAGTGCGTTTCGCGCGTGTCGCTCTGAGGGAGCAAATTATTTTGGTGATGGTACGGTATACATTGAACGTTTTGTGACTGATCCGAAACACATTGAGATTCAAGTGTTTGGAGATAAACATGGTAATGTTGTTCATTTATTTGAGCGCGAATGTTCTGTTCAACGTCGACATCAAAAAATTATCGAAGAAGCCCCGAGCCCATCATTAACTCCCGCATTACGAGATAAAATGGGTGCAGCTGCTGTAAGAGCGGCTAAACTCATTAATTATGTTGGAGCGGGAACGCTTGAATTTATTTTTGATAATCAAACTAAAGAATTTTTCTTTATGGAGATGAACACGCGACTTCAAGTGGAGCATCCGATCACTGAATTAACGACAGGGCTTGATTTAGTTCGCGAACAATTAATGGTGGCTATGGGTCATCCATTGAGCGTGAAGCAAGCTGATATTGTTCAAAAAGGACATGCTATTGAAGTGAGAGTATGCGCTGAGGACCCGATCACATTCAAGCCGAGTCCGGGTTTGATTCGAGCGTGTCGTCACCCGCAAGGACCATTTCTCAGAGTAGACTCTTATATTTATCCTGGCTATGAAGTTCCTATCTACTATGACCCCATGATGGCCAAAATCATTACCTGGGGAGAAAATCGCGAAGAAGCTGTCAGACGTATGCAACGCTCACTCACGGAATTTATTTTAACGGGTGTGAAATCCAATATTGTTTTGCATAAAACCATTTTAGCTCATCCACAGTTTTTAGATGGTTCCTATACAACACAATTTATTGAGCGTAATTTTCAAGTAGAAGAGCCAGAACTCTTTAAACAAGTCGATGATCGCGTCTTTTTAATTGCCGCGGCTATTACGGCTTATCAAGATCGTAAATCTAAAGATGTGCGACAACTGAATCTTGTCAGTCATTGGAAAAAAATCGGTCGTAAGTTGATGATGAGGGTTTAACATGTATTTTGAATCTGAAATAAATGGAAAAAAATTTAAAGTTGATGTCGCTGAGACTAAAATTCATTGGAAAATAGCCCTTCAAGAAGAAGGGAAGGATTGGGAATTTCATGAGGTAAGTAAAACGGATTTTAAAAAGGCAGAGGCTTATATTAGTTTTCTGTTTCGCGGCTCATCCTACTTAATAGATGTTACTGGTAGTGATACGGATTACACGGTTTACACGAGAGGCTCTTACCGTGCGGTAAAAATCTTTAATGATGAAATGCTTTTACATCGAAGTTTAAAAAATCCAGGAGGAATGGGGCAGGATCGCGAATTAAAAGCCGGCATGCCTGGAAAAATAATTGAAATCTTTGTTAACCCTGGAGACAAGATTAAATTCAACAAACCTATTCTCATCATGGAAGCCATGAAAATGGAAAATGAAATGCGGGCGGCCTCTGATTGTGTTGTAAAAGAGATTTGCGTTAAACAAGGTGATAGCGTTGAATCGGGAGCTGTGCTCATTAAGTTTGAGTAGTGTTTCGGCGACGTTCAAAGATCCCAACAGCAATCACGGAAACTTCATACAACAAAGCGAGAGGGACCAAGAGCAATAGCATTGTGATTGCGTCAGGTGAAGGAGTAACAAGTCCTGAAAAAATAGATAAGAGAACAATCGCATACCGTCGCTTCTCTTTAAGAAACGACTGAGAAATGATGCCAAACATTCCTAAAATTACTAAAATGAGTGGTAATTCAAAGGCAACGCCAAAGGCGAGATGAATCGTAATGAAAAAAGAAAGATACTCATCAATAGTGATCATTGGCTGATCTACAGTACCACCAAAATTAAGTAAAAATTCAAAAGTCACAGGAAGAACAGCAAAATAACAAAGTAAAATTCCAATGGTAAATAAGAGAACTGCAGAAAATAAAAATCCTAATGTGTATCGGCGTTCGTTTTTATACAATCCTGGAGCAATAAATTGCCAAATCTGATAAAACCAAACAGGTGAAGAAAGTATAACACCACTAAAAATGGCAATTTTTACATGAGCCATAAATTTATCCATGGGAGCCGTAAAGACAAGGCCCATATTTTTCAGGTAAGGGACAATGGGGCTTCGAATGATATCAAATATTTTTTCACTAAAGGAATAGCTTAGTAAACCTGCGATTAAAATAAATATTGATGCGCGAATCAGGCGCACGCGTAATTCAGTTAGATGCTCTACAAGGCTCTGGTTTTTTTGATCAATTTCTTCACCGAACTTCACGATTGCGTATCCTCTTTTTTATCTGGTTCCGTATTCGTAGTGGGTGAAGCTTCAGCTTTAGCGGAAGGTTCTTCAATTTTTGGTTTAACGTCAGGTTGGGTAAAGTTCTTTGGATTTGTAATAGTGCTTGTAAGGTCTTCGCTTGCTCTTTTAAGTTCATTCAGGGCTCGCCCAAGGGCTCTTGCAATTTCTGGAAGCTGCTTTGGGCCAATAAAAATAAGGGCAATAATCGAGATCAAAATTATTTCCGAAAATCCCAAATTAAACACAGTGGCCCTTTCAGCATGAGAAATTAAAAAGTAAGTTTTGCGAACTAAAGTATAGTCCAATATTTACGTTTTAGTCTAGTGGATTACTTAAATTTAATGACCCGTTAATTTTTTAAGATTGGTACTCCAAGGAGCAAACACTCCCAGAGTTTCCAGTTTTTGCTTGGCAAGATTGGACCCAGTTCGAAGATATGTTTCGTAGAGCCTGAGAATACCTTTATCTGTACTAACAAAGGCATCGTGACTAATGACCACGAGAACTTCTACAAAATCAAGAAAACGAGTCGACATTTCTTCAAAAATTAATTTCAAATTTGAATTTGAGTGACTAGCAAGAGTTTTATAAGCAGAAACGCCCATGGAATGGTAATAGTCTAGATCCACTAAGCTACGATTGAGCGACTCAGAAAAGAAACCCGAAATATACAAAGTTCGATCGCCTAATTTTTTTAATAATTCCTTTTGAGTTGTTGGCTCAGCATTCTGTGCAGTTAGCCAGAGCTCTGCGAGAGTTTGTGGATTGCGATTCCCTTGATCATCGAACTCTGGTTCATGAAGATTTCTTGCATCGACATAATGTGTGAGCATTTTGGCGAGATATTGGATAATGTGATTACCAACTTCGACGCCTCTTTTTTCGACGCCTTGTTTTACTAAATGGTTAAAATAATCTGCACCTGACTGGATTATCATAGATTGGTCTGATGTCATAGAATTCTACCTCATTCTAGTCGAGAGGCTCCTTCCTCCCTCTTCTCTTCGGTCATTTTACTACAAACTTAAGACAAAAGTGTTAAATTATTCTTTTTTGATACATAAATAGAAATTATGTATAAAATTTTCTTAAAGATAAACAGAAGCAGTGTAATTACCTATATTTAGGTTACCTTTATTAAGGGGTTTTGATTAAATCGAGCTTTTGATTTACTTTGGTATAGGGTCCTGGAGTTCGAACATCGAATTCTTGTCACCACTGAGTTATGCTGCCATGATTAATTATGGTTGAAAATTTAGAGCAGCGTAAATTATTTTTAGTTGTTAGTGGTTCCAATGAGACTCGAGTGAGACTTTCTGAATTAATAGATATTCATATTTCTCAATCAGTTATTTTTACGGCGCAAGATGGGTCAGAGGCTATTTTAAAATTGGAAAATGCACCACCACATGTTTTGCTGATTGATCCTAACCTCAACAAAACAAATGGATGGCAAGTGATCAGTCATCTTTTGGGTGAGCGTAAATATAAAGAAACAGCGATTATTATTTTATCACCACCTCCCGATCAGGAACGATTTACTGATGAGGTCGTTGTTGGTAGGGTACAGTATATTGATCCCAGTGCAGAGCTTGAGTTATTAAAAGGATTTGCAAAAGCATTAAATTATGTTGCTAAGGGCGAAGTGGCAGAATTTTATCTTCGTTTTCTAGCAGTTGGTGACATGCTTATTCATGAAGGGGAAAAAGCGTACTTTGTTTATCTGGTCAAACGAGGTCGTCTGCGTGCTTTTACAATTAGAGAGGATCGTGAAATTGAAATTGGCTTAATTAACGAGGGCGAGTTTGTTGGAGAAATGGCTTATATCAACAATGAGCCACGTTCAGCCAATGTCATGGCAACGACTGATTGTGAACTTATCGAAATTCCAATAGATCACCTCGATCAGCTTTTATTTCAAAAACCAGCATGGTCAAAAGCGCTTATGATAACACTTTCAAAACGTGTAAAGCGAGTTAATGATCTGCTCCGCAAGGCAAAGTAAAAGAGACTGCTGAATAAAGCCTTCAGTTTGCCGGGGAATTCAATATTTGAAATCAGTGCGACAAAAGCAAACTTCTCCCGAATTGTCAAAAATAAGACTGTGCGTTCAAAACTTCTACACCAAATATAAAACGAGTTTTGGTGAAATCATGATATGCGCTAATTAAATAAAATTAAATTACAAATCAGCGAGCATGAAAATTGCACTAAGTAAATATTCATGAAGCTTATATTTAGAATTTTTTTATCTTTGATTATTATAAACTCGAATTATATTAGAGCGAATACAATACCGAATGTCGAGAGAGAAACTGCTAAAACGGAATCAAGCTCTGAAATTGCTGCTTTTAATGAAGGAGAGTTTAAATCATACGTTGAATCCAAGGCTATTCCTCCAGATTGGTTTCATTTAATTGGACAAAAATTGACTTTGAATAATCAAAACTATTCTTTAATTCAGTTAGGAGAGTCTCCCCTTAGTATTTTTTATACGGATTTAAAGTTAGGCGTGGAAGGAAGTAATTTTACCATAATTGGATATAATAATGGAGTTGAGGTAGCCCGCCACACATTTGTTGATCTTAATGTTCACTCTTTTCAAATGGATGCAGAGATGCTGGTTCTTGCGACAAAAGAGGGAAAAATACATGCTATCGACATGGTTTATCTTAAGAAAAATTTATTTAAAGGACCAATACCAGTTTATCAGAATTTGATAAGTGACTCTGAATTTAAAGAGCCTTTCAAAATGAATTTTTGGACTCGCGGAGTGAGCCCTAGTATAATTGAAAATATAAGTGATGATTCAAAATCGATATTTCCACACAATCGACAGGGTGAAATATATTTTAAAGCAGGAGATCTGATTTTACACCGAGGTGAAGGAAATAATGATAAGGCTTTTTCCATTCTTTCAAGAGAAGTCTTATTAAAAGAAATGGTTGTGCAGTCTGAAAAGTTATTGGTTACGGCATCGCTCTTTTCACCAGAAGTTTTTGAAAAAATAGATCCACAGTTAATACAAAAACTAGCTACTGTTTTTGACCCGAAAGCAATATCAATTGATGATGTATCACGCGAGGCGATTCGTGCTGTACCAAGTTCGTCATTAGAAAAACTTTATAATCAAATAAATCAATTGGCAACATCTGACAGAGATATCGATAAGGCGACCCTCGATGAGTGGATTAAATCATATAGGATTCTTCAACAAGAAGCTTCGAGAAAAAATATTATTTTGGAGCCAAATCAAGATCTAAGTTCCGTTTGGCAAGAGTTAATGAAATCACATTTAGATGCAAATAAAGAAACAATTCAACAGCCAGGTTTTTTTAAAAAATACGGTATGGCGTTAGCCATTCTGTCAGGAATCAGTATTGGAGCTGGTTCTCTATATCTTATGGAAGTCAAACCCGTTTTGTTAGCAATTGATTATCTTTATAATCATGCTGTACCACCCATTTTAAAAGTGCCCGAATATCGATTTCCACTTCTTGCTAGCGTTACTGCGCTGGTTTCAATTATCCCATTGGTGCAACTTGTAGCTTGGATGTCGCCTTACATGATGAAAGCTGTAGCAAGATCTCTTCAGCTGAGTTCAAAGAATCTAGCTGATAAGATGTTTGCCATAGCTAATAAGTGGTCGGAAATGAACACCTGGCAAAGATTAGTGACGTTTGGAGCCAGAGCTCAAAGTGGCCTTACGATTTCATTTTGGAATCATATCGCATCTATATTACGCCAACCACAATTTTTTAGAACTTTGAAATCAGGAATGAATCCATTTTCTTTGATTAATGCAGAAAGTTCTTTAGGAAAAAAATTAAATTTGGAAAAAGATTTGTTTTTTGGAATTAATAATCCTTTTGCGAAAAAAGAAGACTTAGAAAAAACAGCGATGATGCAACAACAAGCGGCTCAAGTGGTAGGACAAGAAAAGTTACAGGCTCGATTTGCTGCCTTTCAACTTGTAGCATTAATTCTCTATCAAAATAAAAAAATCGACCCAGTGACTCTCCGTGAGCTATTTGAAGGAGAGTTAAAGGGAGTCAATTCACAACTTTCGGAGTATCAAAATCTGACTCAAGATCAAAAAAAGGAGTGGCTAGCTTTAACTGAAATTATTTCAAAAGATTGGATTCAATCCGTGCGTAGTAAAGGGAAATTATTTGAACAAGTTTCTCCGGAGGAATTTTTGATTTTGTTTAAGGTTGCACTCAAAAAAATCGATCGCTTTCAAAACGCCTCATTATTAAATGAGCGCTATCTTATATTCAAAGATCAAGCAAATCGATATCTCAAACAGTTTGGACAGAATACAATATTACTTGGAGTGGAAGATGGCCAATTTTTGGGAAAAGTTTATGCAAATACATCTACCTCAAAACAAGTTAAACAGGTTTTTGAGAGTGATCATCTCATTTCCGCAATCTACCCACCCTTTTGGGGAGATAGGGCAAATCCCAACAAAGCCACAGTTCCTGGTGGTGCTGAGGACGGATCTGATAGGAACCTTCTAACCTTTCGCCCCAAAGACGGCTCACTATCAAACCTTTATACCAATCCAGAGCACATGATGGATATTTGGATAAACGTTGCCGCGCACTTTTTTGGTGGAGCCTCTCGGTATATTTTGCTCTACCAAAAAGAACCACCAACGAGTGAAACCAAGTACCAACCCATAGAGCATTTATCTATTCAGCAAACACATGAAAATGAATCCGCATTAAAAGGAACAAAAAATTGGATTTTAAATGCAGCAGACACTCGTCAATCAGCATTGGGAGACTTCTATATAAAAACATTAAAGAAACAAATCAGTACAATTCAAGCTGGGCTTATTTTGGGTGTAACTTTCCGGATGATTTCACTCGATCCAACTATAGAGTTTGCAGTGACAAGTTGGTATTTGTTTTTTGTCGCTGGGGTTTGGTCTTACGCCTGGCCTTGGACCATTATTGGGCAAGGGAATCATCTGGAAAATGAAAGACTGAATGGCCAGGCAAAGCGGTTATTGGATATCCAAATAAAATTATCACAAGCGTTGAGGTTTGGGGAGTTCACGAAGATAGTTCCTCTAACTCGTGAGTTAAACGAATTATATTCAAGCGATTCAAGCAGAAAGCAAAGGCTAATAGAAATTCTTGGAATGGAGCCAACTGATCATAGCAGCAATGAATATTCAGATTGGTCTAGAAAGTTATTGCAATACTCGGAGTCATCGCCACCCTTTGCGACAAAACCAAATCCTATTCCAAGTTGGATTGCTACCTGGACGGGAGCAATTACGACAACCATGATGGCAATCTCATTAGGTGTGTTTAGTTTAGATCCAAGCAATTTAACTTTATCAACATTACTATTTGAAACAGCAAAGGCAGGAGCGCTTTATACAGCTTCGTACTATTTAATTGGAAAGTCTGGTTTTGCATCTCATCTTCTAAACAATCTGAGCCAAATCGTTGAGTACTACAAAGTTAAAAAATCTTTTGAAAAGAATGGCAAAGAGATATCAAAGAATTTAGGTGCTGGAGTTTGTCGTCAAATTTTTAAATTCTGATGAGAAGTTCAATAAAGCATATTTTGGCTAGGAAAGAGTATTATTGTGATTCATTTAAGAACGGCATTCACTATAATTAATCGATTAGTTTTAAGAATGATTTGTCTTAAGAAGATCATTCAATTTGTGTTTTTATTTGGAGCTTGCTCTTCTGTACTAGCGAACAATCAATGTATACTAATTTTTAATAATCAGCAAAGTACACTAAGGTTGTCTTCTTCAAAGACTGATGAGTTTTTCAATCTAGGTGTAAATTTACAAACTTTGCCTGAAAGAACTCGTAATGAGTTAAAAAAAGGGCCCTCATTCCTTATTTCACCCCAAGCCCCAAAGTTTGAGGATTTAATGATTGCAGATTTTAAAAATTATAATATTGAGCCCAATCAGTTATCTGATTTTCATCCGTTTAAGAATATTAGAAGTTTCGAATCTGTACTTAGATTGTTTGAATTTATGAGAGGCGATGCTGAATATTATTTCGTTGGTAACGGGTACTATATATCGTATTTAATGGCGAGAGCACTATTTGATGGCACCCCTCTTCAAAGCAAAATAAAATTTATTGCTTTCTCTCGTCCCTTATCAGAGATGGTTTATAAAAAACCTGAAATTATAAATAATTACTTTAGTGAGTTAGAAGTTGAAAATGGTCGCCATAAAAAAATTATTGTTATTGACTCTGTTACCTCTGTTGAAAATCCGAACAAGCATTCAATTATTATGACCTCTATTGCTATTAGAAGATACTTATTAAGTAAGGGATGGTCATATAGAAATGCAATTGATTCTGTTGTCTCAGTGGGCATGCCAGAGGAAGCAGGTTTTCCACAAACTTACCGAACTAATGACTTAGAGTCTTACTTTAAAAAATTAAAAGAAATTCATTCATCTAATTTTAATGATGCAATTTTTCCGTATTTTAATCCAAAAATTTCTTGGTTGCAGTCTCCTTTTATTGACTCTTATGCTGCAAAATTTGGTAATGATTATTATTGGAATGGTAAGTATAACGATTTAGATAATTTAAATAGACCGAGAGGCTTTAAAGACATTCGTGATCAGTTAATGACTATTTCACCTTCTCAGCTTCACTTTTTTTTGCTAGAAAATGCCAAGAAAGCTAGTATGTATATCGAAATTATAAAAGCCGGATTGCAAATTAGACATCAACTAATAGAAGAAATTAATTTAATTGTTTCTCAGCATATTGAAAAAAATAGTTAGCTCGTATTTAATTTTTACTGTGTTTTATAATTCGTATA
>CAZTDX010000045.1:9422-20832 GCA_964612425.1 uncultured Pseudobdellovibrionaceae bacterium
CCAAATTAGATCATCCTCAATCTCAATTTGTAACACTCCGCTAATTAACCGAAGAGGGCTAGTTAGCGTGCGGATTAGGACCAACTGTACATATAACAGGGGGTTGAGAAAAAATTTCTCTAGCCACACGTTGAATATCCTTTGGTGTTATTGACTGATAACGCTTTTCAATTTCAAAGGCTTCGTTAATATCGATATCATAAAGGGCATCAAACAAAATCAAAGAGTTTACGTGACTTGTTCTTTGCATTTCAATATGGTGCCGCCCCACAATATATCGACGAGCTTTATTGAGTTCGGCTTCTGTAATGGGCTCTTGGATTAATTTTTGAAACTCTGTAATAAGCATATCGATTGCTTTTTCAGATTTTTCAGGTGAGCAACCAATATAGGCGCCAAAATAACCAGTTTCCATTCCTTCCATATGAATGGGACCAACAGAATAGGCTAAAGAGTTTTTATCACGGAGTTCTAAAAACAAACGACCACCTTGGCCAGACAGAATGCTATCAATAATATGAAGAATAAAGCGATCAGGATTTTTTAGTGATAAGCCAGGAAAGCCAATGGCAATGTGAGTTTGCTCTCGATTCAAAACTTGGTGGTGAGTTGTTGGCTCCTTGGGGGGGCGAGCTGTGAAACTTTTATTAAAACGTTCACCCGCGGAAAGCTTGGCAGCAGTTTCTTGCACGAGATCTTTCCAAAAGGAAAGGTCAATGTTGCCACTGACTGCGACCATGAGATTTTGCGGATTAGCAATTTTATTCCAATAGGATTTTAGATCTGAACCTTGAACTTGAGCGACGCTATCTTCTGTGCCGAGAAGATTAAATTGATAGGGGTGTCCTTGGAATAAAATTTCTTCAAGCTTTAGCATGGCTCGCTGCGCACCCTTGTCATTACGGTTTTGAATCTGATGACTCAAAACTGATTTTTCGCGCATCAGAATATTTTCTTGAAAAGAAGGAGTTGATAACAAATGTCCCCAGAGTTTTCCACATTCCTTTTCAAAGGGCTGTAAAAAATCAGAGTTCAAGCCAATAGAATTTCTTCCAGAAAAAGATCCAATGGCCGCAGCTCTGGCATCAAAGAATTGATAAATGTCTGCTTCTTGCATTTTTAGCTCAGGCAAATCTCCAATCCAAGTGCGCGAAGTGAGTTCGGCGATGGAGCGACGATCACCGGGCTCTGCTCTGAGTCCTCCTAAAAAGGCCGATTTGACCGAGATTAACGGAGTCTCTGAAATTCGTCGGAGTAATAAGGTGGCGCCAGACGGAAGCTCTATTCGTTCTGTTTGAGGTTTATTTGTGTTGAGAGAAATTTTTTTAATGCCGTTTGATTTTTTTAATGCCGAAGATTTTTTCAAAATCTGATTTAAGTTGGCCTCCGTTTTAAGAGCCTTTTTAAAGCCATTAAAGGCTGACTGAAAAGACTTTTTTGTGGAGGCGACTTCCTTGGTGAGAGAAATAAACGTCAGAGTTTCAGGAGCCAACCACTTGCGAGCTACTTTAATGAGATCTTCAGGCTTTAGTTTTTGAATTTGCTCCATATAAACAGCGAAATGATTAGGATCTTTAAATAAAAACTCCCATGATCCTAGGGTGCGAGACATTCCATCAACTGTTTCTAAAGAAAAGTACTGCTCACTTTCGATGTTAGTTTTCACTTTAGAGAGTTCATCTTGAGTTACAAGAGTAGTACGAAGTTCGCTGAGAGCCAACATGACAGCATTGATCAATTCATCAAACTTTTCTTGTTTAAAGGTCCCGGACACTAAAAAAAGACCATCATCTTTCGGTGTGTAAACACTGGACCCAATAGAGTTTGCTAAATGTTTTTCAATTCGCAATCGATGCACCAGTCTTGAGCTATCGCCTTGGCCCAAAATCATCGCCAATGCCTCAAGAGCCGGGATATCTTTGTGACTAGCATTGGGAGTTTTGAAACCTAAATAAAAATAGTGTTCTTGAAATTGGGTTGATTGAACTTTAACGCGTGGAGATTTTTGTTTTGGCTCGCTCAGACGTTTAACAGATCGAAATTTTTTGCCTTGCGTAGCTTCAAAAACCTTCATCTCCTTTTGAAGTTCTTTCAGTGAAAGATCACCCGTAACAATAAAAAACATATTTTTAGGATGATAGCGACCATCAAAATAGGATCGTAAAGTGTTAAGAGAAACTTTTTTTATAATTTTCTCATATCCAATAACGGGAATTCGGTAGGGGTGCTTTTTAAAAGCCGTTGAAAAAAGAAGTTGGCTTGCCACTCGTCCCGGCGAATCTAAGCCACGCTTAATTTCTTCAATAACCACCTCTCTCTCATTGTCTACTTCCGTTGCATCAAAGTTGGGGCACGAAGTCATTTCATTGATAACTTTAAAAGCAGTCGAGGCTTCGCTTGATGGCATCGTTACATAGTAAACAGTTTGATCAAAAGAGGTGTAAGCATTGAGCTCACCGCCACTCCCTTCTACCGTTTTTGCAATTTCACCCACTTTAAAACTGGGTGTACCTTTAAAAACCAAGTGTTCAATAAAATGACTGATTCCTTGTTCGGAAGTTTCTTCATCCGCACTTCCCGTGCGCACCCACATTTGCACCGAAACGACAGGTGATTTATGACTTTCAATAAAAAGTATGTTGAGACCATTTTTAAGTTGTATTTTTTTGTGCTTCACTTGAGAAGTCTCCCGATGGCATTAGGTATTTATGTTCATATTCCATATTGTATTCAGCGGTGTAGTTATTGTGATTTTGCCACCTATGAGAAATCATCAATACTACCCCCTTTAGAGTATATCGAACTTGTTAAGAAAGAAATACAGGTTTATGGTCCTTTATTGCGAGATCAATTCATTGCAAAAGAAGGCTCCCCTAAAGTAGACACACTTTATTTCGGGGGAGGGACCCCATCCTTGGTCGAGGCTGAACTTTTAGTAAGCATTATTACATCTCTAAAGAATATGGGATTTTTATTTTCTGATAACACCGAAATTACCATCGAAATAAACCCTGCGACGATTGATTTAGACAAACTAAAGATTTATCAACAGGCAGGCATAAATAGATTTAGTGTAGGTGCACAAACTTTTCGAGATAGCCTATTAAAACGCGTAGGGCGTGAGCACAACGCACACGACACTCAAAAAACATTAGAAATTTTAGCCAACCATCAACTCAACTATACTTTTGATCTATTATTTGCACTTCCTGGACAAACTTTGGAGGATTTGCAGAGGGATTTAGAGTGGGTGAAGCATTTTAATCCTAAGCATCTCTCTGCTTATTGTTTAACGGTACCTGAGGGGCACCCCCTATCAAAGGCTAAACTCCCTGAGGCCCTGCAGGTTGATATGTTTACTTTAATATTGGATTTTTTGAAAACAATGGGCCTTGAGCGATATGAGATAAGCAATTTTGCATTGCCTGGCTTTGAGTCAAGACACAATATGATTTATTGGACCGATGAAAACTATTGGGGGATTGGACTAAGTGCTCACTCCTACATCAAAGATGATGCTTGGGGTAAAAGATTTTGGAATCAGTCAAATATTAAAGAATACACGCGTACAATGAATAGTCTGCCCAAACAAAGTGCTAAAAGTATTTTAGACCATCGAGAGGTGAGTCATTTCGAATTACTAAAAGAGCATCAAGCCCTAACGGATTATTGTCATACTTTTTTAAGAATTAATCGGGGATTGAGCCTTGACGAATTAGAGAGTAAATTCAACTTTTCTAGAAGAGAGCAAGTTCAGGCTATTTGTTCTGATTTAATGACCAAGGGGATGCTAGAGGCGTCCATCGATCATCAAAAAAAGCGATGGCGATTGACCTCCCAAGGGATTTTGATCAGTAATCAGGTTTTTGAAGCTTTGACGTTTTTAGATTAAGAAAGAAGAGAGGAAATACGATGGAAGAAAATAAGTTTGAAAATGGATCAGACCAAAATTCAATCAATAAAAATCAACAAGAAAATCAGTCGGCTTCTGGAGTAGCGCAAGATAGTGCAGAAGCAAATAATTCAACAAATGATCCAACCATCGAGCTTAAGCAACAAATCGAAAAGTGGAAAAACGACTATCTTTATTTAAGAGCTGAGTTTGAAACGTATAAACGTAATGCTATCAAAGAAAGATCTGAAATCAGCAAATATGGTTCAGAGCGAATCATCGCAGAGATATTAAATGTTGCCGATAACTTTGATCGAGCTTTAGGAACAAAGCCCACACCAGAAACTCTAGAGGTTTACGCTCAAGGAGTTAAAATGTCTGCGAGCGAATTAAAATCAGTTCTTTCACGATTTGGTGTTACAGAAATTAAATGTGAAGGTTTAGCTTTTGACCCTATGGCCCATGAAGCTTTGGGTGCTGAAGAATCGAATACTGTTGCCGAAGGTCATATATTAAAAGTTTTCAGATCAGCGTATAAACTGCACGATCGCATTATAAGACCTGCGCAAGTAATTGTTGCTAAGGCGGCCAGCAACAAACAATAAACAGTAAAAACGAGTTCATTGTTTTGTTAAGAGAATAATCAAAGGAAGGTTTTTCGGGTGTCTAAACAAGATTACTATAGTGTCTTAGGAGTTTCGAGATCGGCCACAGCGGAGGAAATCAAAAAAGCCTACCGTAAGATGGCCATGCAGTATCACCCTGATAAAAATCAAGGAAATAAAAGCGCTGAAGAAAAGTTTAAGCAAATAACGGAAGCTTACGAAGTCCTATCTGACGATCAAAAGCGAGCTGCCTATGATAAATTCGGTCACTCAATGGGTGGTGGTAATCCCTTTGGTGGCTCTGGTGGCCCTTTTGGTGGCGGCGCAGGGCCAAGAGGCTATGGTGGAGGTGGTTTTGACTCTGCGGGAGACCCTTTTCAAGATATTTTTGGTGAAGTTTTTGGAGATTTTTTTGGAAGAGGTCGCGGCCCTGGGAGTGGAGGTTTTTCTTCTCGCACCCGCGTTTCTAAAGGTGCGGACTTAAGATATACGCTCAATCTATCCTTTGAAGAGGCGGCGCAAGGCTGTGAAAAACCCATTCAATTTGTGCGTGTCAGAAACGAAACGGAAGAACGCGCGAACCTTATTGTAACGGTTCCTGCTGGAGTGAAGCAAGGTCAGCGCTTAAAGCTTCGTGGTGAAGGCGATGGTGGCACTAATGGCGGATCTTCGGGAGATTTATACGTAATTGTTAATATTCAAGATCATAGTTTGTTTCGACGAGATGGCCATGATTGTGTTTTAGAGTTACCCGTTCCATTCACTATGGCCATTTTGGGTTCTCAGGTTGAAATCCCTACCCTAACAGGTAAGGCGGCATTAAAAATTCCACCGGGGACAACTTCAGGGCAAATTTTTCGCTTAAAAGGAAAAGGGTTTCCGAAGGTAGGTGGTTTTGGTGCGGGTGATATGTTAGTCAAGATTATTGTAGACACGCCTAGCGAAATTACATCAGAGCAACGGGAGTTGATCGAAAAACTAAATGTGTTGATTGGCGAGACACCTATGGTACGATCTTTCAAAGAAAAAATGACCCAATATTTAAGGACAAAAAGGTGAATTATAAACAGCTTCTGATAATAGGTAGTTTTTATTTATTAAATTTAGGTTGTGCTTCTTTACCAGAAGTTGATTCAACACCAGCTAAAGATATTAAGCCAACAAGTTCAGAGGCTAAAAAAAATTTCAATAATCTGAAAAAGCAAATTAGAACTGGCAAAGCAGAAGACAACACGAAAGTCCTAACAAATGAACGAGCTCGCTTTAAAGGAACAGAGTTCGAGTCAGAGCTAGAGCATATCCTTGCGCAAGAATATTATAAGTCGGGTCACTTTTCTGACGCGGGATTAGCGTACTTAAGAGCTTCTCGATCAAGCACGCAAGAGGACACTCGATTTAAGTTTTGTCACGCAGCAGGCAAATCCTTTCAAGCGGGACAGGATTGGGATCGTTTAAAAAAAGGAGTCGACTTTTGTCTTTCGCATTTTGAAATTAAACCTGAAAATGTTTATTTTCTTAAAATTCAAAAAATTCAAGGTATGGAGATGAGCGGAGCCTCTTTGTTAGATTTGGCAAAAGCATACGTTGATTTAACGGTTCTTCAAACAGGAGAGCAGGAGTCTAAAAGTCGCTCAAAGGCTTTGCAAATAATTGAAACAATGAATCAAAGTCAGTTAGAAGAAGTTTCTTCAGATGCTGAGTTTGGATTTTTACGAGGACACGCAGCGTTTCGTTTGGGGCAGATTTATGTTACTCAACGAAATAAAGGTGCTGCTAAAAATGCATTCAGTAAAGTGGTGCAGCTTTTACCAGAAACTGATTTAGCGGAATTAGCTCAGAAAAAAATAGAACAAATTAATACTGCCGATCAAGTCAACCCATCCACATTGGGTGTGGTTCTCCCTCTCTCTGGCAAGCATGGTTCCGTTGGGCAAAAGCTATTGCGTGGCTTGCAAATGGGTTTAGGCCTTGATGGGGAAAGCTCAAGTTCTATTAAGCTGGCTGTTGTGGATAGTGAAGGGAATCCTGATTTGGCGCGCAAGGGTGTGGAGCGATTAGTACAAGAAGATAATGTAATTGCTGTAGTTGGAAGTTTATTGAGTAAAACTGCTAATGCAGTTGCTGATCAATCTCAAGTCATGAATGTGCCAAATCTTGCTCTTTCTCAGAAGTCTGGATTAACAAAAATTGGTGATAATATTTTTCGCTTTGCAATGACGAGTGAAACTCAAGTTCGATATTTAGTTAAAAAATGCATGAAAGACATGGGAATGCGTCGCTTTGCTATCGTTTACCCCAATGACAAATTTGGTGTGGAATACGCCAATTTATTTTGGGACGAAGTTCTTGCGAGAGGTGGAGAGATCAGAGCAGCGCAAAGTTATGAGCCGGAAGAAAACGACTTTTCTGGACTCGCGCAGAGGTTGGTGGGTACGTTCTATAATGAAGATCGTCAAGATGAGCTTAAATGGCTTATAAAGCAAAAAGCGGATCATCAAAAAAAGGAAAGTACTCGATCGCGCGATGAAGAAATTACTTTAAATCCTGTTATGGATTTTGATGCTATATTTGTTGCTGATGGTATCAAGGCCTTAGGGCAGATTTCAGCAATGTTAGCGTTTAACGGTGTTAAGGGTACAAAAATTATTGGCTCTAATATATGGAACAACGAAGGAATTATTAAACGAGTTGCAAACTCAAGTAATCAAATTTTATTTGTAGATGCTGCTTCCGTAGAATCAAAGTCAACCCAAGCACAAGTATTTTTTAAACAATATAAAGCAATGTTTAATGAAAACCCTGGGGCCTTTGAGCTGCAAGGCTATGAAGCTGGAATGTTACTCAATAAAGTATTGTCACAATCTGTGCAAACGCGTGACCAATTTCGCGATCAATTAGCGCAGTTAAATTCTACGCAAGGCGTGGTAGATACAATTGTAAAAAGTGATGAGCGAGAATTTACAAAACCACTCTATTTATACGCCATAGAAAACAATCAAATAAAAGTTATTTTGAGATAAAATCTCCTCGCAAAATTTTTTATTTGCTAACAAGTTAAACTTTTTTATCACACACAATAGCTATAGAGCGTTAGTTTTTGCAGATTAAGTTAGCATGAATAATTTTTTTGGTGACAGACTATTTCACTTAAGACTAACTCTCCACGATTCGTTAAAGTGACAGATGTATTTTACACAGTGTTTCGCAAGAGGCATGGGAGAGGGAGGGTAGGATGCAGGATGCCAACTTTATGTCGATGAAACAAATTTTAGTTTCGAAGCGGAGTGCAATTCTCAATAAATCTATCGAGTTTACTCGAGAACAGAGAGAAGAAGAAATTGGTTTTTCAAGAGCCGATGAAGCAGAGATTGCAACCGTCGATACAAATTTGACATTGTCATATCAAATTCATGAACGTGATCGTATGATGCTTATGCAAATCGATAAGGCTCTTAGCAAGCTAGCCGAAGGGCGGTACGGTAAGTGTGAAGAGTGTAGTGCGGAAATTTCGGAGAAGAGATTAGAAGCTAGACCTTTTGCGCAGTATTGTATCGACTGCCAGGAAGAACATGAGGCCAGTGGAAGATTTACGACGCCAAAATAATCAGGCATAGCAAATCGCAATAAAATCCATTAAAGCGTGAGAATCGCATCAAAACTAAACCTAAATAAAGATTAATATAAAGTCTTTGGTCTAAAAAGAATTACTTAAGGTCCAAATTTATTAATTTTCTGTAAAGCTCAAAACCGCGATCTCCGAAGTGTTTCTAGATTCGAGAAATTTATCAATTCTCGAAATAGAAATTGCGGAGGAGCTCTATGAGTTTTGAAGATAAGCCAACGGAAATGCCATCAGTATTACCGATGTTGCCTGTTCGAGATATAGTGGTATTTCCCTATATGATTTTGCCCCTATTTGTAGGTCGAGAAGCTTCGATCCGCTCGGTTGAAGATGCATTAACACGAAATCGACTCATATTTTTAGTTTCACAAAAAGAAGTGACTGATGAAAATCCCCAACCGGATAACATTTATCAAGTTGGTACAGTCGCAGAAATTATGCGTATGAGAAAACTATCAGATGGCCGTGTTAAAATTCTTATCAAAGGTGTCGCTAAGGCACGAGTAAAAAAATATGTTAAAACGGCGCCATCTTACGAAGCAGAAATTGAAGTTATTGACGAGAGTCAAAACTCAACAGCTGTTGTTGAGTATGAAGCAATGATTAGGACTGCCAAAGAGCAAATTGAAAAAGTGATTGCTCTCGGTAGAGTTTTATCTCCAGATATTTTGCTAGTGTTGGATGATGTTTCTGATCCAGGTCGCTTGGCAGATCTTATTGCTAGTAACATAGGATTAAAAATTGGTGATGCACAAAAAATATTAGAAACTACCAGTCATAAAGAGCGCCTGAAGCTTGTGAATGACTTGTTATCAGCAGAGTTAGAAGTTCTGCAAATGCAACAAAAAATTCGCAACCAAGCAAAAGACGAAATGTCTAAAACGCAAAGAGAATATTTTCTTCGTGAGCAGATGAGAGCGATCAAGAGCGAATTAGGTGAACAAGATTCTAAAGCCGAAGAAATGGACGAGCTCAGAGAAAAAATTATCAAGTGCCAAATGCCACAAGTGGTAGAGACCGAAGCACTAAAACAACTTTCACGATTAGAAAGAATGCACCCCGATGCATCAGAAGCTTCCATGGTTCGAACGTATCTTGATGTTATGATTGATCTACCTTGGAATAAAAAAACCGAAGATAATTTAGATTTAGAAAGAGCTAAAAAAATCTTAGATGAAGATCATTACGATCTACAAAAAGTAAAAGATCGAATTTTAGAGTTCCTTGCAGTGAGAAAACTAAAAAGCGATATGAAGGGTCCAATTCTTTGCTTTGCAGGACCTCCGGGAGTTGGAAAAACTTCATTAGGTAAGTCTATTGCTCGCTCCATGGGACGAGAGTATTTCCGAGTGGCCCTGGGTGGTGTAAAAGATGAAGCTGAGATTCGTGGCCATCGTCGAACTTATGTTGGAGCTATGCCAGGAAAAATTGTTCAAGCTCTTCGACAAGTAAAAACTAAAAATCCCGTAATTGTGTTAGACGAGATTGATAAGCTTGGTAGTGATTTCAGAGGTGATCCAAGTGCTGCTATGCTTGAGGTTTTAGATCCTGAACAAAACGTGGCATTTAGAGATAATTACTTAAATGTGGACTTTGATTTAAGTAATGCATTGTTTATTGCAACAGCTAACGTGTTAGAAAATATTCCACCAGCATTAAGAGATCGTATGGAAATCATTCAAATCTCTGGCTACACTGAAAACGATAAGCTCCTCATTGCCAACAAACATTTGATTGAAAGGCAAATTGAAAACAACGGTATTAGTAAAGAGCACATCACTTTCACAGATCCAGGAATGCAATACATTATCTCTCATTACACACGTGAAGCGGGTTTAAGAAATTTAGAGAGAGAAGTAGGTTCCATTTGTAGAAAAGTCGCAAAAATGATTGTGATGAACGAAGCTAAACACATGGATATCACGCCGGAAACTGTGGTTGAATTGTTGGGACCTCCTCGCTTTTTGAGAGATGAGTTATTAAAAGATCCACAAGTAGGAGTTGTGACTGGTCTTGCTTGGACACAAGCAGGAGGCGAAGTCCTCTACGTTGAGGCCTTAAAAATGAAAGGCACTGGTGGCTTGAGATTAACGGGCCAACTTGGCGACGTGATGAAAGAGTCAGCGCAAGCAGCGTGGAGTTATGCAAAAGCACACTATAACGAATTAGGAATTGCAGAAGACTTTTTTGAAAAATGGGAAGTGCATGTGCACTTACCTGCTGGCGCCATTCCTAAAGATGGTCCGTCTGCTGGGGTAACTCTAACAACAGCACTGGTGAGTCTGGCTTCTGATATTCCTGTCAGACATGATATTGCAATGACGGGTGAAGTGACGCTCCAAGGACGTGTACTTCCTGTTGGTGGAATTCGTGAAAAATGTTTAGCAGCCCTTTCAGCAGGGGTGAAGAACATAGCGATCCCACTTGCTAATAAAAAAGACACAATAGATATTCCAAAAGAATTCAAAGACAAAATGAATTTTGTTTATGTCGAAAATGTGGATGAAGTTTTTAGCGTGGCATTTGATAAAAATGCTAAAGGCAAAAAAACGACTGCACCCAAGGGTGCCGGCAAAAAAGCCAAAGTACCATCAGCAGCCTCCGCAGCATAATTGCCATTAAGGCTGATTCAATTGAGCATGACAATGCCGTTGGATCAGCCATTTTACTTTTAATTGTAAGCAGTGCTCTGTGCTATTGAATCTTTCAATGCATCTAGCGAAATTAGCTTCTCTCTGTTTTTAGAACAATAGTCTCTTGTAATATGACCCCATAATTGTACTGGACTAATATTTTTAGAAAGCTCATTGGATAAATATTTAGCTACAGCAGTGGTAACAACCTGTGTATGCTCATCAAAAGGGGCGTCCTCAGTTTTGCAATTTTCGTAGTACAATAAAGCTGGCAATGCTGGTGAGTTTAGGTTTAACTCATCACCCTCGGTGCTATCATTAAACCTATATAAAAAATCATTGAACATATCACTCTTAGACTTATACCATTCCTTGACAGCTTCCCTGGCTAATTTCAAGTTAGTGTCAGCATAGGTATTGATGGGAAAAACACAAGAAATAATAATGACCATTTTAAAGAGATTCTTTTTCATTAAATACATCCTCCGGCTATTTTAAACTAATTATATTTACTTTTATCTTATGAAAATAATATAAATTAAAAACATTTTTATCTACTGTAGAGTATTAGTCAGTGCTGCCAATTATTGGCTCGAGCAATAATAAACAATTCATTTCAGTATGTTATAATGCATGAATAAAAATAATAAGATTTCTC
>CAZTDX010000045.1:20932-29627 GCA_964612425.1 uncultured Pseudobdellovibrionaceae bacterium
ACTGAAAGTAAGGGAAATATTAAATATGAATAAAATCTTTATGGAAAGAGCGATTAGTCTCTCGCGAGAACACATGAGCTTAGGGCATGGTGGACCTTTCGGTGCTGTTATTGTAAAGGAAGGAAAAATTGTTGCTGAAGGTTGGAATACCGTGGCATCAAGTAATGACCCGACGGCACATGCAGAGGTCGAAGCAATACGCAAAGCATGTCAAGCACTCAATAATTTCGATTTAAGTAATTGTGAAATTTACACGAGCTGCGAGCCTTGCCCCATGTGTTTGGCAGCCATTTACTGGGCAAGAATTTCAAAAATTTACTATGCAAACACAAGAGAAGATGCGGCCAAAATCAATTTTGATGACGAGTTTTTATATCAGGAAATTACTAAACCCTTAAATCAGAGAAAAATACCCACATCGCAAATCAATAGAGACGATGCGATCAAGGTATTTCAAGAATGGTCTATAAAAGAAGATAAAATACCTTACTAATAATGAATCTCGAGAGATAAAAGTGAATAAATTTAAAAAATCATTTATAGTGCGATGGAAAACTCAACAAATTGTTTATCTCGGTTTAATATTGGGTATCTGTTCTGTCCTATCTATTTTTTATTTAGATCAGGTGTTGGCTCATTGGACCCACAATTATTTTCAGGGAAGGCTAGACGCCATAGCAAAATTCATAACATGGTTTGGCACGGGTGATACCTATTTTTTTATATCAGTCATGGGTTATTTATTTACACGACTTTTCTCAAAAAAGTTAACCCATTTAAATTGGCCGCAACGACTGACTGAAGCTAAAAAAAGATTTGGATTTATGTTTCTCTGTTTTGCCATTTCGGGCCTTATACTTATGGTATTAAAAATAATCTTTGGGCGCGAAAGACCTTACAACACAACAGAATTTCAGCCATTTCACTTTAATCCATTCACGTTGGATTGGGATTTTCAATCCTATCCTTCGGGTCATACGCAAGTGGGATTTACCCTTGCTTCTTTTATATCAATTCTTTACCCGCGCGCGACAATTGCTCTATTTATATTTGCCTCTCTTGTGGGCCTCTCTCGTGTCATTTTAGAAAAACATTACTTAGGGGATGTGTTAGCTGGTGCATTTATTGGAATATTGGGTACTTTTATTGCATGGAAATGGAAAGGCTCAAAACTTCAATTGTAAAATCATGTTAACTTATAGAAAAATTTTTGATGAAAATAACAAAAAATAAAAAAGCAAAATACATAGTGAGCGCTGGGCTTATTATAGCCATAACCTTAATGGGTCTGACCTACTACAAAAAATATAATTTAAAGAAGTTAAATTCTTTAAGCAGTGTGAATGATCTCAATTTCACCAGCGATGGCGTAGAAAATGAGTTAGTTGATTATCCAAAGGTTCAAAAAATATTTAATTCACGATGTATTGCGTGTCACTCGTGTTATGAATCTCCTTGCCAGCTGAACTTACAGTCCTATGAAGGAATTCAAAGAGGAGTTCTTGAAGATGATATTTTCAACCGTTACCGAATCAAAGAAGTTCCGGCTACAAGACTTTTTGAAGATGCCAGTCAAATAAAGGATTGGCGATCGCTTGGGTTTCACGATGTGATTGGCAATCAAAATTCATCAATATTACTCAGCGCAATTAGAAGAGGAAGTCTCGCCCATAGAAGTGAAATTCCAAACCATTATCCTGATGATCGACAATGTATTAATCACGAAACGAGCGACCTTGAAGATAAAATGAAAGATCCTCGCTTAGCTATGCCATTTAACTTACCTGGTCTCAGTCAGGCAGATGTGCTTACGATTGCGCGTTGGATTAAAGGTGGAGCTAAGGGGCCGCATGAAGAGGACTTGAACAAAATCAATTTTCAAGCTGCTGAGTTTAAAATAATTAAAGAGTGGGAGTCTTTTTTAAATCATTCAATTCATGAAACGAATAAACAAAATCAATATAAGTATCAACTAACAAGTCGCTACCTCTATGAACATCTCTACTTGGCCCACCTCTTTGTGAAAAGCCAACCCCGAGTGTTTTATAGTTTAATTCGATCAAAAACCTCTTGTGATAATCCAGAGGCGATAAGAACTCGAACTCCAGGCACAGATCCCGGTTTGAAAAACTTTTATTATTGTTTCATTAAATTTCCGGGAACCATAGTAAATAAAAATCACTTACCTTATGAAATAAGTTTACAAAAGCTCGATTGGATAAAACAACTTTTTATTGAACCAGTATGGAAAGAGATGAGCGATAACCCGACTTCCCCCCCCTATCAAGCCGCGAGTATTGAATCAGGAGCGCCAGGTCTTGAGATCAATAAAATTGATTTTAAAAAGTTAACACTCAAAACAGATCAACTCAATTTGGAAAATTTAAAAAAGAATTTTGAAGAGCTACCAAATAAATGGAATGGCATAATAGAAAATTATAAAAAAGAAAAAAGTGAAACCGAAGAGCAAATTGCTCAAAATAAAATTGCTTCCAATCCCTTTATCGTTTTTAAGGACATTCCACAGGAGTCACGTTACCGTTTTTTATTGGAAGACGCGTATTATCACATTATGACTTTTATGAAGGGCACGGTTTGTAATGGGACGCTATCGGTTAATGCTGTTCAAGATCAATTCTTTGTTTTCTTTTTGTCACCAGAAGCTAATAAAAAGCTCATTACTCCAGAGGTTTTAAAGGAGTATAGTTTCCCAGCGAGATATGGTGAGGAGACTGGATTTAAAATAATTTCTGCCTTAACACAACAAGCTGAAAATAGAAATAAATCGCGTGTCGAGCTTAATATTAATCTTAAGAAATACTATGAAAGAGGTTTACCTTTAGAGGCCATTTGGGATGGTGACCGTGAAAATAAAAAAAATAATCAAATATTAACACCATCAAATAATAACGCTGTACTTACAATATTTCGTCACAATGACAGCGCCTCCATTGTGCGTGGGCCCGCCGGTGATTTGCCAAAAACAGCATTTGTAATGGATTATGCTACTTTTGAGAGAATGGCATATAATTTAGTTATTAATTTTGATGTTTTTGGAAGTCTTGGTCATATGATGCTAACTAGAGCCTATATGGATTTGATTAGAACTGATGCTGAGAATTTATATTTGAGTTTTCTCCCCACCAAACAACGATTTAAATTAAAAAAGCATTGGTACAATGACTCAAAATCTAAATCTGATATTGGAAAAATAGAAAAAGATTCTCTTAATATAATTATGCGCACATTACTAGAAAAAGCCAAACTCACACAAACTCAAATGGAAGTTTTCTACCGAGAAGGTGAGCTTACAGATATTGATCAAAATAGAATTCCATTTAAAGAAAGTTATGAGAAACCGGAATTAGCTCACTTGGATTTAATTAAAGAAATTTTATTTCATCGATTGAGTCCCGAGACCATAGGCAAAGAGGATGCACTCAATTGGTTTAAATTAAAGTCAGTTAAACCAAAAAATGAAATTGAAAAGAAATTATCTGAGTTAACAAGAGAAGTGAAAAATCAAAAAATTCCTTTTTTACATCACTTTCCGGAGTTGAGCATGCTGGTGCTTGGATCTTCCGATATTGAAGGACGAAAACATTATCATCAATTTTATAGCCTACTACTTAATAGACAGTTCAACTCAATCTCTTTGATGGCCGGTGAAGATTTCAGACGTATGCCCGAGGAGGAGAGTCTGAGTTTGTTTCCGAAAGTCATTGGATATTACCCCAATCAGTTTTTTTATGTCGAGGACTCTCAAGATGCTGTAAATCTTTTTGTTGATAGAGCACTGAGTATCAAAACATTTGATGACTACAAACAATTTTTAGATATCTATGGTATTAATCGGATGAACCCTGAAATTTGGAATATCTACGACTATATTGTCGCTCAATACCAAGTGCAGGATCCTGTTGATGCCGGATACCTCGACCTTTCTCGCTATAATTTTACATTCACCGATGAAAGCCTTTGGGATTTAACTAATTCCATCAAGAGATAGTTTTAAACTCAACAAACTCATGGGTGGGATATTGGCATTGGGTTTTTCAATAAAAAATAAACCACTTCCACCGTGAGCGGATTCAACAGGTTCCATTTTCGTATTAAGTATTTTATTTATTTTAAATTCGTAGGAATGCTGTTGTGGCGTGATGAGTTCTGCAAAATCACCGGTATTAATTTTATTTCGTACTTCGATGGGCAAAAAGCCCTCAGGCGAAGGATCACTAGAAATGACCCCTCCAAATTTTTGCGTAAATTGGCGACCAACACTCGCTGAATAATTTTGTCCTTCCGACTTTGGTGACTGGATCATAAAGCCAGTGTGGTAACCCCGATTGGCAACCTTTTCGAGATCATCAATTAAGGAGGTATCAAAGTTATTTCCATTCATCATGTCATCAATGGCTTTTCTATAGGCTCGTGATACCATGGCAACGTAGTATTCTGACTTGGTTCTTCCTTCTATTTTAAAGGAACAAACACCAGCCCCCTGAATTTCTCGTAGATGTTCAATGAGACGCAAATCTTTTGCATTCATAATATAGGTGCCATTTTCATCTTCATCAATTTGATAAAACTCACCTTTATTACGAAGATCTTCTAAATAATATTCATTTGTGTTTGATTTTGTTTCAAAGAGATTAAATTTTTCTCGACAAGAATTATCACAGACACCTTGGTTAGCATCACGGTAACTAAAATAACTCGACATTAAGCAACGCCCAGAATAAGCAATACAAATTGAGCCATGGACAAAGGCTTCAAGCTCGACAGTTGGAACTCGATCATGAATTTCTTTAATCTCATTTAATTGCAATTCACGACTTAAAATAACTCTTTCGATTCCCAACCTCTCATGCCAAAATTTTACCCCTTGCCAATTCATCACATTGGCTTGCACCGACAGATGAATAGGAATCTCGGGATGTTTTGATTTAACAATTGAAATCAATCCTGGGTCACTCATGATCAGCGCATCGGGCTTTAACACGGCCCAATCACTTATTTGTCGTTCGAATTCTTTAATTTTGCGATTACGAGCAAAAATATTAGCAGTGACATAGAGTTTCTTCTTCAGGGATTTGGCCAAATCAATGGATTTTTTTAATTCTTCTAAATTAAATTCATTTTCACGGGCCCGAAGTGAAAAAAGCGGAACGCCAACATAGGCAGCATCTGCGCCATAGTTGTAAGCATATTGCAATTTTTTATATGATCCAGCAGGCATCAACAGCTCTGGCTTTAAATTCATAGTCATCAGTTTTAGGTCTCCTGCATATAGTTGCTAAAAAAAAGGGAATGTGAGAGTTACTCTTTACATTGGGATTCAACTGGGATTTAATTTTCACATTAAATCTAAAGTGACAACAATTAGTGCTCATCTCAGATCAATTTGAGACAAAATTACTACTCTATTTAATTCAGGAGTGAAAATGCTAAAAAGATTTCATGCATATCAATTCAATAAACTAGTATTTTTAGCACTAACGTTTTTTTCAATGGTTTTGATGGCTGCAAATCCAAAAAACAAATCAGTCCACCCCAGCCAGAAGATTAGAAATACTCTGGTCATTTATCTAGAAAACCACAGCTTTTTTAATCTATTTTCTCAATTTCCAGGGGCCGATAATGGGGTTGAAAAAGATTATAAAGGTCAAATTAATGAAAATTCTGAATTATATAAAAGTCTCCCCCAGGTTTATAACAAGCAACTCAAAGAGCCCGATTCCCGATTTCCAAAGGAATTACCCAATGCTCCCTTTGCCATTGATCAGTATATAAAGCAAAGTGACAAAACCCCAGATCCTATCCACGAGTTTTATATCCATCAGCTACAAATTAATGAGGGACGGAATGATAAATTTGTTCAATATTCCGGTGTTGGTGTATTGACAATGGGCTACTACGATATGAAAAACACCTACCTCTGGAAGTTAGCTAAAGAGCACGTTCTTGCAGATCATTTTTTTCAATCGGCTTTTGGCGGTTCTTTTCTTAATCATCAGTGGTTGATTGCGGCGCGCACACCACAGTACCCCAATGGACCTGAAGATATTAAATCAAAGTTTAAAAAAGATGGATCTCTAGAAAAAGCAAAAGCGCTCACCGAAGACTTTTTTGCCGTCAATACGATTCAACCTTTTTATCCTCCATTTGATACAGCCGAAAAGGAAGTGTCCAAACGCCTTCCACCCTTAGATTACGATACTATTGGTGATCGACTAACGGAGAAAAAAATATCTTGGGCATGGTATGCCGGTGGGTGGAAGGATATTCTTAAGGGTGATAACTCTGGTAATTTTCAATTTCACCATCAACCCTTTGTGTACTTTAAAAAGTATGCTCCCGATACCCCTGAGAGAAAAGAGCACCTCAAGGACGAAGAAGATCTCATTACTGCAATTAAGTCCAATCAATTACCAGAAGTTGTTTTTTATAAGCCTGTGGGTGATGAGAATGCTCATCCTGGTTATGGGGATGTTACCTCTGGTGATGCAAAAGTTCAGAAGATTATTGAGTTACTCAAAAACTCAAAACTATGGAACACAACACTAGTTATTATCACCTTTGATGAGCACGGTGGGTTTTGGGACCCTAAGGCACCAAAAAAATTGGATCGCTGGGGATTGGGTTCTCGCATTCCTGCGATTTTTGTTTCGAACCTAACCAAAAAAAGTTTTGTAGATCATACGCCTTATGAGACCGTTTCTATTTTATCTTTTTTGGAAAAAAAGTACTCGCTTGCACCACTCACAGATCGAGATAAAAAGGCTAACCCACTTGAGGGAATCTGGGCGCACTAATTGCTAGCACGCCCAATGAGTATAAAAAGACTATCTATAGACAACTTTTTTAAGATCAAAACCATAATCATTTTTTGTTTTGTCTGGAGTGAAGGTGATTTTAGCATAATTACCTTCAATAGGGTCGGTCCATAAATCATTAAGTGTACCTGTAAACACAGCAACAACTGTACCTTTTCGATCTGTTATGGTTACTTTATCGAAATTTTCTTCTGTTTTAAATTTCTCAAAATAAAGTGAGATTTGCTTAGCATAAGGAACTTCAACTTCCCAAGTTTTTACGCTGTTATCTTGGTATGGATGCTCCGTTGAAATATTTAATTCCTTATTTAATTCCCAGTTTGTTGGATCGTTGAGATCGGGTGGAGCTTTGAAATTGGTTAAAGCGTTATAGGCATTTACAATTCCCTTTGAAACAGAAACACGATTGAGCCCAGTGACTGGAGTCGACGTGGCGATTAATCGCGCTCGTATTTCTTCAGGTGTTAAATTAGGCTCATTAGAAAGTAAGAGGGCAGCAATCCCCGTAACATGGGGCGTGGCCATTGATGTTCCAGACATTAAGCCATAACCAGTTGTGGCATCGCTACCGGGATAAATACTATAAATATCTTCCCCTGGTGCTGCGACGTGTACTGTTTTACGTCCGTAGTTAGAAAAACTAGCTCTATTACCCATATTATTAACAGCGGCTACCGAAATAATATTGGGGAGATTATAGCTCGCTGGATATTTTGGTTTAGAGTCATTATCAGTGTGATCATTACCGGCAGCAGCTACAAACAAAAGTCCTTTAGTACCGGCATCTCTAATAGTGCCCTCCAGTAGCTCTGAGTAAGGTCCCCCACCCCAAGAGTTGTTAGAAATTCTGGCTCCCATTTTAGTTGCGTAACGAATTGCTTCTAAAACGCTATCTAATGGACCACCCGTACCACCACTAGAGAAGATTTTTACAGCCATTATTTTAATGTTCCAATTAATTCCAGTAATCCCAACGCCGTTGTTACCCTTAGCTCCGATGGTTCCAGAGCAATGGCTTCCATGACCATGGTCATCGAGTGGGTCAGAGTCTTTATTATAAAAATCATAACCATAGATATCATCGACATATCCATTGTTATCATCATCAACCCCGGCTTTACCATCCTTCTCAGCTTGGTTAACCCACATATTATCTTTTAAATCTTCGTGTTTATAATCAACACCAGTATCGATAACGGCAACCACTAAGTCTTTATTTCCAGTTTGTATATCCCAAGCTTTACTGGCTGCAATATCAACACCTGCTCGTCCTGGTGAATTGCGATCATTATTACCTGTATTCTCTAAGCCCCAGAGCTTTGAGTAATCTGGATCATTCGGTGTTTGCTGTAGGTAGTATAAATAATTAGGCTCTGCCACTTCAATGTCTTCTGAAGTCATGAGCTCTTGAGCCATTGAAAGCTCAAAACCTGTTTGGGACTTTGGAAATTTAACAACAACGAAATCTGAATCTGGAATGACTCGTTTAACTTGAAAATGATATTGCGACGATAAGCTTTGTAAACGAGAGCTATTTATCGCTCCTGGTTTGAATTTGACAACCACTTCACCTGGAACTGAAAGCGGCTCTTCAGCCCAAACTTGACCAGTAATCAATGACAAAATTAAAATAAATAAAAATTGTGATAATTGCATAATGATCCCCCCTATTTGAAAGCTTGCCTTAGGGAAAATTATTTGTACACAACTATTATTTAGATTCTTCTGAAAAAGGCTACTACTTCGTTGAAAAAGTTTAAATCTCACTCGACGTAGGGGAACTCTAACCCTATATCACATTTTTCTCAAAAAGTCTGTGCTTGAATCGGGTGCTTCTCGATAGGCGTAGATAAGTGAGG
>CAZTDX010000046.1:0-29201 GCA_964612425.1 uncultured Pseudobdellovibrionaceae bacterium
GTGTTGGAGTCACTGTGGGAGTTGGGGACGGAGTCGGAGTTGGCTCCGGTGTTGGGGTCACTGTTGGAGTTGGGGACGGAGTCGGAGTTGGTTGTGGCTGAGGAGCATTTTCACAGTAAGTGATCACAATCTCCGAACCAGCTCGACCAAGTTCACCCAATAACTTTATTACACCACTTTGAATAGCGGCATCTACATACCGTCCGTCAATTCGGACAGCTAAGGTATTAGGATCAATATTGTTGGGGTGGTCCATTTTTATTTCAGAAATTAAATTCAGACGCTGAGACGCCAGCGCTCCGATGTTTTCCATACCAACATGGAAGTTTCTTTGACTCAATTCAACGGCAACACCTTGGTTAAGGCGTATCATATCCAAGTAACCATAACCGACTTCATTTTCTGGCCCTTTGGGTACAAGCTCGGGTTTAGTATATAAAACGCCGTTCACAGTTAGAGGCCGGTTACCCATAAAGTCTATTAGATTTTTGTAAACTGAATCGGGTGTTACGCCTTGGCAATCTCTTTTAAAAGCAGGTTCTTCCAATCTGTCAGGATCAGCAACACGTTTGAGGCCAGCAGGATAGACATAACAAATGTCATTTTCATCAGCGATAAAGATAACTGCTAATGCGGCATCTTGACGTAAAAATCCGCGAGCTTGAATGGCATTCAGTAATCCGTTATTAGTTAGGGCTCTATTTAATGAATAGAGTCCTTCTTCACCACCATCAGAGAAATAATCGTTAGACATATTAGTTAAGCTGAGTTTGAGTGATCTGATTATATCATTCACTGATTTTTCTCGTGACTTTAAAACATAGGGTTCATTTTTGTATTTCCAAAGCTTTCCAGAGTGGCTGCCGCGACTACCGTGGGCTGGCATGATTGCTACTTGATAGTCAACAGCAGGTGGAATTTGTTTTACAAAGGCACCTAATTCACTGACTATATTTTGGCGCTCCTGATTTAATGAGGCTGAAGTATCAGGAATCAAAAGAATATCTATTTTTGTCGTCATCTGGTTTTCAGGTTGACTTGCTGATTGTGTATAGCAGGCTTTATCTCCTGTAGTGGTTCCACCAGAAGTTGAACCACCTGCATGTTCATGCTCACCAGTTGCTTGCTGATGATTTTCATCAGCACAATTGGGTTCTCTATCTGATCGACTTCGGTAGCTTTGTTGTGACTTATCGAGTGTATCATTACCCGCAACACTGGATTGAGATATAGAACTTCCAGATTGGTTACAGCCGATCGTATTGAGCTGTAATCCCACCAGCATCAACAAGCTGAGTCCTCTGATTAAATATCGATGCGACATAAAATTCTCCTCTAAAAATTATTCCGCGTATCTTTTATTTTTATCTTTTGATTTAATCAGGAACGGGCAACATCAACTTTGTCAGTTTAGTATACGGCTGACTAAAGGTCTAGCGCCTTGCTAAAAATAAGACACTCTTTTTTTACTCATATTAAATAGTTAGAAAAAACGTAAAGAAAATAAACAAAGTTTAGTTAAATATAAAACTTTTAATTTGATTGTAAAAAAAATCTTCATTTTTTTTGAAAAGTTCGTTTCAATTAATTATGAGCCAGACTGATCAAAGTAATACAAAACATCATCCTTGTCTTAGTTGTGGTGCTTGTTGTGCTTACTTTCGTGTTTCATTTTCCGCAGCAGAAGTCGAATCTAAAAACGAGTACCCATGGCAAGTTCCACTTCATCTCATTGAACAGAGCGGCTCTCAGCTTTGCTCAATGAAAGGAACTACACACAAGCATCGGCCCTCCTGTGTTTGCCTCGTGGGAAAGGTTGGAGTTGCGGCCAGTTGCTCTATTTATGAGAGTCGTCCAACCCCATGTCGGCAATTTACAGCCTCTTACGAAGATGGAAAGCACCAACCTCGTTGTGATGAAGCTCGGCGGAAGCACGGCCTGAAGCCACTGAGTCGAGATTCTTTCAAATCGATCAAAATCAATGATCCAGAAATTCCAATTTAAATGACCAAAATGAGAAAAAACTTAGGAATCTTTAATGGCGCAGTGTGAAAAGCCTGACTTTCGGAAATCTTTTGTTTCTAATGACAGGCCATGAAATACGATATCTTTTTTTCCATTTGTCAGACAGAAGTTGATGGTTACACTCCCTCAGAAAAAATCATGTGGCAGAACTTTTTTGATCAAGTTCGATTCGCTGATGAGCTAGGGTATGGGACCGCCTGGGTAGCAGAAACACACCTCTCCTGCCAAGTTCAAAAAGAAAATCCGGGTGCTGTGATTCCTCATTTTAAAGGCGAAATCGGTCTTAATACAGACATTCTACAAGTGGCCCATCTTATTTTTAATCAAACAAAAAATATTAACGTTGGATCGGCTATTCGTAATATCCTATGCAATGGTGGTCCCATTGCCCACGCCGAAGCTATCAAAACATTTTTGTCTTTGCATGCACTTCGCCCCAATGAAAAACGAGTTTTGGAATTAGGCTTTGCCGCAGGGAGATTCCCATTCTCCTATCACGCCTACGGTATTAAACCTCGAGATGAAGTGGATTCAGTAGCTTGGGAAGTTGTTAAGAATAAAGCTTTTCAAGAGGCGGCATTGATTATGCTTCGATTGCTTCGAGGTGACAAGATGTGCAGCCAAGATTTGGGACCACTTTATCTCCGCCCAGAGGACTTTAGAGATACCCAAGTTTGGGATAAAGTTTATAAGCTTGCCAAAGAAGACTATCGTCGATGGGATGGAGAAAAGATTCTTCATTTGCCTTACTTTGTTTTTGATAAAGTGGGTGTGATTCCTTTTGAAGCCCCACTTGAATTTTTACGTTTAACCATAGGCTCTCATGATCCAGAAACTCAAAAATTGGTGAATCAAATTTTACCAACAGGAGTTTTTAACTTATCCATCACTCCAGGAAATGTTATTGAAGAGACTCACCAAAGAATGAAGCAGGAGTTTCACCCGCAAGGGGGCGCTTGGACCCGTGCCCATATGCCGAGAACGGCCTTAATTTTTGTGGACGCCACAGAAGGTTTAAGTCCTACTAGTCAATCCCAAAAAGCGGTGGAGCAATCTCAGAGAGCGTGGACAAATTACTGGCGGGCAATGGAAAACACGCTTGATCCTAAAAAAGTTGAAGGCGCTGTGGAAAATTCTATTGCCGGAAATCCTGAAGAGGTCGCTCAAGCGATAGTTAAAAAATACCATCCTGAAGATCGACTTATGCTTTGGTTTGATTTTAATAATCACAATAATGATCAAATTAAAAAGTGTATGGAAATTTTCATGTCAAAAGTGAAACCTCGAGTAGAGGAGTTATTAAGGAGTAAGTAAATTGATCATTGATATTTCTCCTCTCATTACTCCAGACATTGCGGTCTTTCCAGGAGATGTGCGCTTTGAGCGGTCGGTCTCTATGGATTTTAAAAAAGGGGATTCGCTCAGTTTAAGTTCTATCACTACAACACTACATTTAGGCTCCCATGCTGATGCACCCTCGCACTATCATCCCGAAGGTAAGAGTATTGACGAGTGTCCCTTAGAGACCTACTTTGGCCCTTGTCAAGTGATCGATGTGAGCCACATTCAAGGTGAAATCACTAAAGAAAACTTAGGACCTGTTGATTTGCTCGCTCCACGAATTTTATTTAAAACAAAGTCCATAAAAAATATTTATGAGTGGCAAGTAAATTTCTCCACTTTGTCTTCGGAGCTTGTGCAGCATTTATCCTCCCAAAAGGTAATATTGATTGGTATTGATACGCCCTCCATGGATCACTCTCAAAGTAAGGATTTGAGCACTCATCAAGAATTTTTTCGCACTCAAATTGCAATCTTAGAAGGACTGGAGTTAGGGAGTGTTGATCCTGGTGTGTATGGGCTTTCGGCGTTGCCTTTAAAAATAAAAGGGGTAGAAGCCTCTCCAGTGAGAGCTATTTTATTTAAAAATGAATAAGTCATAAGAAAGGTTTTACAACATGAAAAAAATTCTACTACTTGGTGCGGGTGAGCTGGGAAAAGAGTTAGTTATTTCAGCTAAACGATTAGGTCAATTTGTTATAGCGGTTGATCGTTATGCTGGAGCCCCAGCCATGCAAGTTGCTGATGCCTTCGAAGTCATTGATATGCTTAATGGTGAAGAGATTGAGCGTGTTGTGAAAAAACACAAGCCTGATTTTATTGTACCTGAAATCGAGGCCATTCGTACTGAAAAGCTCTTGGAGTTAGAAAAACAAGGAATGACAGTGATTCCTACGGCAGAAGCTGCTCACTTGACGATGAATCGAGATGCAATTCGAGATGTTGCGGCTCAAGAATTAAAGTTAAAAACTGCTGCTTACGCCTACGCCACCAACAAGGAAAAATTAGTTGAAGCTTCCAAAAAAATTGGATTTCCTTGTGTGGTCAAGCCAGTCATGTCGTCGTCGGGTAAAGGGCAATCAGTGGTGAAGTCACCTAAAGATGTGGAGCGCGCTTGGAGTTATGCTTGCGAGGGAATGCGTGGAGATAAACAAAAAGTCATTATAGAGGCTTTTGTTCCCTTTGAATATGAAATCACTTTATTGACAGTCAAACAAAATCTAAAATTCACTAACACTAAGAAAAAATCTGCACTCAAAACAATTTTTGTTGAGCCCATTGGTCACCGTCAAGAGCACGGAGACTACCGAGAATCGTGGATGCCGATTCGAATGAAGCCTGAGCTATTAAAAAAAGCAAAGCAAATGGCTAAAAAAATCACAGATCGATTGGGCGGCGCCGGTGTTTTTGGCGTCGAGTTCTTTATTACAAAAAACGATGTCTATTTTTCCGAGTTGTCGCCACGGCCCCATGATACAGGAATGGTGACCCTCATCTCTCAAAACCTTTCGGAATTTGATTTGCATATGCGGGCCATTCTTGGCTTACCCATTCCAGACATTCAATATTATGGTCCCAGTGCTTCAGCTGTTGTGCTTTCCAAGGGAAGTTCAGATAAACCTCCCGTGGTGAGCGGAGTTGCAAAAGCTCTTGAGTATAAAAATGTTGATGTCAGAGTCTTTGGTAAGCCCAGTACGCGCCCTAATCGAAGAATGGCCGTCGTGCTTGCTCGAAATACCAATGTTGAAAAAGCGAAGTCATTGGCAACGAAAGCTGCGAGTAAAATCAGTGTAGATTAGCTAAAACACGAAAGTCTTTTTCAGAGTCAAAAGTTTAGACACTAGAGTCTGTAAACAAAATAATGGGTGTTTGAGATATTAACTCAAAGTCATAATTTAAAGTTTTAGCTCAAAAATAAACATTAATTTTTAATTAAATCGCTTTTTAAATAAATTTAGATATAATTTAATGATATTAAAATTGGATAAGCAAAGTTGATTAAACTATTGGAAAGTAAAATCAAGAAAAGTATGAACATAACAAATCAAATTAAATTGGTAATGTCATTCTTTGTTATGATATCGGCCTCCACTGTTTTGGCTCAGTGGGGGGATCAGCGCAAGCTCCCGGACTTCAATCGCATTCCTCGAGAGCAAAATAAAAAAGCTATTATTGAGTGTTTAAGTAAAGTGAAAGATCTTATCACAGACGATGAGGCTAGTAGCTTAGATTCTTTAAAGACGATGATCGAACGCACTTATGGTCTCAACAAGTCCTATATAAAATATCGTGAACTGTACTATAAAACCCAGAACGGTGAAAAATGGCGCGCTGAGTTCTATCTGACGCCTGACTCTGTTTGGGGTAAGGAAAAGTATAAATTGAAGTTTTTTAAGGCTGGTGACACAGGAGCATATACTGAAGCTTTAACATCACCAATTAAAGAATCAGTGCTTGATAAGTCAGCAGTGTTAAAATTTGCTCAGTTTGAGGAGGTCGAGACTGATGAGCGATGGGAGAGCTTTTTTGTACCAAAAGAGCCAACAGCAAGATTTAAAAGCAAAAATTTTAAACTTTTTGAGTTAAATATTGAGCAAAGCTCAAGTCATTCTTCACTCAATTGTTCGTTAGTGAGTTCACAGCCCATTTGCCAATGTTTGACTGCTCACTAAGTCGGCTTTGTAATACTTCCTTAAAGCTGCCATGCAATGATGCTTGAAACAATGTAAGTCCTTATATAGACTAATAAAAATAATTTGTTGATAAGTGTTTCTTTAATCAATTGAAGTTGTGTGAATAAGTGAAGTGAGGGCCAGCAGTGAAATGGGAGTTATCGTTAATCAGTTTTCCGTTTCTTTTTGTGCTTGGTCCAGTTTTGATTTCCTATTCTGCGCTTGAAAAGCAAATTCTTAAATTCCCTAAAAGAGTCAACAGCGTTAGTTTACTAAGAGCCATGATGCATTTCGTGTTGTCTTACTTTGTAAACTTTAAGGGAGTTTTCGAATCCTATATTATGGCGTTTTTTACTCCACTTATTTTGATTAAAGTGAACATTTCTCAATTTATCGCAAAAAGGATAATGAGAAATGGACAACAGCTCACGACAAACTTCTGAAGTTAATTCAAAGCAGCTTACTAAACAAAATTTAAGATTAAAGGCTCTTCTATTGGTCGAACGACTGTGTTTAGATCAAGCGAGTCTTAATGAAAAACAATCCCAACTAACACAACACTTAAGTGGGTTTCTTCAAACCCAACGGGGTTATTGGGGCGGGTTTCGTCCTCTAAAAAAAGAAGCTTCCCCCCTTGAGGCGATGAATCTGTGTTCCCATATTCACTGGGCTTATCCCCGAACATCACAGAACCAATTGGAGTTTTATTTAAATCCTCAAGCCTGGAAGTTGGGTGCCCATAAAATCGAAGAGCCAGACCCTGATTCAAGCGAATTTGTTGCTCTTCAAAATTTAGATGGTTTTCTTATTCCTGGAGTGGCCTTTGATGAGGAGGGGCATCGCTTGGGGCGTGGACTAGGATTTTTTGATCGTGCACTCAAAGATGTGCCAGGTCTTAAAGTGGGTGTGGCTTGGGACTGTCAGATGATGAAAGACACTCTTCCGACAGAGAGTTTTGATGTATCAATGGATGTTATTATTACCAATCAAGGTATTGTATTTAATTCTTTAAATAAAAATGAAAGGAGATTGCAGAAATGATAGAAGCCATCATAGCAGCAGTTGTAGGGCTTTTCTTTGGCGGTTTAATCGTTTTTTTAGTGAAGCGATATCAAGATGAAACTAAAAAAAGATCAGCCAGTATTGAAGCAGAGCGAATTATCAATAAAGCGAAGTCTGAAGCCGCTAAAATTGATAAAGACTCAAAAAATAAAGCAAAAGATTTTGAGGTTCGCGCTCGAAAGGGTGTTGAAGCAGATGTTCAAAAACAAAAGTTGAAGTTAAAAAATCAAGAGAGTCAGCTTGAGAGAAAACTCAAAGATCTCGATGATCAACGTAAAAAACAAACTGAAGAATACGAAAAAACTTTATTGTCGCTAAGAGATAAAGAAGAGAAATTAAATACTTCAGAGCAAAAAACAAAAGAGATGGAGAAAAAAGTTCAGTCACATATTGATGAGCTAAAGCAAAAATTGCAAGCCGTAGCATCAATGACAGATCAGGAAGCTAAAAAGGAATTAATGTTAGCACTTGAAGATCAGGCAAAACAAGAAGCCGCAAAAACGATTGCTAAACTAGAAGAAGAAGCGCGCGAAGAAGCTGAAAAACGAGCCAAACGATTGGTGGCTCAAGCCATGGCCCGTTATGCAGGAGAGTACACCTCAGAACGTACAGTCAGTGTGGTAGCTCTTCCTGGTGATGAAATGAAAGGGAAAATTATTGGTCGAGAGGGGCGAAATATTCGTACTATCGAAGCCGTATGTGGAGTGGATTTAATTATCGATGATACTCCTGAAGCAGCAGTCATTTCATGTTTTGATCCGCTGAGAAGAGAGGTTGCTCGTAGAACGTTAGAAAAACTTATCGAAGACGGTCGTGTGCACCCAGCACGAATTGAAGAGATGGCCGATAAAGTTCGAGCTGAAATGGCCAAAATTATTCGTGAAGATGGTGAAAAAGCGTGTGTCGAAATGGGGATTGCTAATTTACATCCTGAGCTTCTTAAAGCTTTGGGTTCATTAAAATATCGCTCAACGCATTTACAAAATGCTTATCAGCAAGCACTAGAAGTGGGCTACATCGCAGGTCTTATTGCCGCTGAATTAGGAGCAAACGTAAAGCTGGCTCGCCGAGCGGGACTACTCCATAATATTGGTTTAGCAGTAGAGCATCATGCAGAAGGTAACTTCACCGCTGTTGGCGCAGACTATGCTAAAAAGCACAATGAACCAGAAGTTGTTGTTCAAGCCATTAAAGGAGTTCAAGGCGAAGATAAAAATCCAAGCCTCATTACTTCGATTGTACAAACGGCGTATTCACTTTCCACCTTGCGTACGGGTTCTCGCAGACCCAATATGGATAATTTTATCCAACGACTGGAAGATTTAGAATCCATCGGAAATGGTTTTGACGGCGTTGTTCGCACATTTGCCGTTCAAGCTGGTCGAGAGGTGCGAGTGATGGTTGAGGCCGCCAAAGTTACCGACGAACAGGCAGTCATGTTATCACGTGATATTACCAGAAAAGTAGAGCGAGAAATGCCTTACACCGGAGCTGTTAAGGTGACGGTTGTTCGTGAAACTCGTGCGGTTGAATACGCACGTTAAAAAGGGAGAAACCATAAGATGAAAGTAAAGTTTCTTCCTATGAATAAAGAAGTTGAGATCACATCAGAGCAATCCGTTTTGGAAGTGGCACTTGCCAATCAAATTCCTATTCGGACGATCTGTAAAGGAGTGCCTGCCTGTTCTGAGTGTCGGGTTCGTATTACGGAGGGAGAAAATTATGTTCTTCCTCCGGGAAAAGCGGAGTTGAACTTGATTGGTTCAGGGTATTTTGTGGATCATCGTCGATTGTCGTGCCAATTACGCTGTTATGGCAATGTGACGGTTGATGTGAGCGAACAGCTAGCTAAAGCCTCTGATCCTTCGATGAGAAAAATGCGTGGGCATACCAAAAAAGGAGAGATCACTGAGAGTCAGGCGATTCAAGATAATTATTTATTAAAAGAAAAGCCAAACACTAACGACGAAGAATGAGTCTCGAAGTATCATGATTGCTAAGAAGCCAACTTCGCACCGAAATTGATTTGAACCATCTGAGCGGTGCTTTCCATCAGTTGCAAACTATCTTTGCGATCTAGGGGCTCATCTGAAGCTCCTAATAATATACCAACACATGTTTGATTAAAGAAAAGGGGAATAATACTAAAGTGTTTTGGTTTATGCCCCTCAAACCAATGATTTAAAAATTGATTGTTGACGTCATTGGGTGAAATGGGTCCATGAAAGGGCTTTTGAGTCCGAATGACAATTCTAAAAATGCTGGGCGTATCAACTGAAATTGCGTATGGAGATTTAGCATTTTTATAACTAGGGTCCCAGCGCATCGGGTAGAGTGAATCTCCATTCAGCTTGAGAATCATGAGATTACGATAGTTTTGATAGGCTTTAGCAAAACTTGTTTTCAGTTCTTCTTCTAGCTCCATAGTTGATGGATTGTTTGGAGACGGAAGCGGTTGAATTTCCTTTTTCGGAAGCTCCTTATTGAAGACTGGTAAATCAGTTTTTAAACTATTACTATCCACAGCAGCTACAGTGAGAGTAGAAGGAGGTGGCTCTCCGAAAATATTATCCTCCGGCGTCTTAAGCTCATCAGATGTTAAAAGATTTTGATGATCAGAAATATTGAGCCCATCGGGGAGTTTTAAATACTCCTTGGTGTTTTCCTCAGGGGCTGGTTGTTCGTCGTTCGGTGAAGACTTTGAATTTATATTTTCAATTTGCTTGAAATCAAACAAGTTCTCTTTCAAAGCTGGCGGTGGTGTCATTGGTAGCGCAATTGGTGGTTGGTATATTGGTTCTTCTGGCTTCGATAATTCCGGTGAAGCTTCGACGGCAACGGCAACCGGAGCTGGAACGTAGTTCGGATTTGGCTTATCATAAAAGGCCATACCCCAAGCTTTTGTTAAATTTTCATAGCTAGCGAGCAAGGGTCGACAACTTAAGGGTAAATTACTTGGTACGGCGTGGGGATCGATACACCCCACAAAAAGAATGTCATCCCACTCATAGAGAGGAAGGGCTTGGGGCCCCCAGGCTGGACTGTCATTTTTGTATTTTTGATAAATTTTAGGGTTAAATCCACGTTCAAAAAAGGAAGAGTTTAAAATCGCTAAACCGTAGTATTTTTGAGCCCAAGGAAGGTATTCATTAGAACTAATATGTCCACTTTCCATGGCTAGAAACATCCATTGGGACGATGGCAAATTGCGCGCCAGTGGAATTTGTCTGACTCGTTGAAAAACTTGGGGAAATTTCATTCTCCAGGGAGTATCGTTCATACCATTTTCTTCGGAAGAAAAAGCCATAGGCTTGAGGCTGATGCGCTTTCTTGCTTGTGAAAAGGGCCGTCTTTATGATAGTTTGCCCAGCGTCATGACCATAGAAGTTTTAAAACCATCAGAAGGTCGAGTTTATTTCGACCACAATGCCACAACACCCCCATTTGCCTCCATAGCAAAGCAGGTACCCGAATGGCTCAATCATTGGGGAAACGCCAGTTCCATCCATTGGGCGGGTCGAGGGCCTAAAACTATTCTGCGTGAAACCCGCGAAGCTTTAGCGGCAGCCTTGGGTTGTCATCCGCTGGAAATTATTTTTACCAGCGGTGGTTCTGAAGCCAATAATTTAATTCTGCGCGGAACCTTTGAATACTACCTTCGTCGTGGTCGTCAAGCTCAACAAATTCACTTTATTTCTAGCACCATTGAGCATCCCAGTATTAAAAAAACGCTCGACTCTTTAGAACAACTTGGAGCGAAGGTGAGTCGAATTTCAGTGAGTCGAGATGGGGTTTTTGATTGGCCCTCTTTTGAAGCCAGTTTTACAGAGGATACTGTCTTAGTTACCATGATGCTCGCTAATAACGAAACGGGCACAATCCTGCCGCTTGCAGAAATTGTTAAGTTCGCGCAAGCTCGCGGCGTGAGAGTTCATACTGATGCCGTGCAAGCTCTTGGTAAGATTTCACTTTCACTCCCCAAATTTGGAGTCGATTATGCGAGCTTTTCAGCGCATAAATTTCATGCTCTAAAAGGTATTGGTTGGCTTTATGTAAAGAAAAACTCACCTCTTGAACCACAAATCACTGGGGGAAGCCAGGAACGTCACCGCCGTGGAGGAACTGAAAATATTTTGTCCCTCCGTTCTGTTTTAGAAATGGTGCCTTATTTAAAACAAGTTGGAGATTTTTACCCTGAAGTTCAGAAGAAGAGAAATCACTTCGAGAATAGAGTAAAAACTGAAATTGAAGGTGTGCGTATTAACGCAGAAAATACACCACGACTTCCGAATTCAAGCTCACTCATTATTTCGGGAGTTGATGGAGAAACGCTGTTGATGCGTCTCGATTTAGCGGGCTTTGCTGTTAGTACGGGGGCGGCCTGTAGCAGTGGTTCTCCGGAGCCGAGTCCGGTGCTGCTAGCAATGGGATGCACGCGCGCAGAGGCGCAAAGTAGTTTGCGGGTGAGTTTAGGGTGGGAAAACTCACTTGAAGAGGTCGATGCCTTTGTAGAGGCTCTTAAGGGAATTGTTCATCATTTAAGAAGCATCATAAGTGGCACCAAAAAGGATTAAAACAAAATATGTTTGATACAAAAAAAGTGGATGAGAAAAATAAAAAAAAACGTGTCCTTGTGGCAATGAGCGGAGGAGTTGATAGCTCTGTCGCTGCGGCCCTTCTTGTGGAGCAGGGTTACCAAGTTATTGGTGCTACGATGCAAGTATGGGATTATTCACAGTGTGATATATCAGAGGGAAACGGGACCTGCTGTTCGAGCATTGATGTTGATGATGCTAGAAGTGTTGCAGATCGCTTAGATATCCCTTTTTATGTAATTAATTGCGAAGAAAAATTTAAAACCGCAGTCATTGACCCTTTTGTTCAATCTTACTTGGCGGGACAAACGCCACTGCCTTGTGTGAACTGTAATACGTTTTTAAAGTTTGATCACCTCATTCATAAAATGAAAGAGCTTGATTGCGATTACTTGGCCACGGGTCATTACGCGCAAATTTTAGAAAATGAGTGGAAAGAGCCTGCTATCTTTACCAGTACGGACGATGGCAAGGATCAAACCTATTTTTTATTTACCTTAAAAAAAGAAATTTTATCTCGACTCATTTTTCCTATTGGTCATTTGAATAAAAAAGAAGTTCGAGAAATTGCAGCAGCACGGGGCTTAAGTGTTGCCAAGAAAAAAGATTCGACAGGAATTTGTTTTGTTGGCGATAAAGGCTACGCTCAATTTATCGAAGAACAAGCGCCACGAGAACGTTTGATTCAAGGTAAAATTCGTCGATTTCCTGATGGCGAAGTGATGGGTGATCACACCGGGATTTATCAATTTACATTAGGTCAAAGCCGCGGGCTTGGAATGACCTTTCATGAAAAGTTATTTGTCATAAAACTAGAGCCAGAAACTCAAACAGTGTGGGTTGGCGATGAAAGTCATCTCTTTAAATCACAACTAGAAATAAACAATGTTAATTGGCTTACGGAGTGGACTGAGGGTGAGAACCTAAGAGTTAAAATTCGCTATCATCATCATGGGGCTCTCGCGCAAATCACTAAAGCAGAAAATGGTTCGTATTATCTTAATTTTACAGAGCCTCAACGAGCGATCACTCCAGGGCAGGCTGCGGTGTTTTACCGAGACCGTGAATTGGTTGGTGGTGGATGGATTTTATGAGCGAAACTCAACCTTACAAAATTTATACCTTTGGTTGTAAAGTTAATACCTACGATAGCGGATTGATGGAAAAAAATTTGCAGCGCTGGGGTTTTAATGATCAATGGCAAAATCGTCGAGTGCATATTTTAAATACGTGCGCTGTAACTGCAGAAGCTACCAAGGAGGCCGTAAAAAGCATTCGTCGCCTTAAAGTGAAAGACCCTTTTTGCACCGTAGTTGTAACGGGCTGCTCAGCTCAAGTGGACACAAAGATTTTCGAAAATTTACCTGGAGCAGATCTGGTGGTTGCAAACTCTCACAAGAATTTTTTGCCTGAAATTATCGAAAAGCATTTAAAAGGTGAGCTTAAAGAAAAAGTATTTAAGTCCAACATTTTTCGTAAAGAAGATTTAGAGATGGGTGGAGGAAAAGAAAGTCATCACACTCGCTCTTTTTTAAAGATACAGGACGGTTGCAATAGTTTTTGTTCTTATTGCATCATTCCTTATGCACGAGGAAAAAGTCGCAGTATTCCTATCGATGTGCTCGTGAGTCGAGTGAAAGAGTTAGAGCGCGAAGGTTATCAGGAAGTTGTCTTAACCGGTGTTCATATTGGTGATTATCAAGATAAAAAAATAAATTCTGAAGATACGTTAGGGTTAGAAATTTTAATCCAAGAGATTTTAAATAAAACGCAAATTCCACGCGTAAGACTGACATCACTAGAGCCCGTTGAGGTCACAGACGCTCTTCTTAAATTATTTGAGAACGAAAGACTTTGTCCACACTTTCACATGAGCATTCAGAGCGGTGAAGACCAAGTGTTAAAGGACATGAAACGTCACTATGGATCATCAGAGGTACGATCATCTCTCTCGCGCATCCGTGAGCGGTTGCCGCACTCTTTTATTGGAATGGATGTTATTGTGGGTTTTCCGACAGAGACGGAAGAGAGTTTTGATTTTACATTGGAGTTACTTAAAGACGCGCCTTGGACCAGACTTCATGTGTTTCCTTACAGTGAGCGTTCTGGAACAAAAGCGGCTCAGATGACCGAAACAGTGCCTCTACGAGAACGACAAAAACGTTCTGAAGTTTTACGAAGTCTTTCTTGGGATCGTTTTCAAGAAGAGGCCAAAGCTCAAGTTGGCAAAGTAAAAAAAGTGCTTCTACTGAAAGACGATGAGAAAGGACTCCACGGATTATCCAGAGATTACTGGCCCGTCATAGTTGATGGGACTGCCAAGGAGTTTTCCCATGAGCAAAGTCTCTTGCCGGGAAAAGAAGTGACTGTGGTGATTCAGGATTTTGAACGCCCTTCTTTGTCGAGTCATGAACTAAGGCTTAAAGGAATCATTCAATGGAATCACTAGAGTTGAAATTACAATATGAGTTTAAAAATAAAGATTTACTCAAAAAGTCACTCACTCACCGTAGTTTTTCTGTCGAGGGTGGGTTGGAAATTGGTTACGATAATGAGCGATTAGAGTTTTTAGGAGATGCAGTCTTAGATCTTATCGTAAGTGATTTGCTTTGGACGGCCTATCAAGAGGAAGCTGAAGGGCCGCTTTCTCAAAGGCGATCGGCATTAGTGAGCGAAGAATCTTTGGCTGAAATAGCCCTTGAGCTTGGCTTGTCTGAATACTTGATTTTAGGAAAAGGTGAAAAGCAAAATGGCGGCGCGCAAAAACCTCGCTTATTAGCCTGTGCCTTTGAAGCTTTAGTGGGAGCTATTTACCTCGATAGCAATTACGAAGTGACATTAAAAATTGTACGACAGTTATTTGATCCAAGAATCCATAATCAGGGCGATGAAAGCAACTATCGCCGTGACTATAAAACACGCCTTCAAGAACTCATTCAGAAGGAAACGGCCCAGGTCCCAGTCTATGTTTTGGAAGAAGAAATCGGTCCTCCCCATGATCGATTATTTAAAGTGAGTGTGAGGAGTGGAGACAGAGTTTTAGCCTCCGGCGAGGGAAAAAGTAAAAAGCAAGCCGAGCAAAAAGCCGCTCAGGAAGCATTGGTTTTAGAGAGTGCAAGTAAAACAGAAATAATTGAAAATAAAGAATTGAAGCTTGAAGAAGTAATTAATGAAACAAAGTCATAGGAAAGAAAACGAAATGCAGTCAGAATTTAAAGCAGGTTTTGTGGGGCTTATCGGCCATCCCAATGCTGGAAAAAGCAGTTTTTTAAATCGGTTGGTTGAAGAAAAACTGGCAGCCGTAACACCAAAACCTCAAACCACTCGTCGAAGAGTGTTGGGTATTGTTAATGATGAGCAAGGACAAGTGGTTTTTGTCGATGCTCCGGGTTTAGTAAAAACATCAACGGGAATTAACCCTTTCTTAACAAAAGAGTTGCAGTCAGTGGTGGAGGAAAGTGATGTTCTTGTCGCTGTCTTGAGTTTAGACTCAGAGACCCCCGAAATGATTGATGAGATTTTAGATATGGTGGCTCATCGGCGTAAGCCCTGGTGTGCCTTTATAAATAAAACAGATTTACAAGAAAAAACACATCGCCTAGGTAAAGTGATTGAAAAAATTGAAGTTCGAAAAGGCAAATACTTTATGGGGACCTGTTCACATGATGAAGGAATTCCTAAAGATGATATCATTAAATTTTGTTTAGAAAATTTACCAACTAACCCTGGCCCTCTTTATGACACGGAAATCTTTACTCCTCATAGTGTGAGAGAGTTGGCGGTGGAGTTAGTACGCGAGAAATGCTTTGAAATACTTGATAAAGAAATACCCTACCAGCTTGCCGTCCGAATAATTAAATTTGATGAATCAGAAGCGATTCCTCATATTTCATTTGAAATTTTAGTGAGTAAGGAAACCCATAAAGGGATTGTCATTGGAAAAGCGGGCGCTACACTTAAAAAAATTGGAACTGAAGCCCGTAAAGAAATTGAAAAGCTGATGGATTCAAAAGTTTTTTTGCAGTTTCATGTGGCCATTAGACCTCAGTGGATGAAGAACACACAAATGATGGAGGAGTTGGGCTATGTCGTTTCCTCAAAATAACACAAATTCTGCGGATTATCCCAAAGTAGCAATAATTGGACGACCCAATGTGGGTAAATCAACCTTATTTAATATTCTGACTGAGTCCAGAAAAGCTGTGGTTAAAGACCAGCCAGGCGTGACTCGTGATATCCAAATGGAAGCGTCTGAAGTTTGGGGAAAAAAGTTTTTAATCGTAGATACGGGGGGACTGACTGAAGCTCCCGATACCTTTTCTCAATTAATTAGAGAGCAGGTATGTGAGTTTTTATCCGATGTGGATTTACTCTTAGTGGTCATGGACGGTCGAGCGGGATTAATTCCCGAAGACCGCGAAGTGATTCGCATTGCTAAACAAGTTGGAAAAAAGCTGCTTATTTTAGTCAATAAAGTTGATAGTGGAAAAGACGAAGAAATTAAAAAAGCTGAATTTTATGAATTTGGTGAAGATCTCATTGCAACCTCTTTTGAGCAACGACGAAATCTCAGCCCCATGCTAGAGTGGCTGCAAACGCATTTGCCTGAGTTTAAAGAAGAATATCAAAAAGGACCTCGCATTGCCATTGTTGGAAAACCCAATGTTGGAAAAAGCTCTATCGTGAATGCTCTCCTTGGTTCTCATCGAATGATTGTAAGTGATATTGCCGGAACAACAGTAGATTCGGTAGATACTCCATTTATTTACAATGATCATCAGTATGTGCTGGTCGACACTGCGGGGTTGCGGCGCTCGGCTCGACGCGAAGAAGATATTGAAATCCTATCGGCTTTTAAATCTCAAGAGTCCATTCGTCGTGCGCAAATCGTCTTGCTTGTGGTTGATGGAAATCTTGGACCCACCGATCAAGATGCAAAAATTCTGCAAGCGATTTTAGAAAATCATAAGGCCGTAATTTTAGTGGCTAATAAATCGGACACAGCGAAAGACAAAGTTGAGGGTTACCGAGAGTGGTTTCGTGGACGTGTCGAGAAAGAACTACATTTTTTCACAGATATTCCAATTGTGTTTACGAGCGCTAAAACGGGCTCAGGCCTTGAGATGCTTTTAAAAACGGTGGAAGAAGTTTCCCTAAAGCTTGAGACTCGCATTCAAACGTCACAGCTGAATGATTTCTTTTTTGAAACCATTCGAAAGGCGCCAGCTCCAGTATGGGGGACGACGAACGTAAAGTTTTATTATTTAACTCAAACATATCAAAAACCTCCGTCATTCATTGCTTTTGCCAATCACCCCGATGGAGTTAATCCTGGATATCGACGTTTTTTAATTAAACACCTTAAAAATAGATTTAATTTACAAGGTATACCGATCCGCATCTTTGTCATGAAGAGCGGAAACAAGGAAAATTCATGAAGGGAAAGCGCGGCCTGTGGTCAACACGATTTGGTTTTTATCTGGTGGCTATTGGTTCAGCTTGTGGTCTTGGAAACATTTGGCGCTTTCCCTATGTGGTTGGTGAGAATGGGGGCGGCGCTTTTGTTTTACTCTATGGCGTTTTAGCTCTTTCTGTGGGTTTACCACTTCTGATTGGGGAGTTAATTTTAGGTAAATACACGCGCCGAAGTCTTATGAGTGCGGCCAATCAGATTAAGAGTCCCCATGTTTGGTTTCTTCATTGGCTCGGTCCGTTAAGTATTTTGCTCGCGTTATTTATCTTGTCTTATTATGCCGTGATCAGTGGCTGGGTTCTTCACTATGTGATGCAGTTTCTCTTTGGCTTTTTAAAACCGCAAATGGAGCAAAAAGATTTTCTAGCAGCCCTTATGTCGAATGGTTTGTTGCAAGCAGGACTTGCGAGTGTACATCTCGTATTGGTTTTTGTAGTGGTGATGAAGGGCGTTCAAGAGGGTGTTGAAAAGTGGATTGGTAATATGATGCCACTTTTTATTATTCTCCTTCTCTATATGATGTCAAAATCACTTTCTTTGCCGAGTGCTGAGAAGGCCCTTCGCTTTTTATTTTACCCTGATTTTTCAAAATTAAATTCAGCCTCATTGATCTCAGCCCTTGGACATGTGTTTTTTACTCTCTCGGTGGGGTTTGGAGCGATGGTTACATTTGGTAGTTATATGTTTGAAGGTGAGCATGTACCAACGGCGGGATTTCGAGTTGCAGTCACAGACAGTTTGATTTCAATTCTCGCCGGCCTATTAGTGTTTCCAATGGCCTTGCTAGTTTCACATTCTCGGTTGACGGATCCCACGCTCATCTTTGAAGCCTTACCAGTCTTTTTTATGTCAAGTAAGGCGGGGGCATTATTTGGATTGATCTTTTTTTTATGCCTTTATATTGCATCATTAGGAGCCAGTATTGGTTTGTTAGAAGTGGTTGTTTCCAATGTGGTTGATCGTATTCCTAATTGGACCAGAAAAAAGTCCGCTATCACGGTCAGTATCTTAGCTTTCTTAATCGCGACGATCCCGGCTTTTTCCAGTAGTAATTTGCGAACCATTCAAATTGCAGGTCGAGGTCTATTAGAAAATATTGATACAATTTTGATTACCTGGATTTTACCCTTCGTGGCACTGTGCGGAAGCATCGTTTTTGCCTACATTCTACCGGATAAGCCTAAGGAAGATGAGTTTTGCAATCCAACGCATATAAACAGTCATTCTTTATACGTGTTTTGGAAATTGAGTCTTAAATATTATATTCCAGCAATCATCATCATTGGATATATTTTGCGCACTCTCTAAAATTAATTGCGTCATCATCTTCCCGGAGAGAATTTGATTTATAGAATAAGGTTAGTAATTTACCTTTGGAGTTGTAACCATTTTATCACTACCGACGTACTTTAATATCTTTATCAACGAGTAGTAGATATAGATTTCGTTGAGACTATCCGCAGCGGCTGACCTGTAGTCATCCCCCCAAGAAGCTCTTTCATTGTCGAGCCTTAGCCATTCATCTGTTAGCCTCATTATTTCATGGTTAATTTTTGATCGAGCTTCAGGATCAGTAACAGTTTCTCTTAAGTTTCTATTTCTGAAATGGACCAGATGACCTATTATAGTTCTTGGCTCTATATTGCAGTACATATTTGTTTAATGATTCCTGAGTTAAGAACCAAAGCGGAGATTAGTAATTATCTGGGTGTAAACCAGAAAAGTATTTCCAAAGTTCTAAATTTTTTAACTTAAGTTGGTTACGCGGCTAATAAAGAGGATCAGAATGTTTGATTCCCCAGAATGTCCCCCTCTCGAGAAAACTTATGTCACGTTATTGAGACATCTTTGTGATACTAGTTTATTCTAATTTGAATTTCTCTTTAAGAAAGTATAATTTACTTTATTCCATCTTAAAATGTTTTTTGTTTAAATGATTTAACATTATCTCAAGAAGTCTCAAGTCTGTGAGCCGATTAAAATTTATATAATAGGCATTGTATATTTTGAACAGATTTGAGTTTTACGTCCCGTAGACCTGTAGTGTTTAAACTCTTTACTATTTGAAATTAGTATGGCGTTGCCAGTCTAGCGGCTCCAAGATGTAAATTTAATTTATTTATAATAATTGATTCAAACTAATACTAATTCATTTAGCGAGACTTCTAGTTTGTTCTCATACTAAGATTGGGCGTTCTAATAAATGTAATTTGGAACTTGAGTGGCTAGTGGCTGTTATTGATAATCCATAGCAACTTTTTTATGAAGTTGTGAAATATATTGTTTCGCTAGTGTCAAAGCACCATGTGGAATATGGATGGGGTGTGAGGGTGAATCCTTAGGAATAAATCCTACCTTTAACTCAGTATTAATTTCACGTAAAGATTGATGGGTAACACCTAAGTAATCGGCGAGATCATCAAGACGTGTTCCTCCAGGAGCATTGATGACTTGATAGGAAAGAGGTTCTTGTATTTGTAATGAGCGAAACCCATAGAGGCTTGGAGCCTTGGCAATAAGAATGGCAGCAAGAAGCTTCGGGACATATTCCGCGGTTTCAGTCGGCAAAGCTTTTAGTTCAATTAACCGCCAGTAGTCTTTTGTTTGATTTTTTTGAATGATTCTTCGTAAACCATTTTCTCCCATGTTATAACTAGCAGCTACCAAGTACCATGAATCAAATTCATTGTAGAGATCACGAACATAACGAATCGCTGCGAGCGTGCTTTTTCTAAAATCTCGTCGCTCATCGAGCCACCAATCTGTTCTTAGTCCGTAGCGATTTCCTGTGGATTCGATAAATTGCCAAGGACCAACAGCATCGGCATGACTTGTAGCATGGGGAGCAAAGCCACTTTCAATCATCACCATATAGGCCAAATCTTTTGGGAGATTATTTTTTTCCAATTCTCTTTTGATCATCGGAAAGTATTTGTAGGATCTCTCGAGCCAGCGCTTAAACATACCCTGACCAGAGGTTTGAAAATACTTAATCCATTTGGCGACTAATTTGTTGTAAGTAATGGGTATATCAAAAAGGGGAGAGGTTGGTGTTGCTTCATTATTTATAATTTTTTTTATTGGAATTTTTTCTTGTTTCGGAGCAATGAGGGGTTGCGGACTACCAATAGCAAAATTAGAGATAAAGCATAAGACTATAATCTGTGCGATACTTCTTAAAGAAAAATTTAAGTTCATAAATTAAAGTATCTTAAGGAAATGAAGTGAGGTCGAGAAGATTCACTGACTTTTGTAAATCGTGGACTTAAGACGTGCCAAGATTCATTTCCTAATCTGTCCGAATAAAGCCCGGATTTGCGGACGTTAATGTCGCCTAGATCGTTGCTAGAGTATGGTCTAGTTTATGCAGTTTATAAATTCTGTTTCGCTTGGGAGTTAAAACAAACTCAATAATCTTTAAGAAAATAGAGAAAATAGAGAAAATAGAAAATAAACGGAGAAGTGAATGATTAAACAATTAATATTTTTAGGGTTAGCCTTTTATTTTAAAAATAATAATCACCAGTTAGGTCTTCAGATGTTAATGGACAACACAGAGCTAAAGGATTTACCAGAGGAGTTTTTATTATGGTGGGAGCAGAACAAAAGTTCCTTTGCATTAGAAGTTGATGGATTTATAAAACAAGGAATTAACTTCACTTACCCGGGCTGCTCGGATTATCCCAATGCTTTGTTAACTCATTTAGAAGATGCACCACTCTTTTTAACGTATATCGGTAAGCCATGTTGGATTAATAATTTTTGTTTATCCATTGTAGGAAGTAGAAAAATTTCTCCATCGACCAAGGAATGGATGAATGAAGATTTGATGCAGTATTTGATTCATCAAAAAGTTTGTGTAGTTAGTGGAGGGGCTCGAGGGGTTGATCAGCAAGCCCATTTTTGTGCCTTGCGAGCTAAGTCTCCCACTTTAGTTTTTTTACCCTCCGGGTTAAACCAAATGTATCCCTCTGATTTGAATTCCTGGAAAAACGATATATTAAATTCCGGCGGAGCTTTCATGTCCGAATACTGGCCGACGGAATGTATGAAAAAACACTATTTCATACAGCGTAACCGCTTAATTGCAGCCATTGCCCATTTTGTATTGGTTACTCAAGGAGAGCTTCGAAGTGGAACCCTGTTAACAGCTCAGTGGGCTATTAATTTAGGAAGAAATGTTGGTGTGCTTCCAGGCCATCCTAAAGATGGAATGTTTTCGGGAAACCTCAATCTTCTTAGAGCTGGTGTGCCGCCCATCATTGATGTCGAAGATTTAAAGTTATACTGTCAAACTGAATAGATATTGTTTATAATCAATCAATCAACAAACAATTAAGTTGGTCTGGATTGTTTACGTAAAAACCATGCCGTTGTTGTGAGAAATAAAATATTGGGAATCCATAAAATCAGTGGCACATAATGATGAGAGTTTTTCGCAAAATTTTCAACAAGGACAAACAGAATCCAATAAACAACAATGACTGACAAAGCTATGACTAAACCAGATCCTCTCCCAGAACGTCGTTGATGATTTAAACCCAGGGTGCTCCCTAGGATAGCAAATATTAAGCTGGTAAAAGCTATAGCAATTCTCCGATGATATTCTATTTCAAAAGCACGGGCCGCTTTAGCTTCTTTGCTTTCTGTAATTGATTTTTCATTATTCAAGGGTGCTACTTGTAATTTTTTTAATTCACCCAAGGTCATACTTTGAAGTGTTTTGTCTTTTTCTTCCAATTGATAGCTTTCATTCAATGTAATAAAAAATTTTCCGAATTTTATTTTTGTGTGAGTTTCTGTTTTTCGATGAATATCCCCATTAAGTAGCTCTAACTCAACTTGCTGGCCTGTCATTTGTGCACTTTGATTCATAATCCCATCTTTTGCGATAATAGCGAGGGGAGGATTTTGCCGTTCATCATAAATAAAAATATGATGTAATTCACCTGTTGTTGGGTTTATTTTAGAGGCGTAAACAACCATATCGAAAAAACCTTCCATAAAGGTTCCTTCTTTTAAATTGATGGCAGCTTTTACGTTTCCTAACTTACTGATCAGAATTTCAAATTTTCTATTTCCCCAGGGCGCCATTTCAAATGAGACTTGCGCGGCGCCCGCGCAAGTGAGAATCCCTAAAATTAATGGCGGTAGTACTAACTGAAAGACGCTGACGCCTGAGGACTTTAATGCAATAATTTCAGAGTCTCCACTGAGCCTCGAATAGGTCAGCACGACAGAAAAAAGTAAGCTCATAGGGAGAAGAGCTGGTAGCAGGCTGATGGTCATATAAAATAAAATTTCTAACAATGTCGATAGGCCGACTCCATGAATAAGTGCGAATTCTGCTAACTTTAGACCCTGAAACATTAAGATAATAAAAGTAAATACGAGAATCCCTAAAATAAAACTAGGTATAAGCTCAAAAAATAAGTAACGAAAACTGGTTCCAGAAAATGATGAGGGCATTAACATACTTTTTCATTAACTGATGATGAATTCAAGGGGGAACTCTGCTTTGGTCCATATTTAGTTTACTCATAAAGATATTATTACTGACTAACGATAAATCAGAGAGATACTCTATTTATGATGCGTATATTACTAATCATAGAAGATATTAGCCAAGCAAACTCCCTTAAAATAATTTTAACCAAGTTGGGTTGCATCATTGAAACTCAGAGCGTGGAGTTGGGATTAAAAGATAAAATACTTTCATTTAGGCCAGACGTTATTTTGACTTCAGGGACGGGAAAAAAAGTAAATCCTGCCTCTGTTACGCAAAGAGCTAGAGAGGCAACACTGGATATGAAAGTTATCCTGCTTTTGGGTAAAGGGATGAAACTTTCATTGAATGACTTAGCAGAAAATCGTTACGATGCTTTTATCGAAAGCCCAGTGGACCCAATGAAGCTTATTTCTAATCTTAATAAATTTCGCACTAAGAATAGTAATGACTTAGTGGAAAAGTTTCAAAAAATTATGATTGGAGGAGGTTTTACCTCTAATTTAGATGCGCGTCATATAAAGTCACAACCCGTTTTTACGGAGAGTGAATCTCGGTCCGTATTTGGCTCTAAGTTCTCTACAACATTGGCGCCTGATACCCGTCAGGAGCGATATAAGGATATTACTTTTGGAATTACCGTTCCTCCTAAAAGTACAATTACAAAGACAGAAGTTCGATCGCGGATGGCCGAATTGCAAAAGGATTGGAATATGCAGCATTTGGAAGAGATCGATAAAGAAAAGCGCCGTTTTGTAAAAGAGTTATTCAAAAAAAAGTAATTGCCCCCCTTTAAAATAGCCCCTATCTTTACAACGCTATTTTCAATATAATATTGCATAAGATGGAAAGGGGTTTTTCTATGTCAGCCAATATTCAAAATATCACAGATTCACAATTTGACAGTATGGTTTTTAAATCTAACGTGCCTGTATTGGTGGATTTTTGGGCCGAATGGTGTGGCCCTTGCCGTGCTTTAGCTCCTAAATTAGAAGAAATTTCTAATGAGTTAAAAGGAAAAGTTTCCATAGTAAAAGTTAATGTGGACGAAAACAGAGATCATGCGATGAAGTTTGGAGTCCGTGGAATTCCTACAATGATAATTTTTAAAAATGGTCAGAACGTGGATCAAATTAGTGGTAATGTTTCAAAAGAGACCATTTTGTCAGCCTTAAATAAACATATTGGTTAATTTATGTCGAAGCAGTTCAGTATGGAGTGAGTTGTTGGGAATGTTAAATTTAAGTTATTAGAGTTTTGTATTTTAAATAAATTAATATCAGATTGATAAATCAAAATGAAATCAACGTTATCCGGAAAGCAACAATTATTTTTTACACTCTTTCCAGTCATTTTATTTACACTAGTTGAAGAGTATGGTGGCTTGACATGGGCATTAATTTTGTCCGTGGTTTATGCGTTTACTGAGTTAAGTTGGGAGTGGTTTCGCTATCGTACCTTATCTAAACTCACTTTGTTTTCTAATTTTATGGTTGTTGGTCTGTCAGCAGTATCTTATTTTACTCAAGATGGGATGTGGTTTAAGCTTCAGCCGGCGATTCTAGAGCTGGTGATGGCTGTGATTTTGATGGGATCTTTTTTAATGAAAAAACCTTTGCTCGTTGGGATGATGGAGCAGCAGGGTCACGCGGTGAACGAACCCATGAGGCATTTTTTTAATGGTTTGACCTTTCGAATGGGGGGTTTCTTTTTAGTGCAATCTGGTTTGGCAGTGGTAGCGAGTATTTATTGGAGCACGGAAGTTTGGGCTTTTTTAAAAAGTATTGGGATTATGGTAATGATGGTTCTTTATATGTTAATTGAAGTATTTATTTTTCGAAAAAAATTATCAAACTCTATGAAAGCCAATCGGCCATGACATTTAAAGAAATTCAACCCTTGATTATCAGCCTAGGATGGAGGATTGAGGCGATTTCTGCTCTCGAAGGGTATCTCAATGATTTATGGAGCGCCAATGAACAACTCAATTTAATGAGTCGCCAAATGACCTATGAGGAATTTCTTAAAAATCATGTGATAGATTGTTTATTGCCATTAAAGGAATTTCCGAATGATGTTTTTGAGCTAGCTGATTTTGGTTCTGGTGGTGGGCTTCCTGGGGTTCTCTATGCTATTCAATTTCCCAATATTAAAGTTCATTTGTTTGAAAAGAGTCCCAAAAAACAAGAGTTTTTAAACAGCTGTAAAAAGTGGGCTCCAAATATTATTGTAGAAGGAGAAATCACTCCAGCGAAGCTCAATAAAATTGATTTAATTATGGCGCGAGCATTTAAACCCTTAGAGGTGATTTTGGATTTAAGCCGAGAATATTATAATCGCGGAGGAAAATATTTTTTATTCAAAGGTCGTCAGGAAAAGATTCAAGAGGAGTATCAACTGGCGCTTAAGAAGTTTAAAAATCTTAAAATAAAAACAACATCACTTCAGTCGCCTGTATTAGAGGTCGAAAGACACTTGCTCTGTATTTAGAAGTGGTTTTTCCACATCATTGATTCAACCGGCTTTGGTTGTACTTCATTATATTTGGCTGAGGATTTGAATTTGTAAGAGGTATTTACTTTGCCGCTGACTTCAAAATAAATCAGTTGGCCAATGGGCATTCCGGCGTAAATGCGAACTGGTTTTTTCACGGAAATTTCTAATGTCCAATAATTACAAAATCCCACATCCCCTTTTCCGGCGGTAGCGTGGATATCAATTCCCAAGCGACCAACGGAAGATTTTCCCTCAAGAAAAGGTACATGGGCCAATGTTTCAGTGTATTCCTGAGTCACACCCAAATAAAACTCTTGGGGCATAAGCACAAAGCCCTCTTCGGGAATAGTAAAAAACTCAACAGTGTTGTGCTTTTTAGCATCCAACACGGAGTCCTTATAAATCCCCAAAATTGCTCCCAAGTGAACATCGTAACTATTGCTACCAAGGCACCCTGCATTAAAAGGCTCGATTTTGATAAGCCCTTTTTCAATGCTGTCTTGAATTTGGGTGTCGGATAAAATCATGGATTACTTTGTTTCTCTATGGAGAGTGTGCTTTTTCATGAAGGGATTGTACTTCTTTTTTTCTAAGCGTCCGGGCGTCTTAGATTTATTCTTTTTAGTCGTGTAGCGTGAAGGTGGAACTCCAGCAGCGCGAGCTTCTGTACACTCTAACGTGACGATAATACGACCTGATTTCTTTGCCATGGTACTCTTCTCCCATAAATGTTTAGAAGAAAAACAAACTCTTCTATTTCAAATAAAAATTCAACGGTTTTCGTTCAAGATCGGTTAGAGCTGACTTTTCACTCTATAACTTTTCTCTTTACAATGAGCAGAGGCTCTGTTTTGAATGAGAATAGTGGTGCCGTGTCTTAAAACGAAGCGACACCCTAACAAAGTTGACGGGGAACTTCAATATGCAAATGGAGGGGATATGAAGAGTTTTTTATTTTTTACCGCTGTTTTATGTACATTCAATGCGTTTTCGCAAAATTTGGAGTGCCGTAGAGGTGAAAATAGCGAGACCGTCAGCTTGTAAACCTTGGTTTCTGAAGTTCGCCCCGGTGGGAGTGTGTTTTTTGGGGTGTTGCATGTATTTGATGCGGTCGCGTCAGGTAAATAACAAATCCTCCAAGAACTAAGACGGCAGGGTCATAGTGTTGATGTGGGATTAGAATTTTTTACCTATACTAAGCAACACCAAGTAGATCAGTTTGTTCAAGGTCTTATCGAAGAGGGGACCTTTTTAGATCAAATTGGCTGGTCCAAAGGCATGGATTTTAAATACTATCGGCAACAAGCTCTATTCCCGCTTGCAAAATTGGGCGAACGAACACTGGCCCTCAATGCGCCTCCCAATGTGACTAAGTCCGTTGCGAAAAGTGGGATTGAAAATCTCACTGATGAAGAAAAAGCATTAATGCCTCCCAATTTTGAAATGGGACGCCCAGAGTACTTTGAACGATTTAAAGCTAACATGGGGGGCCATGTCGACGAGAAAGATTTACAGCGCTATTTTCAAGCTCAAAGTGTTTGGGATGAAACCATGGCATGGCAAATTACCAGCAAACATACCGACAATACTTTAGCCGTGGTTGTGGGTGAGTTCCATGTACAATATGGTGGCGGACTTCCTTATCGTTTATCGGTCCGAAGTCCAAAAATGAGCATTACCACTATTGGCTTTATGGATATCCACGGACTCACAGAGGAGCAAATTCAGGAGCATTTGAAGCCGCACCCAGCCTGGGGAATTCGAGAAAACTATATTTGTTTAGTTGATCTCCCAGAGAATAGTCTAGTTTGGTCTGCCTTTAAAGGTTTAGGAAAAAACTACCGATAACGGGGGTATGGCAGTAAAAAAAGTTTTAATCGTAGAGGATGACTCTACATTGGCGAATGCTTTATCGGGAGCAGTGAAAAAGGCTGGCTATGAGTCACTGGTCTGTTGTAAGCCCGATGATGCTCTTACGGCGCTAGATCGTGATTCTTTTAAAGTTGTTTTTATTGATTGCCTCCTTCCACAGACACCTGGTGTTGAGGTTGCTAAAACCATTCGAAAAAGTTTTGATGCCAAAATGTTACCTATTGTAATGATGAGCGGCATTTTTACAGATAAGCAGATGATGAAAGATGTAATGCAAGAAGTCTCTGCTGTTGATTTTTTAAAAAAGCCCTTTGAAGTCAATGAAGTATTAAAATTTTTAGAAAAAGATTCTGCCTCTTCCGGAGATGAAAAACTAGGTAAGTCTCCTTTTTCGTTACCAGATCGATTGGGTGCTCATCCTACTAATAAAGCTGCAATTCTTAAAGAAATTAAAAAGCTCCATGGATATGAACTTCCGCTTTTAATATCGAGTCTTGTTGGCAATTCATTTAGTGGAGACATGCGCATAGATACGGAATCAGGTGAGTTTAATAAAGTGAGTTTTAATAAAGGGCGTATTATTCGGGTAGAAAGCTCGGATGCTCAAAGTTTTTTGGGTAAGTTAATGGTGTCAGGCGGTTGGGTATTACCTGAAGATCTGGAGATGGAGCTAAGCAAACCTTCTGAAAAAAAATTGGGTCAAAGATTAGTAGAAGAAAATCTTATTTCTCCGCATGCAGTGTTTGAGGTGATGGAACAGCAAATGGCTTTGCGTATTGAGAATCTTATTGAAGATAAAAATTTTAAAATTGTGATAGAAGAAAAAAATGTCGATTCCTTTGACGACTCGTCCATAGATCCAGATGAATTTTACTTACTTCTCGATCGATGGATTGCGGAAAAGATTTCAGGACAATGGTTAAACCAACAAATGTCAGCGTGGGAAGCAAACTCAGTACGTTTGGGGCCAAGCCACGATCCCACTTTAAAAGAATATGAAGTTTCAACAATTAAGGCCGCTGGAAATATCATTGAAACATTAGAGTCTGTAAGCGCATTATCCGCAGCCCAAGAACGACATCGTCAGAATCTGACAGAGTTTAATAAAGCGTTATATTATATGATCTGTTTACGATATGCTCTGCTTTCGGAAAAATCATTGATGTCTGATGCGGAGAGAGTGGTTCGACTTCAAAAGTTATGGGCTCAAATGAAAGATCTCAATCTCATCGAAGTTTTTCAACTGATGGGCGGGAAGAAAGATATGTCGCCGACAGAGGCAAAATATATTTTTGAAAGCTTTTCTCAAAATTTTCTTATAAAAAATCCAATAGGAAGTATCAGTCCCAGTGTTGAAGCCATTTTTAATTCGATTAGAGAAAAATCTTCAGCGGCATATAATTTATTTATGGACCCTGAGTGGGTGCTAAATTATGAACGTGAATTGGAGGCAGGAAAAGTTTCCAAACGATCGGAAGCTCAAGCAAAGATTGATGAAGCAAAAAAATATTTATCTTTGCGGCAATTTTCTTCCGCATTAATTTTAATTAATAAAGCGACTGAAATGTATCCAAGTTTAGATTTTTTAGGTCTATATAAGGCTTGGGCAAAAATTGGTATGATTTCGCACTCTAAAAATAAAGCTCAAGAGCTTGCAGAAATTAGTCAAATATTAATGAAAGCTTCGGTAGAGGAGAAAAATAGTTCCATTGGAAATTTTGTGCAAGGGCTCATTTTTAAGGTCAAAGGGGAGTCTGCTGCGGCTAAAAACTTTTTTGAAAAATGTTTAGAAACCGATAAGGGGTTTATCGAAGCAAGAAGAGAACTCAATTCACTCTCCTCAGCAGTTGGAGAAGATAAAAAAACTGTGGACTTGTTGCATGGTGATTTAAGCCAAGTCGTTCGCCATTTCTTTAAAAAGTAAATAGATACTGCTGAAAAAGGCTTTATCTAAATTACTTCAGCTAAAAATCGATTCAATTTTTTAAAAGAGATCGAATTTTGATCAACTTTATTATTGGGAAACTTCTTCTAGACAACATTGTTGATTTGGAATAAAAAATACCTGTTCATTCAATAACTCGGACCGTGGCTCAGCTTGGTAGAGCGCTTGCTTGGGGTGCAAGAGGTCGGCGGTTCAAATCCGCTCGGTCCGACCA
>CAZTDX010000047.1:0-7924 GCA_964612425.1 uncultured Pseudobdellovibrionaceae bacterium
CGACCAATTTAAATACGGTACGAACACCTGACCGACTGAACCCGGTCAAAGAATTAGAAGAAGTCGAAGACTTCGGCAAAACAGAGGACTGAGAAATCAGTCCTCTTTTATTTTCCCCACCATTCGATTCGTGTAGGATATCTTCTGAAGCTTGGTTATTGCGAGTGAATCTAAATAGAAAACGAAAAAGCGAACCAGAATAACGGTCATAAACAGCCTTGAAGTATTGGTCAGGCTTGCTTAAATAGTTTTGTTCGAGGTCTTCATCCGAAATTTCCATAAAAATATAAACATCTCACACCAGAAAAGGTTCACTACTTTTTTAAAAAAAAGCACAATTTTTTTGAAACTCACTTTGGTCCGGCATGAATAACATAATTTATTTACTTTATTCGGTCGGAGCAAAACCTCTTCGTAACGTATTTTCTGTTACAGTTCTTGGTTCCATAAATTGTTTTAAATAGTCAGGGCCACCGGTTTTACTCCCGATACCAGACATTTTAAAACCACCAAAGGGATGGCGATCCACTAATGCTCCCGTAATACCTCGGTTGATATACAAGTTACCCACTTCGATATGTTCTTTAGCGTATTCAATATTCGCAGGGCTTCTAGAAAAAATCCCCCCTGTGAGAGCATATTCCACACTGTTTGTGAGTTGAACTGCTTGCTCAAGAGTGTCGACTTTGAAGAGAGCAAGCACCGGGCCAAAAATTTCATTTTGGGCAATGGTGCTTTGAGGAGAAAGACCTTCAAATATGGTAGGGCCAACAAAGAATCCATTCGCAGGAGTCACTGCTTGATAGAGAAGGCGGCCTTCCTTTTTTCCTAATTCGATCATATTTAAAATTCTTTTTTGAGCGTCTTGATCAATAACAGGTCCTAGTGACGCCAAGGGATTGTCGGAGGGTAAAACTTTTAAACTTTGAGCGGCATCAATGAGTCGGTCTTTAAATTTTTCATACACATCACCAACAACAAAAACGCGGGAGCAGGCCGAACACTTTTGCCCTGCAAATCCAAAGGCTGAACTGACAACACCCTTAACGGCTTCATCAAGGTCAGCGTCGCTATCAACGATGATCGCGTTTTTCCCACCCATTTCAATTATACAGCGCTTTAAATGAGTTTGACCTTTTGTCACCTCAACGGATGATTTTAAAATTTCCAGTCCCACAGCTTTTGATCCGGTAAAAGCAATAGTAGTGACGAGAGGATGTTTTACTAATACTGGCCCAATTTCTTCGCCGATGCCCGGAATAAACTGAAATGATTTATCTGGAAATCCCGACTCTCGAAGGAGTCGACAAAGGCCATGAGCAACTAAGGAGCTTTGCTCGGCGGGTTTGATTAAGACTGTGTTGCCGGTCACTAAGGCTGCTGCCACTTGTCCCGCAAGAATAGCAAAAGGGAAGTTCCAAGGAGCAATCACTAAACACACACCACGAGATTGGTAGTGGTACAAACTGTGTTCGCCAGGGACGGCTCCCACTTTTTGAGGACTACAAACTTCGATAATGGATCTTGCATAGTAGAGGCAAAAATCAATGGCCTCGGCAACATCAGCGTCAGCTTCTGCCCAGGGTTTTCCCACCTCTAGAACTTGATCAGCAATCAATTTAAAACGATCTCGCTTCATTAAATGAGCAAGGTTGACCAGAAGTTTTGATCGCTCAATAGCGGGAGTTTGTTTCCAGCTTGAAGCAGCTTGATTTGCTGAATCTACTGCCGCGAGAGCTTCACGCTCAGTGGCTAAACAAATTTGACCTAAAATATGATCTGGGTTGGAGGGGTTGATGGAAGTTAATTTTTTCTCGGAAGTCACTTCTTTGCCATCAATCCAAAGCGGATAAATTTTGTTTGAATTTTGGTTCATGGCTTGAAGTTGCTTTTGAAGGCTATCTCGATTTGAGGGTATTGCAAAATCTAGGAGCGCTTCGTTTTGAAAGCGATCGTTTCTTGTCGTGTCAGATGAGCTTGGAGTGAGGCCCAGAGTGGGATCTTTTAAAAGTTGTTCCGTCGACTGACCTTCCGCAAATTTATTACGAAGCCAACTTTCGTTAGAAGTATTTTCTAACAGTCTTCGCACTAAGTAGGCCATGCCAGGAATTAGCTCACCAATGGGAGCGTACTCTCGCACACGGTAGCCCATATCAACGAGGCTTTTTTTGATGGGATCACCCATGCCGTACAACATTTGAATCTCATAGGCGAGCTTTGGAACTTTCATCGATTCAGCAAGAGCGAGGGCTGCGCTGATGGTCCGAACGTTGTGAGAGGCAAATGCCGAGTGTATATGCTCCCAGTGTTCAAGTAACAAGGCTGCACACGCTTCATAATTTGCATCACTTTCTGCCTTATTTGTATAGACGGGGATAGGCCAAGTTCTCTGAGCGGCTTCAATGGTTTCATAGTCCCAGTAGGCTCCCTTGACGAGACGAACTGTTACCGGAGTTTTACGTTGTTTAGAAAACTCAACCATATCACGAATATCTTGAAAAGAATCTCGAAGGTAGGCTTGAATCACACAACCAAAGTAAGGATAGCTCAAAAATTCTGGCTCCATAAGAAGTTCTTTAAAAACTTGGAGGGTTAATTCTTTCAGAGAGTACTGTTCCATATCGAGGTTTAAAAAAACATTTTTTTCTTGAGCAGTCCGCATAAGTGGGCGGAGTCGTTCTTTCAAAACACTTTTTGTTTGCTCCCAAGCTTTATCATTCACTTGTGAATAGAGGGCACTTAGTTTTACAGAGACATTCACTTTCGGAATTGGGCCTAAGTGGTTACGATCGATAAGCGTAACTTCCTCCCATTTTTGGGCATCTTTTGCCAGCCATGTAATGAGCTCAAGATATTTTTGTTGATAGAGTTGAGCTTCTTTTTCACCCAGAGTGGCTTCTCCAAGTAAATCCACAGTGGAACATATTTTTTGTTTACGTCCTTTTAATAAAACAGGTAATGCCTCTTCGGGAGATTCTCCCGTGATAAACATTTTGGCCATTTGAGTGACATTTTTTCTAATGGTGCCGGCCATAAAAGAGGGTGCAAGTGAGCCCAGTCCTAAGCCAAAATTGAAGACGCTGGGGAGTTCTTCTCCGCCTTCCGTAAAATATTCTTTCAAGTGGCTTGCCACATCGTTATTATTGGTGAGAGTGGGGAGCACATCAACAAAACGAAACATGCGAGTTTTAAAGCTTTCGTTTTTCATGCTCCACTCCATTATGCGGCCGTACCAGAAGTCTTTTGAAAAAATAGAACCTTTTGATTGTGATTCCATTCGTTGGAGTATTTCTTCGCCTTTTTGTTTAATTTGATTTTGTAGAGTTGAGGTCACAGGTTCTTCTCCTCGAGCCATAAGGCCTAGTATTACTTATGATTTGTTTTGCTGGATACTGACACTATTGGGAGAGAATGATCAATCATTTGAAATAACACTGCAATGCAAAATTTAGCGAGCCTTTTTCAGCAGAATCTAGTTTTGGACGTGCCAGTGGTGCAATAGGGGTGGCGTGATTCCGTTAGAAAAATGAATTTCGGCTTCGGCTTTATCTCCAGGTTTTAGGGGGCCCACTCCTGAAGGAGTTCCCATGAGGATAACGTCGTCTTCGCAGACGGGAAAATGGGATAAAAGATAATGAGTAATGTTCTCGATTGAAAAAATGAGATTCGTCAGAGAACCTTTTTGGCGAAGTTCTCCATTGATTTTTAAACAGATTTCACTTGTTAAAAAATCCGGGTCCCATTCGCGCCATGGGGAAAGTGCCGTTGCTCCAGTGAAGGATTTTGCTAAGGTCCAAGGCAGGCCTTCTTTTTTGGCAATGGATTGAAAATGTCGCTCTGTTAAATCTAATGCTAAAGCAGCTTTTTTAGGCATCCCTTGGGCGCTAATTTGTACGGCTAATTCGACCTCATGATGAACTTCTTGGGCCCATTTCGGTAAGCAAATAATGCTCGGCTGCTCATTGATGCTTGCTCCACTTTTGAGAAAAATAATGGGCTGGCTAGGTATGGCAGCTTTCATTTCTGAGGCGTGGTCTTTGAAGTTTCTTCCCACGCCCCAAATATTTTGAGGTCGAGATTTCAAGGAATGCCTCCTTTTTTAATAAGATCCCAGGGATGGTTTGCTTCACGAGAAAGGGCAACATGATAATATTGTGCTGGAGGACTATGGATAATTTCAGAACTTAAATCAACCTTGAGAGGAGCTACCGCTGCAAACATTTCGAGCCAATCTAAGTGGGTGCAGAGGAAAGCAAAATTAATATTTTTTGTAGGTAAATCTTTGGTTAAAAATTGAATCACACGATTTCTAAAGACAGAGGAGGGTTCTTGAGAGTGTTGCTCATCGAGTGCTGGTTCTATGATAAGCGGAATTTGAAGTTCATCTTGCAATAAAGAGAGTGTCTGTTGTGCTCGTTTTTTGGGAGAAGTAAATAATAATTGTGGGGTGGGGAGTTCGTTTTTTTGAACTGATTCAAGAATGCGTAGCGCTTGCTTGAGACCATCCTGTGATAAATCAGGGTCTACGGTGTCAAAATTCTTTTTTGCATGTCGAAATAAAACAAACTCTTTCAATGCCATAGTTTATTCTGGCATATCGAAAGAGTTGATCCTAGCAATAACGCAAAATTAAAAATACTAACCTGGTAGAGGAATCCGCTTTTTTAAAACTTTTAACTTTGCAAGAGCCAAGAACCTTTAGTATTTTCTTACCATTACGAACTTGTTGGCGCGGACCAAAAATGAACCCTTCTTTAGGGAGATATGGGATGAAAACAATTAAGACTTCTCAACCTTATTTAACTAAGGGTTTTATTTTAATGCTCATGGCATTGCTTTTTTCAGGCTGTTCCAGTTGGGAGTTAAAAAACAGATGTGAAAAAACAAACTGGTTTGATTATGGACAAGATGTTGCTTTCAATGGAAAATACCTAGAAGAAGATTCGTTTGTTAAAGATTGTAAAGGCGTTGATCGTGTTAGTGCAAAGCAAGTGGATCTGGGGTTTAAATTAGGTCGAGATAAAATGTGTCAATATAGTGAAATTTATGAGCGCGGGAGAACTGGTGTTCCCGTCTTTTTTAAATTTTGCGATGGACTCGATCCTAGTAAAATGAAAGCAAACTATGAAAAGGGATTAGAATTATTTTGTACTGCCGAAAATGGTCAGCCCTATGGTCGCTCTGGAAAAGTGTATCAACGAGTATGTCCTTTTTCTTTGGAGAAAAAGTTTTTACCGACCTACTATGTGGGTCGACGAGAGTATTTAAAGCAAAACATTTTAGATTTAACAGCTAAAATTTCTTCTGAAAGAGTCAGCGAATCCAATTTATTAAGTTCAGAAATCAATCTTTCAAGGGAAATCGATCGTTTACCGCACCCTCAAGTTTGTAAGTCTATTCAAGTTTATGATGAAGCCACTAAAAAGAACGAATACCGAACCATTTGTTCTGAGGTTGATTATATTCGATGGCAAAGAGATAGGCTGTACACTGATATTAATCAAGTCAGAAGCAGTCTGTACACGGTTAGAAATAATATTCAAAAGTACAATGCAGAGTTGAATGAATCTCAAAGCGAACTAACAAAAATTCCACTCACCGACGTCAAAGAAGCTACAAACACGACAAGCACTAAGAAAACAGGCGGATGAATTATAAAGAGAAGTTTATCATCGTAGGAAATCACAAAGAAATTCCCCTGTCGGAGCTAGAGTGGTCCTATGTGAGAAGCTCTGGTCCCGGAGGACAAAATGTCAATCGTACCAACTCTTGTGTGGTGTTGAGGTGGAATTTTTTAAATAGTAAATTGTATCTTACTCAACAACTTTCACTAGAAGCCATTGAAAAACTGCAAGGCATGACAACCAATGAAGGTGATTTAATTATAAAATCCCAAACATTTAGAGACCAAGATCGAAACTACCAGGAGTGTATCGACAAATTAACTCGAATTATCAAACAGGTTTTATTTAAACCCAAAAAGAGAGTTCCTACAAAACCAACATACTCAAGCAAGCAAAAAAGACTTAAATCCAAATCGTTTCAGTCTGACAAGAAGGCCTCAAGAACAAAGAAGTTTTTAAGCGACTAATTTTTACTTGAACCTGAATGGCTTCAGCTATTTTTTTTGACCGCCTTGTCCTCCAAAATGTTTATAATTTTTGAAATATGTCTATCATAATTAATAAAATTTCAATTGTGTTTCGACTATTTATCAATTAGTTCCTACTTCATCAATGATAGTGTTCAGCTTATTCTGATATACCAGAATTAACCTATGGGGGTGCTTAGTGAGAGCAATTTATTTGATAGTTTGTTTAGGGTTACTTTTTTCTGAACTATCTTTTGGTGGTGGTGTTGTAGGACGAGGTGGCGGTGATATTCCTCCTGAAGAGTCAATTTCACCTAATGATATTGTTAGCATGTTAGATCCTGCCGTTGGAGAGAAAAATGGGCTTTATAAAAACGTAGCGATAGATATAGTAGGATGGGTCTACAGTTTAGAACGACTTATATGGAATACGCCGTCCAGTTCTAGAAAGCCATGGCAGTCAGCGCTGGTTTTAAAAACGTCAGAGTTAGAAGGATTACTGAATGTTGTAATGATTCAACTCAATATGAACTCACCATGTATGGACAAGGATGGCGTCGCAAGAGATGGTGTGGCACTTAGCATGAGTCCCCCAAGAATTTGTTTGAGTCCATTTTCAATGTCTAAAAAGCTAAATCGATATAATTTTCAATTTGAAACTAAAGCTCTTTTAGTTCATGAACTCAGCCACTTGTTAGGATTTACTGAAGATGAATGTATAGAAATACAACTCATGGCGAGAAGGGCTTTTTCAACTACAAATGACAGTATTTTAGATGTTATTACTAAATATAAACAATATGACTGTTGCTATTTTGAAAATGATTTAGGCTTAATGAGATTAGAATTAGAACAGGTCAGTAAAAATCATTCATTACTTACATCTCAAAAAATGAATCAATGGTTAAAAACTAACATTATTAAAATCGAAAATAAGCTATTAGGGGAAGGTGAAAAATGGCGATTTACGATGGCTTCTGTGCCATGGATTTTGTTAGATCAATTTATGAAGGAAAAGGTCAGGCACGAGATTTTATACATGTATTTGTGTTCTGTAGATCAAAAAAATGAGCCCTCATTAAGAGATCAATGTCGAAGTCAACTCAACAAGGGTTTTGGAAATGACTCTAAAATAACCACTGAAACTTGGAGATATCGTATTGGTCAAAGTCATTTTGATGAAAATAATGTTTATCCAAGCTCTATACGAACCGTTGTATCATTACCAAAGTCAGAAAGTGATGTTTTTAGAGAACTCTATTTAAGCAAAAATACATTTGATAAGTTGCAGGTAAAAATAAACTCGATAGGAAATATTAAATTTAATTTTTTTCAACAGGAACCTTAAATTATTAAATAATGATTTATCAATACTCAACTGCTGACATAATATTATAAATTGAGACGCTATTAAAAATAGACTACCATTTTTAAAAATAAAGGCTAAAATAATAGTTGTATGAATAAAAAAAATACTTTAAAAGCTAATATTTTAGACTTTAAATTGGCATCTCATAGTGAGATTTTGAGCTTGCTTGGCTTACGTTTAAAACAGCAAAGAATACTCAAGCAGTTAAAGCAGAGTGAGTTGGCACCCATGGCGGGACTCTCTTTGGGAACAATAAAATCTATAGAAAATCGTGGGCAAGCGTCTTTTGAGGCGCTCATTAAAGTCGCGATTGCATTAGACTTGCAAGATGATTTTAGAAATTTATTTGAACTAAAAATTCAATCAATCGAGCAGCTCGAAAAAATCGAGTATCTACAAAAAACTAAAATACCAAAGAGAGTGCGAAAGTGAAAAAGCTCAATGTCATCTACAATGGTTGGGGT
>CAZTDX010000047.1:8024-28277 GCA_964612425.1 uncultured Pseudobdellovibrionaceae bacterium
ATGGTTGGGGTCTTTATCTTATGGATAAGTTTTTTCGCCAATCTCATATTTCATTAGAATCTGTCTCTTCGCTAGATCGCCTTAGTTTTATTGGACGGCACGGAGTAGGGGCTTTAAGTTATGAACCGGCCGAGGAATATCTCACAACTAGGACTCAATACACTTTATTTGACCTTGGTAAGGTCATTCGTTCTGTGGTAAATGAAGAGGCTACAAATATTCTTGCGGATCTTGTCCAGTTGGGTGGTTCAGCTCAGGGAGCTAGACCTAAAGTTTTAATTAACTATGATTCTCAGACTAAAAAAATTAATTCTGATTTTGTAGAAAATAGTGTGCCATGGATTTTTAAGTTTCAATCTCAGAATGAACATATGGAAGTTTGTGCAATAGAATATCTTTATTCTCAATTAGCTTTAAGGGCAGGTTTGACAGTTTCTGAATGTCAATATTTTGATTTGGGAAATTCACTATCCGCTTTTGGTGTTAAAAGATTTGATCGGGAAAAGTCGGTGAGGATTCCTATTCATTCTCTTGCGGGTGCTCTGCAAGTTGACTTCCGAACTCCGGGTTCAACAAGTTATATTAATTTTCTTAGATTAACACGCCTTATGACTAAAAGTGAAGTTGAAGTGATTAAAGCTCTAAGGCAATGTGTATTTAACGTAATCTTAAATAATCGAGATGATCATCCAAAAAATTTTTCTTACTTACTTTCAAAAGAAAAAAAATGGCAACTTTCACCCGCCTACGATTTAACGTTTAATATGGGATCGGGTGGTGAACATCAAATGGATATTCAAGGGGAGGGCAAAGATCCAACGTTTGAACATTTATTATCTTTAGCGGAGGAAGCAGGAGTAAAGAAAAAAGTGTTAGTAGAAATTATTGATCAAGCTATAGAAGTGGCAAAAAATTTTAAAAAGGAAGCGTCTCATTTTCCTATTCGTAAAGCTACGATAGCGAATATCCATCAACACATTCACAAAAACATCAGTCAGGTAAAACCAACGTGATAGAAATTTATGTGGTCATTTGCTCTTCTAAAAAGCGGAGGCTACGAAGTCCAAACCAACTGTAGGATTCTCCATCAATTAAAGCAGCTGGATATTGCCACTGAGATTTTAGGTATTCATCCTTAAAAGTTTTAAATGGAAAAGGTTCAGAGGAAAAAAGCAGTAAACTATTTTCAGGTATTTCTTTAAAATTAAATTCGGGGTATTTTCCGTCTTGAAGAGGAGTCCACAATTGAGCACCAAGTCCTAAAGCTTCAAGCATAGAACCAATAAAAGTATTTTTTGTAACGCACATAAATGGGTTCTTCCAAATCACATAAATAATAGTGTAGTTCTTAATATTTTCTGTCGGTTTTTGCCACCAATCCACAGCTCCAGGAATAAGGTCAAAAGTTAAATCGATTTTGTTTTTTGATTTCTTTAAAAGGATTTCAAGGCGTTGAGCATAGCTTGTCAATGTGGGGAGATTTAATGCTTTTGCCAAAAGTTCCATCTCCATTTTTAGATCAATGAGAGAATGAACGTGCGTGGTAATGACAGGGAAAGGGCAAGATTCAAACATTTCTTTTGAGTTCTCTTCTTTATCCATCAGAACAAAATCAGGATTTAACTGTAGCAGCTTCTCGGCATCAAAAGCTTTTGTTCCGCCCACTTTGATGCAATTTTGAGTTAGCTCTTTGGGGTGAATACAGAAACGAGTGCACCCGACTACATTGGCCCCTGCTGCCATAAGGGTTTCCGTCCACGATGGAACAAGTGAAACTATTTTTGGCGATTCATTTTGAAATAAATTTTGTTTATAAGGGCAATTCCGACATCCTGATTGGCAGCAATAACCACGAGCAAGTAGAAACTCTCGACTCATGACCTGATATTCGCCTTCTAAAGTATAGTCCCTAAAAAGAATGCGTTTCATTGTAAGTAATTATAAGTGCATTCATTTTGTAATCGCAATACATTTCTTAACCCACTTTAATCAAAGGCCTTAAGTCCGAAATGGAACTTAATCTTGCGCACCAGCCGACATTTTTAGAGCAATATCTCAAGGCTCGGATTCCCCGCGGGGGGATAATTTTTATTGATGAAGTTCAAATGACTTATGGATCGCTAACATAGAGGGCTTTACGCGCTTCCTCTTTCAAATTGCGGTTGATTCAACAAAGTTTTTGGATCTTTCAAAGATTTCAAAATCAATTGCTGTACCTCGACAGACGGTTCAATGCTTTTTCGAAATTCTTGAAGACACTTTGCTTCTTCGAAGAGTAGAGGCTTTTGCTAAAAGCGATAAGAGAAGATTAATACAGCACCCTAAGTTTTTTATTTTTGATAATGGTGTTTTAAATTCACTTCTTCAAAATTTTACACTCTCCGAAGATCGTAAAGGATATTTATTTGAGAATTTAATTTTTAATCAATTGATTACGAGCTTAAGTTATAGCGACTATGATTTTCGACTTTCCAGTTATAGAACAGATGCTGGAGCAGAGGTATAAAGAAGTTAATAGAATCATAAACACAATAAATTTAGCATTCCTGTCACCTCTCCGCTCACATTTGCAGAAACTCAGGTGACTAGGACTAGAGTGGCCCTCTCTACTGAAGCGAGAGCCACTCGGGTTTTCTTGATCTTGATTTTCTGACTGTTTAATTAATTAGTTGATTAAACTAATTAGTTCATTAAATTAATTAAATTAGCCCTTCTTCTTTCTTCGATGAGGATCTAATTCTCTACAGCGAATTCGAATAAATTTGGGCGTCACTTCAATAAGTTCTTCTTCAGTGATCCACTCCATAGCTTTTTCTAATACCATAGGGCGCACTGGCACCAAGCGAATGGCTTCATCAGAGCCAGAAGCTCGAACGTTTGTAAGCTTTTTCTCGGTACAAACGTTAACAACCAAGTCATTATCTTTGGCGTGTTCACCAACAACCATTCCTTCATAAACTTCTGTTGTTGGAGTTACAAACATGATTCCACGTTCTTGAAGATTCCAAAGCGAGTAGGCCGTAGCAACACCTTTTTCCTTGGCAATCATTGCACCATTGAGGCGACTGCTGATTTCTCCACGGAAGTCATCGTAACCATCATATTGAGTGTTAAGAAGACCGGTTCCACGAGTGTCTGTTAAAAATTCGGAGCGATAACCAATAAGTCCTCGTGATGGAATTCGGAACTCAAGGCGAGTTCGACCCGTTCCCTTGGACGACATATTTGTCATGACACCTTTTCGAAGGCCCATTTTTTCTGTGACGACACCGACAAATTGATCTTCAACATCGATAGTAGCGATTTCGTAAGGTTCAAGTCGAACACCATCTTTATCTTTGAAAATAACTTGAGGTTTTGAAACACAAAGCTCGAAACCTTCTCGGCGCATTTGTTCAATGAGTACGGCAAGCTGTAGTTCCCCTCGGCCAATCACTTTAAAGGAGTCTGTTTGATCTGTTTTTTCCAGTCGGATGGCCACGTTATGAAGAAGCTCTTTCTCTAAACGTTCTAAAATTTTTCTTGAAGTAACGCTCTTGCCGTCGAGACCTGCAAAAGGACCATCGTTAACAGAGAAAATCATTCCAACGGTTGGTTCATCAACTCGAATTCGAGGAAGAGGGCGCGGATCAACAGCGGAAGTAATGGTATCACCAATGGTGAAGTCTTCCATTCCGGCGATGATGGCAATATCTCCCGCATAAATTTCTTGAGCGGGGACAGGAGCATTAACTTTGTATTGAAAGAGAGCGGTTACTTTAACCTTTTTTTGTTTATTCTCTTGAATAACAAGCGCATCGTCTCCTACTTTTATTTTGCCTGAGCGAACACGTCCAATGGCCAATCTTCCAACATAGTCGTTGTAACTAATATTGGCCACCATCACTTGAAGAGGCGATTCAATATCAGCTTTAGGTGGAGGGACTAACTCTAGAATTTTATCATATAGAGCTTTTAAGTTATCTGTTTTTACATTGGGATCAAACGTGGCCATCCCCTCACGAGCAATTGCATAGATCGTAGTGAAGTCAGCTTGTTCTTCGGTAGCATCTAAATCAATAAACAAGTCGAAGACTTCATTAAGAACTTCTTGAATTCGAGCGTCGGGGCGGTCAATTTTATTGATGCACACCATGACTTTTAGATTTTGTTCCAATGCTTTTTTTAAAACAAATCGAGTTTGTGGAAGTGGACCTTCAGAAGCATCCACCAAAAGAATGGCTCCATCCACCATATTCAGAATTCGCTCAACCTCTCCACCAAAATCACTGTGTCCGGGAGTATCAACAATATTGATTTTAACACCATCATAAATAAAGGAGGCATTTTTGGCGGCGATTGTAATACCACGCTCACGTTCTAAGTCCATAGAGTCCATGAGTCGTTCTTCGACATGTTCATTCTCTCTGAATGTTCCCGCTTGTTTAATAAGGTGGTCCACCAGTGTTGTTTTACCGTGATCCACGTGCGCGATGATGGCAATATTTCTAATTTTCTGTGCTTCGACCATTAACCGTGTCCTCCCATGAGAAATGGCTCTTGAGTTGTGTCTTCCGGCATCTCAAATTTCAACGCCGTAAAGTATTTCTCTGATATATCCAAAACCTCATTTTTATTTTTTGATTGAAAAATTGTTTTCCGAAATTGAGAAGCTCCAGAATACCCTGAGGAATACCAGGCGGCAAACTTCTTTAACTGGATTGCTAAAATCGTATCATCACACTGCGTTGCCAAATGGAAGTGGAGTCTCTTAAAGACTGACCACAAGTCTCTCGACTTCAGTGCATCTGTAGAATCTAAATGTGAATTTGAAATCTCAGAACTTAAATTAAGCTCCTTCAATGTATCTAAAAATAAAAACGGATTTTTAAGGCAACCTCTTCCAATCATGACCCCATCGCAACCACTCTCAGAGAGTTGTGTTTTGATCTGTGTTGGAGTGTTTAGATCTCCATTTCCAATAATAGGGAGCGGGCTTCGGGATTTAATTTCTTTTATATATTCCCAGTCGGCAAGTCCTGAATAGCCTTGGGAGCGCGTTCGACCATGAATAGCAACCCAAGTGACTCCTTCATTGTAGGCAATTTGAGTTACCTCATGGGTGTTTCTGGTATTTTGATCCCAGCCTGTTCTTACTTTAATGGTTAGAGGAATTGAAATGGCTGCTTTGACAGTTTTGATCATGGTTTCTAAAGCTTTTAAATCTTTTAAGATAGCAGAGCCGCCACCTTTTTTTACCACTTTCGGAACGGGGCAACCAAAATTTAAATCAATAAAATCACAACCCTTACCTTCGGCTACTTGAGCGGCATAGGCCATGTTTTGAGGATCATCTCCAAAGAGTTGAATGCCAACAGGATGCTGATCTTTGGTAAAGTTCATGAGTCGAAGGGTTCTTTCGCTTTGATATTGTGTTCCGGTGGCGGAGATAAGTTCAGTAACAACAATGCTCGCGCCCAGCTCTTTCATAAAGGAGCGAAAAGCGGAGTCAGTAATTCCAGCCATGGGTGCTAAAACTAAAGGATTTTTATTGAGATGGTTTATTAATAAATTCATTCTATAATTATAAGATTTAAAACAACTAAAATGGTGGCTTGGGACGGAATTGAACCGCCGACACAAGGATTTTCAGTCCTCTGCTCTACCGACTGAGCTACCAAGCCAATGATATAGCTTCTATAAAATCTAAGTTTAAATAAAATTGTTAAACTAAAAGTAAAAAATCTTATAAAAACGGAAGTCATTGAATAAGTGAGAACAGTTATTTTTGTCAAACCTATTCTTATTCTGCTTAAAATTTCACAATTAAACGAATGAAAGTGCTGTTTTAAGATCCTCCAGCAAATCACTGATGTCTTCAATGCCGACACTAATTCGCACTAAGCTATCATCAATTCCCAACTGTTTTCTTGTTTGCGGGGGAATACTTGCGTGCGTCATGATTGCGGGATGTTCAATAAGTGATTCCACTCCACCGAGGCTTTCTGCTAGGGAAAAAATCTTTACGTTTTCTAAAAACCGTCGAGATTCTTGAAGTCCGCCTTTTAATGCAAAAGTAATCATCCCGCCAAAGCCGAGCATTTGTTTTTTTGCAAGATCGTGCTGTGGATGTGATGTGAGTCCAGGATAGCGAAGCCATTGAATTTTAGAATGGGATTCTAACATTTGTGCTACTTCAAAAGCATTTTTTTCGTGTGTTTTCATTCTCACGGGCAATGTTTTTAAGCTTCTTAAGGCTAAAAAAGAATCAAAAGGTCCCTGTACAGCGCCAATAGCATTACTTAAAAAAGCCAAACGCTCAGCAAGCTCGGGTTTATTGGTAACAACGGCTCCACCCACCATATCACTGTGGCCCCCAACATACTTTGTTGTAGAGTGAACAACAATATCAGCACCCAAGCTGAGTGGACGTTGAAAGTAAGGACTCATAAAGGTGTTATCTACTGCGACTAAAAGATTTTTTTTATGTGCTATTTCACAAACTCTTCTAATGTCGACCAATTTGAGGGTTGGATTGGTGGGAGTTTCAATCCAAATCATTTTAGTTTCTGGTTTTATGGCTTCATTCAGTTTTTCGGGATTTGTTAAGTCGAGGTATGAGAACTGAAGGCCATTGTGTTGAAGGACTTTGTCAAAGAGTCGAAACGTTCCACCATAGAGATCATCTCCCGCAATTACATGATCACCGTGTTTGAGTAGATGGAGGACGGTGGCAGTAGCGGCACAACCAGAGGCAAAAGCAAAACCGTGGGTTCCTTCCTCTAAACTGGCTAAGCAATCCTCATAGGATTTTCGAGTGGGATTACTGGTTCGACTGTATTCATACCCTTTGTGCACTCCCGGTGAGGATTGCACATAAGTAGAAGTAAGATAGACAGGAGTCATAATTGCCCCTGTCGTGGGATCTGGTTCTTGGCCGGCATGAATGGCCCGTGTTGCAAAGCCTAAACTTTTATTGTTTTTTGACATGATTTTAACTCCAATGAAAGTGAATAAATTTTGTTTATATTAAATTATTTTGTTTTAACCAGGTTTCATTGAATGCTTTACTTAAATAACCACGACCATTATCTGGGAAAAGCACTAAAATTTTAGAAGGAGTTTTCAATTTTTTGGCATACTTGAAAGCTCCCACTAATGCCATTGCAGATGACGGCCCTAAAAACAGCGCTTCATTAGAAACTAATTGGCGTGTCATCTGAAAAGCTTCTTGGTCATTTACTTTTTCGAAATCATCAATGACTTTTAAGTGAACATTTTCAGGCAGCATATCTTCGCCGACACCTTCTACAAGATAACTATGAGGCGGAGTTAAAACTTTACCGTGATAAAATAAATCGGCTAGGATGCTTCCTACAGGATCAGCACAAACAATTTTTATTTTGTCTGTTTTTGTCTTTAGAAAGCCACCGACGCCAGAAATAGTCCCGCCTGTTCCTGCTCCCGCAACAAAAACATCGAGTTGATCGCCCATTTGCTCCCAAATTTCAGGACCCGTTGAGCCAATGTGGGCTTGTGGGTTTGCCGGATTATGATATTGATTTCCTAAGATGGCGTTGGGTGTTTCTTTAGCTAATCGTTGCGAAACAGAAATATAGCTACGAGGATCTTCAGGTTCAACAGCAGTGGGTGTAATTATCACTTCAGCACCGTAAGCTCGAAGGATCGCCCGTTTTTCTTCTGAAATTTTATCAGGCATTACAAAAATACACTTGTATCCTTTTAATAGAGCAGCTTGAGCTAAACCAACGCCTGTATTTCCTGAGGTGGCTTCAACGATGGTGCCTCCCGGTTTTAAGCGACCACTTTTTTCAGCCCCTTGAATAATGGCAGCGCCAATTCGGTCCTTTACGCTATTTCCAGGGTTGAAGTATTCTAGTTTTCCGAAAAACTGGTGCTGTTTTAATTCCTCTGGAACGATTTTATTTAAACGAACGATGGGAGTATTACCAATGAGATCTAAAATAGAATTTGCTATAGGGCGCATGAAAGTCCTTCGGGTTAAATTTCTTTGTTTGAGTTAAGCTCTGATGACATGGGCAAACTATTGAGAAAAGTCAAAAGCTCATCAAGTTGCTCAGAGATGTCTAATTTATATGGAATTCCGTACTTCGCGGTCAAGGATTTGATGACTTTTGAATTAGGATGCGATTTTTCTAACTCGACAATTAATAGTTGTAAGTCTGAAATCCCATCAAGTGTGGTGCAATTGCGCATGGACATGCTTAGCCTCCTTGTTAATCATTAATTGGTTCTTATCTTCCGTGAGCATAGCGGCTCTCAATTACTGACATAATATAGATAGGGAAAGCCGCATTCAAGCTGCAGTTGCGCTCGTTAGGCTCTTTTTAAGAAGAATCTATTTACTAAGATTAAATAATAAACTCTCAAGGAGAGGTCCTAAAAGAAGAATTAAATAAGCAGGGAACATTAAAAAAAGAACAGGAAAGAGTAATAATAGAGGAATTTTTTGAATCAGCTCATTAAGCTCCTCATCGCAGGATTTAATGATTTCATTTTCGAGTTCGATCAAAATGGGTAGAATTGGTAATCCTTTAAGACCTTTCTCTAGCAGTAATAGAAGAGTTCGTCGGCAGGGATGAAGGGAGTTGATGAAGCTTGCAGCCTCTTGCCCTTGATCAATGGTTAATAACCAGAGACTGACGAGCTCTCGGAAAGATTGTGATCGAAAAAATATTTGTGTTGAGTATTGAGTGGGGTATTTATTTAAAAAATTTAATATTCCCGTTCGAACTGAGTAGCCACTTTCCAACGCTCCGCGCACAGCCAATAGGAGTTGTAATGTAGGACTTAAGTTTTCCATTTTCTTTTCTTTCCTAAAATTAAGATGAATAAATGCCCGCTTAAAAATAAAATGAGTGATGTTCCAAGAAGTGTGAAGCTGATTGCCTCTCTCATAACTTTAAAAATAAAGACAAGCAGTCCTATATATAAGACGGTAAGGAGAAGGGCTTGCATTCTTATTTGTAATGTTGATTGGCGGAGTTTTTTTTCAAAATTAATATTGATTTGCAATTCGCGACGATAGGTTTTGAGTTTATCGAGTGATTTATGGGGATTGAGTTCAAGAGACTGGACCAAGTTATGAAAATAAAGAAACTCTTTCTGATTTAGAACGTCGGATTTTGTATTTTTTTTATGTTCAATTGGTTTCACTGGTTGCAAAGTGCTCAAAGAAATTAAATTTCGAAGCTTCAAGTGAAAATAATCGTCTGAATTTTGAGTTATCATATTAAAACTATCCCGAAACGACTTCGCAGTGATCATCAGAAGGATCATTTCATCGATAAACTTAAGCATGTTCACGTCGAATCGGTGTCTCAAAATGATATTGAGTATCGATTCAAGACGATTAACGACAATAAACTGAAAAAAAATTAAAAAACAGAGAAACAGTACAGGAGTCCAGGGTGAAAGAAGTGTCATTACCCAGAAAAAAATCAGATGGATTTTAATGATACGCCTGCAAATGGCTTCAGGTAATGTTTTCCTGTTTAGTAGTTTGAGTGTTGTCCGGTGGATGAACATCAATCCGAAACTCATCACTAGAAAAAAAATTATCATTGCTCCTCCATTTTTGATAACAGTGATCGCAAAATTCGTGCAAAACTAAATTTTTTTTACTTTTTTTTATTTTTTCTATTGACGAGCGATGTCGTCTTGATCACAATTTGAATTAGAAAGCAACGAGTAACCAACAACAAAAAATATCCTAGGAGGATAAGATGGCTAAGAAAAAAGCTACAAAAAAGAAAGCAACTAAGAAAAAAGCTACAAAAAAGAAAACTGCTAAGAAGAAGTAGTTTTAAGCTAATATAGCTTTTGGAAACCCTCGAGTACATCTCGGGGGTTTTTTATTTTTAGGAATTGTGAATCTTAGATATTTAGAGCAACAGAACAATAGAGTTCTAGAACATTCGGGCCTTGATGCCTTCTTCTTGTAAAAATTTTCTTAAGGTAGGACCATCGACATTTTCAATTCTAAGTAAAATTTTATTTAAAACTTCAAAGGACTTCTCTGACTTTTCTGATCGGAGTTGTTTAGTTAAGTAAGCTAAGTCGTCCGAAATCTGGATAAAGTTATTAACAAGTCTTTCAACATCTTTATTTTTAGAAGTTTTATCTAGCATCGCCAATGTTTTATTAAAATTAGTAATCAATTTATCAATCTGAGTGATCATGCCAGTGACAGACCCTTCATTTTTACTGACGATATCAAGAATTTTTCCAGCAAGACCATAGCCCTGGGAAATAAGTTGATCCACACGAGGAGGATCTTCTCCGCGCACCTGATCTTTGGGAGAAAACGTAGGGTATTCTAATGTTCCGGGAGAAATTTCTAAAAACTTTTCTCCAATAACTCCTGCCATGTTGATGTAAAAGTGAGAATCTTTGCGAACTGATTCCCACGCATCTTTTGAAATTCCAATTTTAATTTTGAGCTTAACTTCTTCGCCTTGGGCTGTTTTGCCAGCTGGATCGAAATCAATGGATTTTACTTTTCCAACCTCAATTCCCATAACTCTAACAGGAGAACCCTTTTCTAATCCGCCGGCATAATTATAAAGTACCGTGAGTTCATTGTAGTTTGAAAACGGATTGAGGATACCGAGTGCGTAAGCAAATCCAATTATAAAGGATATTGTTACGAGAAAAAGGAGCCCAACTTTAGTTTCAATTTTCATAAATCACCTTCAGTAAAAGTGTGAAAAAATAAATGATAAAATAAAATCCAATACAATAATGGTTACGGAGCCCGACACCACACTTTGAGTCGTGGCAACACCGACACCCTCAGCTCCCGACCTGCATCGAAAGCCAAAAAAACAGCTGATGAGTGGAATCACGCTACCAAAGACAGCTCCTTTGATGCCAGCAAAAACTAAATCTTGAAAACCAACAAAGCGGATCATGGCCGTTCGAAACATACCAAAGGTAAAGCCCATATAAGCTTCACAAACGAGGGCTGCAAAGTATAAACAAACTATGTTTGCGATCACCGTGAGTACGGCGGAGCCAATGGTGCAGGCAACTAGACGAGGCACCACAATGAATTTTACGGGGTCAATCCCTAGCATACGAAGAGCATCCACTTGTTCCGTGACAGTCATGGATCCCACTTCAGCAGCAAAACCAGCACCGACTCGTGAGGTGAGGAGGAGTGATGAAACAACCGCTCCCAGTTCGCGAAGAATTAACATAGAGGCAAAACCTGGAACCATCGAATCATTTTGAATCACCATTTTCATGTGAAAGGACGATTCAAGGATTGTAACGATGGCGGCAAAACCAACACAAAACGCCACGATAAAGAGGCTGCCATTGGCTACAAAGTAAAATTGTTGAATGGTTTCTTTCCAACGAAAGGGGGGGGTCAAAAGTGATAAAAAAGTGTCCTTCAAAAGAGCTATAAACTCTCTGAATCCTTGAGTGGAAAAAATGAGAAAATTACCTAAGATATCGATCACTTTATTATGACATCATTGCAATGATATGAGGTCAATGATGCAAAAAAAAAGCCCCTTATATTAGGGGCTTAAGACCTGAAAGAACTTTATATAAATAAACTAAGTTTATTTCTTTCCTAGATGTTTGTCGATGATAGATTTAAATTCGCTGAAAGGGTAGGCTCCACGAAGTGAAACACCATTGATAATAAAACCAGGCGTTCCGCTAATTTCAAAACTTCGAGCTTCATCAATATCAGTTTGAATTTTCTTCATAACCGCTTCAGAGGCAACATCAGTTTCTAATTTCTTCATATTAACACCAAGATCTTTTGCTACTTTCTTCATGAAAGCTTCACCTTCGCTTCTAAGTTTATCTTGGTTTTGGAAAATAGTATCATGATACTTGATAGCTTTTTCTTGGTCTTGCATAGCAATAGCCTCAAAGTATTTTGCAGCGGGAAGAGCTTTGGGGTGGAACTCAAGAGGTAAATGTTTGAAAAGCACTCTGACTTCGGTTGGATAAGTCTTTAAAACTTCTTTTACAGTAGCATAACCTTTAGAACAATAAGGGCATTCAAAGTCAGAAAATTCTACGATAGTAATCTTAGCATCTTTTGGTCCCATAAAAGGACGGCTTTCATCAATTGCAGGCTTAAGTGGATTTTTAAACTCTTGATCTCTTTTGTTTTGCTCTTCAGCAATTTCTTTTTGTTGATTTTTTTGCTGAGCTTCTCGGGCTGCCTTATTTACCACTTCAATAAATTGATCTGGTGCTTTTTCAATAGCCACAAAGACAATACTTGGATCTTTTTCAATGGCTTTTTTAAGTTGATCAGCAGTTGGTGCGCACGCTGTGAAAGTAAGAGCAAGACCAACGCCCCCAATAAGAGCAGTAGCTTTAGCAAAAGTGTGAGATAGTGAGTAATTCAAAGGGACCTCCGTGTAAAAAATAAAGTACGTTTAGTTCTGATTTTAAATTTCTTACAGAATCTAACGTACTATGGGCCTTAGTCTGACAAAAAACGCTAGAGTTGAAAAGTGTAAATAACTTTTATGTGCACTTGCGTTATTGACATCAATTCCATCAAATTTGGACTTATTGAGTGTCAAAAAACTGCCGATTTTCCCTCTGTGAAAATTTCATCTGTAAATAAAAATTCTATCAGTAAAGCCACTTCGAAGCGGCCGTTGATTTCGTCCAAAGTGAAACTGTTATTCGTGATTGTTTTAACTTTAGGCTTTATTTTGAAACTAGATGTCTGGAGTACTCAGGAAAATAGCGCAGCTTCAAGTGATGCGGCGCGCACTCGATCTCCCGCAAGCATTTCTAATGTCAATATAATGAATGAGGTTGATTTACAGGAGACTTTCCATTCAACGAGTTTAACTTGGGATTGTTCGCCACAAAAAACTTACTATAAATTCTCCCATTTTAATCAATTAAGGCTCAATGGAAATTGTTTGAGCAAAATTAAAAGCCTTAAAAACACTAAAAATGGTTACACCGCCAATCTATTTGCTGTTGATGGAGGCTACACCACTGATTTTCTCAGCTTAGAAAAAGGAGAAAATGATCTTAAAATTGAATGGTTTGAAAACGTGAATAAAAATGCCCCAGAATACCTCAAAATCCAAATTGAATAGTCCAAGTAAACAACCCAACATCTAAAAAATAAACTTTTGGGGTCTTAACAATAACTTTGATTAAAATTTCTTAAAATATCCCAGTTAATCCAAATATTTGACTCTATCGATCTATTGGATCGATTCAGTCAAATTCAGATTTTATGCAAAATGAAGTAAGGCCTTAATAAATCAATTTTCCAGTTTTTCGAATCATCAACAAAAAATTCGATAAAGAGATTGTCTCGAGCTTCTAAGTAATTAATGGACAACCCATTTTTATGAATGCAAAGTTTGCAAAAACTTTAAATTAGAAAAATGATGCTTGCTGTCGCATCGCAGCTTGTAATAGGTTGCGAACCACTCAATATGGATCTAAACCGGCTTGCTTACTTTTATAAGCGATAAAGATCTTGTATTGTCATCTTTTTTGTAAGGAGAATGGATGAGTTTAATGGAGGACATTTCCATGATGGGGCGGGTGTTCAAGCGGAGATCAGATATGCATTTAGCACGCAAGGCTTGGCATATGTCCGGAGTTATGTTGATGGTTTTAATCCATCAAAGAGTTACCAAAGAAACAGCCATCGCCTTACTTCTACTTACAATGTTAGTTTTTGTCGTTCCAGATGTCCTTCGACAGTATTATAAAAGATGGAATGATATTTTTATCAGTCTATTTCATGCCGTCATTAGAGAGAATGAAGTTCATAAATTGTCCGGCAACTCCTATCTCATTACGGGAGTTTTGATTTTAGTGCTCTTTTTTCCGCCACCGATTGTTAGCTTAACTTTATTATTTTTAGCTTTTGCTGACCCTATTGCAAGCTGTATTGGCATTCGTTTTGGCAAGGATAAAATTTTTGGCCAAAAAAGTTTGCAAGGGACCACCGCCGCATTTGTCGTTTGCACTGTTTTAACTTTTTTATTTTTAAATACTCACGCACTATTAATGGATAAAATTTTCATTGTAAGTATTTTGGCCGGCATTATTGGAGCACTCTCAGAGTTGCTCCCAATTGGTAAGCTGGATGACAATTTGACGTTGCCATTGATGAGTGCTCTTGGTTTATATATTTTATTTACATCATTTGGCGCTTCGTTTTAGTCTATAGTCAATTAATCGAAAGTTGATTATTATTAAAATGAAATAAGAATTGAGTGAGGGAGAGCTTTTTTCAAATTATGGATCATGCAAAAGCGGGAGAGCCAGTCTCAATACAAGAAGTCCGACCACGGCGTTTAGCCATGCACATTTACATCCTTCCCAATTTAGTGACTACCGGGAATTTGTTCTGTGGTTTTTTTGCGATTATATCTGCCATCAAGGGGGAGTTCACAACAGCGGCCTATTATATAGTGGCAGCCTCTTTTTTTGATTTATTGGATGGTCGTTTAGCGCGACTCACACGATCGACAAGTAAATTTGGCGCAGAATATGATTCGCTTTGTGATTTATGCAGTTTTGGAATGGCACCGGCTATTTTGTTACATCAGTGGGCTTTGTATCCGATGGGTAGAATTGGGTGGCTGGCGTGTTTTCTCTTTGTTACCTGTGGAGCCCTTCGATTAGCTCGATTTAATGTTCAGGCCAATATTATAGAGAAAAACTATTTTCAAGGCTTGCCCATCCCTATGGCGGCAGGAATTGTCGCCAGCTCCGTTTTAGCTTTTACTGATTTAAGTATTAATCCCACGGGAAATGTGGGGCTCTTAGCAATGACATTTTTGTTGGCTTTTGTGATGGTTAGCACGTTCCGCTATCGTAGCTTTAAGGATTTAGACTTGAAAGAACGCCTGCCCTTTCGCTATTTAGTTGTGGGAGTGGGAATATTTACAGCGGTTTTATTGAGGCCTGAAGTAAATTTGTTTATATTGTTTTTAACCTATGCCGTCCTCGGTGCGCTATTTGGAATTTTTCGCTGGGGAAAAAGTGCCCGTAAATTTAAATCAAACGCCTATATGCCTCCGCTTCCAAGTCCCACAGAGCATGACTTGATGGAAGACGAAGAGGGTGAAGAGGTGAGTGCTAATACTAATGTTAACAAAAGTGAAGATGACGAAGAGGTTCATTGACAGACGTTAGTAGAGTGTTCAGCATAGAGCTATGGTATTATACAAAACAAAGGCATTAAAAAAACAATTTATATTTAGCTTTATTTTTTTGTTTGGATTTTTAGCCAACGCGAATATTGATACAATGAAAGTGGAGGTCGTCGGGGCCTCCAATGTTGTTATGCCTACGGTTACGCAAACTGGTGATCCTACCGGGGGTACTGGTGGTGGTACTTCGCAAATCAGTAATATTGTGGTTTATGGAGGCATCACTGGAGCTTATTGTACTGGAAGCGAAAACTGCAACAATTGCGATGATCAAAATAGTCCTTGTAATCTTACACGAATAAATCCGGATGCCATGCTTTCTTTTAAATTTCGTTCTGATAAAGCCGAAGCATTTTCTGGGTCTCCAACTTTATTTTTTGTCAATAATGCCAATACCAGTGGGAAAATAGATGCAGATTTGAAACTGCCCACCGTTCTTGCTCCCAATATAGTTTTAGAGTCAGGAATAAGATGGGGGCATCTTTGCGCAGCCTTAAGCTCTGGTGATAATTCCCGATGTACTTTGCCCGTCTCTGGTGAGATTCAGGTCGGGGTGAGTTCGGGAAGTGATAATACACTTGAAGATTATTTTGTTGTGCAGATTAAAGTCATGGGCGTGCCCTCTGACTCAGCTAATTACAATGATATAAAGTTTGCAACCGGCTGTCCTACAACAAGTACTGTCACACAAACGTACGAAGGCTTTTGCTATTTGACCATAGCCAAGGGTGATGAAAAAGTTTATATCGATAATGAAATTCATGGTCCTAACTTTAATAAGGCCCCGCCCGATGGTTCGGGAGAGTTTCAATCACTCCGTGTTTATTACGCTGAAGGTCCCATTGAAGGTGATGACAATACTTTTGCAGCCACAGTTAATTCAAACTCACCACATAAAGATTTTTCATTTACACTGGGGGACTCTGACTCTGGTGGCAAAGTTGCTACATTAAATGAGCGAACCATTACGGGTTTAAATAATGGCACGAGATACTATTTTCAATTCGCCAATGTGGATGCCGCTGGAAATGTTTTTTATTTTTCTGGAAATAACTCTTCAGCAAAACCTTTGTTAACTTATGCCGCTCACTCTGCGAAACCAGAAGAAGTGACCGGGATCATCGAAAGCAGTCAGTGCTTTATTGCAACGGCGGCGTATGGTTCCGCGCTTGCTCCACAATTAAATATTTTGCGAGCGTTTCGAAACCAGTATCTCAACACAAATAAAATCGGTCGCTGGCTTGTAACTCAGTATTATAAATATAGTCCTGAGTGGGCGGCAAAAATAAAACGAAAAGAAGAGGCAAGAGCCACCGTTCGAGCGGTTTTAAATCCTATCGTTTCTGCAACTCAGTGGCTAGTTTTGTATGGACTTCAGGGATTTATTTTGATTTCAACCCTGGGCTTTTTTATTGGTTTTTTTATTGTGCGGAGATTTATTCAAAGTCATGAATAAAAAAAACCATTCTCCTATATTAAAGTTAGTTTTTGGGAGTTTTGTCCTATTCTTTACAATAGGGCTCATGGCTCAAAATGGATCTAAGCTAAACTCCTCAATGAGTTCAAGTTCGAGTAAACCAATTCCAGTGACTAAAGATACGCAAATCGATGATCCACTCCTTGAAGAGCAACTCAACGAAGACATAGAGCAAAACGAGTTAGAGAAAGAGGCTGATCAAGCTCAAGGAAAAGAATTAATTATAGAAAGTACTCAGCAAAATCAAGCAGAGCCACCCAAAGAGCTTCAATCCAATAAACAAAACGAACTCAGCCCTCAAACAACGAAGAGTCAAGAGGCGGAGAGCTTAAATTCAAGTCCGACAGCTGAGGTTGCTCCGCCCCTATTTAAAAATAATACATCAAACAGCCGTTCTAAAACAGTCGATGATTCGACGACGTCAAAGAGTCATCGACGCTGGAATCCACGAGACCCAAATAAAGGGTTTTTAATGGCCAGCGAAGACGATGATGCCTATTACTATAAAGAAGAAAGTAGCGATAGCGCCGAAAAAGAATATAAAGATGATACCAATATTAAACCGAAAAAATCGACCTATAAAAAGGGTTTAATGTTTGTTTCGACCGATGGCTCTTATGTTTATAAGATGGATGAGAGTCCGTTAGAAGGTTCTGCGAGCATTCGATTCACTCAAATGCCGGCGCTCCCAATGACTCGGACGATTGGTGGACATCAGGTCACTTATTCAGATATTTATGGAGAGTCTCCAGTAACTTTGACCTTGATCGATTATGATTGGCTTGCCTTTAGAAATTTTGGACATTGGGTTCTAAGTTTTGGAACGAGCATTGGGAGTAAAACGGGGCAGGGGCGGTTTGTGGATGATGCCAGCATCGCTTTTGAAAAGTACACTCTTTGGATTTTTCTCAATCATTTAAGCTTTGTTTATCGATTTCAATACACTCCCCATCCTTGGTTTGTTCCCTATATTTCAGCGGGTTTTGTGCCAGCTATGTTTTATGAATCTCGGGATGATAATAAAAGGAATAAAACCAAATTTGTTCCAGCAGCCCAAGGGAGTGGTGGAATCCGATTTAATATTGGAATGTTAGATGAATATGGTGCTGGGAGCTTAGATTCTGAGTATGGAATTAACAATTTCTGGCTTGATATTGAGTATCGACGCATACAAAGTGCGGGGTCGGATCTTGATATTTCTAGTAATTTAATTAATGTGGGTGTGGGGTTTGATCTCTAATAAATAATAAAGACATCCCAGATATTTAGGACAGTTTGGGGACGGAGCACCTGCAGTTGAAAAATAATCAAGAGTTAAAACAAAGAGTTAAGTTAATAATTTCCTATGACGGAACTGATTTTTGTGGCTGGCAAAAGCAATCCTCAACCGCAAAAAAACCAAGTATTCAGGAAACGCTTGAGTTTGGTTTAGCTAAAATCTTTAAAGAACCCGTTGGATGTGTTGCTTCTGGGCGCACCGATGCTGGGGTTCATGCTTTGGGTCAAGTGGTTCACTTTGATGCCCCCAAAGACCCTTCAAAAATAAACCTTGTTAGGGCTTTGGAAGCAATTCTTCCTGACTCTATTGTTGTGCAATCAAGTGAGATGGTGAGTGCAAAGTTTCATTCTCTTTTTTCGGCTAAAGCTAAAACTTACCGGTACGTTATTTCTACAAATTCTGTGGGTCCAACATTCCTGAGGCGGTATTCGCACTGGTATCCTTACCCTTTTAATCTTAAAGAATTACAAGAGCTTGCCATAGTTTTAGAGGGAGAACATGACTTCAAAAGTTTTCAATCAGTGGGGACGGAGCTCCCCAATACTGTGCGAAAAATATATCGAGCCCGGTGGATACAAAAGAGCAATCATATTTTTTATTTTGAAATCACAGGCAGCGGGTTTTTAAAGCAAATGGTTCGTAATATTGTGGGGACGCAGCTCTATTATATGCAAAAAAAAAGAGGGCCTCAGGAATTAAATCGGTTACTGCTTGCCAAGGATCGGACACAAGCTTCATATGCGGCTCCGTCCCAAGGACTCTTTTTAGTCAAAGTTTTTTATTAAGGTGATCGTATCTCTCTTGACAACAGGTATCGCGAAAACTAAAAGAATCGTTCCGGTTAAAGAAAATAGAAGTACGAATTTAAGTACAAGTTGGAGCTAAGCTATGAAAACGTGGATTGCCAAAACTGATGAAGTAAAAAGGGCGTGGTGGATTGTTGATGCCACTGGTTTGACATTAGGTCGTTTATCAACTGAAATTGCCAATATTTTAAGAGGAAAAAATAAACCTACCTTTACCCCAAACGTTGATTGCGGTGATTTCGTTGTTATTATTAATAGCGAAAAGATCAATATGACTGGTAACAAGTGGTTGAGCAAAAAATACTATACTCACACTCGCTTCTTCGGATCTTTAAAGGAATTAACGGCTGAACAAATGCTGGAAAAAGATCCTTCATTTATTATTACAGAAGCTGTGAGAGGAATGTTGCCAACTAACAGACTTTCAAGAGATATTCTAACTAAATTAAAAGTTTTTGCTGGGCCAAATCACACTCATGCTGCTCAGAAACCACAAACTTTGACCATCAAACACTAATATAAAGGATAAGGATCGATGGCTGCTGAAAAATATTATTACGGAACAGGAAGAAGAAAAACGAGCGCTGCTCGAGTATTTTTAAAGCCAGGTAAAGGCAAAGTTACCCTTAACGGTGCAGAACCTGAAAAAGCTTTAAAAAATGCGATCTCAAGAATGATTATGCTTCAGCCCTTTGATATTATTAATCAAGTTGGTAAATTTGATATCAATGCAACTGTTGCTGGTGGTGGAGAGTCCGGCCAAGCTGGCGCACTTCGCTTGGGTATTTCAAGAGCGTTGACTGCTTTTAACCCTGAGTTAAGAGGAGTTCTTAAAAAAGCTGGTTTTCTTACTCGAGATCCACGTATGGTTGAAAGAAAGAAATACGGGAAGCACGGCGCACGAAGAAGCTGCCAATTCTCAAAACGTTAATTTTTGTAAAAATAAAATTTCGTTTATCAAATATAATTTATTTAAAAAAGCCTCTGAATCTCAGAGGCTTTTTTATTTTAGTCTCATTGCCATTTTCAACAGTACTTAGATTTTGCTGAAAAAGAGCCTAATTCAAGGCGGAAAAGTTTAAATCTCATTCAACGTAGAGGAACTCTAACCCTATATTACATTTTACACATAAGTCTGTGCTTGAATCAGGGGCTTCTCGAAGGCGTAGGGAAGTGAGTTGAAGAGGCAACTTCGGGACGGCCATCCATGGCCTCACCGAAATGGAAGAATTTAAAAAATTAAAGGCGATAACCAATGGACATGTAAATTAATTTTTCATGGCATCCTTGATAGTTAGCAATGGTAATCGATATTTTTTTTCCATTTTCTTTAATATTTTAAATTCCGAAATTGAAAATGGCTCATTGTCTTTCGCTGTTAGGGCTTTGAAAAATTCCTCAATGAGCCTGCAACGCTTGTAGGCCTCTACAACTTTTAACACATCCTTCTGAGTTTGAATTGGCTCTTCATCACAAGGAGGATCTACTTCAAAA
>CAZTDX010000048.1:0-28122 GCA_964612425.1 uncultured Pseudobdellovibrionaceae bacterium
TAAACTCATAATTGTGGTCTGGGGCTTGGGTAACACTATTTGTCGGGCAACACGGGCTAAAAAAATTAGACTTAAAAGCTCTTGAGTCAACTCCAGCGAATGACGATAGCTAACACAATTCTTGTTTGTATTAGTTTCATTCATAGAGACCTCCATTCTAAAAATGGGGGTTTTCTTCTTTTGTGCCCACTCAGACTCGGCTGGGGTTACTATAGCAACCCCAGCACCAAGCCCAGCCACTACTCAAGTTAGTTTTACCCTCGAAATTCGGACACCTTCGGACATATAACGTTGTGTTCGGACGCCTGCACTTAGAACTGGTAATTATTATTGTTTATATTCGATTGTTAAATCTACCAATTCAACATGCTATGATTTTAAAATGTCAGAAACTCTTCATCACATTCAAAGTAATCCAAAGAATAAAACTCATAAGCCAACCAGAAAAGTCCACTTTTCTCAATATCAAGTCTTTGTCGTTGGGCTGCTATCATTTTTACAGTTTACCATTATTTTAGATTTTATGATTCTCTCACCGCTTGGGGCTATTCTGATGCCCAAACTCAATATTAATCCCTCACAATTTGGTATGGTCGTGTCTGTGTATGCTTTTAGCGCTGGGCTTTCTGGAATACTCGCCGCGGGATTTGCCGATAAATATGATAGAAAAAAAATTCTTCTTTTCTTTTACATAGGTTTTATCTTTGGAACCTTGCTTTGCGGGCTTGCAACCAGTTTCGAGTTTTTACTTTTAGCCAGAATGGTGACAGGTCTGTTTGGTGGCGTGATCGGCTCCATTGTTTTTGCCATAACCACCGATTTATTTCCTCTTGAAGCTCGAGGACGAGTGATGGGCTTTATTCAAACTGCCTTTGCTGGCAGTCAAATTTTAGGATTACCCTTTGGACTTTATTTAGCAACTCATTGGGGATGGCATCTCCCTTTTATGTTAATTGTTGTTGTCAGTGCCATCGTTGGAATTATAATTTGGAAGTTTTTAAAACCTATTGATGCTCACTTAGCTAAACATCCTGACACACACCCCTTGCACCATTTTATTCAAACCATTAAAAATGTGAGTTACCTCAAGGCTTTTGCTTCCGTTGCTTTGTTAAGTATTGGTGGCTTTATGATTATGCCTTTTGCCAGCGCATTTAGTGTTAACAACCTTGGCATTGACCTTGATCACCTTCCTATGGTTTACATGACTACGGGAGTCTGCTCCATTATTACTGGTCCCTTTATTGGAAGAGCCAGCGACGCCTTTGGTAAATTTAATTTATTTGTATTAGGCACGATCCTATCTATTATTATGGTGCTCATCTACACGCATCTGGGCCCAACACGACTTGAAGTATTTATGCTCATCAATGCCATTATGTTTGTGGGGATTACTTCTCGAATGATTCCTGCGCAAGCATTAATGTCAGCGGTACCAGCTCCACTTAGCAGAGGTTCGTTTATGTCAGTCAGCAGCTCCCTCCAGCAAATTTCTGGCGGACTGGGCTCACTCCTCGCCGGAATGATCGTCACCGTTAAAGACAATGGTCACATTGATAACTTTGATCACGTTGGATATGTAGTCATAGGGAGCAGCCTAGTCACTCTCTATATGATGTATGGAATCCATAAACGCATCCATGAAAAATTAGATTAATGATTTTTATTCTTCGTACTGCTTCAACATTTTCGAATTGCCCTCTAATCTCCAAATATCGAGCTGTAAACCTTCAGAGTCTGCGCCATCATGATGGCCTCTTTTTTGAGAAATCTTCAGAGCTTTAAGCAGCTTTTTATTTTTCTCTTTCAATCTCTTTTCATATAAAATTTTAACTGCTTCTAAAGAAAAAGGCTTATCAAAGTCTCTGTTAACAAAGATATCTTCATATTTAGGATTCAACTCCTGTAGAAAAAGCAAAATTCGATACTCACCCACAGGCTCACCTTTGCAATAGGATTTCATTTGTTTAATATAACAAAGATCCATTCGAAGTTCCGTCTCACTTTCGCAGCCATTTTGATCTTTCCCAAGGCAACTTTTTTCATAAGCCTTCAGTGCCTCCATAATATTTTTTGATTTAATTTCTAGGTATTGGCCAAGTCGAAAACAAGCGTAAAAATCACCAGCATTACATCCAAAGTCATAAGCTTCTTTGGCATCACTACGCTCGATATCAATCGAGGCACAATTCACTATACTCTTTTTACAATCAGCAAGAGTGAGCGGAATCTTCGCCTGAGGAGTGGGGCTAGGGGGGTTAACATTAGGCTCTTTGTCTTCGTTACGATTACAATTAGCTAAAAATAGAAACAACATTGCAAATAAAAAATTATTCATCATTAAATTTTCTATTTAAAAATAATATAAAGTCAACTGAATCGGGCATAGTTGAGAATAAGTCATCCAAAGAGAAAACCGACAGAAATAGGATCTAACTTCTAGTGGCACGAAAGTTGAAGAGAAATCTCTCCATAATAACATGGGAGTTCAAATATGCTTTATTTGGTTATCAAGTACAGTCAGAGAATTTTTTTCATGGGCTTGTGTCTAACATTGTCACTTGCTCATGCTCAAACTGTAACAAAAGATAATCAACAAGTCGGCTCAACTCCTGCAGATAAACCAATAGATATTAAAAAACCGACAAACTCTCAAAAGTATTTATCATTAGAGTTTGATACTCCAGAACGTGAGCAATGGATCTTGAATCAAAATCATAAGGTCAATCAAAAAATAAACAATAGCCCAAATAAGAAGAAAGTTGAAAAGTGGTTGCATGATTTATACTCGAAAGAACGAATAAAATTAAAAAAATTTCTATCAAATGGAAGCCAGATTCAAATTGTAAGTCTGGGTATAGAAAAACTAGAAGAATTAAGATTAGTAACTAAAGATCAAGTCTCTAAAACTCTCATTACTACGGGGCAATTCAGCAGAAAGCAACTTGTTCACATTGTTAATGCTGAATTGTCGTTAGATGAAAAATACCTCGCTTACGTACTAAATGAACAGGGCTCTTTTGATCAATTTAAAATTGGAGTTTACGACTTAACGGAGATGTTACCTCTTAAAAGTAGTACTTTAATGCCAACAATCAGTCCTATGGTGTATTGGCTTGGAAACTCTCTTTTTCTACAAATCAGAACCGAGGATCAAGTAAATTATAATAAATATGATGTCTCAAATCCTCAGGTACCACCTATTTCTTTTTCGTGGGGGATCTGGGACGGAAACTCAGGATATATATTAGCTTCTGACGGAATTAAGAACTATATTTTAACTTCCACTGTTTCATATGAACTCCCTCTCAATACATTCTATACCGAAATCATTGGGATCAGTAAGAACAATATATACTTAAAAAAATACGTCAATGCCAGCCAATCAGAAGTTCACCGGGTTTCGTTGCCACTTCAAAATAGTACTCTTGAACCCAAAAAGTGGCTTTCTCTGCCTGAAGGAGTAATCAAATGGGCCAAATTCTCAAATGACACACTTTTTGTAAGGCACACTTTTGGCCCAGAAGAAACTCTTTTTGTTTACAATGACAACGCTGACTTATTGGCTCAAGTTGCAATTCCAACTGCAGCCTCATTAGTAAAAGCTAGCATATCGGAAGATCAAAAAAAATTAACTCTTCAATTACAAAGTAAGGTTGTAGAGGCAAGTCAATTTGATTATGACTTGATTGAAAAGAAATTTTCCGATTCTTCAGAAGACATTACAAAAAAACTTTTTACTGTAAATGGAAAAGAATTTGAATCCACAATTACTGAAACCACAAGTGCTGATGGAAAAATTATTCCTATGCGAATTACCAAATTAAAAAATCTCAATTTAGATGGGAACAATCCTGTATATATGGATGTATATGGTGGCTTTGGTGTAGAATACAATTTCTACCCGATCCCTAACCCAATCGTAACAGACTTTTTACTTCGTGGAGGAATTACTGTAGATCCAGCTATTAGAGGAGGCAATGAATTTGGAGAAAATTGGCATCAAGATGCAGTTAAAGAAAAGAAAATCAATACTTTCAACGATCTCACTGCTGTTTCACGATACCTTGTCTCTAAAAAATATACTCAACCTTCTAAAATTATTATTAGGGGCGGTTCTAATGGTGGATTAACTGTGGCTGCAACAGCTATACTAAATCCAAATGATTTTGGTTTAGTTATCCCAATCAATGGCGTTCATGATCTTCTTCATAAAGAAGTCCTCGATGAGCGATTTTCTCGTGGATGGTCTTATGAATATGGCGATTCATCAATTGAAGAAGATTATAAATATCTAGCAGCAATTTCTCCAGTTGAAAAAGGAAATGAACAAGAAAACTCTCCGGTTTTCTTAATTTTGAGTGGACGTCAAGATTCAAGGGTCAACCCTGCCCACTCCTATAAGCTCTACTCAGTCATCGAAGAAAAGTATCCTGACAGTGTTTATCTATATTCTACGAATAATTCTGGTCACGGAAATTCCAATATAAACTATCAGGATTTAATTGCCTGGAGAGTTAATGTGGTCATTTGGACTATGATTTATGACCACCTTGGCTGGCGCTTTTAAAATTCATTCACTCTCAATTCACGTTGACTCCAGCCTTCGGGATCTTCTAGTACAGCTCTACCAATTGCAGCTAATTCAAACCATTTTTGTTTAAGGCCGCTGTCAATATATGCGCCCGTTTTTATTCCGCCAACGGCAATAACTGGAAGATCAATTTTTTGCTGAATATATTTTGCTTCAGGTACTAAATAACCCTCGCCTTGCCTAGATTCCGGCCTTTGCCAGCCTCCAATTCCGGAGGAAACATTGACTAAAGATACGCCGTTTGATTTTAGACATTTTGTAAGTGCCACTGACTCATCAAGTGTCCATCCATTAGGGATAAAATCTTGCTCAGGTATTCTAACAGAAATAAGCAACTGCGGTAATTGTGATCTTATTTCTTGAACAATTTCTATGAGTAAACGGGTACGTCCTTCAAACGAATTTCCATATTCATCGTTTCGTTTATTTGTTAGAGGGGAGAGCCATTGATTTAGTCCATAGCCGTGGGCACTGTGTAATTCTACCAAATCAAATCCCGCTTGATACGCTCTATTGGCAGCATCTAAAAAAGATTGTTTGAGTGCTATTATTTTTGATCGAGACATTTCATTAGGAACTTCTAGAGTTTTATTTTTTACAGGAGTAGAAATAGCACTCGGAGCCCAAAGCGTTCCTCCAGTAAAAGAAGTACTAGATTTACCACCAGCATGAGTAAGTTGAAGACCCGCTAGAGCTCCTCGTTCTTTCAATATGTTTGCTAAACTTTTTAAACCAGAAACTTGTTCATTGAATTGGATTCCAAGCTGATTTTCCTCACTTCGTCCCTCTGAAGTAACATAAGTGTACTCTACAATGATAAGTCCAGCGTTTGATTTTACGAGTCGTTGATAGTGAGATAAAGTTTGGCCTGTAACAAATCCATTAGTCGTTGCGGTTCCTGAGGCCATTGCAGGCACAACGATACGATTTTTTAACGATTTAGCTTCTGCCAGAGTTAATGGTGAATATCTATTAATGATTATATTATTATTACTTTTATTCATGATTATTAACTAAACTAAGAGTATTGAATTTTCAAGAAACGTTACTTTAATTACTGTTTCGTTTTTAGAAATATTAAAATGATACTACTATTAGAATCAGCTAAAAATATCGGTTTCTGATGTAAATTAGAATCCTATAGAAAATACAACTAGACCAAGAAGTTCATCGGTACGCTTTTTTGTGTTCACAAGTTAGAAAATGCAGGGTATAGAGGGCCTCACTCATCTCCCTAGGAGTCTATAATGAATGAATTTATACCGCCACAACCACCGAATTCTTTTCGGGTAACAATTGAAGTTTTAGCCAAAAACGGACGTTTAGATAACCTTTTGCTCTTGGCTTTACGAGAGCAAAAAGCGAATTTAGAGTTTCAAAATATCTCACGAACTCGATTTAAAGAGTTATTTTCTCAAGGAAAAATCCAAATTAAAGGCCAAAGAGCAAGACCTTCTTCTTCTTTAAATCGCGGCCTCACTTATATTGATATTTTATAGAAGATTTATACTCATTAGTAACTTGAATCAGGCCTTTTTCAGCAGAATCTAACTATGCGACTCTTTTCAAAGTACGTTCTGAAGCAAATGGAAGCTGTATTAGAAACGAAGTATTCGGATGTTGGCGATCATATAAAAGTAAGCCGTGATGATTTTCAATGATTCGTTTAGCAATTGGTAAACCAAGTCCTGCACTCATTACTGACCTCTTGGTAGTAAAAAATGGGTCCATAATTTTATTTAAAATTTCAGGAGCAATCCCATTGCCTGAGTCAGTAATACGAATGATGACAGTACTGTTAGAGTCCTTACTTAAAGTAATTTTAATCCACGATGGTTTAGATTTAATGGCCGCATCTTTCGCATTCGCCAGTAAGTTAAGAATAGCTTGATTCAATTGCGAGGGATTTCCAGATATAGGTATTTCACTATTCGTGAGATTTTCTAAATTAATTTCAACTCCAGGTGAAAGCTTTTTAGTAAACGATATGGATTGCTCAATAATATCAACCAAATTAAATTGCACTTGATAATTCTCACTACTTACAAGATCCGTCATTGTTTTTACAATTTGGCAGACTCTTTCTATTGTTCTTTCAATTAAGACTAGCTCACTGAGGATTTGATCTTTAGATAAATCTTTAGAATTTACTTTAATTTTAAGGAGCTCCATCTTTCCAACCAGAATTGCGAGAGGATTATTTAACTCATGAGCAATGGCTCCAGATAAATCCGCCAAACTGGCTAGTCGTGAGGAATTGTAAGAGTTCAACCTTTCTTCATCTAAAGTTTTTAAGGTTTCTAAATGGGTTTTCTGCAAAATATAAATAAGTCCAATAAAGGCCGTAATAATTAATAAACTACTGTAAAAATCATTCCATTCAGATTTCTTCAGGTAGAATGGGAATGGGTTTTCATAATTGATTAAATATAAATAAATATAACTAGAAATTGAAACCGAAGCTAAAAGAATGGATCGAACATTAAAACCTAGCACCAAAGGAATAACTGCTGTGATAATCAATAAATTATGAATACCAGCAGTAGGACCTAGGATCATAGAATAGAAGATGAGGATTGAATCTACAATTATTATAAAAGTCATTCCTGACCACCAAAGTGATCTTCTTCGTAAGAAAATTTTTGGCACTGAGAGCAAAGCTGCGACTATCATATTATGCAAAAAAATATCGGGTTTATCAGAAATTATGTGGAGGACACCAGAGATTAGGGTCACTGCTATTCCTAAATTTAAAATGGAGTTGAAAGCTTGTAAATAAAGTCTATTAAGTGAAGGATTATATTCGAGTAAGTTATATCCTGATCGAAGTGAGACTTTAATTAAAGAAAGAATTCTTTGAAGCATATTCATTTTTCGGCTTTGTTCAGTGATCACTATAGGCTTAATGATTAAATCAAATTTATGCGGATCATCCACACGTCTCAGAAAGAGGCAATGAAATGTCTTGTTTTTTGACAACTGTTACTAATAAATGAACTTTATTTGATTTTAATTATTGTAACAGCCCTCACCTCCTTATTTAAACAATATTGAGTTGGCACATTTTATGAAGGTAATAAAGTTCATAAAGGAGTACTTTATGGAATTAGCTTTCAATTCCAATCTTAAATACAATTTAAAAAAGGGACTTTTTACTCTCTTTTTTATATTTGCAGCAGCCTATTTAACTTCTTGTGGTAGCAAAAAGAGTAGTCCGCCACCGCCACCACCAAGCTGCCCCAACCCCAATCATGTTGCCACACCAGCAGGATGTGTCCCTGCCGGCAACGTTGCTCCTCCTTATGGATATCAGTATTTTAATGGTAACTATCAATATTATGCTTCTAAAACTGACTTTCTTACACAAACTGACACGCTTTTTCCGACAGCTACTTACAGTCAATTTTTAAGAGATGCGCTCGGAGTGTGTGATCGTTGTAGTACAACCGTGGGAGTGGGTGTACCCCTAAACTGCAGTTCTTGGCTCAAAGGTTTTAATATGCTCATGATTACCATGTCCGCCAACCAATCCAGTACACATCAGATGTCTATTTACTCTACGCCAGCCATGCAACAATCTTATTATCAGTTTGCTTGGATGTTTCCAAAGGTTGAAGATTTCTTTGTATCATTATTTACAGGACTACCTGCTCCATCGTGTAATCCTGGATTGTTTAGTCCTTACTGGGCCTCTTATGTTCAGTATGATAGCTACAACAGTGGAAAAGGCTTTGTCCTATATGTAAACAACGGACCATTACTTTCCAGGTGGAACCTTTACAAGTTCAGACTCTATGTGGATCAAGGACAAGTGGGCGATCAAAGCTTTGGCTTCAGACTTTCTGTCACAGATAAAGATGGCAAGAGCAAAGATCTTGCCACTGGCACACTAAATAGGTGCTCATATCCCAATTGCCGTATGTTTTAATCCACTGATTTAATCAAACTCCATTTTTTTTGTTGACCATGACTTTAAAAGCCGGCTTAATTTTAGCTACAGGACGGATTTTAATAAAAAACAACATGCACACAACAAGGAGTGTTACATGAATAAAGCGCAATTAATCGAAAAGATCGCAGGCGAAGGTCACTGGAGCAAAGCTGAAACAGAAAAAATGCTCGACCTTACTATCGAAAACATCAGAAAAGCCATCAAAAAAGGTGATGATGTTAAGCTTGTAGGCTTCGGCACTTTCTTAAAAGCAAAAAGAAAAGCTCGCCTTGGTCGCAACCCACGCACAGGAAAGACAATTAAAATTCCAGCTATGTCTTACCCTAAATTCCGCCCAGGTGCTGAATTTAAAAACATGGTTAAGTAATTATAAAGAGTTTATTGAGTAAACTTATTTAGATTACTTCCAAAGAAAAGGCCATCGTTGAATATGATGGCCTTTTTTATTATTATCAAACTAAAGACTTCACCGAGGACTTTTTTATGAGTTCATTAAATTTGCGAAAACTTGCTGTTCTTACAAGTGGTGGCGATGCCCCAGGCATGAATGCCGCAATTAGAGCCGTTGTGCGTATGGCGATCTATAAACAAATTGAAATCGTAGGAGTCATCGGCGGTTATTCAGGAATTCTTAACAAACAATTTCAACCTCTCAATTTAAGATCTGTTGCCAATATCATTCAAAGAGGGGGCACTATTTTAAAAACTGCACGATGCCCTGAGTTTTTAAAACAAGAGTATCGAAAAATAGCTGCTGATAACTTGAGAGAACAAAATATCGATGGGCTTGTTTGCATTGGTGGTGATGGGTCCTTTCGTGGAGCCCATCTACTTGAAAAGGAACAAGGCATTCCCACTATTGGCGTTCCAGGCACTATTGATAACGACATCTATGGAACGGAACTCACCATCGGTTTTGATACCGCGGTCAATACCGCTCTCGAGGCCATCGACAGAATTCGCGATACTGCCGCAAGCCACGATCGCCTCTTTATTGTTGAAGTCATGGGAAGAAACTCAGGATTTATCGCCTCAGAGGTTGGGCTGGCTGGTGGAGCTGAAGTCGTATTCACTCCAGAGTTTTTATTTCCGATGGATCAAGCTGTGACACAAATAAAAACGGCAATTTCAAAAGGTAAAATGAGTAGCATCATTGTTTCTGCCGAAGGACAAAAATCTGGCCGCGCTTATGATTTAGCTGAAGCCATTAGAAAAAAATCAGGAATTGAAGCTCGTGTTTGCATTCTTGGTCACATTCAACGGGGTGGTTCTCCAACAGCAGCTGATCGCATTTTAGCCAGCAGACTTGGCGCAAGCGCTGTAGAAGCTTTAGCCAGCGGCATTAGCGGCTCTATGATTGGAATTAGCGGAAATAAACTAGTCAAAGTTCCATTTGAAGAAATTTACAACGGAAAAAGAGAAAGCTCGCGTGAGCTTATTGATCTGGCGCAAATCCTCTCCCTATAGCTTCTGCTGAAAAAGCACCTAATTCGAGGCGAAGAAGTAGGGCTTTTTCAGCTATGTAACGCAAACAATCAGAATGCAAAATTGACGTTAATAGGACTTCCTTGCTATCGAGTGTGAGTGAGTTTCGCCGCTTCCTTTGTGAACGAGTGATTTCACCAAACAGGAGGTTCCATGCGTAAGTTAGGTCTTTTAATTTTATGTCTATTTATTCTTCAATGTACCAAAAAGTCCACGGACGAAATTCTCATTGGAGAGTACGGCTCATTAACAGGCAGTGAAGCGACATTTGGTACTTCAACGAATAAAGGGATTCGCTTAGCATTAGACGAAATTAATGCCTCGGGCGGTTTGCTTGGAAAAAAACTAAAGCTAATTACTTTAGATGATCAAGGAAAGTCAGAGGAAGCCACTCAAGCCGTCACTCGCTTAGTCACTCAAGATAAAGTGGTCGCGGTGATTGGTGAAGTTGCAAGCTCTAGATCACTCGCCGCAGCTCCTATCGCTCAACAATATAAAGTTCCCATGATTTCTCCAAGCTCCACAAATCCAAAAGTTACAGAAGTGGGCGATTATATTTTCAGAGTTTGTTTTATTGATCCGTTTCAAGGAACCGTAATGGCAAAGTTTGCCATTGAAAATCTCAAAGTGAAAAAAGTGGCGATCTTAAGAGACGTGAAATCCGACTACTCCATGGGACTTGCTGATTTTTTCGCTTCAAAAATTAAAGAATTAGGTGGCGAAGTTGTTTCTGACGTAAGCTACTCAAGCGGCGATACAAATTTTAAAGCCCAATTAACAAAAATTAAAGGCACAAATCCCGAAGCAATTTTTATTCCTGGCTATTATACAGAAGTTGGACTGATTGCAAAACAAGCGAAAGAACTCGCACTGACGGTTCCCCTCTTGGGCGGCGATGGTTGGGACAGCTCTAAGCTTTCTGAAATTGGTGGAGACGCTATTAATGGTCATTATTTTTCTAACCACTACACAACAGACTCACAAGAACCTCACGTTGTTGAATTTATAAACAAATATAAGTTAAAATATAATGAAACTCCAGATGGGCTTGCGGCCCTAGGCTATGATACTGCTCGAATTTTAGCTGAAGCCATTAAGAGTGGTAACGATGCTAATAGTACAAAAATTCGCGATGCTCTTGCTAAAATCAAAGATTTTTCAGGAATTACTGGTAAAATCACAATTGACGAAAAACGAAATGCGGTAAAAAGCGCTGTTGTTGTCAAAGTTGATGGCAAAAATAATCGCTACGTAACCACAGTTAATCCTTGATTGAATTCTTATCTCGATTGATAGTTACCGGGTGAGTGAGTTCATTCAACATCTTATCAATGGCATCAGTATGGGGGCAATTTATGCCCTCATTGCTTTGGGCTACACTATGGTCTACGGCATTCTCCAATTTATCAATTTTGCACATTCAGACATTTATATGGTCGGAGCTTTTGTTGCCTACTACGCCGCTCGTTTTTTTCAACTCGGCGAACACCCGCATTGGAGCTGGTTGTTTGTTATTTTAATTTTAAGTGCAAGCCTCTGTGCCCTTCTGGCTTTTCTCATTGAGAAAATCGCCTATCGCCCTCTCAGAAAAGCACCAAAGCTTAATATATTGATCACGGCCATTGGCGTAAGTCTCTTGCTTGAATATGTTGGCCAGTTGGTTTTTGGTGTGGACCCCAAGGTCTTTCCTCCACTACTTTCTGAATCAGTTTTATTTACTATTGGCCCAATAAACGTCATGTCTTTGGATGTCATCATTCTGGTTATTAGTTTATTGTCGATGGCGGGATTACACTGGCTTGTTTATCACTCAAAGCTGGGAAAAGCGATGCGAGCGGTAAGTCAAAATGCGAACGTCGCAGCCATGCTTGGAATTCCCATAGATCGCGTGATTAGTTTTACTTTTATTGTTGGTAGTGCCTTAGCGGGAATTGCCTCTGTGTTAGTGGGAATGCGTTACCCCAAAATTGAACCCTTAATGGGAATGCTCATGGGCACCAAAGCTTTTGTCGCAGCAGTCCTAGGAGGTAGCCTTCCTGGTGCCGTGCTCGGTGGACTTATTATGGGGCTTTCCGAAGAAATGGTCGTAGGCTACTCTGAAAGCACATACAGAGATGCACTTTCTTTTGGAATTTTAATTGTAATTTTAATTTTTAAACCAACAGGTTTATTGGGATTGAAAAAGGTAGAAAAAGTATGAAGGCACCACTACTCTCCTTTATCCTACTGGCTTTTTTGGGCCTCGTCATTGATCAAAGTTTTAATCCTTATATTCATCGAACCATTGATTTTGTTTTAGTGAATATTATTTTAGCCATGAGCTTAAATCTTATTAATGGATACACAGGGCAGTTTTCTCTGGGCCATGCAGGATTTATGGCGATAGGAGCTTACACTTCGGCTTATTTAAGCACGCGCTTCCCAGCCCCTGAGCCCTTTTTTTTACACCTACTGGCCTTTATTTCCTATAGCCTAGTAAGTGGCTTACTCGCAGCACTCGCGGGCTGGCTCGTTGGCCAGCCTTCTCTCCGACTCAAAGGAGATTATCTTGCCATCGTAACTCTTGGTTTTGGTGAAATCATTCGAGTGATCATTCTAAATAATAATACTTTAGGAGGCGCTCGTGGTTTTTTTGGAATTCCAGGCCTCAATCCTTTAAATTTAGGTGAGATCTCACTTTCTAGCTTTTTTTCTTTTTATCTTGTGGCTATTTTTTGGGTGCTTGCCTGTTTTTTTGTTATTTTTCACATCGTTCGCTCCAGTCACGGACGGGCCTTTATGAGTGTCCGCGAAGATGAAATTGCCGCCGACTCTCTCGGAATCAACACCACAAATGTAAAAGTAAAGGCCTTTGTACTTTCTAGTTTTTTTGCTGGTGTTGGTGGCTCGTTGTTTGCTCACTGCTCTAATTTTATTTCTCCCAACTCATTTACGATGTTAATGAGTATCAACGTTGTGATTATGGTGGTGCTGGGCGGAATGGGCTCCATGACTGGACCGATTATTGCGGCGATTTTAATTTCTATTCTTCCCGAAGCTTTACGACCCTTACAGGAGCTGACCGGTCAAGATTATCGAATGATTATTTACTCTTTGATTTTAATTGTCTTAATGTTAGTGCGACCACAAGGCCTCTTGGGCCATAATGAAGTGTGGAACCTTTGGAGAAAATCTCGTGGCAAATCCTCTCCTAGAAATTGATAAAATTTCCATTCAGTTTGGTGGACTCAAAGCCGTTGATAGTTTTTCAATGAAGCTCGATCAGGGCGAATTAGCAGGACTGATTGGACCTAATGGCGCGGGCAAAACAACCGTTTTTAATTTACTCACGGGAGTTTACAATCCTACTTCTGGCTCTATCCAACTAGCAGGCCAACCCATTCATGGACTTAAAACCTATGAGATTTCAAGACTCGGCCTTGCAAGAACATTTCAAAATATTCGTTTGTTTAAAGAACTCAGCGTTTTAGATAATATTTTACTGGGCCAACATCAACACACGCATTATGGTTTTGCGCAGGCGGTATTTCTAACTCCTGCTTTTAAAAAAGAAGAGGCCGATAAAAAAGCTCAAGCAATCGATCTCCTCAAAATTTTTCAATTAGAAACTAAGATGAACGACACTGCTGGCTCTCTCCCCTACGGAGAACAACGTAAACTAGAAATATTGAGAGCCTTGGCGACTCAACCAAAAATTTTGCTTTTAGACGAACCCGCCGCCGGCATGAATAATTCCGAGACCGCAGGCCTTATGGAAATTATTTCTATGATTCGCGAGAGATTTAAACTCACTATTTTATTAATAGAACATGATATGAAATTTGTAATGCGAATTTGCGAACGGATTCATGTTTTAGATCATGGAATTAAAATTGCAGAAGGCGTTCCCTCCTATATTCAAAGTCACCCCGAGGTCATCAAAGCTTATTTAGGTACCGATGAGGATCTACACGCATGAGAACTGAAAATCCCATACTTGAAATTTCTGATCTCAATGTTTTTTATGGATCCATACATGCGCTAAAAGGAATTAGTCTTCAGGTTTTCCCTGGAGAAATCGTTTCACTCATTGGTGCCAATGGCGCAGGAAAAACCACAACCCTTCGCGCCCTTTCAGGGATTGTTCCCTGCAAAGGCGTTATTAAAATGAAGTCGCGAGAAATTCAAAATCATCCTGCGCACCAGAGAGTGAGCCTGGGGCTGGCACAATCTCCTGAGGGGCGCGGCGTTTTTCCACATATGACCGTGGAAGAAAATTTAGATATGGGTGCTTTTATTTACTCTGATAAAGAGCGCATTGAAAAGGACCGAGAATTTTGTTTTAGTTTGTTTCCGCGCCTCAAAGAACGCCGACAACAGCAAGCGGGAACTCTCTCTGGCGGCGAACAGCAAATGCTTGCCATCTCCCGAGCCCTAATGGCTCGTCCCGAAGTTTTACTTTTAGATGAACCCTCACTAGGACTAGCGCCCATTATTGTGAGTCAAATTTTTGAAATAATTAAACACCTCAACGAAGTTAAAAAAACCACCATTTTACTGGTCGAACAAAATGCTCGAATGGCCCTTAAATTCAGTCACCGAGCCTACGTTATGGAAACCGGAAAAATCACCCTTTCCGGCCCAGCAGCGGAACTCCTCGCGAACGATTCCATTCGTCAGAGTTATTTAGGACACTGATCGTCTCAACTCTGTTGAAAGGATTCCAATTCGAACTTAAGCCTTGAATGTGGTCTAGGAAAAACTGTCAAATTACTTAATTTTGAATACTTTCCCTTGTCAAAGTTTGTGAAATTAAGTAATTTGACAATATGGGATAATTTTATTATCGAGGCGGGTTTTAAGTTGATTGAACGAGAATATAAAAAAACCTTAATCAGTTATTTTAAATCTGATCAGAATAAAGGTTTAATTTTAAGTGGTATTGTCGGCTGTGGAAAAACTACTTTAATCGATTCGTGTCTTGAAGTATTGAAAAGCACGTACGCTATATTCAAATTCACGGGCGACGACACTGTGTTTCGCAATGATATTCAAATGGATTCAAAATATTTATATGAGCACATACGAGGACAAACACAGAAAAGAATTTTAATTTTTATTGATGAAATTCAAAAGTGCGAAGATATTTTTGATGCTTTAAAATTTATTTTTGATAAAGGAAATGCTTCGTTTATAGTTTCTGGATCAAATCCACTTTATTTACAAACTGTAGCAAAAAAGCGACTTCAACGTCGCGCTGATTTCAAAATTTTACCTCCATTAAGTTTACCTGAACTGATCAAAGATGCCGAAAATATTAATATTAGCGACACACTCGATGAACTTCTCAGTGGAAATTTTAATATAGATCTTCCCCAAACTAAATTAACACCAAAAATAAAGTTCTTAACTAAAAAATATCTTCTTCGAGGAGGCCTTCCACTTTCATATTTGGCGCCAGATGATAGCTCTGCTTTACTTGAAGTTCAAAAAACTTTTGACAGAGGATTTTATCTGATTCGCTCAGAGACCCATTCTTTCAGTGATTCAGTTGCCGTCGAGTTATCATTACTCCATTCAAAAGAGTTTACATACGCAAACATCATAAATAAAACTAGAGTAAGAAATAGATCTCTCATTAATGAAGTCATAGAAGCCTTGGTTTCTCATGGATATTTAGGCTGTGTGCTACCTTTTTTATTTGAAGAAAATAAAAGATCGTATCTCAAAAAATATTTTTATATTGACTCTGGTTTAGTAACTTATTTGAGCGGCTATAAGGAAATAAGTAGAGATCTTGGATATAAAGTTGAAGGTATAGTTTACTCAAGACTTTTAAATCGCCTACAATTTCAGTTAACTAAAAACAAAGGGCTGTATTTTTATAAAAATTATTCTTTAAAGTCTGATGGATCTTTAAGGTTTTCTAAAGGTGAAGTAGATGCCATTTATCAGTCAGGAGAACTTATTATTCCTATTGAAATTAAAACCAACGAAAACTGGACTAGTATTGACACAGAACCACTATCTAATTTTTTAGAAGATAAAAAGTTAAAGTTCGGATTAGTCATCTATGGCGGTGTGCCCATGAGAAAAAAAAATATTGTTTTCTGGCCTTACTGGCTACTCTAAATAATCCTTTGCATTAAATTATGTCATCTTGTTTAATGGTCCACACGCGCACATTGGGTGAATCAATGTGCGGTTTTTGTGTTTGAAGCTTTGAATATTCTTGTAAGAGATAAGGAGTCATTCTTTTTTCTTTAGTCCTTATATTATTAGTTCGATGTTATTTTCATTAAGCTTTTTCAAGCGTAATATCAAATTGCACAACTCGATGGGTAGCAGGAGCCTCCCCTGGGATATCAATAATTTTTGTTTCTATGGGACGAACAACCTTGGATCGTTCGCTCTTTGGTACGCCATTAAGAATACGATCAGTTTTATTATATTGATTTCCATCAAAGTAAAGTTGTGTTGTTAATTCTTTATAACCCCATTGATGAACTTTATAGTGAATATGAGGAGGACGAATCCATCCAGTATCCGCTGGGTAAGCGCCTGGAATTATTGTCTTAAATAAGTACGCGCCATTGCTATCGGTGGTGGCTTTACCCCAATATTGAAAGTTGGGATCAAGAGTTGCCGTGTTTGGATCATTGGGATGATTGTATTTTCCTGTTGTACAGGCCTGCCAAATTTCAACCAGTGTTCCTGGTATGGGTTTGCAGTTTTGATCAAGCACTTTTCCGACGATAATGACTTCTTCGCCTTCAGCTTTTCGATTATTACCTGTAAGTTGTGTTAAATCCCAGTCTTTGTCATCTTGATCCTTTATTGGATAAAAAGGACCTTCTGTTTGCTGAGGAGTTCGGCCGCATAAGTCTGCAGCTTGGCCTATCACAGCGCCACCAATAATCATTCCAGTTCCTAATCCTAAACTTTTGAGTAATTGACGTCTTTCCATCTTAAAACCTCCTCCTCATTTTTAGCTTCCGTATTCTGATTCTTCTCTGTTCTTTTATAGATTTAAAATCTATTTGAACTCTTGTGTATTTAAAGAGATACCCTAATAGAGTTAAATAAAATAATTAATACTTCCTATGAATATCATAGGTAAAAGTTAACAAATCTTTATGGCACATACATTGCTAATTAAAATGGCGGGTCACTTTGACCTTGGGGTATCGACTTAAAATTTTTAATAGGGGCGTTATTCTTTAAAAATGCAGCCCTTTGAGATGAGCGTTTGATGACGTTCCAAAGGGTTGCGAGAATAAAGTTTTTTCCTGCTTCTTTAAAAAAGCTTTCGTTTGTACACGCTCTGCCGTTTGCTCCAACTGAGAGGGAATGACAATCGCATTAGCTGAATCCTGACGCGACAGTGGTTTTAAGCGTAATATGGTGTTTTGATTCTGCTGAGGATTAAGATTTTGGACAGTCAGCGATAAACTGATTTTATTTTTATAGGTGCCAGCTTCAATCACACCTGAGAGTGCATCAGAGGAGGTAGCCCCTTCGATTAAAATCCACTCGTATTTCCAGCTTTCATTTGAAAAGGAATAGTTTGAAAGGTCCACTTGAACTCGCGCAATTCCATTTTCTTGATCCAACCATTGAAAGTGAGCATCATTTTTAAAACCAATCGTGGCTTTTCCTAATGGAGCTGCATTTACGTCATTGTTAAAAGAACTCATTTTGCTTGCAAAAGAGCGAAACTTGGCTTCATTGAGTTTAGAGTTTTTTTGATCGCTAGAGGTTGATAAAGAAGAAATTTCCAATTTAGAGAAATTGAGAAACAGTGCACTCAAACTTAGAACGACGAACGAACTTAAAAGTGTGTATTTTGTTTTAGGGTTTAGGGAGTATTGCATAAGACCTTCCCTCCGGAACTGATGGTGTAAGTTGCAGAACTGGTGCCGTTGAAATTAATTCCATCTGTTACGACATTAACTACAATTAAGTAAGTTCCAGCCGCTAAATTGGCAGAAACTAATTCAGGGGATGTAGTATTTCCATCAGAATAAGCAACAATATCTGCGGCCTCACTCAAGTTGTGATGTTCTTTATAAATATAGAGATCTAAATCTGGCGTGGGACTTCCTGTAACAACGTAATCGAGTCTCAAGTCAAAAGTTCCGCCAGGATGATCAACCCGATAAAAATCAGTGGAAGCAAACAGATCATGATAATAAGTTCCATCACCCACTGGGCGATCTTTTGCTGGAGTTATGATTCGCGAACTCGAACAAGCCGTATCGCTTTTTACCACCAAAGCGGCATATTCACTTTCATCATTAGTCTGAAATTCGCCGAGGCGTGCTGTATCCAATTTGGATTTTTCACTCGTAACATCAGCAAACGAGGATAAATCGAGGGCAGCATAAAGTGACTTATTAAAATGCGCCATTGAAACAAAATGCTGAAAAGGAGCATTGAGACCAAAAGTATTATTCGTTAGAGCTAACCATAAATAGGCAAAGGAAAAGGCCGATGTTTCATCAACTCCTCCTGAGGCTCCATTATTTCCACTGCTATCAAAAGTTATATCACTTGCCGTATCAGTGTAATCATATAATGCTCGCGCGACACTTACTTCCCGGTAAGTTCCTTCGCCTAATGGAGACTTCGTGATAATTTTATCTCGCCCTGATGTTAGTGCACCATCATAGGGTTCATTTTCTAAATCTAATCTTACAATCACGGCCGTTGAACCATTGGGAGATCCCATCGTATCGAGGTAAATAGGATCACTTTGTACTAGCGAAGGTAAAAAATTTGAAAAGCCCTCACTAAATGCTAACCGCGGATCAATGATTAAATTTCCGTTATGATAACCGCCAGGCGAGTCTGTATTCCAATAAACACTTTGCAAAAAGTGGCCGTACTCATGAATAATCACAGAGTCATCAAAATGATCTGTGTCGGAGTTATCAACATCACCATTAGAGCCCCCCAAAATATAAAGACCTGGGGCTCCGCTATCAACTGATCCCTCTGAATCAAAATAACTTAATCCCGAAGATTCTCCAAAATATGATCCCGGATTAAAACCTTTCGTCCAATAGACCGTCACCTTAGGTGCAACACTAAATCCCGAACACGTCGGGCAGCTTGCATCCGTCGTATTCGCTCTTAAAAAATCATTTACTTGTAAAATTTTATCAAAAATATGAAAAGCACCGCCTTCAAGAGTTCCTGTGGCATCGGCCACTAAATCTGAAACTGTGTGCGTCGTCTCAGAAGGCTGAACTGTGACTGAAGTTTTTAGAGAATAAAATAATTTATTGGCAGGCTTATCAAGAATTGTGGCTTTAACGTAACTGCTATCGGAGCGGGAATTAACTTCGATAGTATAATCAGCAGAAGCTCCTGGGTTTTCAATATTTATAGCGTATTGACCTAAATCGTCTGTGAGTCCGCATTGAACAATCGCGCCTTGTGAATTTTTAACACGAACTTCAGCACGACGAATGGGATTGACGTATGCGTTGCCATTACTGTCTTTCGTTAACCCGAGACTACTCACTGGTTTATAATATTGATAATTTGCCAAGCCTGAAAGGGTAATGGGATTTCCAACAGCTTGAATTGTGGTGCACGGAGCTTCTTCTGCCACTACGGGTGGAGCACTACTCGACTTTTTCTTTTGAGCGCAGCCCAACCAAAATCCAGAGTTTAGACCTACCAACAAACTAAATAAAATGCAGTTATATAATCGCTTGCTCATCACCTTTAACTTTTCGGTCAAAACTAGCCGTGACTAAAGTCAATTTTCAAGATTTAAGTCTGTTGTAATATTCCAGTCCCTTGTCTTGTTTTGGATCATAATTTAAAGTAATTTTAATGGAAAAAGGCTATAACTCAGACATTAGAATTTTTGGCGATCTTTATCATATTCAAACAGAAGACTGGGGTCTAGATCTCAATTTAATCGTCACTCGCGTTTTTAAAAATGGCGCGGTCATAAAAAGTTTTAAAACTTCTTATGATCCCTCTCTCAAACTTTTATCCCCAATGCACAGGCGAACACGGCTAAGAGAATCTTTACGCATTCAACATTTGAAAATTCTAGACCTTTTGCAGAGTGGCCAAATCTTATACGAAAAGTCTAAAATAAATATGTGATCAATTTATCTCATATCTATAAAACATATAATGGTCCCATTCACGCCCTTCGCGATGTCAGCTTTGAGATTGAGAAGGGTGAATTTGTTTTTCTCACAGGGCCCAGTGGCGCCGGGAAAACCACGCTTTTTAGAATGATTTCCGCCTATGATAAACCCACTTCGGGGCAAATCAAAGTAGGTGATTATACCTTATCAGACTTGTCGTCTTCTGATATTCCATACTTCCGAAGAAAAATTGGTGTTGTTTTTCAAGATTTTAAATTACTAAAAAACAGAACCATCTTCGATAATGTTGCTCTGCCACTCGTGGTAAGGGGTGAAAATCAATCTTTCATTGAGCGTCGCGTGTACGACACACTCAAATTGTTGGGAATCGAACACAAAGCAAAACAATATCCAGAGTTTATTTCCGGCGGAGAACAACAGCGCACCGCCATTGCTAGAGCGATCATCCATCAACCGTTTGTGCTTATGGCTGATGAACCAACGGGAAATCTCGATCACGCTCTTGCTCAAGAAACAATGAAAATCTTTGAACAAATTTGCGCCCAAGGGACAACAGTATTTGTGGCCACGCACGATACTTATCTCATCGAGAAATACAAAAAAAGATGCATCGAAATCAATCAAGGTCAAGTCCAAGAGGTCTCACTATGAGACGCTCCATCTTACTCACTAGCACCTTTGTTGTTTCGTGTATTGTTTATCTTTTTTCTGTTAATGCTTGGATTTTTTTAAATTCGTTTTCTAATTTAGTCGAAAAATGGGGTCACCTCTCTGAAATGACCGTTTACTTAAGACCAGAAGTGAGCGTCAATCAAATTGAAAAACTCAACTCTCTCTTTAAAAATTATGAGAAAACAGTTACGGCCAAATTACAATCGCCAGATGAAATCAGAAATAGTATCAATAAACTTATGCCAAAATCAAAGCAGGATTTTAGCGGTAATGAGGAGTTTGTTGCAGCCATTCCTCCTCACTTTATTGTCTCTGCTTCCAGTAATCTTTACGGAAAGCGCCTGTTTGATTTTTTTGACACGCTCAGTAAAGAGCTCAAACAATTTCCATTTGTAGAATCAACAAACTTTGGAAAATCTTGGATCGAGAAATACGCCATACTTTTACAATCTTTCTCTAAGGCCAATACACTTTTTCTTCTAGGTCTTACTTTTACTTTAATTTTAGTCATTGGAAACGCGATAAGAGCTCACATCAATTCCAAGAGAGAAGAAATTGAAATCCTCGAACTGGTAGGCGCAACACCCGCCATGATTCGACGCCCTTTTTTGCTGGAGGGCGTTTTACTCTCTACTCTCGCCATGCTTTTTGCCTTAGTGTGCTCAACACTCCTGATTTGGTTGCTCCAAACATCCAATTTTGAGATCTTTAAGCTTCTCGACTTACGTTCACTAATTCATGAAATGTCTATGATTGAATATTTATTATGGCTTTCACTTGCTATTGGAATTGGTTTTATTGGTAGTCATCTTTGTTTATCAGAAATAAATAATGGTTGGTCATCCATTAAAACTAAGAAATTTATTACAACTAAAATTCACTCTCTTTTTGGCTTTAAAAATGAACCTAGTGTATAATTCATTTTTAATTGCACTATTTATGGCTATCTCGCTAGAATTGCCAGCTTCAACTAAAAATAGTTTAGTCAACGAATGGCGAACAATTGATACTAAAATTCAAAGTATTCTAAAAAAAGAAGGCGACTTATCACAGCAAAAACTGAATTTGGAACTGGCGCTCAATGAAGCGACCGATAATATTAAAATGCTTAATAAATCTATTGTTGAAAAACGCTCTGCCGTGCTCAATCGACTTCGGTACTTGGATAGTCATTCAGGAGCTGATCTGATTCGAAATTTACTGGAGTCCACCAATCCCGGAGAGCTGGAACGCCACTTAAAGTATTTTACTATTCAAACACAGCTCGATATTGATCTGGTCAGACAATACAATAAAGAAGTCACTAAACTGGAATCGGAACGCACTTTACTGGGACATCGCATTTCTAAGCTCAATGAAACCCAGCGCGATCTCAAGCAGGAAGCCGACAATTACTCCAATGAACTTCAGAAAAAAAATCTCATTCTTAATAAAATGCGACGGCGGTTAAAAAGTGATGCCAAAATGTGGAGTCAGGAATTGCTCGCTGCCAAACAAAAAAACAATCTCGACAAAATTAATTTATATGAATCGCTTCTCAACAAAAATCTCCTTGATCGAAAGGGGCAACTCCTGAGTCCCACAGACTTCAGTATAAAAATTCGTTATGGAGTTCTAAAAACAACTCCACAGTCTCCAGCCCTACCCTTTCAAGGTATTTTGTTTGAAAGTCCCGTGGGGGCCCAGGTCAAAGCGATTGCCGAAGGAAAAATTGCTTGGCTTGGCTCCATCGATGGAATTGGGGATACCATCATCCTAGACCATGGTCGTAATTTTTATTCCATCTACTCAAGAGTTCAATTGTCCAATAAACATATTGGCGACATCATAGAAGAAGGATCTGTATTTACAAAGGTCGTCCCAACGTTAAGTCAATTGGGTGGCGGCTTATATTTTGAAATAAGAGAAAACGGTCGCCCCACAGATCCCTTACGTTGGATTTTAACTAAACAAGAGCTTTTAACTAAAGACTCAATACCATGGGAGAACATACAATGAACTGGCTAAAAAAATATCGAAGGACGCTTTTGGGTCTAGCTCTTTCAGTGATCCTATTATTATCGTTCAAATCCTTCTGGGCGATGGCAGAAGATCGTTATACCGAACTCCAGGTTTTCACTAAAATATTAAACATGACTCAACAGTTTTATGTTGAGGAAGTGGATACTAAAAAATTAATTTATGGTGCCATTAAAGGAATGTTGCGCGAGCTTGATCCTCACACGAATTATATGCCGGCAGAAATTTTTAAAGAATTCGAATCAGAAACTTCCGGAGAATTTGGCGGACTCGGGATTGAAATCTCCGTTCAAAATGGAGTGCTAACCATCATCTCCCCCATCGAAGACGCACCTGCCTGGGTGGCCGGTATCAAGCCGGGCGATAAAATTGTTTCAATTAATGGTCATAGCACCAAGGGTTTAAGTTTAGTCGAAGCCTCTCAACTGATGCGAGGGAAAAGAGGTTCTGTTGTTACCCTTGGTATTATCCGAGGCAACGCTGACCAACCCAAAGATTACCCTGTCAAGCGCGGACAAGTTAAAATTAAATCTGTTAAGTACACCAATCTTGAGGAAGGCTATGCCTACGTTCGAATTACCAGCTTTATTGAAAACACCTCCAGAGATTTAGAAAAAATTCTCGAAGATCATGTTAAAAATAATAAAGAATTAAAAGGCCTGGTCATCGATTTGCGCCGCAATCCAGGCGGACTCTTTCAACAAGCCATTAAGGTAAGCGATCTCTTTTTAGACGAAGGCACCATTGTATCAACAGCCGGCAGAAATAAAAAAGAACAAGAAGTGGTCATGGCGAAAAAAGATGGTGGTTATCCAGATATTCCAATCGTAGTTATTATTAATGAATATTCAGCTAGCGCCAGTGAGATTTTAGCGGGAGCACTACAGGATAATAAGCGCGCTCTCATTGTGGGGGAGAAAAGTTTTGGCAAAGGCTCTGTCCAATCCGTCATAAAATTGGGAGATGGTTCTGGTTTAAAGTTAACCGTGGCACGCTACTTTACTCCAAGTGGTCGCTCCATTCAGGCAGAAGGTATCGTACCTGATGTTGAAATTCCCAACGTTGACATGACAGCCTTTAATAAATCCATTGTCAGCACAGATAATACTCGTGAGAAAGATATGGAAGGCCATCTTATGAGTGAGAACGAGAAAAATAATTCGGCTCCTAATAAAAAATCAAAAGACTCAAGCAAAACTTCTTCAAGCAATAATTCAAATGCAGCTTCCAGTGCTACTGCATGGTGGAACGATGTTGGAAATAAATCAGAAGAAGCTTTAACTCCCAAAGACAAATTATTAAAAGCAGATTATCAAATATTTCAAGCCTACAATTATTTAAAAACTATGAAGATATCTGCTAAAAAGACATTGTGATTTTACTACATCGTAGTTTCAGTAGCATTTACAGTTTTAGTTTTTTCTGATTGGGACTTTTTTTCTTCAGCGTTCTCAGTGTCACCTTTTCTTTGAAATAAACGAATTTGGTAAACACAGGGAACAATAAATAAAGTCAGTAGAGTTGAAACTGTAACTCCACCAATAACTGCCAAGGCCATAGGAATACGGCTCTCAGCTCCTGGACCGATAGCCAACGCTGGAGGAATGGCACCTGTGATCGTTGCAATCGACGTCATCAAAATAGGACGCAGCCTTATGGGGCATGCTTCAATTAAAGCCTCTCTTAGCGAAAGACCTTGTGATCGCATGTGGTTGGCAAATTCCACAAGCAAAATTGAATTCTTTTTAACAATTCCCATCAATAATATCAGACCAATCATGCTATAAACATTAAGACTTTGGTGTGCTAAATAGAGCGCAATAAAAGCTCCTGAAACACTGAAAGGGAGTGCCATGAGGATTGTGAGAGGGTCCATAAAACTATTAAACTGAGAGGCTAAAACCATGTATGAAACCAATACGCCAAGGAGTAGTGCAAAAAGTAAACCTGAAAAAGATTCCTGAAATGTTTTTGCACTCCCACTCACCTCTGCAAAGTAGCCACTGGGCAGAATTGACTGTGCGATATTTTGTACAGCAAGCAGAGCCTCCGCTTGAGAGCTGGTGCCTGCCACATTGGCTCTCACCGTGATGGAGCGCTGTCGATCCTCGCGCGTAATACTTTGTAAACTTTTATTATTTATAACTTTAGCTACTTTAGCCAAAGGAACTAATTCGCCGCGATTATTTCGAACCTCTAATTGTTTTAAGCGCTCCACTGAAGATCGGCCTTCTGTTGGTAAACCAACACGCACATCGTAACGACGATTTTGTTCAGAGTATTTTCCAACGATCACACCCGCCATCATGACGTTAACTGCATTGGAAATTTCTGCAACATCCACACCATACTCCCGTGCCTTCACACGGTCCGGCACAACTTGCACCTCTGGCATCCCATCTTGATAATTACTATCCACATCGGTCATGAGTCCCGTGGCCTCCATCTTTTCTTGAATGGCTTTAGAGTACTCAATCAGCTTATTCCAATCTGGCCCCTTGATGGAAAAAGCAACGGGAGAACTTCTTCGCCCACCCAAGGCACCCAACGACGGATCAAAGATCGTAATTTTTGCTTCTTTAATTTTGCGAAAATCTTTTCGATACTCCGCCATCAATTGTTGAGCTGTAAGTTTTCGGTTTTGTGGAGGCTTAAGAGTGAGTGAGATATTCGCCAGATTCATTTGGCTTCCGCCGATACCGCTGAAATATGACTCGACTTCTGGTCTTTGTGAAAAATAAGTCTCAAGCTCCTTCACCTTGTCACTCGTAAATGCCAAAGAAGATCCCACAGGGGTTTGAATACGAAGTGACAAGCGGCTTTGATCTTGCGAAGGGATAAATTCTTGCTTGAGAAAGCGACCTAACATAAAAGTTCCAATACAAAAAACCAGAGCCAAGCTCATCATTAAAACAGAGTGATCTAAAACCCAAGGTAAACTTTTTTTATAGAGCTCTGCACTTTTTGTAAATCCTCTTTCAATTAATCGTCCTATCCAGCTCGTTCGTGGTTCAACGGTCATAAAGCGCGAAGAACGCATCGGGGTCAAGGTGAGGGCCTCTAAGAGAGAAATCATGACGGCGACAGAAAGAGTAACACCAAATTGCAAAAAATATTTTCCAATCACGCCCTTCATAAAAGCGACAGGAAGAAAAATCGCAATAATGGCCATCGTTGCAGCAAGAGCCGCCAAAGTGATTTCGGCGGAGCCATCAAGGGCTGCTTGAAAACGATTTTTTCCTAACTCCTGATGACGCACGATATTTTCTAAAACCATTATCGAATCATCAACTACAATTCCAATCGCAAGAGAAAGCCCAAGTAAAGTAAATGTGTTTAAAGTGAATCCCAATGCTTGTAATACTATAAAAGTACCAATCACAGAAGTAGGAATGGCCATGACCACATTCACAGTCGCCGACCATGACCCTAAAAAAAGCCAGCAAACGAGTGCCGTGAGGAGTGCTGAAAAAATTAACGTAAAGTTTAACTCGCTCACTGCCTCTTCAATAAATTGTGTGGAGTCAAATCTCACAGCTAACTCGACTGAGGATGGAAGCTGAGTCGCAAGCTCGGCCACACGTTTTTTAACAGTTTTTGCGACTTGCACGGCATTAGAGCCCGGTTGCTTTTTAATTCCAATTCCAACTGCGGCCTTTCCTTGCGAGCGACTCAATCCGCGAATATCGGCCGTGGTATCTTCAATCTTCGCCACCGACTTTAAAGGAATCGGAGTGTAGTTAAGACTATTACCTCTTCGACTGATCGTTATGTTTTCAAAATCAGATAAGGTTGGCGCTTCACCCAGTGTACGAATATTGAACTCTTGATCTCCGGTCTCGATTCGTCCTCCAGGTTTTTCTGAGTGTTCTCTTTGAATGGCAGAAATTACATCTGATGCCGTCATTTGATATTTTTTTAACTGATCATCTTTAAGCCAAACTCGTAAGTTGGGATCAACATAACCGCTCAAAACAACGTCTCCCACGCCATCCAAGGTAGTGAAACGATCTTTGATTTGATCACGCACTATCGTCATGAGAGCCTTACGATTTAGTTGATCTGAAGTGACCGCAAGCCACAGGATGGGGTCGTCATCAGAATTTGATTTTGTTACAGAGGGTGGGTCCATGTTGGTGGGTAGTTGCTTTTGAACACGATTGATGGCACTTTGAATTTCTTGTACGGCGGTATCTATGTTTTTTTCAAGATTAAACTCTACATTGATATAAGCTGAACCATTGCGTGAATTAGAAGTAATCGAGTTGATTCCTGAGACTGATGTCACAGCCCCCTCTAAAATATCAACAACATTCATTTCCATCACATCAGGAGAAGCGCCATCCAAATTCACACTGATGGTGACATTAGGAAAATCTGCCTCGGGTAACTGACTAACTCCCATTTTTTTAAAAGCCAAACCTCCAAAAATTAATAGCGCTGCCATCAGCATCCAGGCAAAGACATGATTGCGAATCGAAATTTCTGAAATTGTCATGGCATCCTCATTCTGTAATTTTATTTGTGGCCACTTTTAATTTTGCAAAATTAAGTAAAGCATCATAGTGAGCACGATCTAAACTTTGTTTAGTTTCATGAAGAGTATTAAGCGCTTGCAGCACGTCTAAATTTGTTGCAAGACTAAATCGAAAATCTTTTTCTTGTTCGCGATAGTTCTGCTCTGTAATCTTCAATGCATTTTGCAGAGTATTCATTTGATTAAGACTGCTCACCAAACTCTGATAGTCCGTTTCAATTTCGAGCGCCGCCTCTCTTCGAAACTGGGCGAGTGTTAATTCTGACTGTGATTTTTTCTCTAAGGCCTCTCTCACTCGCCCATCGGTTAAACCACCGGCATAAATAGGAATTGTTAACGTGAGTGTCGCATCCCAATCTTGAGCCCCAGACACAGAATGATAGCGGTAGGGATACATACTTCCAGAAAGATCCAGTGATGGCTTATGCGCCGCACGTGCTGCTTCAAGAGATAACGACGAGTTCTCCACCAAAAGTCGTAGTGCTTGAATATTCGGCCTTTCTTCAACAGTCTTCAGGTAATAGGACAATTCAGGAATTGATCGAGAAGAGATCCTCTCTTCCTTTAATTCACGATTCAATGATAAATCTGTGCTATTGATAAAAACGCTTTTAGCATTTTCTAGCTGTCCTTGTGCTGTCATCAGTTGAGCTTGTAAAACTGCAATTTGAGCTTGCGCTGCCAACACTTCAATATTGCGTGACTTGCCAATTTTTTTTCGTTGCACTAATTCTTCTGTACGCTTTTG
>CAZTDX010000049.1:0-27029 GCA_964612425.1 uncultured Pseudobdellovibrionaceae bacterium
GTCAGGATCAACTTCAAGTCATCAAACGAGTCCTCACGCAATTAAATATCGATGATAAAATCTTTCCGGCTAAGAGTTTTCAATCCCGAATAAACAATGCTAAAATGCTCGCTCTCAATCCCGACGAAGCCGAGCAATGCACAAAGACTCACTTTGATAATCAAACAATTCAAGTTTATAAACTCTATGAAAACCAAATGAAGCAATCCAATGCCCTCGACTTTGGAGACTTGCTCTTTAAAACCTTTGACCTATTTCGAATGTATCCAGATCTCCTTAAAGGCTACCAAAGTAAATTCAAATTTATCATGGTGGATGAGTACCAAGACACTAATCATATTCAATATTTAATCATTCAAATGTTAGCAAAGGAGCACCGCAATTTATGTGTGGTTGGAGATGAAGACCAATCCATTTATAGTTGGCGTGGTGCGGATATAACCAATATTCTTACTTTTGAAAAAGACTTCCCAGAAACCACGCTCATTAAACTTGAAGAAAATTATCGATCAACAAAAACAATTGTCACAGCCGCTAGCGAACTCATTCGCAATAATACTGAACGTAAAGACAAAACACTTTTTACCAATAATCCCAATGGGGAACCCATCATCATCAAAGAAGACGCCAATGAGTATGATGAGGCCCGTTTTGTCGTAAAAACAATTTTAGATCAGGTAAACAGCGGAAATCGAGAGTGGTCTGATCATGCTATTTTTTATCGAACAAATTCTCAAACCCGAGTTCTCGAAGAACAACTTAGAATGAACTCCATTCCCTATCGAATTATTGGAGGCATGAAGTTCTATGAGCGAATGGAAGTCAAAGATATGCTGTGCTACTTAAGACTTTCCGTCAATGCCAAGGATGACTTAGCCTTAAAGCGTATCATCAATACTCCCACGCGGGGAATAGGTAAAACGACACTCGAGCGCCTCGAAGAGATTGCGCAATTTCGGCAATTATCTCTCTGGGAAACTCTGGATCATGCCATCAAGAGTCGCGAGTTTGCCTCTGGCGTTACTCAGAAATTACAACGTTTCGTTAATCTCATCGAGAGAATTCGCGAAGAATTACCAAAGCAAAGTCTACTTGATTTCTACAAATTCGCTATCGATCAAACCGAGTATGTGGCTAAATTAAGTTTAGAGAATACTCCTGAAGCACAATCTCGAATTGAAAACCTCGAAGCCCTAAGTAATGCCATTAGCCAATTTGAAAAAGAACGAGGGCGCGAGGCCACACTGGTCAACTTCCTTGAAGAGATGTCCCTCGTGAGTGACGATAATGATCTTAAGGATTCTAACAATGCGGTCACCTTAATGACACTGCATATTTCGAAGGGGTTAGAATTTCCTGTTGTGTTTATTGTGGGAATGGAAGAGGGACTCTTTCCGAGCGCAAAATCAATCGATGATCTTGATCCCAGTTCAATTGAAGAGGAGCGGAGACTCGCTTATGTTGGTATGACTCGTGCACGAGAAAATCTTTACTTAAGCTATGCCACCACTCGCCGTGTTTGGGGACAGGAGCGTTTTAATTCTCCCAGTTGCTTTCTCACAGAGCTCCCAAAAAATTTAATTCAGTGGAGAAAACCTCAATCATCTAAGCCAAGCTTTTTAAAAGGCGATGCTTTTTCAAGGAATTTTAATCCTAAAAAATCAAATTCTGAGCCTTGGGATGAGGTTCAACGTTTTCCAGACGAAGCACATTATTCTGATTCAAACAAATCCTCTTCCCCTTACAGCAAAGGTCGAAAGGTACTCCACCCTACTTTTGGCATCGGTCAGGTTTTTGAGGTCGAAGGACATGGAGATGATCTCAAAGTCAGTGTAATGTTCCCGAACCAAATGATTAAGAAATTTGTGGCGAAATACGCCCGACTTGAAGTTGTAAATTAAGTTTTTTGTTTATAAATAAATTAAGTGAACTCCCTTAAAATGGAACGCCGAATCTTGATTCTTGGGCACTCTATCTTCAGAATGAAGAAATGAAAATCCTTATCATCATGGCCCTTAGAAATCTTCGCCGAAATACCCGACGCACCATTCTTACGATGTCCAGCATTGCCTTTGGATTGTCTGTTGTTTTGTGGCTTGAATGCATCATTGCTGGACGAAGCAAAAGCATGATTGACCAAATCACTTCCAATCGAACGGGTCATATTCAGATTCATCGAAGTGATTATCTCAAAGACAAACTCATTCAAGAATCTTTTACTTATACTAACAATCAATTATCTTCAGCCTTACCGCCTGGCACAAACTACTCTCCAAGAGCTTATCTCCCCTCTATGATTTCAAGCGGTGAACAGTCTACAACTTTAATGCTTATGGGCATAGAACCTGAGTTAGAGTCTCAAGTTACCAACATCAAAGATCATTTAGTAAAGGGAGATTATTTACAAACTGAATCTATGGAGGATTGCCCTTCCCGCCAAATTTATATCGGACAAGCTCTTGCTGACCTCTTAAAAGTGGGTGTTGGGAATAAAGTCGTACTTATGACTCAAGCGGCCGATAATACATTGGGAAACGATCTCTTTCGCGTGAAGGGTATTTTTAACTCTGGCTCAACCGATGTCGATAAAAGTCTTGCCTATGCTCCATTGAATTGCGTTAAAAAACTGGGAGCACTCTCTGGTGTTCATGAACTCGCCATTAAACTTCAAAATCCTGAAACGATCAACTTGGCTCTCGGCACAATCAATCAATCTTTTATCAAAGCCAATGATCCTAAACTAGAGATTTCTACTTGGAAGGAAGCTCTTCCCTCAGTGGCGGCCCTTCTCCAAGGCAATGAAGCCCTGGTCGCTATGATTTCCACAATTTTATTTATCGTGATCTCCATGGGAACCATCAATATTTTACTGATTGGTATTTTTGAGCGCATTAGAGAGTTCGGCGTGATGATCGCCCTTGGAACGACTCCGTTACAATTGAAAATTATGGTCCTCTTTGAAAGCTTTTTCTTAGCTATTGGCTCATCGATATTAGGAACCATCTTTGGATCTCTACTGGTTTATTATCACACTCGGGTGGGGTTTGATATCAGCCCATTTTGGGGAAATCATGGCGCAGTTATCGATCAATTCAAACTCGCACAAATTATTTATCCCAGCTTTAAATTTATTCCCTTTTTAAAATCCATGAGCTACACGATGATCTTTGTTCTTATTGCAGCTATTTATCCTGCCGTCAGAGCCTCAAAATTAAATCCTGTAGAAGCTATAAGATCAGTCTAGCTCTTCATCAAGAGTAAAACCAATGGATTCAATACGATTAGCATGTTGAACCTGTTTTATAATTTTACCATCACGAATAGAAATCGCGGCTTTCACTCGGTTAACTAGGCGTTGATCGTGAGTGGAAAAGAAAAAAGTAGCTTTCAAATCGTGATTGATTTTCTCAAAGAGCTCAATCAGTTGCTGAGCTGTTTTAGAGTCTAAATTAGCCGTAGGCTCATCGGCAAAAATGATATCTGGCTTTGAAGCAAGAGCCCTTGCAACGGCCACTCGCTGCTGCTGTCCACCACTTAATTGCCTTGGAGTAAACTTCATTTTATCTTTTAAGCCCACGATGCACAGAGCGTCGATGGCCCTCTCGCGAGCCAGTTTTGGATCTTCACCACGAATTAAACTAGTATACTCAACATTTTCAATAGCATTAAGAACCGGGAATAAATTATAGGATTGAAATACAAAACCAATATGATTTTTGCGCATCTCACTCATTTCTGTAGGTGACATCTTTGCTAAATTTTTTCCTGAAATCCAAATTTCTCCTTGAGTTGGCTGATCTAAACCTGAGGCCAAATTAAGGAGAGTTGATTTTCCACTTCCTGATGGGCCTACGAGAGCCGTAAAATCTCCAGAAAAGAGTTGAAATGAAACATTATCAACTGCAATTACCTTTTCAGTATTACTACCAACGTCGTCAAAAAATTTGGAAACATTTTTAAACTCTAATATGGGTTTTTGTTTTTCAGCCATTCGACAATAGTAGTAGAGGGTTTTTCAGAGTGCAAGAGCGGTTTTCCCTCTCATAATGCAGCGAGCGAGAAATGAGGTTTGCGTTCAACCTTTAATATACGTAATCTACAACTGAGATCGACACCAACTCAATTGATTTTGATTAGTAGGAGATATTTATGGAATTAGCTGCAAAAACTTTATTGGCACTTACATTGCCAGCTTTATTATTATTTTCAATCGATTTTACTCAAGCCTCTGCCAACAACGCCAATAATGCCGATCAAGCAAAAGAAATGGTGGAACGCTCCGAAAAACACACGAGAGGCGAATCGTTTCAGGCTGAAATGACTATGATTGTAAAGTCCGGCAGCAACAAGCGAACTCTTGATTTTCGGACCTGGTCTGAGGGCAAAGACAAGGCCGTCGTAAAAATTTTAAATCCTGTTAAAGATCGGGATATCGGAAATCTTCGTCTCGATTTAAGCTTGTGGCAATTTCTTCCCAATGTCGATCGCGTTGTAAAAGTTCCTCCAAGTATGATGCTACAAAGCTGGATGGGTTCTGATTTCACCAACGATGATCTCGTTAAGTCAAGTAGCCTCAGCCGCGATTACACTCATCAAATAGAAAAAACAGAAGAAATCCACGGTATAAAATCAGTAAAAATAATCTGCACCCCAAAGCCGGATGCTCCCGTGGCATGGGGCAAGGTGATTCTTTGGCTTCGAGAGACGGACTCTGTTCCCGTTAAACAAGAGTTTTATACTGAAAATAATGAACTCGTTAAAGTGATGGAGGGAAGCGACTTTAAAACTTACGGCACTCACACGATCCCCACGACTCTTGTTATGAGTAATCTAAAGAAAGAAGGCGCCAAGACCACTTTAAAGTATAAGACTGTGGCTTTTGATCAAAAAATTGACTTGAAAATTTTCACTCAAGATTACATTAGAAAACCAGCCTCGATTAAATAAATAATATTTAATTTCAACTGGTTATTATAGATTCTTATTTACTTCGCCAAGCACTCGTACTCAACTTCAACAACTAGATAATCCATGTCTTGGCTTGGATCTTCCGCTTGAGGGTATCTTCTCAAGACCTTAACATCCACGACTTTACCAATGCTAGACTTGCAATAGTAAGGAAGCAATTCTGCAAAATCATTGCTTGCTCTCGTTATTGCTTCGGGCTCGGTTTCATCAAATAGTGCTAAACTAATCGGTGAGCTTACCTCGATTTTATTTGCAATAATATCCATAGCAAACACTTTGTAGTTCCACATTAAAACTAAAGCTAAGCAAAGTTTATGAACTCTTGATAATTTCATCAGTTTTACCTCAAATTAATCTTTCATTAATAAAGCAATCAGAGTTTACTCATAAATGGAATAATTCTCTATCAAAGATAAACAAAAGGTATTTATTTCAATTGAGTGACAAAAATGGCTTGCATTACAACTGTCAAAAATCTTTTGCAGCGAATAGTGACTTTTTTTGTTATTTAGTGAAGTAATTTCAAATTCGGTCAATTTCGTAGAAATAATAATTTTTTTCGATTATTCCAATAGTAATTAATATTTATTTATAAATAAAAACTAATTAATATCAATATAATTAAAAGGAGCTTCAATGAAATTCTTTAGTATCACCACTTTAGCATTAACACTTTTTACAGCCAATGCCTTCTCCGCCATTGAACCACAATCCACCACATCAATCAGTAATTTTGAACTTAATCGTACCAATAAAAATGTCAACCTTGCCCTCAAAGCAGGTCTTATTACCGGAGGAATCTCCGGGTCAGGAATTGATGCCGCCTATTATTTAAATCCAAATCTATTAGTTGGTTTTGAATATTTACAAGGCGATGAAGATTTAAGAGATAAAGCTGCATCCTCAATCTATAGTAATGTTGATAAAGCCAAAATTAGTTCAAAGTTTTATGGAGTTTATGGAAAGTATTTTACTGGCTCCACCTTTGCTCTGACAGGTGGTCTATACCAAAGAAGTATCGATGCCAAAATAAAAATTTCTTCTTCTCTTGATAAAAATTATTATCTCTCCACAAGCTCTACTGGTTCAGCGACAGTTGCTAAATTTGGGCTCGGAAATTACTGGTCATGGAACTTTGGTTTAACATTAGGGTGTGAGTGGGTTGGAGTTCAAATGCCTGTTGGAAACAAAAAAGATAGATCCTCTTTAGACTATGGCTCCAGCGTCTCTAAAAGTACAGCACAAGAAGACTTAGAACTTGTCGATGACTTATCTAAAACGTTCTCATCTTCAACAACATACTCTTTACTCAATCTTCACCTAGGATATAACTTTTAAAAAACGCTTTTAAATCCAATAGAAGCTTGTGTGGTTGAACCCCAAGATCGTCCGCCGGGGAGTTCAACCACTTTTTGAGAAAACTCTCCACTACTTTGACCATTGGGCAAGTTAATCTCTGCAAAGTAATCCGTTTGATCTGAAAAGGAATACTGAGCTTTCGCACTCCAATACTGACTGCCATCAACGCCATTACTCAAAAGTGCTAATTGTGCTGTGAGCAAGTCAGTCACTTTATACTGATACTGAGTAAAATTATAAAAATAAGCATGAAATACTTCAAAATTTGATAACGATGTATGGAAGTAATCTTTTTTGCTGCGAGCAGATCGACTTTGAACTAAAAACTCCGTGATAAAACTACTCTTGTCACTCATGGCGTATTCAGCACCGAATCCATTAACCTCACCATGATCGTTTGAATCCTTCGGGTTACGATAGCTCAACGATTCCCATTTCCAGGAAGCTCCCCAGAGATCTTTGGTTAATGCAATTCCCCACAGATTCTTTTCCCACCACTTTGCCACTAAAAGATGAGCCTCCCAATCAGCTTGATACGAAGTGTACTCACCTAAAATGACGTCATCTTGACGAGTCTCTCCACCTATTAAAGCCACAAGATAAGAACTGTTTTCTCTGGGCATCCTCAATGAAATCAAATCTGAGCCCCAAGTCGCAGCAGGTCCATTGCTGATCGGAAGTGGTTTTGAAAATTTATTCCACACGGGGAAAATCTTTAAAACACCCAAGCTGAAGGGTTTTCGACCAGCAGTTAGCTCCCATCGATCTGTTAAATAAGATATATTGAGTTTTTCGGTTTCTAAAACCCACTGCTTTTTGTTACTTATGTTTTTTCTCCAATGAAAAAAGCGTGGCGGCGAATAAATGTTCATTTGATAAGGATCATTGAAATTAGCTAATGACGATCCCGTAGAAAGCAAAGTGGGTGAGCTATCGGTTGAGGGAGAGTCCCCGTAATACCCATAGACTTCTGGCTTAAATTCCCATCGCCATTCTTTATTACTTTCAGAGCCGTTGAGTCCATGCCACTCTAAGCCTACACGCAAAAATGTATCAAAACTATGATCTCTTTCCGAAAGTCCCTTTTGAGCTACATGGCGATAATACTCATAAGCTTGAATCTCTGATTTTTGAGTTATTTCTGTCTCGCTATACGATAGTGATTGAAAAAAAATCAGCAGAAGCAATAAATAATATTTATTTATATTCATAACTCGGATTTATTTAGGGATGTTTGGTCGTTCGCTCAAATAAGGCCAATCGAGTCTCCACATCTTGTTTACTGATTTTACTGAGTGACGAAAGTCCAAAACCCTGAACCGTAAAACTGGCCATCACTGACCCAAAAATACAGGCCCACTTCATATCTTCCGTAGTAAATTCATTTTTCACGCGACTGGAGAGATAACCAAAAAAACCTCCTGCAAAAGTATCACCAGCTCCCGTAGGGTCCACAACGTCACTAACGGGAACGGCCGGAAGCATAAAGTACCCTTCAGAGCCAAACATTAAAAATCCATACTCCCCTCGTTTTATCACAACATATTTAGGACCCATTTGAATAATCGCAGCCGCAGCGGCAACAGCGTTGAGAGCCCCAGTAAGAAGTTTTGCTTCTCCCTCATTAATTAAAAGTGTATTCACTCGTGACAAAACTTTTAACAGATCCGCGCGGCAATTTTGAATCCAAAGATTCATGGTATCTGATCCCACAAACAATGGGTTTTTAACTTGATCTAACACTCTCACTTGTAGTTGAGGATGAATATTGGCTAAAAAAACAAAATCACTATTCCAATAATTTTCAGGCAACTCTGGATTAAAATGCTCAAAAACGTTAAGCTCGGTTTTTAAAGTTTTAGCTTCATTCATATCATTTTCGTATGATCCTGCCCAATGAAACGTTTTACCCTTACTCACAACCATTCCTGTGGTGTCAATATTGCGGTTTTTAAGCATGAGTAAGTCAGATTGAGAATAATCTTCTCCCACCACTCCCACCACACGAACAGGGGCAAATAAGGAGGCAGCCACAGAAAAATAATTCGCAGAACCACCCAAGGTTTTCTCTACTTTCCCTCTAGGAGTCTCAATACTATCGTAAGCTAAACTTCCTACCACTAAGATATTTTTTCCCATTTTTATCTCCTCCGTATTATTAACTATTACGATACACCAAACTCAAATTGTAAAATGAAATCAGTTCAAGGCTAAAGATATTTGTTCGACCTCTTGAGGGTTTTGAATATTCAATCGACCAGGATGGTTTTTATATGTGGCGTTTAATTGACCACAGGCTGCAAAAATATCACGCCCCATAGTTTTTCGTAACAACACATGGGAGCCTAAGCGAATTAATTCATCCTGAAATTGCTTTACCACTTCATCCGATGGACGCGTATAACCCGATTGTGGATGTTCATTGAACGGAATAATATTAATTTTACAGGGCACACTTCTAGTGATTTGATGAAGACGTCTGGCATCTTCTAAAGAATCCGTCACACCCTTCAAAAGGACATATTCAAAAGTGATTTTATCTTTTGTAACTCGTGCATGCTCGCGACAGGCTTTCAATAATTCGCTCATGGGGTATTTCTTATTGATGGGCATCACTTGAGAGCGAATTTCGTCGGTTGAACCATTTAAACTAACAGCCAATCGCACTTTAGCGGCTGCCACTCTCCACATTTCTGGGACCAAACCAGAGGTTGAGACTGTAATTTTTTTTCTCGAAACGTTCATTCCCCATTCACTGTGTAAAATCTCAATCGACTTAAAAACAGCTTCAGGGTTATCAAGAGGCTCGCCCATTCCCATGAAAACGATGTTGCTTATCCTTTGTCCTTCTGAAAGAGCAAGGTGAGCTTGCACGAACTGCCCTACGATTTGCCCCGCCGTTAAACGCTTCTTTAATTTTTGTTTAGCTGTGAAACAAAATTTGCAGGCCATATTACAACCCACTTCGCTAGAAACGCACAGAGTTAACCGATCATCGGAAGGAATTAACACAGCCTCCACGGTATCTCCGTCTCCAACATCAAATAAAAACTTCTGAGTTCCATCAATGGCACTTTTTAAATGACTCACAACACGAGGAAGGGAGAGATCAAGAACGTCCGGTAATTCTTGCCTAAAATCTTTTGAAAGATTCGTCATTTGAGTAAAATCAAAAACCTTACGCTCATAGACCCATTTAAACAACTGCTGAGCACGGTAATGTTCTTTTCCAAGACCTTTTAAAAAACTTTCCAAATCCTCAAGGGTGAAATCAAAAAACGAAGGGCGATTCATTAACTCTCCAAAAATGTCATTATTTGCTGATTTTACACCAAAAATGAGTACCCAGAAATGGATCTCTAAGCAACTAAGAATGCGCCCATTCTTAAATTTTTTGAAAATATTTTAAAGTAAGTTTATCCTTTTTTTGCTTCTTCTAGTCTAGCCACATACCAAGAGCCGAGTGCCGCGGTCGTAAGGATTGAAAATATCACAAGCAAAGAAACCCAACTGGGGATTTTGAAAAAATCCATGATGAGCATTTTGATCCCTATAAAACCCAAAATAGCTGCCAATCCAGGCTTCAAATAGCGAAGCTTACCCACCCAATCAGCTAATACAAAGTAAAGGGCCCTTAGACCTAAAATGGCTAAAATGTTTGAAGCGAATGCCACAAAGGCATCTTGAGTTACTGCAAAAACTGCCGGAATGGAATCAACGGCAAAAATCAAATCCGTTAACTCAATGACAATAAGAGCTAAAAAGAGTGGGGTTGCTTTTTTCACCCCGTTTTCTGTAATAAAAAATCGATTACCATCAATAGTAGTTGTTGTTGGAATTACCTTCTTCACCCAACGAACCATCCCACTTTCTTTGACCTCATTTTTATTATCCGACTCTCGCAAAAATTTGATCGCAGTAACTACCAAAATTCCACCAAAAAGATATAGAACCCAGTGAAACAAATGAAGAATTTGCGCCCCAAGAATGATAAATAGGGCTCTCAGTACAATGGCGCCCAACACACCGTAAAATAAAATTTTATGCTGGTGAATGGCAGGGATTCGAAAAGATCCAAAAATTAATAAGATGATAAATAAATTATCTATACTCAAGCTCTTTTCGACTAAGTAGCCTGTCAAAAACTCAACCCCCAACTCTTTTCCAAATTCACGGGCGAACCAAAGATTAAAAATAAGTGCTATAGAAATCCAAATTCCACTTTCTATCAGCGCGGCTTTTTTAGATATTTTATGAGCGTCTTTTCCAAAGAGACTTAAATCAATCAACAGCAATAGCACTATGCCAATACTGAACGTAACCCAAAGCCATGAGGGCGCCACCGAAAGTGTTGTGTTCAAAGTCATTATTATATCTCCTTAACTTTGTCTGAGACGCTCAATGCGTGACTCTAAAGATGGGTGAGTGGAAAATAATTGCATCCAACCACTGGGCCTATTGGATATTTTTAGAGACTGAATGGCAGGTTGCCCTGCTGGATCGACGACATCAAATGTGCGTCTTAAGCCTTCTAGAGCTTGAATCATGTTTGTTCGCCCTGCTAACTGTGCTCCACCATTATCGGCTCGATACTCTCTGTAGCGAGAAAACCAAGCGACCACCATTGAGCCTAAAATCATAAAGACAATTTCTAGGACAAACTGAACGGCATAATAGGACATTGGTGTTCCTTCGCGCTCCTCATTGTCTTGCCCTCTTGCCATTGTCAATGCATAAGCAATAGCGCGCGCTAAAAACATTACAAACGCATTCACAACACCTTGAATGAGGGTCATGGTGACCATATCACCGTTAGCAATGTGCGCCACTTCATGGCCAAGAACACCCTTAACTTCTTCTCGTCCCATTCGGTTCAATAACCCGGTCGACACTGCAACGAGAGATCTTGATTTAGACGGACCCGTAGCAAACGCATTAACCTCTGGCGAATCATACAGCCCAACCTCAGGCATAACCGGCAATTGTGCTTTTCGAGCTAATTCATGCACCATTGAAACCAATTCTCGTAGGTTGGGATCATCGACATTTGGTGGAATAACTTGAACCCCCATCATCCATTTGGCCATCATTCGAGAAAGAGCGAGCGAAATAAAAGCTCCTCCCATACCCCAAATTAAACAAAACACCATGAGAGATTGATAATCCATCCCGTAGGCCGTAATGTAGGGTTTCACGCCCAAAACATTTAAAATGATGGATATTGTGACCATAACCAAGGCATTTACTGCAATAAATAATGCAATTCTTTTAATCCATGCCATAATTAATTACCTCCTATAATCGCCTAAGCGAGCATTTAGTAGTAACTATAGCACTAAGTTATGCTTTTGAAAATACGATAAATAATAATTAATTATTTGTTTAAAACGAATTAAATTTGACGCAAAAACTGTTAAATAAATACAGGTCCGGAGTATCCGAAAAGACTCCTTGATTAGCCGAGCAGCCCAATAATGAACATTAATTAGCTTAAAAAGATAATAAGTTTGAAATTCTTTACTTCTAGCATATATAAAGAGAATATATTGAGTTGATCGAATTCAAAATGATTTAATAACCATAAACCGATATTATTGAGGAAGCCTAATGGTTAAGTATTTAATATTTTACTTTACATTTTATAACCATCTATTTGCCACGGATCAGTTTCTATTAAATAAATCAAAACCAATTCAAATTGAAAAGGATCATCATGGAAACGAATCCCTTGAAATTGAAAAGCTCATAAATAAAATGAGTCCCGTTACAATTGAAGATGTTGATAATAGTATTATATTTAAACTACAGTCCAATGGACAATTATCCTTGCCCACCACTAAAGGATTCTGGAAAATAAAAGATCATTTTTTAATAATTCAAACTTTAGATGGCCACCAATCAAAATTTTCAATTGAATTAAAAGAACATAAATTATTGATTGAAGGAGTTAGTGAAGTTAAAAACAATACTACAGGATCAAGAAATGAACATTATTGGATTATTAACACCCCAGATTGATTATAGTTTGATAAAAAGCAAAATGTTATAAGAGAAAGGACCATATGAAGCTCACGAGTGCCGAAAAAAAATTACTCATTAAAATACTCGAAAGTAAAATAGAACGCTTTGAACCAGAAGATTTAATTAATATGATTAAAGGCCCAAAGTATAAAATTGTTTTAGATGAACTTTATCAAGAGTGCTTTCGACCTCATATTAAGTATGGCGTTAGTATCTTAGACCCTACCAAAGAAATGGATAAAAAAGAATCCGCAGTTATCCATGCTCTCTGGGATAAAGTTCGCCAGTATCTTTCCGATGAATTAGATGAAGATTAAATCGACCTCATCTGATTTTTTATTTTATCTTTTGCTTTTTTTCCATTTTTTGAATTCCGAAGGGAGCAAGTTAAACCGTACAAGCTGCCCTTCGTGTAAATGTGATAACTCTGATTGAATATGTTCAAAAAGTTCATTTTGATCTGCGCGAGGAATCCCCTCTAACATCTTTTTCTGAAATTTTATATTTTTAGAAACACATCGATGTATAATTTCTTTTAAAAGTAATCTGTATTTTATAAGAATGTCTTTAGGTTTTACAATGCTAGAGACGATACTTTTATATTCTTTGGCTGAAAACTGAACAGCTTTGATAAAAAGGTTTTTCATTTTTAAGATTTCATTTTTCTCGTAAATATCCTTTAGTGCATGAATATATTCTTCTCGTTGAATATTTTTAAATGAAATTGGAATTAAATTATTCTTTAGTAAAGGAATGTTACAGGCAACCCTAGCTGTTCTTTTATTCCCATCTTCATAGGGCTGCAAATAAGGAATAAAAATAAGTATGAACAGAGCTTGTTCAAATGGATTTTTAATCATTGAAAGTTTTTTAAGAAATATCTCAAATTCATCTTTTAATACTTGGGGAATATCAATAGGAGTATAGGTTGTTCCCATAATTCCCACAGGGATTCTTCTTAGAGCACCAAGAGCCTTTGAACTACTTAATAAATTCTCTGTCAAAAGTGCATGGAGGGAATGAAAAGTTATGGCTTCGAGAAGAGGATAATGCTTACTTCTACTAATAAATTTAATAGCTTCTTTATGATTTAAAATCATTTGTGTCTCTATCGGTTTCTTTCCTTCAATCTCTTCATTGAAAAGGAGTAAACGCTCAGTTTCCAATAAAGAATAAGTATTTCCTTCTAATTGAGAGGACGCCCATGACAAATCGACAAGAAGACGTTCAAAAAGTTTAATAGAGAACGTTTCAAAATCAATACGAAGATCAAGTTGAGCCAAAAAATGCAGGGTTTCCTTTTCAGCCAGTGTTAAGTACTCTGTTTTATTCGGTATATATTGATCAATAAATTGAGATCGATATGAACTAAAGTACTTTTCAATTTTTTCATAGAAAATTTGATGACCTTTTCTGTATGAAACTGCAACACTACCATTAGCTATCCATTGTTTAATATATCGTTGAGCCGTCCTCTCAGTACATTTAAATACTTGTTCAATATCTAAACGCGAAAAGACTTTTGGTATTAAATTGTCGGGAATGTCGGTCATAACATTTTTTCTCACTAAATACAATTGTATGATATTATTAATATATTTTCAATCATAAAATAAATACACTTTAAAATTGTCGGGAATAATCAAAAAACTGTCGGGAAGTTAAACATTATACCTCTCAAAACGAAAAGGAGTTCATGAGTTTTGCGGCGATGGGATTTTCTAGTTTTCGCTGAGCTGACACCAGCCAAATTTCTTCATAGACGTTGGGTAGCTTTCCTAAATGAATTAACTTTGATTCCTTTACATTATTATTTTTCATACTCACGTCAGACAAGGCGGTAAGCCCTACACCTGACTCTGCCAATAGTTTTTGTAAACTCGTATCTTGGGTTTCAGCTACAGCAATAGGTCGAATTTCATTTAACTTGAAATAGTGATTAAGATCATGCCGTAACTTGCTATGAAGTGTGGGAAACACAAAGGGTTTATCATTGAGTGATTGTGGGAACTGTTTTTTTAAGTCCTTATACTTCTCTGCTCCGTAAATTGAGACTGGAAGTTTAGCAATGGACTTTGAGTAAACTTGCGTTTCTTCTAAGGCTTGCGCCGGATAATTGGAAACAATCAGATCGATTTTATGCGCCCGCAGCTCTCGGAATAATTCATCGCCCTTGCCTTCAATAATCGATATCGTGCAGGAACTAATTTTGTAAGCCTCAAGTACAATCGATAAGAGAACCGATTTAGGCACGCTGTCTAAAGCCCCAATTTGTAAGTGCGGTTGATCATCGGGAGTTCGATCTTTTAACACCTCAAGCATTTCATCACCCAAGCGAAAAATCTCTTCAGCGTACTCCAAAGCGGCCTTTCCACTTTCGGTCAAAATGAGTTTTCGGTGTCGACGCTCAAACAATGGTTTACCGACCATTTCTTCGAGCTGTTTTAATTGAGCGCTCAATGTTGGCTGCCCTAATCTCAATTTCGCTGCGGCCCGAGCAATACTTCCTTCGCTTGCAATCGTTCTAAAATAAAAAAGATGATGATAGTTTAGCCACTGCATAAATAATTTTTAATTAAGATCGTGATTTTGAATGTAGGAAATCAATTCTTCTTTGGGACATGGAACGCAACCCACTTTACCAACAACAACTCCGGCGGCAAAATTAGCTAAGACGCAGGCCTCGTCAATTGGAAATCCAGAGGCGAGCGATAAAGCTAACGTCGCGATGACGGTATCACCCGCCCCCGTCACATCAAACACTTGCCTTGCATAAGTCGGTACTTCTTGAATTTGATGACCATCAAAGATCGTCATACCCTCTTTTCCTTGCGTTAAAATAACCCACTTTGATTGCAGGGATTGCCGTAACTGCTCACCAATTTCTAATACACTTTTTTTCTTGATTTTAAAATCTTCAAAGGACACTCCCACCAATGCTAATGATTCTTCAAAATTGGGTTTACATAAATCAACGCCCTGATAGGTTTGTAAATTTTGAGAGCGATGGGGATCCAATAAAACTTGTTTATGATGTTGATGGGCAATTTCTACGACTCTTTTAACTAGCTTTTGCTCCACTACCCCTTTGGCATAATCTTGTAGAATCACAATATCCATTGATGGCATGAGATTCTCTACTTCACGAAGAAGGTTTGAGCGAACGACATCACTAATATACTGTTTGATTTCATAATCCACACGAACCAGATGATGATGCTTTGCCATCACTCGCGTTTTTCGCGTGGTCGGTCGAGTCTCATCCACAATTAAATGATCTAAAGCAATTTTATTTTGTTTTAATAACGTTTTTAAAGTGTTGGCACCAATATCTTGACCCATCACAGAAACTAAATAGGGAATCCCACCTAAACCAATAATGTTTTGAGCCACATTCGCAGACAACCCCAAACGGGAGTCTTCTTCTTCCACTTCCAAGACAGGAACCGGTGCCTCTGGTGAAATACGCCGCACTTGGCCTAAAACATATTCATCCACTCCAACATCTCCGACAATCAGCACTTTTTTGCCTAATAACTGAGGAATTTTCTCAATAATTTTAGTTTTTATTTGCGATGTTGCTATTTTTTTAACCATAAACTTCTATCCTTAATCTTTTCTCAATATTTAACTCTCGACAATGTGAACATAACTTCATAAGATTTTAATCATAACTTCAACAACTTATCAGATTGCTCATTAAATTTTATCAAAAAGGATTAAATAATGAACCCATCTCAAGACAAAAACAATGGCCACCAAATTTCAAACCCAACTTTCTTGGATCATCCTCTATTCATGGACGCTATTCAAGGTGTAAATGAAGCAGCGGAATTGATGAAAATTGATCCCAATATTATCAATCGTCTCATACTTCCCAGAAAGTGTATTTCTGTTGCGGTTCCTGTTAGAATGGATGATCGCTCAGTCAAAGTATTTATGGGATATCGTGTACAATACAATGCAACGCTTGGTCCTTACAAAGGAGGCGTTCGCTATCACCAAAATGTGGACCTAGGAGAAGTGGCAGGGCTTGCAGCTCTAATGACCTTTAAGAATTCTGTGCTAGGCCTTCCCTATGGTGGAGCAAAGGGAGGTGTCACGGTTGATCCGCGAAAACTTTCTCGAACGGAAAAACAAAACCTCACTCGTCGCTACACCTCTGAGATTGCACACTTCATTGGTCCTTCAAAAGACATTCCAGCTCCTGATGTTGGAACTGATGCTCAAACCATGGCTTGGATGATGGATACTTACTCTCAAGAGCAAGGTGGGTTCACCCAACCAGGAGTGGTGACTGGAAAACCTGTTGAAATCGGCGGTACGTTAGGTCGAGTCGGAGCCACAGGTTTAGGAGTTGTTTATATTACTGAGCGCGCCTTCGAAACACAGGGACGAAAAATCAGTGGCGCCACAATTGCCATTCAAGGATTTGGAAACGTGGGCTCCCACGCAGCACTCTATGCCCATCAAAGAAACGCGAAAGTCATTGCCGTGAGTGATGTCGATGGTGCCATCTTTAATGGTGACGGTCTGGATATCATAAAATTACGCGAACATTTTGAAAAAAATAAAACACTTAAAGGTTTTCCTGGCGCCAAAGAAATTTCTAACACCGAACTACTAGAACTTCCAGTGGATGCGCTTTTACCTTGTGCCCTTGAAGGTGTAGTCAATGAAAAGAATGCTAAAAACATCAAAGCAAAAATTATTGTAGAAGGCGCCAATGGCCCTGTCACAGTGAATGCCACAAAAATTCTTCATCAAATGGGTGTCTATGTTGTACCCGACATCATCGCCAATGGTGGTGGTGTGATTGTTTCCTACTTTGAATGGGTGCAAGACATTATGTCCTTCTTTTGGGATGAAGATGACATCAACGGTAAACTAAAATCCATTATCACTAAAGCCTTTGATTCCACTCACAAGACTGCGCAGGAGAAAAAAGTTGATATGAGATCTGCGGCTATGGGTGTTGCCGTTAAAAGATTAGAAAAAGCGATGCTCTTGAGAGGCCTCTATCCTCGATGAAGCCGTGGCTCTGGTTACCACCGAAGTGGTCTCATTCTCTGGCCCCTACGTTTTTACCACTGGCCACGCTATTTTCTTCTAGCGAAGAACTCCGCTGGAAATCTTTTGAATGGAAAGGAAATTCGTTTTTAAATCCTCTTGGGATTGCCGGCGGTGTCGATAAAACAGGGACCCAACTTCGACATTGGCAAAAACTAGGTGCTGGTTTTTTAGAGGTAGGAACAATTACACCTAGGCCCCAAGGACCAAACCCTGGCCTTATTATGGATCGCGATACCAAAACATTTTCTATTTGGAATAAAATGGGATTTCCCAATCCAGGTGCGGAACACGTCCGAGAGGTGTTGCTTAGTTTAAAGGGAGAACTTAAAGTCCCTTTATTTATCAATATCGGTAAAAATCGTGATACAGACAATAACGAAGCTTTGAGTGATTATTTAAAAACTTTTCAAATTTTAAAAGAATGCGGAAAAACCTTTGTTGTTAACATTAGTAGTCCCAACACAAAGGGACTCAGAGATCTACAAACGAAGTCGCACTTTAAAAATCTTCTCAGTACTCTTAGAAATGAAATGCCTGAGCACAATATTTTAGTGAAACTCAGTCCCGATATGTCTCAAGATCAATTGAAAGAATGCCTTGATATCGGACTTGAAGAAAAGATCGATGGGTTCATACTCACAAACACCACTCTTCAACGCCCTATCACTCTCCCCTTTGCTCCTCTGGAAGGCGGAGTTTCGGGTGACCCATTAAAATCTCTCTCGCGGCAGTCGTTAGAAACAACAGTTCACCATTTAGGAAAAGATAAAAATAAAGTTCTTCTTGTTTCTGTGGGTGGAGTTATGGATGCTCGCGAAATTCAATGGCGTTTAGATCACGGAGCAAACTTGGTTCAAGTCTATGCGGCCTTAATTTATCATGGACCCTTCTTTTTTAAAGAAATGGCAAGGCAATCATGGCACTAAAACCCAAACGCCAAAAAAAACATTGGATTCCTGTTGTGGCAGGCCTCATTAAAAAAGGGTCACAGGTTTTAGTCGGCCAACGCCCCGAGAATCATAGTCTTGCTGGTCAATGGGAATTCCCCGGCGGTAAGATTGAATTAGGAGAATCCCCTGAGATTGCTTTAGCGCGTGAACTCCAAGAAGAAATTGGCATTGAAGCTCATGTAGGAGATTTAAAACTAGCAGTAACTCATTCCTATGATGATGTCGGTATTATTATTTTATTTTATGAAATTCCTTATTGGAAAGGCGAACCAAAGGCGCTTCATCATGCACAGCTTGAGTGGATTTACCCCGAAGAGCTTAAAGGACGCCCTATCCCCGATGCCAATCGCAGAATTATGGAACGACTCCTCGGAGTACTAAAAACAAACAAATGAAACCCTCACTTGTTTTTATTTCTCCCGAATGGGTACCAGAACTGGATGAGCTACTGCAAATAACAAAAAGCTCATTTCAAATAAAAGTTCTCACACAAAAACAATCTTCGATCGATTTTGATGATCCCTATATTGAAATACTTCAGTGCTTTGACACTTATTCTCCGCTTGAATTAGCAAAGCTCCTTCCATGGCTTTTGCAACTGAATGCACCCCAATTTCATGTTGTGCTTCCTGAAAACTCCAGCCACAAACAGCTTGGAGGAATTGGCGCCTTTATCACCATGGCGCGCGCCATACCACAAAGCTTTATCTCTCACTCTCCATGGACACAAAAAGGATGGAGCTTTCAACTTTGGCGCAAAGCCTTTCAAAATCTCTTTGATTCTAGTCTTGAAACCAGAGGACGGCGATTTTTAACTCCCACGAAGGAAAACTCATCAGAAACTCTCAGTTCAAACAATTCTCATTTAGAACTCTACACTCGGACTTGGGTTTTTCCGCAACAAAGTCTTCTCAGTAATGAGTCCAAAAAATTAATCCCCAGGCTTCTTTCTGACCCAAGCCATCGCCTGGAATTTTGGGATTGGGAATCCTTGACTATTCCGCAAAAAAATAAAATGCGCGACAATTACTCTTCCTATTGGGGGCAATTTCAATTCCACCCCCGAAGAACACAATTGGGGGATTGGAAATCCGTGCAATTTTTAGTTCTTTTTGATAATAAACAACATCAATTTAGTGAGTCCGATCTCATTGACCTCGTCATTCACCATCAAGTGAATATTGTCATGGATGAAGTCACGAGAGATCAACTTCAGGGGCCCTGGCAAGAGGGTGTTACCTTTTGGTTGTGGCATCCCAATCTTTACCATCAGCAAGAATCGCCATGGAACACTCCACAACTTTCCTTGACAGAGTGGGAGTCCCTTCGAACTTTTCAAGACCAAAATTCTAATAAAATTTTAAGAACTCTTTTAACACGATCGCTCTAAAGCTGATTTAATATGAACTGCCAACACGAGTTAAAGTTTAATTGAGAATTTTTCCTATAAACCCCTTTTCAAAATGAAAAATTAACGATTAAATGAAAGGAGATGAAAAAACGTCCCTTTCCGCACTCTTTAAACATTTGCTTGATGGCTCATAAATTTCCAATTTTAGGTCGGGCCACCGATCATGGTTTTCTCTGGCCCATCGCCACAGGGCTAGTTTCGCAAGGTCATAAAGTCACTATTATTGCTGGTAAAAGTAATTTAGGGAAACCCAAAGCAGAAAGGGGTGGAGTGACCGCCTATTTTTTACTAGAAGGAACCACTAACAACTCACGAGTGAGTTTTCCTAAAATAGCATTATCTAAATTCAAAGAGCTTCATAAACAAATTCCCTTTGATATTATTCATAGTATTGATAATTCGGCGCTTCTCATTGGCGAACAAAAAAAAGAATTGCAAGTCGCTGTGGCCTACGATGTTAACGCAACTCATATGGTACAAATAATTTCTATTTTAGGTATGGCACAAGAAACTGTCAGTAGCGTCCTTTCTACGGCCATTGCAGTTATTTATAAATTTCTCACTACTTTTTATGGTGGCGATCGCCATCTTCTTCATACTGCTAATGGAATCTTTGTTACCAATCCCCAACACCGACTCATGCTGGAGAGATATTATCTCTACCCTGACTACCATATCTACACCGTACCCTATGGCATTGAAGTGGGAGATTTAGAAATTAAAACTGAAGATAAGGAGCTTAAAAGTTCACTGAATATTCCCTCTTCAGCGCAAGTGGCTATCACCACCTCCGATATGTTAGAAATTGATGAAATCATGCCTCTCCTCAAAGCTTTTGAAAAGGTGGCAATTAAAAAGCCTAACACCTTTTTGATTATTATTGGCAACGGCCCTAAGTGGAAAGAATTAGAATATGAAATATTGAATCTTGTGCTGGGACGACGCGTGTTAATGGTTGGAGCCGTCAAAGAACAAGACTTTTCAAGTTATATTTCAATTTGTGATGTCTTTATTAATTTGAATACTCGCACCACTGGATTTGAGTCTAGTTTGATTGAAGCCATGGCTCAAGAAAAGCTCGTCATTGGTTCCGAAGTCAGCGCCATGGCTAATATTATTGAAGACGGGATAGATGGATTTTTGATGAGACCTGCTGATTCAACAAGCCTCTCCGAGCTTCTGATAGGTATTTTTTCCGGAAATATCAGTCGTGGCCCCATCGGAGAAAGAGCGCGAAATAAAGTGATGAATTTTTTTGATGCTAAGAAAATGGTTGCAGCCATCAACGAGGCTTATTTTAAAATTGTGCGTACCTCTGGATTTTTTCAAAATAAGTCGAGTCAAGTTCCAAAGTCATCACCACCTGAATTGAACCAAACAAAATTGATATAATGCCTTACGTCAACCATCTAAGAACTTTACCGAAGTAGCTATTACTGAGTTATGCTTAAGAAGTGTGTGTATCTTTTCCATTTTTCCATACGTTGTGAGGATGAATTATGACTAAAGCCGATTTAATCAATAAGCTTGCAGCTAAAGCTGGGATCACTCGAGTTAAAGCAGAAGCCGTAGTCAATACCGTGTTTGATACCATGGTTGAAGCACTAATGCGTGATGATCGTATTGAAATCAGAGGCTTTGGTTCTTTTGTCAATCGGAAGTATGATGCCTACAAAGGACGTAATCCTCGAACCGGAGAAATCATCAGCGTGGAAGAAAAAAAACTTCCATTCTTCAAAGTTGGTAAAGAACTCAAAGATGATGTTAATAAGATGAAGTAATTAATTCAGAACTACTCTATCAAACAATTTTACCAAACATATTTTATTGCAAAATTAAATTTATTTTTAAATAAAGACGCCATTTCGCTGGAGTCTTTGCCAAAGCTCCTTTGAGAATTTATAAAAAAGCTCCAATGATCCCCAGCTGTCCCCTCCCAATGAAAAGTCCATTGACTCGATGAATCTCGGTGAGACTGCAAACCTCGAAGCGAAACACTAGAATTCAACCATGCAATCAACTGTGGGAAGCGCAGCGAGAGATAGGAATAGTTTTTGGATATTAATTCACGTCCATTATTTAAAAATTTTTTTTGATTCTCAGAGGCTTGAGGATGATCTGTCGACGACATTGACCACATAACTTGCTTCATTTCCACTTCAGAAAAACCCAACTCGTTGATAATTTCTTCCCAGCGCACATCCCAATTTTCTGTCTCCCATCGAACGCCAAAGAGATTTAGACTAAAAACAGATTTCTGATAATCTACCAACATCATTTGAGGTATCAAGTTATCATCTAATTGTGGTTTGTATCTTTTAGAAACTTGAGTTTGTTTTAAATCAAAATAAATGGAAACACCATCTAGTAGCGCAATGTTTGCATACTCTCCCATAAAAGAATCATTCATTTGTTCTCGACCAAAACTCAGTCCCACAAAATCATTGGGATTCGAAAATCGATACTCTAGTTTTACTAAACCCTTAGGAACAAAACGAGCTTTGTAGATAAACTCTTTTTCTTCATTGGGCGCAAACTCAAAAAGACCAACAGCACTTAAATCGCCGGAGGGAGTGTAATTGACTCGAACGAGCGAGTGCCCTCGAGCCTGATAAGAAGGATCTTGTGCTTCCGTTGAAAAATGATAGAGCGGATTACTGGGACTCAATAGTTCTGCCGGACCCCATTGATAGTTCTGCAAACCGAGAGCCCAAAATCGTTCTGCCGTATCATCCTGCTGATAATAGAACTCATTGAGTCGCCCCTCCCAATGATCTTCTGTCTTACTTCCCTCTATGGGATACAGCGAATACCGTTGGCGCTTAAACTCCAGTGAAGGACGAAATATCCATTGTCGTTGATCTTTTTGGGCAGAAAAATTTTCTTGAATGAGCAACCCAGAATAATTCATGGATTGCTGCAAAGGGGAATCGTAAGAGGTTAAGGGGTTTCTTTGCAAATCTAAAACTTGACGAAGAAACCAAGCACTCGTGGTAGAGCTATAAGTTATGGGTGATTCAGCAAAAACGAACCCACTCGTGACCACGACATTAATGAGAATTAAAACAATAAGGTTTTTAACTCTCATTCCCCTCACTCTCACTTATTAAACCGCATGGTGGGGAAAAATAAAATATCACGAATGGAATGACTATCAGTAAGGAGCATGACAATTCTCTCTACGCCTAACCCAACACCTCCGGTTGGCGGCATTCCCACTTCGATAGCATGAAGAAAATCTTCATCCATGGGCTGAGCCTCTTCATCGACAAGTCGCTTTGCTTCTTGCTCTTTGAGACGGTTCAACTGATCTTCAGGATCATTCAACTCACTGTAAGCGTTTCCAATTTCCATGCACCCAGCAAAAGGTTCAAATCGCTCCACCAATCCCGCTTGTCGACGGTGCGCCTTCGTCAACGGAGAAATCTCAACAGGGTGATCCATAACAAAAGTGGGCTGCCACAAATGCTCTTCGACGGTAAGCTCAAATAATTCCATGAGCATTTCACCTTTGAGCCCTGGTTTTTTGAGATCAGATCCTTTTTGTTTTAACATTCGAAACAACTCATCTTCACTGATGGTGTTAGGCTCCACTTGAGCGTATTCTCGAAGGCCATCGTAAACTGTTAAGCGCCGCCAAGGAGGGGTAAAGTCAATTTCTTTACCTTGATACATTACTTTCATACTACCGGTGATTTTTTTAGCGAGCATCGATACAAGCTCTTCAAACTGCTTAAGTTGATATTCATAATCTGTAAAAGCCTCATACCACTCGAGCATGGTAAATTCAGGATTGTGAGAACGATCAATACCCTCATTTCGAAAGTTTTTTCCGATCTCATAAACTTTTTCAAAACCACCCACAATTAAGCGCTTCAAGTAAAGCTCTGGAGATATTTTTAAAAACAGTTTCATATCCAATGCCCGATGATGCGTTTGAAATGGATGAGCCGCAGCCCCCCCATAGATAGGTTGCAAAACTGGAGTTTCGACCTCTAAAAAGCCTCTAGAATCGAGAAAATGTCGAATCTCTCGAATGATTTTAGAGCGCGTTTCAAATACACGACGAGATTGCGGGTCAGTTATAAGATCTAAGTGACGATGACGATACTTGATTTCAACATCACTAATTCCATGGAATTTTTCCGGTAACACTTCAAGGCTCTTGCAAAGCATTTGAAAGCTTTTACAATGAATGGAAATTTCGCCTTTTTTGGTTTTAAAAACAAATCCTTCAATCCCTACAATGTCGCCAATATCTAAATTATGAAAAACGTTTTGGTCTGTAGAATTTAATTCTTCTAATCGCAAATACCCTTGAATAGAACCTGATTGATCTTGAATATTAAAAAACGCGGCTTTCCCCATCGGTCGTTTGGTCATCAGCCGACCTGCTAATTTAAAATTAGTTTCAGGGCGAGTATCTCCCTCTTTTAAAGCGGCATCAAACTCTTTAATAATCTTTTCAATGGGCGCCGTTTTTTCAAAATTATAGGGATAAGGATTAATACCCAATTGACGAAGTTGATGTAATTTTTTTCGCTTTTCTGCTTTAATCGGATTTTCATTTTCAATTAAACTCATTGTTATTCCCTTTTCTTCCTATTTAAAACTAATACTATTTATAAACTATTTTTATTTATTTACCAACATACGCGTCCATCACATCGCGAAGTAATTGTATGGCTTCCACTTTAGGGCGTTGAAAGGCGTTACGTCCCATAATGCTGCCAAAAGCACCCCCACGGGCTAAATCTCTCACCTCTTGAAGCACGTCTGTCGTATTTTTGGCTTCTCCCCCAGAAAATAAAACCATCCGCTTTCCGTTAAAAGCGGATTGAACCACATGTCGTGTTCGATCCACTAAGCTGTTTATTTTAATTCCATTATCGTGATAAGCTTTTTTAGCAACATCATTTTCAATATGAGAACTCGGAGGCTTCACTTTAATAATATGGGCCCCCAATTGAGCGGCTATATGAGCCGAATAAGAAACAACATCAATCGCTGTTTCTCCCTCCTTAGAAAGCGTACCTCCCCGTGGATAAGACCAAACCACCACCACCAAACCAGATTTTTTTGCTTCATTGGCAAGCGTTGCTAACTCCTCATACATTTGGTTGCGCTCCGCACTCCCTGGATAAATGGTAAACCCAATGCCCACACAACCAAGCCTAAGAGCTTGTTCTATTCCGGCATTCACTGCCGAAAGGGGCGATGGACTTGCATATAAGGTGTCAGAATTATTTATTTTTAAAATAAGGGGGATTTCTCCTGCATAATCTCTGACACAAAACTCCAGTGCGCCTAAGGGAGCAGCATAGGCATTACAACCAGCTTCAATAGCTAACTCAATATGATAAGAAGGATCATACCCATCAGGAATTTTTGCAAAACTTCGTGCCGGCCCATGTTCAAAGCCTTGGTCCACAGGAAGAATCACCATTTTTCCCGTTCCCTTGAGGCGCCCATGATTAAGAATTCGCGATAAATTAGTGAGCACGCCAACGTTGTCCGCACCATACCAACTCAAAATTTCACGCACTCTTGGGGTCATTTCACTCTCTCCAACAGGATTTTCTTAATCTAAATTTATTAACGGAAACAGGGCCTGACGTTAATCAGATCATCGTCTGAAATCAAGGATTTACTTTTGATTGACTTTGTAGCAGCAATGGTGAATTCCATTGTCTTCCATCAACTATTTTAAACAAAAAGGTTCTATCAAATATGACAACTACCAATAAAATTAAAGTCCACTTTGAGTCCACCCCCAATCCCCAAACTTATAAATTTTCTTGGGGCGAAACGATCACTGAAAACTCCATGGAATTTAAAAATAGCGATGAAGCCACCTCCTCTCCGCTCGCCACAAAAATTTTTGGCTTTCCCTGGGCTCAAGCTCTTTTTATTGGGACTGATTTTATTACCATCGAGAAGCAAGACTGGGTGGATTGGAGCGTACTTGCTCAGCCCTTAGCCCACCTCATTGAAGAGCACCTTGAAAAGGGTGAACCTATTATTCTCTCTCCGAATATAAATCCTGAAACTAGCGAGTCTTCAGAGTTGATTGAAAAAATCAAATGGGTTTTAAACCACGAAATTCGTCCGGCCGTTGCCGTTGATGGAGGCGATGTTCAATTTGTATCCTTGCAGCAAGGTTATTTAAAAATTGCCATGAAAGGCGCCTGCTCCGGGTGCCCTAGTTCACAAATTACTTTGAAAGAAGGCATCGAGACCCACATTAAAAATTTATTTCCTGAAATTAAGAGTGTGGATGCCATTTAATCAATTCCACTGATTCAATTCTGTATTGCCACCACTTCAATGGCATTATAGCATCAGAGTGGATGGACAAATTAATTTCAATTTATAAATATTTTTTATTGAATGTCGCTTTAGCCATATTGCCGACAAACGCTTTTGCCCAGAGGTTGTTAGCGCCTATATTCCAAGCCAACACCTCTAAAATTGATAGCTCCTCAAGCTCCAGTGCCTCGCTGAAAATGTCAGGAAATGCGACTTTAATTACAAACTTTGTTGAGCATGGTGTCAGCCAAACTAATAATGACCCAGCCCTTCAAGGGTCTTATATGTTCCACTTTGGCTCTCAAATTAAAATGGGGTTATGGGGTTCAAATGTTTATTATCCCAATGAACTAGACCATTTTAATTTAAAACTCGCGGCGGATGCTAAATTTAATTTTGCTCCAGAGATCGACGCTTACTTTAGCTATACTGATAACCGATTTTATAAATCCAATTTACGAAATGGCGCAACCCTCAGCCTTCTCATGAAAATCTTTCAATATGAAATAGAACTTGATCATGAAAGCAACTGGGAGGGTACAAGCTCTGCTACAAACCATCTTATCGCAGGATATTCTTGGAAACTCTTTCCAAGACTTCTGTGGGATAATAACTTGGGTTATAATTCCGTCTCCAGTAGTGGGTATAAGAATTATTTCGACTACAGATCAACTTTAGCCTTATCAGTTGATCCCATGATTTTTCGTTTATCCTTTACCTATAACAGCTCGGCAAGTCAGTTTAATGGTCGCGGGAAAAATTATTTTATTTTATCCATAAATACTGACTTTTAGTGTTTATGATATTCGAGACGCGGTTCCTCTTCCTCCCAATAATGGCCCTAAATTGATAGTAACGTTGAATCTTTCACATTCAGGTATCCATTAATGCCGTTCACTTTTTCACTTAATTAAAATTTATTTGATAATAGTGGGAAG
>CAZTDX010000050.1:0-26944 GCA_964612425.1 uncultured Pseudobdellovibrionaceae bacterium
TTCATATTGGCTCCATAAAAAATATGTAATGTAATTTAAGCCAAATAAATATAATTTATTTAAATTAATATTTCCACTGTAATGTTCCTGACACTTGGGATGATTCAAGAGTAAAAAAAGTAGACACTATTAAGAAATATAGAAGACTTGATCCCTACTTTAGGTCTTAGAGACAAAAATTGTAAGATTGCAGTTTCCTTCAATTGATATATTTTTACAAGTTAGGTTACGAAGAAAGAAGATTCTGTTATGGTATTGAAGATCAAAGGCTTCGGAAAATGAGTTCGGAGCGCAGCTATGAGAGCCACAGAGTTTGAATTATCAATTAAGTTTTTCTCTCATAGCGAGCACCGCTTGTTTGAAATTTTACGGAGCCTTTGATCTTCAATACCATAACAGAATCTTCCCTTATTTTTAATAATTTTTATTGAAAAGTTCGTTAATGAATCATCAAGTGAGTATTAATTTAAAAAATTAAAGTCGATTTTCAATTAATTTATTAACATACTCTTGGCGATGGGCATTCCAGTCTTTTTGTAAGTTAGAATTCAACTCTTGACTATTATCGCCTTCAGTAGGCAAAAGAAGCTGACCTGATTTCTCGATCAAAATTTGTTGGCCATCCAAATAAACATTTACTTTTCTAGGGCCTGTTTTTAAAAGTGATCGAGCAAGACGAGTCTGCGATTGTGGGATAGCAAAAATATCATAAATGGTTGGTAAAATATCAATGTGCTGAACGGGTTCTTCTAAATCTATTTTTTTTGCGTTATGATTAAATTTGGCTCCGGGAAAATAAAGTAAAAGTGGCACTCGAAAACTTCCATCAGGAGTTTGATACTCAGGTCGATAACTTTTTGATGTATGATCAGCCGTAATAATAAATAAAGTTTCTTTAAACCATTGATCATTTTGAAATTGGGTAAAAAACTCTTGCAACATCAAATCGGTGTAAGCGATGGATTGAAGAATAGGAATAGGACCTTTTGGGAGCTGCTCTTTATAGAGATCTGGTACGTTGAAGGGGTGGTGAGAGCTGAGAGTAAAAAGCGAAGCAAAAAAAGGTGATTTAATTTCTCGAAGGGAGTTGCCAAAATATTTTAAGTAGGGCCCATCCCAAATTCCCCAGCTACCGTCGTCATCTTTTTCGGGTTTTGGGTATTCTGATTTTCCGAAGTAATGAGTAAAGCCAATTCTCTGCGTAAATTCTTGAAAAAACATAGTGCCATTGGCTCCGCCATGGAAAAAGCCAGTCCAAACACCGTGCTGTTCTAAGTCAGATCCTAATCGAGGAATAGAATTTGATTGAAAAGAACTTGTTAAGAATGGTTCATCCATAAGTGAAGGGATTCCCGCAAAAAGTGATGGTAGGGCCTCGATAGACCGTCGACCATTGGCAAAGCTATTATTAAAAGAAATTGATTTTGCTCGGAGTGAGTCCAGAAAAGGAGTAAATGAAGATTTATTTTTACCATCAAGATTGGTGTATTCTTTGCCAAAAGATTCTAAAATAAATAATACCACATTTTTTGGCTTTTGGTCCCACGGCCACACGAGTTCCCCTGGTGTGTTTGAATTAAGCAGAGAGGTATAATCCTCTTCGGAATTGAAGTAGTTGAGGCGCTGCAAACGTTTTTTTTGCAGAGAATGGATCATGGTAAAACTACTGTTGAGAGATAAATTCGTGATTCGATGATCAGGGCTGATTGCCATGGCATGAGCCATCTCAAGTGGTTTTGGTTGCAGGCCTCCACGGGCCGCAATCACAAAAGTAATGAGCAGAAAAAGTGTTATTGGAATTCTTAACTTCCAATTTTTAAAATAGGGGTCAACAGCATTTGATATTTTATGACAGAGCGTATTTGGGTTCTTTAAAATAATGATAGCAAAAATAATGAGTAGAAAAATATTAAAGGAGATAATGAGGCCATAGGCTTGCATCATACCTCCCAATTTACCATGGCTTTCATGAAGTAAATAAAAACTATCGGGAGTCATTCGGCGACCTGAAAAATGAATGAATTCCATATCAACCATATTGATAAAAAGAAAGGGAGTATGGATTAATGCAAATGCTGTTTTCAATGTTCTTTCTTTGAGTTTTAACGATACTTGAGGCCAGGGGATTAGGGCATTAATTAAAATTAAAGATGAAAGCCAAGTTAAGCTTGATAAGTCAAAGCGAATTCCAGATAGAACAGCACTTGTAATTTTGGAGAGGTCGATATTTTGAAACCACACTCGCCAATTCCAAATAATGTATTCAAGGCGCACAAGAGAATAGGAAAGCGTGGCTATGAATAGCCACGCTAGAGTTTCAATCAAAATTACCGATTCCGAAAGAGCAGATGGAGGTAATTTAACTGGCGATGTATTGTTGAATTTATTTTTCAATGGATTTTATTTACCATCAAGTATGATAAATCCCATGCTCCCGTCTCTTTGAATTCGAAGGGTGTTGGTTCCTTGTTGAAGAGCTTTCAAGGCCTCTGCTGTAGAGCGAACTCTTTTTCGATTGATATCAAAAATAACATCCCCTGGACGTAGTCCCGCATAGGCGGCAGGGCTTCCTGAAACAACCTCAGTGACAACGGGAAGACCCGTGAGCTCTTGTGAGAGTTGCCATTCTTTTAAAATTGTGGAGTCAATAGCAGTCATTTTAAATCCTAAATCATAAGGAGTCTCTTGGCCTTTACTGTTTGATTTAGCTTTTTTAGTTATGGCTTTTTTAGGTTCTGGTCTTTCTGCAATGGTAATTTCTAAGGATTTCTCTTTGTTCTCGCGCCATACTTTGACTTTAACATTTTGGCCAATAGCACTTCCAGCAACGGCATTCATAAATTCAGGAACGGTATTTATTTTTTTGCCATTGAATTCTAAAATAACATCGTAGACTTCAATGCCAGCCTTCTCTGCTGGGCTTCCTGGTAAAACTTGAGTGATGATGACACCTGAATCTTTCTTAATCCCTAAATGAGTTGCAGCTCGTGGATTTAATTCGTCAGGGGTTACACCAACAAAACCTTGGCGAACACGACCATTAGCTTCCAAATCTTTGATCACACTTTTCACTTCATCGATGGGAATGGCGAAACCAATTCCTTGGGCCCGAGCATCGATAGCAGAATTTACGCCAATAACTAAACCTTTTGAGTTTACTAAAGGACCGCCTGAGTTACCTGGATTAATGCTTGCATCGGTTTGAATGAATGGAAAACGATTCAATTCGTTGATTTCTCTACCTTTCGCAGAGACGATCCCTTTCGTCATCGTGTGGCCGTGGCCATAGGGGTTACCGAAGGCTGCCACCCATTCACCAACTTCCAAATCCGCTGAGGTCCCAAGAGGGGCCACAGGAAATTTTTGTTTGGCCGTAATTTTTATGAGAGCAATGTCTGTTCGCGCATCGTGACCGATGACTTCAGCTTTGAAATCTTTTTCTGAGCCTTCAGTTAATTGAACTTGGATGATATCTGCGCCATCTATCACATGGTTATTTGTGATAATGAGTCCGTCTTCTCGAATAATAAAACCAGTTCCTAGTGCTGTTTGAGGTTGTTGTTTTGGCATTTGAAATCGTTGACCGTAAAATTGTTCTAATAATTCAAGCATCGGGTCATTGAGCATACGACCCTTTGGTGTGGTGGTTGTTGAAATGTTAACAACTGCTGGGTTAATGACTCGTGCCAATTCCACAAATAAATTTTCTGGAAGGGGATTACCTAATTTTAAAACGGGTGCTTTGGTAGCAATAGCAGTTTGAGCTAAGGTCGGTGTGGAGTTTATAAAAAGGGAAGCAACAAAAGAACATAAAAAAACTTTAGTTAACAGGCGTGATTTTGAAAAGTCAGGCTTAAAATCGAAAAAAGATAATTGTTTGAATTGCATAAAAACCTCCATAATTTCAATATTTTTTACTAGTTTCTAAGTGCAAAAATTCTATGAATAAGCGTAGCATTTGTCTATGAATTACTGATTAAAATGAAATGAAAATTTTTTAACGCACCAGCGATTTAAGGTAATCTTTAGTTCATTTGAACAAATTTAACCTGCAAGTCTTGTAAAAGTTGATTGATAAGTTTTTGTTCATCTTCGGTGAGGTTATTCTTAGTTTTTTCTTTTAGTAAACTTAAAAGATCAATATTGAATTTTGCCATGGCTCGATCTTTTTCCGGCTTGCCAGTGTTTGGGTTGGGAGCGAGTCCCATGCTCATTGCTGCAGAGGAGGCTATAGAGGTAACGAGAATTGAAAAGGTGGCTTCAAAATTTTCCATGGGTAAAACTCCTCATATATAATATTTAAATCGGAAAATATCCTACCAGAAATTTGAGTCTTAGTTCAATAGGTAGAATAAATTGGAAAGCGCTGCGCCTAGAGTGTGGGGGTGCAAAAAGAGATTGGTGCCTGAAGATTTCGGGGATGGCATCGTCTTTTTGCGTGTCAAGACTACCGTGAATTTTCCAAAGTGCATTGGCTAAGTGGCGGGGTTCGGTTAAAAACTGGTAGGCTTCAAGATCTGCTTGCGCCTGAAGTTTTTTAGAAAAAGCCAACTTCAAGTGGAGCCAGCCCACCCAATAAAATAAACGTTTTGTTAAATTCCACCCTCGACCTATGGGCATTAAAATTCGATCGATGGTTGTACCAATGCTAATCCAACTGAACGCAATTCGCTCAAATGTGTATCGAAAAAATAAATTGCGATGCTTAATGCTAGAGACGCCAAGGCAAAGGAGCGCTTGTAACTCTGGCTCTGAAAGAGTGTTGATGAGGCTTGTTGAAATAATTAAATAGGGTTTATGCCAATCCAGAGTCGAGGCCATCAAAATGGGTGCCGAAGAATGGCACTCGTAGACTTCAACTTTTGGTGCCTGCAATTCTGACTCTAAGCTACGAAGACTTTCATTGATATGCCAGGGGTCTTGCCCCTCAATTTTTTTGCCTTCAAAATAATCAATAGAGGTTTTATGTTTATAAATAAGCATTACATAGTTCCAGGCCAGCGAAACCAAAAAGCCTAAAAATAAACCAAAGCGATCAAAGAATAAATAGAATAAACAAAGAATAGTTAGTGTCGTACCAACGACCAAAAACCAAGCTCTGATGGGGGGTAGTGACATACAAAGCTCCTGGGTTCAATGAGTTTTTGTGTTTAATGAAACTGATCTATAACTAGGAGAGCATTAGATAGGGAAAGGAACAATTAAAATTTTGTAATTTCAAAATCAACTTTTTGCGAAGCATTAAACAAGATTTAATGAGTTAGAAGTCTTGATTGAAACCCCTGAAAGGATTGAAGATAGATCATGAATCAATTCAAAAGGAGTAAGTGTGGCGATACTTGAAAGTAACACGGTTGATATTATGGCTTTGAACGCAGCGGTTAAACAAGAAAGTCAGTTCTTTGAAAAAATGCTCGCGGAAATTGGTAAAGTCGTCGTAGGCCAACAAGAGATGGTTCAAGGAATTGTCATGGGTTTGTTGACAGGAGGTCACGTTTTGTTAGAAGGCGTGCCAGGTCTTGCAAAGACCCTCACTATTTCGACGGTTGCCAAATCCATTTCTCTCGATTTTCAACGCATTCAGTTTACTCCCGACCTTTTACCTACGGACCTTATTGGGACCATGATTTTTAATCCTAAAAGCGGAGAGTTTGCCCCTAGAAAAGGACCAGTTTTTACAAACATTGTTTTAGCAGACGAAATCAATCGTGCGCCTGCGAAAGTTCAAAGTGCGCTCCTCGAAGCCATGGCGGAAAAGCAAGTCACGATCGGAGATACATCTTACAAATTAGAAAATCCTTTTTTAGTGCTAGCAACTCAAAACCCCTTAGAACAAGAAGGAACGTATCCTCTTCCTGAAGCTCAAATGGATCGTTTTATGTTTAAAATTAATGTGGAGTATCCTAAAAAAAGTGAGGAGCTTGAAATTATCAATCGAATGTCAAAGAACGACAAGCCAGAAGTGCAGAGTGTGATCACCAGAGAGGATTTACTTCGAGCGATGAGCCGAGTGGATCAAATCTTCGTTGATAATAAAATTAAAAATTATGTGGTTGAATTAGTCATGGCTTCTCGTGAGCCCGCAGAGCACGGCTTAGCCTCGCTTCGTGATTTGATTCAAGTGGGTGGAAGTCCTCGCGCTAGTTTAAGTTTAATTCGTGCAGGAAAAGCTCATGCCTTTTTAAATGGTCGTGGTTATGTGACAGCAGATGACATTAAAGCCACTGTTTATCATGTGCTTCGTCACCGCTTAATTTTAACGTACGAAGCTGAGGCTGAAAGTATGACGACCGATCATGTGATTGCTGAAATTTTAAAGAATGTGGAGATTCAGTGAGTTTACCTCCTGAGATTCAGAAAAAAGTTAAATTACTAGAAATCTCGACTCGAAAGCTTGTTAATAATTTATTTTCTGGTGAATACCACACAGCTTTTAAGGGTCAAGGAATGACCTTTGCTGATTTTCGGGAGTATGTTCCTGGAGATGATATTCGCCATATTTCTTGGCCGCTCACCGCGCGCACCGGAAAACCCTACATTAAAAAATTTGATGAAGAGCGCGAACTCACATTGATGCTTGTCGTGGATGTGAGTGGCTCCACTGATTTTGGAAGTAAAAATCTCTTTAAGGGCGAAGTCATGGCCCATTTAGCAGCACTCCTTGCGTTTAGTGCGGCTAAAAATAAAGATCAGGTGGGTCTCCTCCTTTTTTCTGATCAAGTGGAGCACTATGTACCTCCCAAAAAAGGCCACGGGCAAGTGCAAAGAATTTTGCGAGATCTTTATTATCATGAGCCGAAGAGCCGTGAGACGAATTTGGCAACATCACTCCGCTTCTTACAAGGCATATTAAAAAAACGCTCGGCCATTTTTATCATGAGTGATTTTATTGATGGAAAATACGATGAGTCTTTGCGAATGCTTGCACGAAAACACGAGGTAGTTTCAGTGGTTGTTCGAGATCATCATGAAGAAAAATTACCAGAAATTGGTTTGATAGACCTCTGGGATAACGAAACCGGAGAAATTGTCACCGTAGACTCCAGCTCTTCAGCTTTTCAAAGTGAGTGGCTAAAATTATGGAAAGCCAAAGAAGCAGAAAGAGATAAATTACTTCGTCAAGCTCAAGTTGATCGCGTGGATGTTTGGGTGGATGGAGATTTTGTTGACCCATTGATTAAATATTTTAAGTTGAGAAAACTCAAATGAAGATTGATACGACAGGCTTGTCCGTTTTAGAATGCCAACATGAGGGTGATACTTCAAAAGAAAAACTCACCGTGGGTTCTGAATTTAAAATCGTTTGTCCCACTCAAAGTTTTGTATTAAATCCTTCAAAGTTAAAGATTCAAACAGAAAAGCCTTATCAACTTCAAATTTTGGGCTCAGAATTACAGCCTGATGGTCGCTTGATGCTAAAGGTGACAAGTTATCAAGTCGGTGATTTTAACTCCAATAATGTTATTTTGACCGATGGTGTGAATCAAGTAGCAGTCCATGGAGTTCAATTTAAAGTTGAAAGTGTGATTGATCAAAAAAATCCACCGAAAGAACCCTATGGTCCCTTCGGTGGCCATGTTTTATTTTTACCGGCTTTTTATTTATGGTCTGTCTTAGTGTTTTTAGCCGTCATTCTTTTATTCAGTGGTTTTAAATTTTTTCGACGATGGCAAAAGAAAAAATTGATCGAAGGACTTAAAAAACATGATAGTCGCTTGAGTCCCCAGACTCAAATGCATGTTCGTTTTCGTCAATTGGAGCGTCAACGATATCTTGAGGGCGATCAACTCCAAAAGTTACTTCCAGAGGTTGATGATATTTTGCGGATTTTAATTATTCGGCAATTTAAAATTCCAGCTCAAGATTGGTCCGATCGATTGATCGTGAGTGATTTTCAAAGTCGTTTTTCTTTTCTAGGACAAGAAATAATTAAAGATTTAAGAGTTTTATTGAGAGAGACCAGAAAGCTTCGAACGTTAAAAAATCCTCAACCTAAAGATATAGAACAACTCGTCAGAAAAATTAAGCGCTGGGGAGATCAAGTGGATCGCTTAACTGTGGCTCAACATCGAAGAGACGAGGTAGGGCTATGATTTCAAAAACTGGTTCAAAAACTGAGGTGGCAAAATGACTTGGCATAGTCCCGAAGCCTTTTTGTTGCTGATTCCACTTTTTCTATTGATGTTACGAGCTTGGTGGCAGAGAAAAAATAAAACGGGATTTAAGTTTTCAAGTACCGCTCTTGTTCCTAAACAAAAATCATGGAGAGTGTATCTTTTACCTCTACCGAATATTCTAAAATATTCAGCTTTAGGATTTTTTATTGTTGCTCTTGCAAGACCTCAAAAAGCCGATGAAGTGACCAAAAGAAATGTAGAAGGCATCGATGTAATGATCACGCTGGATATTTCTGACAGTATGTTGATTGAAGATATGCCTCCATTAAATCGTGTTGAAGCGGCAAAAGAGACCATTAAAGAGTTTGTCAAAGGACGGGTCTCAGACCGGATTGGATTAATTTTATTTATGGGTGAGTCCTTTACTAAAATTCCATTAACTCTCGATTATGATTTAATTTTGAGTGAAGTAGATACTATTCAACCATCACGAACCATTAAAATGGGGACGGCCATTGGTGTGGCTCTAGCAAATGCTGTTGGTCGTTTAAAAGATTCAAAGGCCAAAACACGAGTGATCATCTTTTTAACCGATGGTGAAAATAACAGTGGCACAATTGACCCCGAAACCGCTCTTGAAATTGCTAAAGACGAAGGATTAAGAATTTACACAATCGGAATTGGAAAAGACGGTGAAACAAAATTACCCGTTTATGTCACTGATCCTTTTGGTCGAAAGGTAAAAACTTATCAACCCTTTAATAGTACGATTAATGAAGAACTCTTAAATAAAATGGCTGACGATACGGGCGGAAAATACTGGCGTGCTACATCTTACAATGGAATGAAAGAGATTTTCCAAGAAATTGATCGACTAGAAAAAACTTCCATCGAAGTGAACAAATACACGCGCTATACAGAGCTTTATCAAGAGTGGCTTCGTCTTGGGTTACTACTCTATGTCTTGAGTTTAATTCTGGGCTACGGAGTTTTGAGGAGGTTTCCATGACGACCGTCTGGCGCTGGGCCAATCCTTTTTACTTATCATGGCTTATTCTAGTACCACTATTCTACGTATTGGCTCAGTTTTGGGGACGGCAAAAATTAAAAAAACTTAAAGCTGCGTTTGGACAGCAGGTATTGCCTTTTTTGATGAGTGGTTTATCTGAAAAAAAGTTTCAAATAAAATTAGTTTTGCTCACTCTGGCCTTAATCCCTTTGATTGTATCTTTAGCGAGGCCCCAATTTGGAGAATCAAAAGAAAACATCAAAAGTTTAGGTGTCGAGATGATGCTATTGTTTGACGTTTCACAAAGTATGCTCGCTGAAGACGTTAGTCCCAGTCGATTGTCCTTTGCTAAAAGTGAAATGGTCAGGCTGCTCGATAAAATTCCAGGAAGTAAAGTGGGGTTAGTGGCGTTTGCAGGATCAGCAGCCTTAATTTCTCCTATTACAACTGACACTTCAGCCTTAAAAATGTTCGTGGAATCCATCACGACGGAAGCTATTGCCAATCAGGGAACAGAGTTTAAAAAAGCGCTGGAACAAGCAGAGGCTGCTTTTCAACGAGGGGGACAGAGCGAAAGTCCCGAGGCGAAGGTAACTCGAGTTATTTTAATTGTTTCTGACGGTGAAGATCAAGAGCCTGGAGCGATCGAAGAGGCTGAGAAATTGGCGAACCAAGGAGTGAGAATTTTTTCCGTGGCGGTGGGGACCGATAAGGGCGGATCAATTCCACTTCGTGATAATAATGGATTTTTGCGCGGATATAAAAAAGATTCCAGTGGCCAAGTTATTATTACTACAAGTAAAGGCGATGCTTTAAAATCGTTGGCCCAAGCGGGGAAAGGAAGTTTTTATACAGCAACTTTCGCCGGTGGTTATTTGGATCAGTTGGTAGAAGATATTGATAAGTTGGAAAAAACTGAATTTGATTCTCAAACCACAGTTTCTTATCAGGAGCGCTATCAACTGTTTTTATTGATAGGAATTATTATTTTATTTATTGAATTTTTAATCAATGTGAGAGCCCCGCTTCGCACTTTTTGGCGCGGTCGCTTTCAGGCAAAAGAGTGAGTATTTTGTGAAAATACAAAAACAGAATCATCCAATAAAAATTGTTTTAAAGTGTACTTTGGTAGTGATCGTATCACTGATGGTTGTAGGAATTTCGCAAGCTCAGACGGCGAATGTTCCTCAGAGAAATCAAACTTTTTGGCCACAGACTTTTTGGCACACTTGGCTGACTCAAAAATCTTTGAAAAAGGAAACCTTTGACCAAGCCTACCAGCACTCTCTCAAGGCTTTAGAAAAAGACCCACTTTCTCCAGAACTTCAAATTAATTTGGGTAATTCTCTAGAGGGTTTGGGATCGTTAGAAAAAGCACGAGAGGCCTACGGAACGGCTGAAAAGCTGTCAGAAGATCCTTCCGTGCAATTTCAATCACGATTTAATCAAGCTCAAGTCTTAGCAAAAGAAAAGAAAATCGATGAAGCGCTCGCGATGTACCAAAAAGCGTTGGCCTTAGATCCAGACTCTGAAATTGTAAAAACAAATATTGAATTATTATTGTCCTCTTCAAGTGGAAAGGGAAAAGGAGACTCTAAAGATCAAAATGACGATCAAGACCAACAAAATGATAAAGATTCTTCTGAGCAAAAAAAGAATAATGAGTATGCTCCTAATCCGAAAGATCCAAAATTAAAACAACCCAAAAATTTAAGTCAGGGAGACGTTAAAAAAATTCTGGAAGAAATCAAACAGCAAGAGCAAAGAATTCGCGGTGATTTTTATAAACAAGATAATAGAGAAAATAAATCTAAAGCCGAGGAAAGTAAAAAGGGGAAAGACTGGTGATCAAAGAAAGTGTGTTTTTATTAACCCTATTCTTAAATAGTGTTTTTGCGGCTAATGCTCCTCAGTTGACAGCGACGTTAAGTGAACCGAAAGTGCGCCCAGGGGAGTACGTTGAACTCACACTCAGCGTGAAGTCTGAAGATGATATTGAAGTAGACCCACCAGAGTGGAATCCACCTTCGGGAATAGAAAACGAAGGAATGCAAACTCAGACGTCGATTCAAAGTCAATTAACGCCTGGTCCTAATGGGATGCAATTTATCAAGAAAAAATCACTTAATTTTGTTTACCAACTGAAAGCAGCTCGTGAGGGTAAATATCAGCTTGGACCATTTATTTTTAAAGTGAATGGACAAAATTTAAAACTGGGAGCCATAGAATTTATTGTCAACAAATCAGCGCCTGCGCCTTCCCTCACTCAAAAGGGTCGGGGATTTCTGCCTCCTGATTTTGAAGATGATGAGATGGATGGTTTATTGGGACAACTACTCAAAAGACAACCTCGTCAGCAGGAACCTCATGATATTCCCAACCGAAAACTTCCTGTTAATGAAAAGGAAGCTTTTTTTGTCACACTCGAAGCTGATAAAAAAGAAGCCTATGAAGGAGAGCAGATTTTTGCGAGCTGGTACATTTATACTCGAGGGCAAATTCATCAGTTTGATCGATTGAAATTTCCATCGCTTAAAGGGTTTTGGAAAGAGGACGTTGAGCCTGCTCCGAATCTTAATTTTGAAAAAGAAGTGGTGAATGGGGTCTTGTTTCAGCGAGCGCTTCTTGCTTCTTACGCGATATTTCCAATAAAAGCCGGACTTGGAGTTATTGATGAATATAAAGTGAAGGCTGTAGTTAGTTTGCCGTCTCCTAATATGGGTGTTTTTGGAAATCTGGGTTTTGGCCAACCTTATACTTACACAAGGACCAGTCAGCCTCTGAGAATAAACATAAAACCTTTACCGACAGAAGGTCGCCCTCTTACATTTTCAGGTGCCGTTGGAAATTTTAAGATTGAAGCCCATGTTGATAATCAAAATTTTGTACAAGGCCAACCTTTTAACTTAAAATTGAGAATTGATGGTGATGGTAATGCTAAATTAATTGATTTACCAAAGATTGAGTGGCCAGCCCAATTTGAACTCTATGACTCGAAATCTGAGTCTCGTTTTTTTCAATCAGGTAAAAGCTATAAAGAATTTAGTTTATTATTAATTCCCAAAGAAAGTGGTGTGTTAAAAATTCCTCCCATTGAATTCAGTTATTTTGATCCTGTGAGTGGAACTTATAAGACGACTCAGACGCAAGAGGTGGCCTTACAAGTAGCCCCTGGAGATGGAACGATCAAAGCTCCTTCGGCTCGATTAAAATTAGATGAAAAATCCGCTGAGCCGCAGGGGTCAGTTCTTCCTGCGCCAGAGTCAATCAAACCTCCAAGCGAAGATCTTGCCATTCGTTGGCTCCATGGACTCTCGATGCTTTATGCTTGGAGTGCAGCGTATTTTATTTTATTTTTTACTTTCTTCTTTGGACATTGGCTATGGTTAAAAAGATTATACAGTCGAAGAAGTCTTATGGATGAGTTGCGCGATCGACGTCATCGGTATGAAAAAATCATCAACAAAAATCGAATGGATTTAGCTTCAGCAGAAGTTATCAATGCCATTTATTATATTTTAAGTCGTCTCGTTGATCAGGGTGAGTTTTCTAAAGATTTGTCTACGCTATTGGAGCAACTACCCCCTTCGATTCGTGATGAAGTATCAGAATCGATCAGAAAAGAATTAGAAATCTTGCAGACTGTGGCATTTGCACCCGAAGCAGCATGGAAATCGATTAATAAAACTACAGAATTTCGTAAACACAGTGATCAGGCTTTTGACTTGCTGGAAAAGACTTTGCGACTCTCTGAAGAAGGGGTGTAATGTTGCTCTTTTTCCGAAGTCTAGAGCTTTTAGGAGGTCTTTATTATTTAATTATGGGGCTTGATGGTTTTTTTAATAAAATACCTCGCCCCAAGCCCTCTGATAACGCTATCAAATTTTTACAAGCCCTAGAGGAATCAAAATATATTTTATTTACAGTTAAAGCCATTGAAATTTTTGTAGGGTTTTGTTGGTTAACGGAGCATTATACGGGATTTGCCTGGATTCTTTTTACACCGATTTTGTTTAATATTCTCGGTTATCACTTTCTTATAAATAAAAAGGAAATTTTACTACCAACCCTTTTGTTAGTACTTCACCTTGCCTTGGCATTCAAAAACATGGATTATTTATTACTGTTGGTAAGATAATAGTATCAAATCAAAGTTTGAAACAATATTTTCCTTGGCTTCAAATATTACAATTCCAATAAATACTGATAGTTTAATAGAATTTAAACCATTCAAAGGTGAATTCTTAAAATTAAACGAAGAGCAAAGGACTGCGATTATCGCTGGACTCGCAGAAAAATTGACAAACGCTGCTCTTCTATTTGATGAGCTAACTGAAAAGTCTCCAGACTATAAACAAATAGTCATTGATAAGAAACTCACTGGAATATTGAATGGGTGGCTTCTCTACTAGCCACCGCAAATACACGTTCCACTTTGGCTTTCATAACATCTTGGTTCATCGCATTTACTATAACTAGTTGATTGAATTATATGTCCATAGTCAAAAGTTGAATGGGGTGAACAAACTCCATTTTTCATCTCACAATCTAAATTATTTGCAGTGATAGTTTCATATGAGCCAGTTATTTTTTGACATGAATTACTTGCGTTTTCATTGCTGTTACAGTTTTGCTCTACAAGATCCCCACTTCGGCATTTGCCATCATGCCATGAATGGCATTTTAAGAAAACAGGTTCGCTGTACATATTAATTAAAGCAAATATTTGATCCTGTTTAGAGGAATCTATAGTAAATCCACTGCCACCTCCATCTTGGCCACCGTCTGCAATAGATAAACTAGGCTTCATTATAGAAACTAAAGCGAGAGAAAATAATGAAATTCTTAGAAAATATAAAAATGAATATTTACACATAGTTATGCTCCTTTTGTTTTAAATTACGTGCATATATCTCATAATAATACACAGCGTTAAATTATTCAATAGTAAGTTTTGCAAAAATTACACGGCAAAAATGGAATTTTAGTCAATTTTACTGATTATATTATAAAATTAACCGATAAAAATACTATGGATGTATTTAAATTCAGTGATTATCGTGAATTAATAAGAACTTACATTAAATCTCAACCGAGAAAAGGAAGGGGTGAAATTCAAAAAATATCAGAAGCTTTAACTATTCACCCAACTAGTTTAAGTCAAATTCTTATGAAGAAAAAAGAATTCACGCTAGAGCAAGCAGGAAGATTATGTAAATATTTAAATTTAAATGAAATAGAATCAGAATATCTTATTTGTTTAGTTGAAATTGAAAGAGCGGGTTCAGATGAGATTCGAAAAATTTATGAATCACGAAGGCGTCGTCTACTTGTTCTGTTCAGTGAAGTTAATCAAAGGGTACCAAAAGATGCTGAACTTAGTGAATCAAATAAAGCTTTATATTACTCTCATTGGTATTACTCTGGAATAAAATTACTTTGTGATATACCTGGATTTCAAACCCCAGAAGCTATCGCTGATCGTTTAAAATTACCCGTAAGGAAGGTTGTCGATGCTTTAGTTTTTCTGACTCAAATAGGTTTTTGTATTGAAGAAAATGGATTGTACAAAATGGGAAATAAAAGAAATTTCATTGAAAAAAAATCTCCATTGCTCGTTAGACACTTAAATAATTGGAGACAATTAGCCTTACAAAGGCTTGATAACATTAACTTCGATGATGAATTTGTATACTCTTGTCCAATGACTGTTTCTAAAAATGATCGATTGAAAGTTCGTTCTATACTTTTTGATGCAACTCAAGAAATTTTAAAATTAACAATTAATTCTCCTTCTGAAGAACTCGTCGTTTTAAATCTGGACTGGATACGAATTTAATTCCAGTAAATGGTCATGTCTTATATTTACTTCGCCATTCTTTCTGAGCGTTGACGGAGAAGAGTTAAGTATTCCCCTTTTTTTTGATCAGAAAGAAAGCTTCTTTCAATAAGTTCTTCCGCCTCAAAAAATAAATCTAATATTTGATCGCGAACACGCATCATCACTTTAGTAGGAATTTTATAGTGAGTTCCTAGAGCAATAAAATCCAACCATCGTAGCTTATTTTTTTTACCATTTATAGGTAGAGCCATTTCTTCTGGATCTTCTTTTTCTGAAATAAGTAGACGAGTGCTTAAAAAGTCATAGCCAGGACTCATACGCACAAGCTGCGATTTAGGTTCTCTCCAAAGTGAAAAATTTTTAAGATGCATATCTCCATTGCCAATCCAAAATGAAAACAAGAGAATTTGAAATAGAGTCAACTTATCATCTGGAGCTTGGTCAGAGTAGTTATCAATAACGCGACTGAGGCTTTCGCTAGAGGCCATATATTTCTTATTCGTGGATTTTTCAGAAAGTTGGCAAAAGTCTTCCATTTGAATCTTCTCATTGGCAAGGCGATCAAAGCGGCGAGTGAGGTAGGCAAGTTCACCACTTGCTAAAAAGACTAAACCACAGTGGGCCACAGGTATTTTTAGTAAACGAGCGAGCTTCATTGAAAGATGCTCAATTTCGACCATCTCAGGATAATCTTCAGTGGGAGGTTTTAAAATAAATTGACTATCTAAGCCTACTACGGTGAGGCGTTTCTCTTTGGCCTCGTTTTTAGAAGAAAGTGACAGTTTTTTTTGTACCCCTGTTAATGTTAAACTCTGATTGATTTGCTGGAGAGCGAGTTCTTCTAAATCAGCTATTGTTACTTCTACGATCGGAGTTTGTGAAAAACCAAAAAGTTCTTGTGCACAGTGCTTGTGGTACAAAGACTCATTGCTTGCAAAGTCTTCCATGCAAATTAAGCAACGATTGGAAGTAAAATTTTTGGTTTTGATTGAATTCAAATGCTTTTTACTTGTTAGAAAAGGTCGAGATTTTGAGTTCTCAGCCTCACTTAGCACATGAGCGGCTCCAATGCAGTCTTGGCAAGTATTTAATAGCAATGTCATTCGATTATTTTTATCAAGCTTCCAATTTTTTTGAGCAAGATTAAGGAGCCAGCCCTCTGGAATCAATCCATCAAAAAAGGGGAAGAGATCTTCAGAAGTGTAACTTATTTCTTTATATGGTAGTGTCCAACTAATCCCTGAGGTCATTTCTTTGTATGAGAAATTAAAAGTTCCATCGTCTTTTTGCTCGATGAATCCCGATAGTTGGTTTTTAAAAAAAACGTTTCCTTTTGAACTCATGAACGGCTCCTCAATTTTGGTTCTAAGGTCGCACCCATGAATTCTAATAGCTCTATGACCTTATCTAAGCGTGCCGTAGTTTTTCCTCGTTCAAATTCTTTAATGAACCTGGCACTCAAGCCAGAGCGAAAGGCAAGATCCTCTTGAGAGTAACCGAGCTCTTCGCGTCGATTGCGCGCAAAGAGAGAAAGAGGAGGTAACTCGGCTTTTAATTCCTCTTTGGTACGTCGTTTGGTGAGAGATTTTATTGACGAGCGAGTTTTCATTTTCATGGGATCAAGCTCTCCTTTTATAGTAAGTATTTCATTCGAAAACGTCAATTCATTATAGACCCCGAACGTGGTCTATTCAACAGAATTTTTCATTTATAGACCCCGATCAGGGTCTATAAATGAATTTTAACTAATTATAGACCCCGATCGTGGTCTAATTTTAATTCAATTTGCGTTTACTCTGACTTGATTTCAGTCCAAGCTTTATCATAGAGCTTGGTTGAGTCACCAAGGTCTTTAATTTTCTCTAGCTTACTGAAAAGCTCAGGTGAGGGAAACAGTGAGGTATTGTTTTGTAATTCTAAAGGGAGTTCTGATTTTGTATCTTTTAGAATGGGACCGCCAAAGATGGATTTTACAAACTGAAGATTTACTTTTTTAGACAGCAAAAAGTTGACTAATTGATGGGCCTGCTCTTGATTTTTACTTTCTTTTAAGATGGCTAAATTATCTATGGATCTAGTAGCTCCTTCTTCTGGAATAATATAAGAAATTTCACCTTTAGATTTTGCCATCGCCTGAAGGGAGTCGGTGCTGTAGGAGTGTGCGACGAGGACTTCTCCATTGGTGAGAATATCAATGGTATCTGATCGAAACATTTTAATTTTTTTTCGGAGTTTTATTAAATTTAATTTCGAGGCTTCTATCTCTTTTGGATCTTTAGAGTTGATACTTTTTCCATCCATTTTAAAAGCCACGGCCATGACTTCTCTCACATCATCGAGTAAGGATATTTTCCCCTCTAATGCTGGATCATTAAATACATCTTTCCATCCTCTTAGGGTTCCCTTAAAGAGCTTTGTGTTGTAGGCAATGCCAGCCGTGGACCATGAGTAGGGGAGAGAAAACTTATTTTCAGTATCATAATCTTGTTTAAGAAACTCGGTTGATATGCTTTCGATATTAGTTAGTTTCTCTTTTTTTAAGGGGAGAAGAAGTTGGCTTTTAATTAAAATATCGACCATATAATCAGAAGGAACGATAACATCATAACCGGAGTTTCCTGATTGAACTTTTGCTAGTAACTCTTCGTTAGATGAAAAATTTGAAATGTTTATTTTAATTCCCGTTTCTTTTGTAAATTCCGCTTGTGCCTCGGGGGAAATATAATTAGCCCAGATAGCTAAATTGACAACACCTTCTGAGGGAGAAGTTTTTTGAGTGGGATCTTGATTCTTAGTTGTGCAGCCTACAACAAAAAACAGTATAAAAATAAAAATTCCGCTGATTTTCATTTGAATTCCTTTACTAGAAAGTTAACACTTTACCCATTATGCTGGAACTTAAAGATATTAGTAAAAAATATAGCAGTCAATTAAACACTCAGGCCTCCTTTTTGGCACTGAAAAAGGTGAGTTTGAAAATACAACAAGGGGAGTTTCTCTCTTTGCTGGGCCCGAGTGGTTGCGGTAAGTCTACACTCTTAAGAATTATTTCAGGACTTGAAACTCCGACAGAAGGCCAAGTCCTCTGGAATGGTTCTGAAATTACAACCTTAACTCCACAAGATCGTCCTTTTCATATGGTTTTTCAAAAATATGCTCTTTTCCCCCATATGACAGTCTTTGATAATATTGCTTTTGGTTTGAAAATACGAAAAAAAATGCGTGTTGAGATTAATCAGAAGGTCAATGAAACCCTTTCTTTATTTAACCTTAATGATTTAAGTCAGAGATATCCAGAAACTCTCTCCGGAGGACAAGCGCAAAGAGTTGCCGTGGCAAGAGCAATCGCTAATGAGCCTCAGGTTCTTCTTCTTGATGAACCTCTTTCTGCAATAGATAAACATTTAAGGTTTAATTTGCAAACGGAGCTCAAACGAATTCAAAGAAAATTAAATATTACCTTTATCTTTGTGACGCATGATCAAGATGAAGCTTTTGCTATCTCCGATCGAATCGCTTTATTTAATCACGGTGAGTTAGTTCAATGTGGAACGCCATTAGATCTTTATAATAGCCCTCAAAGTTTCTTTGCTAGACAATTTATAGGTTTCTCTGGAAATATTCAGGTTACAAATATGAATTCCTCTTCTCGTCAAAATTATTATGAAGTGAAAACTTTAGACGGCCAAAAGTTGACAGCTTATGGAGCAAACATCTCTGAATCTTTTCTCCATCAGACTAAGAAACTAACGATCAGTGTTCGACCAGAACGAGTTATTATTAATGATTTAAAAATAAATATAAATAGTTTAATATCAGAAAATGAAATAAGAACAGCTCAATTAAATCAGCTAGAGGCTCGTATTATTGAGTATAGTTTCAAAGGTCATTATTATTTAGTCAAACTAGAATTAAAAAATGGCGATCAGCTATATTCCCAAATCAATGTTCCTTCCGAAAGGCAAGGAGGTCACTCTCTTCCTATGGATCTTCTTAAAGAAGGCTCTGTGGTTCTGCTGACTATTAAACCTGAGGATTTATTATTATTGGGGGATCATTGAAAAAATTATTTTTTAAATTCCCAAATACAAAATTCAACGCTAGTAATTGCAATTATGGGTTTAAAGAAATTTTGAGTATCCCTGCGCTTATCTGGTTAATAGCTTTTTTCATTATGCCTTTGATCGTTGTGTTTTTAACTTCATTTTTTGATCGTGGCACATACGGTGGAATTAATTTTGTTTTTAACTTTAAAAACTATGAGCGACTTTTTGATTCCCTCTATTTAAAAATTTACTATCAAACGATTAAACTGTCTTTGTTGACAAGTTTCATCTGCTGGATAATGGCTCTTCCTATTGCTTGGACTATTGCAACTGCAAAAAAAAACTTACGAAATGCTCTTATCATTGGGATGGCGATTCCTTTTTTAACCAATTTAGTCGTGAGACTTTATGCGATTAATTCTGCGATGGGTCCTCAAGGGTTTATTGCCATGAGCTTAATAAAAATAATTCCCCAATTTGACCCTTATTTGCTATCTCAAAATAAGTATCTGACCGCATTTGGAATGGTATTTACTTATTTGCCCTTTATGGTTTACTCTTTATATATTGCCTTTGATCAGTTTGATTTTACGCAAATAGAAGCCGCTTTGGATTTAGGTGCATTTTCTCCTCAAATTTTAATAGAAATTATTTTACCTCAGCTTAAGCCAGCGTCTCTCTCAGGATTTATTTTGGTTTTTGTGCCGTGTTTGGGTGAGTATTTAATTCCTGATTTATTAGGTGGTGCCAAAGTCATGCTATTAGGAAATCTCCTTTCAGAACAGTTTTTAAAAGCTAGGGATTGGCCCTTTGGATCAGCTATCGGAGTTCTTAATTTAATTGTGGTAGGAATTATTATGGTTTTTATCGAGGCGAGAGGCCGAAGGCTAAAATGGAAAAACTAAGGCCCCATTCTCCCAATTTAGCTAAAACTATTACTTTAATTGTGTATATTCTGCTCTATTTACCCTTGGTAGGGATTGTGGTGTCGAGTTTTTATAGTCCGTCGGAAGGTTGGGGAACACTCAACTGGTATTATTTACTTTTGAAAGATGAAGAATTATTAAAATCTTTATTACGAAGCTTAGAGGTTTCACTCATTAGTTCCAGCATGACTACCATTTTGGGGCTAGGGGCGGCTTTGGCTCTCTATCAATCAAGCTATCCGGTTGTGCTTTTTTTAAAAAGATTGATTGATCAGGCTTTGATTTTACCAGAAATTATTTTTGCCTTAAGTTTACTTTCGTGGCTGAGCTTAATTCACTTTCCTTTAGGATTTTTCTCCATTATTATCGCTCACGTGACTTTTACATTATCGTTCTTTGTTATTTTAATGCTAACTCGCCTTCAAGCATTAGATCCAAAGCTTGAAGAGGCCGCAATCGATTTAGGAGCAACTCCCCAACAAGTTATTTATTCCATTGTTTTACCCCAATTAACTCCCGCGATTTTGACCGGCTTTTTATTGTCCTTTCTTTTAAGTTTTGATGATTTTTTAATTACCTATTTTATCGGAGGAGCGGGTAGTGATACTCTTCCCGTCAGGCTTTATACTCGAGCCAAGGTGGGTTACTCACCGACAGTCAATGCCATCTCTACGCTGCTCTTGGTGCTGTCTACCTTTTTGTCATTAGTACTTTTAAAGTTAAATAAAAGGCCCAAAAAGCGCTTTTTCTAAAGCGCAAATATTGTCATTTCTTACAAAAAAATAACATCTATTTTTCTTTTTCAAGATCTATTAAAATTTTAAGAACACCCATTTAAAATTAGTTTAATTAAATAAAAAAGAGGTAATAAGTAATGATGAATCTAAATAAAATAAATTTAAAGTCGATCTTTAAAGCCAGTGCAAGTGCTTTGATATTAAGCTCAAGCGTTAATTCAACGGCTTACATGGTAGATCAAAACTATTTGCAGAAAATTGAGGAAGCCACACCAGAAAATTTAACCGTATATGAGCTCCCACCATTAAAGGGACAAACAGAACAAGATTTAAAAGAGTTAAAAGAAGCTAATGAGTCTGAAAAAAATAAGGCGCAGCTAGAATATGATTACAAGTTAGCTCCCAAAATTAAAGCAAGTGATGCTAAGGTAGAGGGTGGTGAGACTCTACAAATTAAAGTCGAAATCTATGAAAAATCTAAAGTGATTGGAAAGCAGGTCGCTGTTGTTAGGGTGAATGATAAAGTTAAATATGCTTTTGCGACCTCTACTGGAGCCCCTGGGCACGCAACACCTTCAGTAGCTAATAAAAAAGTAGATAAACAGCGTTGGAGACACATGTCAGCTACGTATCCTGGAAAAGAAAACAACATGGACCATGTGAGTTACTTTGCTCCAGCTATTGGTTTTCATTCAACAACGATTGGTAATTATCCAAAATTAGGAAAATCTGATTCGCATGGATGCGTTCGATTGGGGAGACCTGAAGCTCGTATTTTATATCGACTTATTAAAGAGGCTGGGGCTGATAATACTCTGGTTACAGTTTTTAAAAAGGAAACTGATGCGCCAGAAGAATCAGATATTTCATTAGTTAAATCCTTATTAGCCAAAGATTTTAACTTCATTAAAATGATGATTGAAACAAAGAACAATGGAGATGTTGCAGCTATTAATGAAGAAAAATATTTTAAAGTATTTCTAAATGCTGATGAGAATATGAAAATATCTATGGTTAAAGCTGCTGTTGATAACTACAACAAAAATGAATTACCAAAAGAAAATGCAAAAATTGATGAATACAATATAGCAGCTAAGATTCATAATGACTCAGTTACTTCACCTGATGAAAAATATCCAATAAGACCTCCAAAAAATCCAATAAAAGCAATGATTCCTATTTGGGAACTAGCACATTCGGAATTGCTTTCTGTGGATAATGCAAACCCAGATTATCCAGGTCAAATATATCCAGCTTTTTAATGTGTTCCTAATTTAAAAGGTAGAAGAAAATTGAATGATTACAGCACGATGTTTTTATTTCGCAATTATTTATATCAGTTTTTTCTACCTTTTAAATGATAAAGCAGTGGCCTCTATTATGATTTACGATTCAAAGGGCCACGTGAAACTAGCTCAAACAGATTTAGCAGAATCTGAAAGCAGTTTGGTTTCTCTCGATCAAGTAGATAAAAATTTCTATCGACGATCCGACAAACGGCCACCATCTCTCGTTGTTGGAATTGAAAAAGTTAAAAACAGTCTCTTAAAAATAGAGGAACTAAAGCCGATTTTAAGTGATAAGTTATTTTATTCATTAGAGTTTGATTCCTTCAGAAAATTGGATAGTACAAATATCGTTTTAAAATTTCAATATCATTTTGACCTGAGTAAAATATCATCCAATTTCACCCGCCGCTCGATTCCACTGATATCTCAAAATATTGTAGTCAGATTGAAAAGTGGAACGATTGAGTCCATTGGAGTTAGTGCCAACAAAAATCTAGTAAGTCACATTTTAAATCGCCTTAAACAATATAAAGATGTGATCAATAAAATCAATTCTACTATTATTAATAAGGAATTAAATAATAAAATCATTGAAGTTATAAATAAAGACGAGCATTTATTTAAACTTTGGGTTGTTGAATTTATTAAAGATCATTCACTTCATTTATATCAGTTTTTGAATCATCAAAAGAGTAAATTCCTCAACTTGAGTTATTTCAATTTGTTAGCAACTATTAAATCAAAGCTACTTCGTTTTCAAAAAAGTTGCGATTTAAGCTGCTCTGATGAGATATTTAACCAGTTAATGACCTCACTTAATTGGAATAATGAAACTCTGTTGCAATGGCTCCTGGAGCTTAGTGCAAAAATAAATATTTCAGATAAATTATTAAGCGCAATGTTTCAATCTCAAGCTATAAAGCTCTACTTCAGTGATTACTCTGGAAACGTTCATTTGCAATTTAAAATTAATAACTCAAGTCTTTCGGATTATGAATTAGTCTTTGGACTCAATAAAATTGATTTTGGAAGAGTATCCTCAGAGTTAGGTTTTGATGGTTTTCAGTTTATGGAAATCGATAAAGTAATATCATCAGTTACCTATTCGAAGCCAAAAAGCACCTCTCTTAAGACTCAAGTCGATTATGTAACATTAAAAAATCAAATAAATACTAATTTAAGCCCCATCGATATTTTTACCGAACCTCTTGATTTATTAACCTATTACTTCTTTAATTTATTTTCTTTTTATAAAGAGCAGTACCAATTTACCCATTTTGATCTAGAAAAAGGAGAGAGTGACATGACTGATTCCTCAGCTCCCATTCTCAATAAAACAGAAACACCAGTTATAAATATATTGTATGGAGTTACATCCAGCCCAGCTCGTGCTGATAATGCTTCCTGGGTTTTTGCCCCATACTCTAAGTTTATTATTGGAAGTGGTGGAGAAAAATATAGGGATATTTACAAAAATCCCACCATTATTGGTCATGAATATTTTCATCTTGTGGAAGAACAGCTTTCTCAGCTGATCAGTGAGAATGAATCTGGTGCTTTAAAAGAGCATGGCGGCGATATAATGGGAATGCTCACGGCAGAGGGTATGTTAAACTCAGATCGAGCGCCAGAATTTGCCATTGGCTGTGGAATTCTTACAGAAAAAGCCTTAGAACTCTATCGTAGCTCTCACCCCAACTCATCAATGACTCCTCAGTGCATGCGTGATTTTTTAGAGCCACAGAAGTCGATGGCAGACCAGGCAACCAACAGAGAATCCGTGGTTCAGAAGTTTGGAAACAACTATTCCACTCAATGTGAAAGTTCAGCTAATAATGATTATTGTGGAGTTCATTTTCAGGCAGGTATTCCTAATCAGGTCTTAAGTCAATTTATGCTTAATCTTAAAGAGAAATTTAATGAATTGAGCTGGAGTGAGGTGCGAAAGTTTACATCCGATATTGTATATAAAACTTTTGCTGGTCGATTACAAACCGATGCTGGGTTTCTTGTTTATGGTCAGCAACTCAAACTAGAGTGTCTTGATCAATTTAAGCAACTCAATAAAAATTATATGAATAAATATAGCAGCGAAGTTTGTGGTTATTTAGAGAGTCAGTTTGTTGAATTATTAAAGTAAAAAAAGGCCAAGGGTTTTAATCCTTGACCTTTTTATTATTAAAATTCAGAAATTCTTATTCAGCTTAAATCAATTTTACTGAATTTGATTTTGAAGATTATAATACTTAGGATCACTTTGAAGTTTTTCCATCATGATTTTTTGCGCTTCAATTTCTAATTCTTGGAAACGAATAGGATCATGAGGACAATAAACATAGTTTAGAACCATTCCTGATAGTCCAAACAAAGCAACTTTCAACTTTAAATAGTCTAATTCTTTATCGATGGCATCTTTATACTTATCAAAATCAGGAATAAGTAGTCCAACTAAAGCAAGTAAAGTCTCGGCCCAGAATTTCTCAGGTGTAGATCCTTCGATGATAAGATCACCACGTTTTGTGATACGAATTTTTTCATAATAAGAACGCCCATCATTTTGGCCAATCACATCGAATTTTTTAAGATTCGTTGGTTCTTTAGTGTCAGCAAGAATTGTAAAAAGTCGAACTTGAGCATCTTTTGAAGAGTTTTCTCTGAACAGAGAACCTGTACCCACATTAGAAAATGAATACGTTAAATTAAGAACTGGTGGAGACTTACCATTATTGTTAGCGATGAGAAAACTTTTACATTGAAAGGTTTGACCAACAAACTTAGGATCATCAAAAAAAATATCTTCCTTGTCTGTTGCATCCTGAGCGACAGGTGCCATTCCTCTCTCGTACTCACGATTGAGTGCAGTTCCATAAGCATCCAATTTTAATTGCTCAAGAACCTTTTTGATCGCCCCTGGCAATGCTGGTATTGGTGCTGTTGATGGATTTTCTGATTTTCTGTGATCTGGGTTTTTATCTTTTGCGGTTTCATAAGAACCCAGATCACTTGTACTCCATGAACTATTATTAGCGTAGGCGATAGTACCACTGAGCGCGATACTCACTCCAAGTAAAGTCACATTTAACATTTTAACACCTCCTATGTGCTGCTTTGTTATTGTGTCTTGTTCATGGTAGCGAGTTTGGGATCGATGTCAATGACACCTAGTTTTCTTACTTAAGTCTAGCTTTACTAGATTTAAAAACTTCTGCTTCTAGTCTTTCGGTGGTGAGTTTTTCTAAATCCTTTCGTAACCATTTCACAGGAGTTTTGAGTTGGTCATGATCAAATGATTTTTTCACAAGACCAAGCATATGTGGTTCAGCGGCAACAGTTAAATTTAAAATTTTATCTTGATCTTGTTGTTTTTTTAAGTAGAGCGAAATTTTTTTAGCAAAGGTGACAGCAACATCTTCGTGGGGGTTACGTTCTCGTGTGAGATTGTGAGGTGCTTTATTATTTTTATATTTTCCTCGACTAAGTCCTGGTTTGTCAGTTGTGAGAAGTTTATTTTTTACATCGCCGAGGGGATTCTTCATTGTTTTTAACCAAGTTAAAGAATCTGGCTTCCTCGAGATTTCGAAAATTTTTGCCGACTTACGATTAACTACGATAAATAAACTTTGTGCATTCATTGTAATTTCCTCCTTTGCTCCTCAATTTAGGTTGAAGAGTGGAAAACATCAATGAATGAAATTGTGTTCGAGTCAATTGATCCCATTGACAGTAGTTGCTGCTCTCATGCCTTTATACCAAAAAAGCGAAGAGGCAATAATTATTGGAGCACAAACGAGCATTCCTGTTTGTAAAGAGTTGGTGTGATCTGAAATATAACCAATGAGTGGAGAGGAAATAGCATCGCCCAAGATGTGGCAGAAAAAAATCGCCATGGCCATAGCTGTGGTGCGCGAATGGGAAGGGACAGCTTCAATAATAGCCACACTAATGGGACTCGTAGAGAGAAAGAAAAATAATTGTGTTAATGCGAGGAAAAAGATGAGCCAAGGAACACTCGGTGCATAAAGTGTTCCTATATAAAAAGGAAACGATAGGGCCATAGACAACGCTGAAATTTTTAAGTGACCACCAGCTCCCAACTTGTGAGCCCAGCGATCTCCAAGGTTTCCGCCCAAAAGAGTTCCCACTAAACCACTGCCTACGGCGATTCCACCAAAAATCATATTGGCTTTCATTTGATCTAAAGAATAAGTTCTCTGGAGATAAGTGGGAACCCAATGAGCAACTCCTCCCACTACAAAACTATAAGCACAGTATCCCATTGTCGTCCAAATGTAGGTAGGAATTTGACTTAAACTTCTTAAAACAACTTTTAAATTAAAATTTTGATGAACAATTTTTGTTTTTGGATCAGGAAGAGTTAAGATTAATAAAGACATTACGATACCAGGAATGCCCACAATTAAAAACGCACTTCTCCATCCCAACCATTGGGCTAAAATTCCTCCGAGAACAAAGCCAAGGGCAGCGCCAACGGGCAAACCAGAAGAAAAAATAGCAAGGGCTCGACCTCTTTTTGAACTGGGATAAAAATCAGAAATAAAGGGGGTTGCAACCGTAGTAAATGCGGACTCACCAAATCCTAATATAAAACGTGAGAACGCTAAGATGATAAAGCTACCAGCCCATCCTGTCATAAGGCTCGCGATACTCCAAAGTAATGCTCCTGCGGCAAGTATTTTAGTACGATTTTTAGTATCTCCTAGCCACCCAAAAAGAGGAGAAGTAAACATATAGGGCACCATAAAAGCGGTTGCTAAAAGTCCAGCCTGGAGATCTGTTAATTGAAGTTCTACCTTGATAGATAAAAGTACGGCGCTTAAAATAAAACGATCAATATAATTAAAATAATTCACAATTGTTAGTAGCGTGAGAGCTTTTTTAGACTTAGGATGAGCTTCAGTGAGTGAGGACATTTTCGACTCCTTGTGAGGCGTATTTAGTGCTATCTCGTCTATCATAA
>CAZTDX010000051.1:0-26886 GCA_964612425.1 uncultured Pseudobdellovibrionaceae bacterium
CGTTTAGGTGAGATTTTGATGGCTAAAACCGGTCCAGTTACGTGAGACTGGACAATCATCCAATCAATCATCCAATCAATCATCCAATCAATCATCCAATCAATCATCATAATTCTAACGGAGGTGAGAATTGTCCGTTGATATTTTGAGTAATTTTGCATTTCGTCATTCTCAATCTTCTAAAAAAACCTAGGAATTGAACTAAGCCGACTCATTCACCACTATAGGTAGTGAATGAGTGAGTTCGTTATTTTAATTTCAATTATTATTTTAAGCTCTATATTTTTTGTTTGACGAAAAGTCTCAACTTGAAGTTAACTGGATCACCCGCAACGCGAATAGATTTCAAGTTATCAACACTTTGATATCAACAATAACGCTTGTAAATACAACAACTTAAGCTATGGACAGAAACTCTTTCCACAGAGTTATCCACAGGCTTTGTTTATTTCATTTTATGGATTTTTTTACTATTTAGAGTCTGAATCTGAATTCAAATCAGAGATAATCTGCGAACGCTCCGTCACTGGATAGAGCTGCAAATTCATTTGATAAACTCGCTCCCCTTTAGTCTTCATTCTATGAATACTGTTATCTTTGTGAATTTGTTTTCTGAATTTTCTTAATTGAAAGCGCAAATCCTCGTACTCAGACTTGGTCAAAGCTAAAGTCAATGTACCAAACTCTCGCTCCACGGGGCTATCTTGTAACAGCGACTCAAGCCCCATATACATTAACTGGGCCTGTAAACGACGAATTAACACCACGGGAATTTCCTCAGGGTTATCGATCAAAGATCGACCTTTCTTCACTTCTCCCGTTTCTGCGTTAAAAATGATTTCACCTGATTCAATCAATTTATCGAGGGCCGTTTGAATCTCAACTTCACTCGCTTTATTTCGCAACAACTGCTTTAACTGAGGCACACTAAATTGTGCGCCCTCTTGATCTAATAATGAAAATAAAATCCATCCGATCCAATTGGGTATCCGATCTACAGTTTTTTTATCAAGAACTCCATGCTTGAGGCTTTTCTGAAAACGAAAGTCTGATAGATTTTTTAAATACTGATTTCGTAGAGAAGGGTCTGTCTCCTGACAGTACAATACCAAAAGTAAAAACTCTTCACTCGACTCTTTATTTAATTGCATGGCCTTAGCAAACTTTAAAGCCATTTCTTCAGATAAATTACGCTGACCTTCGATAACTAAACGTAAATAGTTTGGCGATTTAATATCGGCAGCAACAGAAAAGAAAGAATAATTATAAGGTCGTAAATGATTTTTAGTGACTTCTCTTTTGTATAAATAAAAAGCCCTTAAGAAATCGCGATAATTTAAATAATCACTCAACTGTGGTTCTACAGAAGGCTGGATCGACGCACCTGTTGCTGAAGCATTTGGCGACGGACTTTGAATCGTAGGACTTTGTGATAGCGGATTTGTGACCACTGGATTTATGACCATTGGATTTGGCACTATCGAATTGGAATCTATTGGAGCTTGCACAATGGAGCTTTGAACCAATGATTCAACAACAACTACAACTTCTTGAGCTTCTTGAGCTTCCTGTGCCTCTTGATTAACTTCCATTTTTAAATACTCCCAGCCAAGAATCTGTTTCAAAGAGAGCTTAGTTTTTTAAAAAAACATACAGATGACAAGCTATGACTCACCACGGTCGATATAAACTTCCTTGTTATCGTCATTATAACCAAAAAGCTCACCATATCGACCCCATTGCACTAAGGTATCAAAAACATCTTCCGGGTTTTCGTTGGGAAGCCATTCGTGAATCGTCTGAATAGCCTCATCTCTCCCCATAGTGCCACCTTCACTGTTGGAAATGCGTTGATAAAACTGCTGCGTTAACTTTAATTGCATTAAGCCTTCGTGAATCATTTTTTTACGCTGATTAACATCGGCTTTAACAAACGCTCGCCCCAAATCTGTAAGCACAATTTGGTTTTTTGGCGTATCCACAAAATCCATTAGCTCGGCAGCCTTTGCCATCAAAAGAATATTCAGTGATTCTTTTGTTAATTTATGAGCTAGAGTAAAAGCGTCAGCACGCCCACCCTCTTCCATAATCACTTCTAAAAAGCCAACCACTTCTGTCATGTTTACTTTAGGTGGTGCTTCAAATCCTGTTCCTTGTAAGGCGGGCGGCACCCACTCTGGCGCATCAGGAATAATGGATTCCGTTAATACATCTTTTATAATTTCCACCAATGATTTTACTGACGCATTTTTTTCATCGCGAGGATACGGCAATTCGTTTCGAATGGTATAGCGAACTTGGCCAGGGTTGGAGCCCATCACTAATATGCGACTTCCCATGGAAACAGCTTCAGCAATATTATGCGTGATCAACACAATTGATTTAATAGCTGTTTTTCGAGAGAGCCATAAATTTAAAATTTCTTTTCGAAGGGTTTCTGCTGTCAAAACATCAAGAGCACTAAAGGGTTCATCTAAACACAAAATAGGGCGCTCCATAACAAGGGCCCGCGCAAAACCCACTCGCTGCTTCATCCCTCCAGAAAGCTCCTTGGGATAAGCTTCTTCAAAACCTTCAAGGCCGACCATATCAATCGCCTTTTTAACTCTTTGCTCTACATCCTCCTGAGGTAAACCTTGTGACTTTAAACCTAAGGCGACATTGTCCGCGACATCGAGCCAGGGAAGAAGGGCAAAGCTTTGAAACACAAGCGCTACTTCTTCATTCACGCCTTCCATTTCATTATTGTGTGAATACACTTTGCCGTGAGTGGGATTAAGAAGGCCTGCCATGAGTCTTAAACATGTTGACTTTCCAGAGCCCGAAGGACCAAGCAGCACCAGCACTTCATTTTCAAATAATGATAAATTAATATTATCGAGTACTTTTAATTTTCGCCCAGAATCTAACTGAAAGCTCTGGTAAACATTTTTAAGCTCCAAGACAGGCACAGTGGTGTTTGTCACAGAAACCTTCCTTTCGTATTTATCAAGGGGGAGTTTATATCAATCTTATCTCTCAAAACGAAATCGACGATCCACCCAATCATAAATTTGATGCCAAACTAATCGATTAAAACTCACCACAACGATAACCATCGCAACCAGTGATCCAGCCAAAAGCGAGTAGTTGCCCTGAGCCGTTGACTCACTGATGAGAGCCCCAAGACCCATTGTGGTAAGTAAACTATTTTTATAGTGTAAGTATTCAGAAACAATACTCGCATTCCATGCGCCCCCGGCCGCCGTCACCAAGCCCGTAACTAAGTTGGGAAGAATTGATGGAAGATATAAATACTTCCAAGTGTCCGCTTTTGAGACTCCTAATAATAAAAAAGTTTCGCGTAGCTCGCGGGAAATCATTGTTGCTCCCGCTAACACATTAAACAAAACATACCACTGAACTCCAAGCAACATTAGTACCGTGCTTCCAATGCCAAGACCAACCCCTACAAACTGTAAAATAACAATCACAGCAGGATAGAGAATGGGGGTTGGAAACGACGCCGCCAATTGAATTATCGGTTGAAAGAAGCGAGTTCTCTTGACTGAAGACCCAACCCACAAACCAAACGGAACAGTCCACAAAGTTGATATTACTAAACAGGCTATAACTCTTGATAGAGTCATGCCTGCGGACTTGAAAATGAGAAAAGCCTCATCGTAACTTATTCCTTCAAGCAAGTAGAAAATTTTACTCACAACCCATAGAAAAAACACCACACAAGAGGCAACGAAGAGTCGACCAAAAACTTGAAAATGATTGAGCCACTCCTGTTCGTTGATCGTTTTAAGTTTTTTAAATATCCAAAAATGATTCAGTCGTGTTTTTCTTTTCTTCGGAGCACTATGAAAACTAGGATACCAAATCTTTCTCATGTGTTGGTCAATGAAGCGAACAATATTGGATTCCTTTAATAAAATTTGCATAAAGGGAATCTCTTGATAAGAATCCGATGCCTCATCGAGACGAAAGCGCCGAGTCCATGCAATGATAGGACGCCATACAATAAAATCCATTCCTATGATTAAAATAAACATGGCAATCAATCCAAAGGTTAAAGCTTGAGTATTACCTTTTTCGATGGCAATCGCCATGTAAGAGCCCAACCCCGGCAATCGAAACTCACTACCACCCAATGTGAAAGCCTCACATACTGTTAAGAAAAACCATCCACCGGCCATAGAAAGTAAACTATTCCAAGCTAGTCCACTGGCTGAAAAAGGCAATTCCACTAAAACAAATTTTTGCCACCATGATAAGCTCGCATTGGTACTTAATTCATGAAAATCCTTTGGAACCCCTTTCATCGAAGCATAAAAACTAAACGAAAGATTCCAAACCTGCCCTGTAAAAATCATGATGATACAAGCCAACTCTAAACCTAAATTACTCACAGAAAAAATACTTAAAAAACCTAATACCAGTGGCGGCAAAAAGCCAATGACAGGAATCGATTGTCCAATATCTAAGAGCGGCAGAATGACTTGTTCCGCTCGACGAAATCGAGCCGCCAAATAACCTGTTATTAAGCTAAAAAGAAGAGATAATAGATAGGCTAGACTCGCTCTAAATAAGGAATAAATAAAATATTTTGGTAGAGCGGCGTAGGTTAATTCGATGGTAATATTGGGCTGAAGCTCCCCAGTCCACCGCTGAGCCGTGACGACTGAACCATAAATAAGAAACCCAAGAAGACCAATTACAAATAGGTCTATAAAATGAAAAACTTTAAAAATAGGTCGATTAATTGATGTTGATATCACTCAAGCACGCTAACAAGAAAAACGAGGAGTGTCAGGCAATAAGTTTGATAATTTTATCTTTAGTTTCGGGCTCCGAATCAGTACCCCAAAGAGGATGAGCTTGCAAAAATATTTTTACCAATTGAGCGTCAAATTGCTGTCCGGAAAATTTATTCAATTCCGCATAAGCAATTTCAGGAGTTAAACCTTTACGGTAACTTCGAGACTGTGTCATGGCATCATAAGTATCAACCACTAAAATTACTCTTGCTACTAACGGAACCTGATCTCCAGCCAATCCGTCGGGGTAACCACTCCCATCGATTCGCTCATGGTGACCTCTAATGGGCGGAAGCAACGCCTTAAAAAATGGATCTTCCGAAAGAACCTGCACTATTTGCTCACTAATCTCAGCATGCTTTTTTACTAAATCAAACTCGTCTGGATCTAACTTGGAAGGCTTATGCAAGACCACTTGGGGAATTCCAATTTTTCCTACATCATGGAAAAGTCCCGCAAACTCTGCGACCTTTTGCTCATAGTCTTCAAGCCCAGCATCACGCGCAAGTTTACGAGAATACTCTCCTACGCGACAGCAATGATAAAAAGTTAAAGGGTCAACTATTTTCAATGACTGCAATAGAGTCTTTGCCATTTCATACGCTGATGAAGGAACATCTTTCTTTTGAGACAATTCAATTCCTTAAAAACTATAGTTTAAATGTTTTTACCCATCTCTTACATCGGAGCTTAATCAAAAAGCTAAAGTCTCAACTATAGTTTTGGTCAATTTTCTTATTTTTTTACTAGACCTGGGTAATACTCGACTCATTTTCATATCAACGTATCAATTTGAGATTTATGGCTTATAGCCCTGCTTCTTCATTTCACTTAATATTGTGGTTAAAGCTGTTTTTAAAAATTCATGAGAGTTACGATCTGTTTTGATTAGCGACTCTTCAAACGCCTTTTTAATTTGCTCCATTGAGCTACCCGGGGGAACGCCTAAAACCTCAAAAGCATCCCACGAATGACCATTATACATAAACAACGGATTTACGTCTTTACTATTTGGCATGTCTGATGGAGTCAGGTTTAACTTAGATGGATTTCGAGAATCCCGACGTCCCCATAAAAAAATTATTGATATGAGCACCATCATGGCAAAATTGAGGTAAATAAATTGTTCTATTGTCACTATTATTTATTAAAGCTTTTAATATTAATTTTGGCAACTTTTCTCATTGTTAATTAGGTAGTTTTTTTGTATAGGGGATTCGATATTGAGATAATAAATTTAACAGTCATTTTAAAAGGACCGGTATAATGTCAAATCCCTTTGATCAACAAAAATTAATCCCTGGAGTAAAGAAAATTATCGCAGTTAGCTCAGGCAAAGGGGGCGTCGGCAAGAGTACCGTTGCAACCAATCTCGCCCTTGCATTAAGCAAAAAGTACAAGGTCGGTCTCTTGGACGCCGATATCCATGGTCCAAGCCTTCCTCGCATGATGGGAGCCGTTAAGCAAAAACCTGAAATTTCACCAACAGGAAAAATTGAACCTATCGTGAGATACGGACTAAAACTCATGAGCATTGGGTTTTTAGTTGATGAAACATCAGCGGTGGTTTGGCGCGGCCCTATGCTCTTTAAGGCCATAGACCAGTTTCTAAAAGATGTTTTATGGGAGCCTTTGGATATTTTAGTGGTCGATCTCCCACCAGGAACAGGAGATATCCAACTAAGTATAGCTCAAAAAGTACCACTTTCTGGCATTGTTGTTGTATCAACTCCACAAAACATTGCCTTTATTGATGCTAAAAAATCCATTGATATGTTTGAGCGACTCAACATAACTAATTTAGGTTTGATTGAGAATATGTCTTACATGATCAATCCAGCAAATGGGGATCGCATTCAAATGTTTCCTAAAGGAGAAATTGAGGGTTATCTCCAAAGTAAAAAAATTGTAAAATTGGGTGAAATACCATTTAATCCCTCCGTAAGTTTATCCTGTGAAGCTGGAATCCCCATTGTAGAATCTAACCCTAACGGAATCGAAGCAAAAAGTTTTATGGCTGTGGCTGATCAAATTGCACAGCGCCTTTTTACTTCTGAACCCGTTGCATCTCCCACAATTTAGCATATTTCAAAAAGTAAGAATACGCGGCACCAATAGCGATTATGTATCCGGGGATTCCATCGAGAAATCCCCTTTTTATCAAATACAGTTCAAAAAATTTTGTTATGGGCTTTACAAATAAATGCCAAAGGTGAACTTGTTTTTTCTGGCTATGGAGAGCCTGCGCTCCTAGCGTAGAATATTTATTGTTGGTTTGTATTTGATCGGACAAATCATCGAATGGATAATGGCTGAGATCTGATTTAAGCAAACCAATCCCCTCACCTTGAACTGATTCATGTACAATATCTTGTTTCCATTGCAGCTTATGCCTGTGAAATAATCGTGTTTGGTAATCAGGGTACCACCCTCCGTAACCTAACCAACGCCCTAAATGAAAAGATTTTCTAGGAAATTTATACCCATTTAATAACTCTTTTTTATTGAGTTCCCATTGCTTAAAAAGTTGATAAATTTCATTCATCAACCCTTCACTCAAGGCTTCATCAGCGTCTAAGCAAAGTACCCAATCAAATTTTGCAAGCTCGACTGCTCTTTGTTTCTGTGGACCATACCCTCTCCAATCTTCATTAAAAACACGAGCCCCAAAACTCTGGGCCAAAGTCCTGGTTTGATCCGTGCTATTACTATCGAGTACAACAACATCAGACGCAAAGGGTACCGAAGCAATACATCGAACAATATTATGCTCTTCATTTAAAGTAATAACACATAATGAAATTGGCAATTTATCCATATTATGAAATGTAATGAGGCTTTAAAAATTTAGCAATTTAAACTTCTCAGTAAGGCAAATTAAAAAATGCTTTGGATATTTTAAAAAGAACTAGTGTGTCAGAAAATAAGTTTTGTTTCCACTTCTTGTCAAATCTACAGAAACCAATGCAGAATGATCCATGGGTATGACTAAACAACGAATCTTTAATACTAATTATATTTTTATCTTAATAGGGTTATTAATTACTCCTTTTCCTGTTCATGCTTATTTGAGCACGATTGACTCCGGCGAACTCGTCCCTATAAACCAATATCGTTTAATACTGGAACCCCAAGCAAATCCCTTTAACTTATCAGCTCATTTTGATGCGGGTATTACTGACTCATCCCAATTAAGGCTTTCTTTAGGCGCTGGAGAAAGTGGCACTCACTTTGATTTTTCATACAAAACAATCCCCATACCTAACCTAGATACTCAACCAGCCATGGGATACAAAATTGGTACTATTTTTGCGAGTGAGAAGGGGCGCGAGAACTCGCTAACAATCCGCTTTACACCTCTCGTAAGTAAAAACTATATCATTAATCAAAACCGCTGGACCCCTTATTTAGCGCTCCCTCTTGGCGTGAGTGTTCGAAAAAGTACTTCAACCACGCCAACACATTTTGTTGTTGGTACGGAATTAACACCTTCAACCACTCCAGACATGCAGTTTGGAGCAGAAGTTGGTGCAAATTTACGGGATAGTTTTTCTTATGTTTCAGTGTTTGTTAGTTTTTATTTTGAACCTACTGAAACAGAGACAGATACAAAATAAAATTAAATGCTGATTGAATTAACTCACGGATGAATTAATGGAGCGAAAATATGATATTTTCATTTTTTAGATCAACTGGGCAACCTGATATCTACATCGATCTAGGCACAACAAATACTAAGCTCGCAGTTAGAGGCCTAGGCGTTATTGTAAACGAACCTTCTGTTATCGCATACACAGCAGGAAGACACGGTAAGAAAAATATTCTGGCGGTGGGCAATGATGCTATCGAGCAAGTAAAAAAAACACCCGGGAATTTATTTTTAGGAAAGCCCCTTAAAGATGGCGTCATCACTGATGTTGACACCACCGAAAATATGATTCGCCATTTTCTTTCAAGACCTGGAGTTAGTCACTGGCTCACTCGACCGCGCGTTATTATTTCTATTCCACATGGAATTAAGAAAATTGAAAAGGAAGCTATCATTTTTGCTGGCAGAGCCGCTGGAGCCAGAGATGTTGTGCTCGTTGAAGAACCCATGGTCGCTGCCATTGGCGCGAATCTTCCTATTCAAGACGCTAAGGGGAGAATGATTGTCGATCTTGGTGGTGGGATTTCTGAGGTAGCGATCATTGCCCTTTCTGATATTGTTTACTGCCAATCATTACCAATGGGTGGCCAACAATTTAATGATGCAATTATTACTTGGCTCAAAAAAAATAAAAACGCCATCATTGCGGAAGCCGTTGCAGAAACATTAAAACTTGAAATTGGATCTGCACTTCCTGTTTCTGAGAATCTGACTCGCAGAATTCAAGCCCGAAATGCTACTTCTGGTTTGCCGATGGAATTAGAAGTCAACTCCAATGAAATTGCCATGGCTATTAAAGATTGTGTCGGAGATCTTGTTTTTGGAATTAAAAAAGCTCTTGAAAACACACCTCCAGAACTTCTCTCGGATATTATCGATAGTGGTATTGTCCTCACCGGTGGGAGTTCTTTGTTAAAAAATCTTGATCGACATATTCAAGATCAAGTCAAAATCAAAGTCCTTAGAACTGAAGAACCTCTAATTACTATTGCCAAAGGTGGGGAAAGACTTCTCAATTCAATACCTTTATTAGAATCTATTCAGTTATCAATTGAAACAGAAGATGACATGGCTATTGCTAAAAGATCCAGTTTTTATTGATATTAACTCTCAGACCTTGGTCTATTGGATATAACTAATACCTGTTTACCTTGCTGCAAACTAAACCGATTGAAGTATTCTCAACACTTGACATGCTAGTTGATATGAAATTATTCCGTAGTTACTCTAAATGGGGGAGGGTTTTATATGAAATCCACTTTGAGCTCACATTTTTTTGAAAATTTACAACCTTTTACGATTGAACTTGATCTTTTTAATGATAAATATTACCACAAACTTCCAGAAGATTGGTTCGTGATTGTTTCAGATATTAAAAACTCATCAGAGGCCATAATTGATGGTCTTTATAAAAATATTAACGTTGTGGCTGTCGCATCAATTATTGGATCTCGAAATGCCTGTAAAGGCATGGAAATACCATTTATCTTTGGAGGCGATGGAGCTTTTATTTTTGTTCCCTCTGAATTTAAAACTGATGTCGAAATGGGTTTGTCTTTAACAAAACAACGGGCGTTAGAGGAATTTAATTTAGAATTTCGCATTTCAATTATTTCTATGAGTAAGATCGTAGAAAAAGGGGGAGAAATTTATATTGCAAAAAGAAAGCTCTCTAACACTGCTGTGATTGCCATGGCCAAAGGGTCTGGGTTAAATATTGCCGAAGAATTAACTAAAAAAAGAAATGAATTTGAAATCGCGGCCAACAAGTCGTTTGAATATAATGCCTATGAAGGATTTGAATGTAACTGGGACTCCATTCAATCTAAAAAAGGGGAAATTTTAACACTTATTATTCAGTCAACCAATTCGGATTTTTCTAGTTATGAACAAATTTATGAACAAATAAGTAAAATAGCACCTCATCTTAGCTTTGTCGCCCAAGATAAATCCAATATTCAATACTCCTATGCCAATTTTTTTAAGGAAACCATCATGAAGTATCATGGTATTCCTCGCTATTTTAATTTTATATTTAAATCAATACAAATGTTTTATAAAACACTAAAGTTTCGACTGGATGGAAAAAGTTTTGTCGGCCTCAACGACTTATCCACCAATACCGACCACTTAAAATTTGATAATTACTTAAGAATGATTATTGATGTCGAACCCCGACAAAGAGAAAAGGTCCTTGAATACTTAACCAGTCTTCAAGATCAAGGAAAAATATTTTTTGGATATCATATCAATAACGAAGTACTACTCACATGTTATGTTCGATCGCATAAAGATCATTTGCACTTTGTTGACGGAGGCTCAGGAGGTTATGCTTTAGCTGCCCAAAAACTAAAGCAAAACAAACTCAGTAGCATCCCAAAAGCTTCTTGAAAAGTAAATTTTATTTATTGCTTTGTGTGGATCTTAAAAAAGTTTATAGCGTCTTCATCATCCCACTTTATAGAACCAACGACTTTGCGTAAGAGCTTTGAGCCTTTTTGAAATATAAAAGTCTCAGGCATTTTTTGAATTTGGTACTTTTGAGAGATTTCATGATTAGCATCCCAGACTACAAATAAGTTTGGAAGTTTTCCTTCGATTTTTAAACTTTTAAAAAAAATATTAATATCATCGACGGAATCATCAGCAGAGACCGCCACCATAACAACTTGATCAGGGAACTTTTTTAAAAGCGAAACCATCGATGGAAATTCTTCAACACAAGGGGCACACCATGATGCCCAAAAACTTAAGATAACAATTTTATCTTTAAATTGGGTAAGACTGATTTCCTTACCCTCAATTGTTTTAGCATTAAAATCAATGACTCCCTGTTTTTCTAATTGATCAATAAAACTATGTTGATTGCGGGTCGTACCCATCCAATCCGGCAAGCGATCAATAATTATCCATACACAAAATCCGCCCACTAAAAGTACAATAAAAGCTAAAGGTAAATAAAATTTCTTCACAAATCTCCCCATCTATATCCACAATGATTTAAGTCCGCGCTCCCGCCCAATCACTTTAGCTTCCTCATAACCAGCATCAATATGTCGGAACAAACCCATTCCAGGATCTGCGGTAAGCACTCTCTCTAATCGACGAGCGGCAGCTTCTGTTCCATCCGCAACAATCACTTGACCCGCATGTTGACTATAACCCATTCCCACACCACCTCCGTGATGTAAACTCACCCACGTTGATCCACAAGAGGTATTGACCATCGCATTTAAAAGTGGCCAATCAGAAACCGCATCTGAGCCATCTTTCATAGCCTCTGTTTCGCGATTGGGTGACGCTACACTGCCGCAATCCAAATGATCTCGCCCAATAACGATAGGAGCTTTCACTTTTCCTTCAGCAACCAAGCGATTAAATAGAAGACCCGCCTTGGCACGCTCACCATACTCAAGCCAGCAAATTCGCGCCGGTAGTCCTTGAAAGGCAATTCTCGATTGCGCCATGTCTAGCCATTGAAGTAAATGCTTTTTATTTGGAAACAATTCTTTAATGGCTTCATCAGTCACGCGAATATCGTCTGGATCACCAGATAGTGCCACCCATCGAAACGGTCCACTCCCGCGGCAAAACAGCGAGCGAATATAGAGTGGAACAAACCCTTGAAATTGAAATGCATCCTTCACGCCAGCCGCTAAAGCTTCCGCTCGAATATTATTTCCATAATCAAAAGTGATGGCACCACGCTTTTGCATTTCCAACATGCCTCGAACATGTTTTGCAATACTTTGTGACACCGCCTCAAGATAGGCTTTTTTGTTGGACGTTCTAAAGTCTTTGGCTGACTCGACTGTGTAACCCTCTGGGATGTAACCATTGAGTGGGTCATGGGCCGAAGTTTGATCTGTTAGTAAGTCAGGTAAAAAGTTTTTATCGATCAATTGGTGGATAACAGTCGCCATATTTCCCTGAAGGGCAATGGATTTTGCAACACCTTGTGATTGATAGTGGCGCACCTTCTGCAAGGCCTCTTCTAAGTTTGGTGCCCATTCATCAACATATTTTGTTTGTAACCGTTTTTCTATGCGCGTGGGATCGATTTCTACGGCTAACACTATAGCTCCCGCAAAAACTCCAGCCAGAGGCTGTGCTCCACCCATTCCACCCAATCCAGCTGTTAAAATGACTTTTCCTTTTAGGCTTCCACCAAAGTGCTGACGTCCAGCTTCGGCAAAGGTTTCGTAAGTGCCCTGAATAATCCCTTGTGTCCCAATATAAATCCAAGAGCCCGCCGTCATTTGTCCGTACATCATCAAACCCTTGCGATCTAGCTCATGAAATACTTCCCAATTAGCCCACTTCGGAACCAAATTAGAATTTGCCAACAACACGCGTGGAGCATCCAAGTGCGTGCGCACAATGCCAATAGGTTTTCCTGATTGAATTAATAAAGTTTCATCGTGATCTAGCGTTTTGAGGGAACTTAAAATCTTATCAAAACACTCCCAATTGCGGGCAGCCTTTCCAATACCACCGTAAACGACAAGATCTTCGGGGCGTTCTGCGACCTCAGGATCTAAATTATTTTGAATCATGCGATAGGCAGCCTCTTGCAACCAACCACGGCAATTTAATAAAGTTCCATGAGGTGCTTTTACAGTTCTTTTTGTCATTGTCATAATAATTAATCCTTTTTTATTTACTAAATATTTAACTCGCCAATGGCAGCCTCAACCGTTTTCAGTAAACTTCCATTATCGATCATGGCTCGAATTTTTTCGATATCTTCACTAAATACACGATCTTCTTTTGCAAAAGAAACTTCTTCACGAATTTTTTTATACGCGGCAAGAACTCCTGCCGTTGGCTCTAAGGGAGTTAAAAAACCTAGGCCTTGGCTTGCTCCCAGTAACTCCATTGCTACAATATTTTTTACATTCTCAAGCACGCGCACGAATTTGCGAGCAGCAATCGTTCCCATTGAAACATGATCTTCTTTATCACTGGAGGTCGGGATACTATCAACCGAAGCTGGATGACAGAGTCCCTTGTTCTCACTCACTAAGCTTGCTGCTGCAACATGAACAATCATCAATCCACTTTGTAAACCACCTTCTGTGGCTAAAAATGCTGGAAGCTCACTGAACGTCGGATCAATGAGTTTAGCTAAGCGACGCTCACTGATATTTCCTAAATTGGCCATGGCAATGGCTGCAAAATCCATTTCTAGTGCCACAGGCTCACCATGAAAGTTACCACAACTTAAAACTTTTCCTTCCTCAGCAAATACAAGAGGATTATCAGTACTCGAGTTACACTCTCTCTCCAAAACTTGGAGTGAGCGCTGAATCACATCTTTCACCGCACCATGAACGGCAGGAACACATCGCAGAGAGTACGCATCTTGTACTCGTTTGCAATGAAGATGAGTTTCAGCAATGGGAGAAGTTTTTCCAAGAATGCGAATGACATTTTGAGCTGTTGTAGCCTCGCCTGGGTGAGGTCGCGTGGGAGCAATCAAGGGGTCAAAAGGTTTACGAGATCCTCTCGTCGCCTCTAAAGTCATGGCCGCAGCAATATCAAACAACTTTATTAAATCGATAGACTCATGCAAAGCCAGCATTCCAAGCGCCGTCATCACCTGACATCCATTAATAAGAGATAAACCTTCCTTCGCTTTTAAAATGAGCGGCTCAATTTTTTTCTCACTAAACACTTCTTGTGTAGCTCTTCGTCTGCCGTCTGTTTCTAAGACTGTTCCTTCTCCCATCAGAGTTAAGGCAAGGTGAGATAATGGTGCTAAATCACCACTGGCACCCACAGAACCTTGCTCTGGAATCCAAGGAATCACATTTTTATTTAATAATTCGAGCACTTTTTCCACCACTACAGGGCGCACACCGCTGTGTCCTCGCGCCAGCGTATTGGCTCTCAAGAGCATTAAGGCCCGCACCACAGGCGGTGAAAAAGGTTTCCCAACACCCGCACAATGGGATCGAATTAAATTTCTTTGCAAATCCTCAATTTGGTTATCATTAATACGCACCTGACTAAAAGCACCAAAGCCCGTATTAACTCCATACATTGTTTCACCACGAGAGATACAAGACTCGATATAATCACGAGACGCTATAATTTTTTGGCGAGCCTCATTAGACAACTCTACCGTTTGTTTTTGTAAAGCAACTTTACAAAGTCCCTCTAAATTAATACTTTTTCCATCGATGAGCATTTAATTTCCTCTCAATAAATTTTATTTCTTTAAAATGGAAATCGCTTGAGCGTAGTCATTTTTAAAAATGTAACTTCCGGCAACGATAACGTCGATATCCTTACAAAACTGAATTGTTTTATCGTTCACGCCACCGTCCACTTCCAATAAAATGGAGGATTGTCCTCGCGCGACTCGTTGATCAATTCGTTGTCTCAACTTTTGAATCTTTTCCATTTGCTCTTCCATAAAGGATTGACCGCCAAACCCTGGCTCCACAGTCATTACTAATATTAAGTCGATCAAATCCCAATAAGGCTCCAGCGCTTCTATCGCCGTGCGCGGACGCAAAGTAATTCCCACTTTTCGACCCGCAGAGCGAATTTGCTTGAGGCATTTCTCAACCACATTGGTTGACTCCACATGAATAGAGATTAAATCACTACCGGCATCTATAAAATCTTTTAAATATTTTTCTGGATTTTCAATCATTAAGTGCACATCTAAAAAAGCTTTTGTTGAAGATCTTAATGATTTTACAACCGGCGCTCCAATCGTAATGTTATTGACAAAGTGTCCATCCATAACATCCACATGAATCCAGTCTGCTCCAGCAGCAAGGACAGATTCCACCTCAATTCCAAGACGAGAAAAGTCTGCCGAAAGAATGCTTGGAGCAATAAGTTTTTTTCTGTCATTAGACTTACTCATGCGCACCGCCCTTAGAGATTAAAAGGGATTCTTTTTGAAAACTATCGCCAACTTTTATTGAGTATCCTTTTAAAAATTCACTCGCTGAAATTTTATTCCGTGATTCTGGCTGAACTTCTATCAAAGCTAAAACGCCTTGACTCGTTTGTACCCACAGATCAGTCGCATCCGCCTTCAATACTGTACCAGGAATTGAAGTTTTCCCACCCAGCGGACTCTCTATCACTTGCACCTTGTGGATTTTGATTTTTTTCTTATTGAAGAATGTCCAAGTTCCAGGTCCCATCACAAAGGCACGAACCTTTTGAGATATTGCTTTGGCTGATTGACTCCAATCAATTTCTCCTTCGGACTTTTCAATTTTCTTCGCATAAGTTACCAGCGACTCATCTTGGGGAACACCCGCTAAATTACCTCGAACGTAATCCATAAATTCAACTTTTAATAAATCAACCGCCTCTTGAGATAATTTTTCATACAACTCAACGGCATCGATTGATGAAGTAATGGGACACTTCCTCAACCCCAAAACATCTCCTGCATCCAGCTTTTTCACCATTTTTTGTAACGCTACTCCCGTGACATCATCACCCATTTCAATGGCTCTCTGAATGGGAGCAGCACCGCGCCACCGGGGCAATAAGCTAGCGTGCACATTCACAGCACCAAGGGGGAATAATTTGAGAAAGCGTTCACTTAAAAGCTGCCCAAAAGCCACAACCACAGCAACTTCGGCACCCCAAATTTCTAACTGTTGCAAGATAAGCTCAGTGTTGACTGATTCAGGAGAAATAACTCTAAGACCATGACTTAAACAAAAACTATTTACAGCACTGGGTTGTAATTGCATTTTACGTCCAGCGGGTCGATCAGGTTGTGTTACAACACCAATAACTTCAAAGTGCTCATCAGACAATAATCCTTTTAAGCAGCTGACCGCAATCTCAGGGGTTCCTAAAAATACAACACGAACTTTACTCACAAATCATACTTCCAATTTTTCTTTTGATTGATCTTTTTGCTTATATCGTTCTCGCTCTTTTTTAGCGGGATACCCTACTTTTTTTATTTTGTTCTTAATTTTATTAGATTTTACAAAGCTTAAGCGATCAATAAACAGTTTTCCCTCTAAATGATCCATTTCATGTTGAATACAAATAGCTAGTAAACCATCAGTCTCTAGAGTAAATTTTTGTCCATCGCGATTTAACGCTTCGACCTGAACCCAATCAAACCGATTAACTTCTTCATAATAACCAGGCACGCTGAGACAGCCTTCTTCATAGATTGTTTTACCTTCGCCCTTTTTCACTACTGGATTAATAAGAACCAACGGAAATTTTACTTTCTTTTCAAGGTCGGTGAGAGCTTCTGGCTCTTCGTCCTCCAGATCAGGGGGGCGACGAATATCGATCACTAAAACCCGAACCAATTGATTAACTTGAGGCGCTGCTAATCCGATACCCTTAGCATCGTACATAGTTTCCAGCATATCATCGACTAACTTTTGAACTTCAGGAGTTACAGTTTCAACAGTCTTAGAAATTTCTCTGAGTCGAGGATCTGGAAACGTTAAAATTGGCAAAATAGACATATCTGCTCCCTGTATTTTTCAATTCCATATATAAATGTTTATTCTAAGAAATGTCTATGAGAAGCTGTTAAAAATGGTGTTTTAAGGTGAGATTTTCATATAGAGACTGCGGGATGGTGCTTATTTAATAATCAACACAAACGCAGCCAGATTTATAAATCATAAACCTTAATCTCTTAAGTGAAATTTCCCTTTGATTTTTTCTACGCCCGCGCTCGCGCTACTCTTAATGACTGGCGTGACAAAGACTACAAACTGAGTTTGTTTACGTTGAAAGCCTTTCGAGGCATAAAGTGAAATAATAGGGTTTTTACTTACATCCGGTGGCAAGCGATTGTAATCCGTATAATTACTATTACGAATTAACCCTCCAATAGCAGCACTCTGGCCACTTCGTACCGTAATAATTGTATGCATATTATTTTCGGTCGTCATGGGACCAGAATCGGTGATCCCAATTAGTTGGCTGATGGCAAAAGCTAAATCTAAACGAATACTATCAGAGTTTGCTGCGATAATAGTGGGCGTGACTGCCGTATTGATACCCACGGGCTGAAACTGAGTTCCGGCCTGTCCGTTGGCGTTCACAACAGGATAGGGCACATTAGAAACTGATTTCATTTCACCTTTTTGACTGTTTTCAACAATGAGAGTGGAGCTTTCTAAAATGCGCGCAAAATTATGACCCTTCAACCAATTGAGTTTAGGAAATAAATTAGAAATGATTCCCGTGATCTGACTAAAAACTCCTGGACTTGATGATGGGCCCCTCGAAGAGTTTCCACCAAAACCAAGACTTGAGCCATCTTTTAAATCAGGCATCCACTGAAATCGAAACATTCTATTATAATCTTTATTTAATTCTACATAGTGAATCACCAATTGAATTAACTTCTCCGGTCCCCTCGGAGGAGGAGGTCTTACTTGCAACATATCCACCACTGGATCGGGGTTTTTACGTCGTTTAATAAATTGCTCTTCAGCACGATCAATTACGATTTCAGGCAAATAAGTGTGCGCAATTTTTTTCGCACGCTCTTTATCATCCTCACTATCAACAACACCTTCTAATATAAATTTATCATTAATAGCACGGACATTCACTTCAGGATTATTAATCTCACGCTCAATTATCTCAGCAATTTTTTTCTGCGCTAGCGGGCTTAATGAGACTAACGATACAGCTTGATCACCAAACTGCATCACCACATTACCAATTCGACTCATATCGCGTGGTAACAGAATTTGTCCATCCACCACCACTTTATTATTAATAATTTTTATTTGTACGCCCTCAATATCACCAATCAATGATCTAATTTCACGGGCCACCTTATCTAAAGCACTCTTTTTAATATCGAGTCGAAACTCGTAAATGAGTTTTCCGTCTTTATCATGAATCGTTAATGTTCCAACGCCTACGTTTTGTGGAGTAATTCTTAATTTTCCATTTACAGGATCATAAGTTTGACTGGCAACTTTGTCGTAATCTCCTAATATTTTAAACCCTTCTGGTAATTTTCCAAGAGTTTCTGGATGTTCTACACCCACTGTTAAGGAGAGATATTGACGAATGCGTGATTCTTCATCTTTAGACTCTTCGCGATCATCTTCGTTCATTGCATCGATAGCATTTTTAGGAGGGTCTTGTAGTTCTTTTGGCTTCTCAATTGAAGTTGGCACTTTTTGCGCCTGGGCATTGAGTTGGATCATAGCAAAAGTTATTAAAACTATTGATGTGATTCTTTGTTTGGTCATACTAACCCCCTAAATATATTACCACTTACTGTGATGGAACTGGCTTTCCATTTTGATATCGTACTGGCGCTTCTAAATTAAAACCGCTCGGCATAGTGCTTGATGAACTGGAGGCACCAGGCAATCCTGAAATGGAATCCATATTCGAAGCAGGATAACGTACTTGTGCTCGATCATTTGGATTACGAAGCACCATAAATAAATTTCCAGGTTGTGTAGAAACTAAATAAACTAAATCTTGCGCTTGTTTAGGATCTACCTCCAACGTCACTGTTGTAAATTTTGTATCTCCATTGAGATTACTTTGAATGACGTTTTTTCCACTAGGATCAACTTCAAATGTTCTAGGAATATTGTTTACAACATTGACCCCTGTGGCCAATACCGGCACATCTTGAAGCAAATAACTGACATCTCTTCTCGTATTCACGCCTTTTCCTACATCCATGGCCGCAATTAAATCAATTCGATCTCCAGGTCGAATCAACTTTGCAATACCGCGCACCTCATCAACAGGAAGTGTGACTGCACGCTTTCCTGGAGAGACCTGCAGCGCAATGCCGGTATCAGGACCTGGAGTTAAAAGTTTTGTTGTCAAAATTTGTTCTCCTTTTTTTATGGGAGCCGCAGCAACTTGCCCAACAACTGTTTCAAGATCGGGAGCAAACGATGGTCCCACATACTCTCCAGGAACCGATCTGATATCGAGCATTGTATCATCTATCGTTTCCATTTCTGCAATATCACGCGAGGCTACAACCACTCGTTTCATCGCTCCAAACTTATCGTTCAATTCCTTTTGTTGAGTTTGCGAGTAGCTATAAATCAAAAAGGCCGCAAATATTCCTGCTGCCAAACTGATCCATAGTGTTCGCGTTTCGTTGTTATTCATGTTGCAAATCTCCTCATACTCAATTTATTCACCACATTTAAAATCAACACACATTCCATAGCGAATTGATAACCAAACGGGATTAACGCCATCGCCGTCGCTGTATCTCTTGCCCGGTGAAATACTTTTTTGATCATTCATTCTTCCTGCAAAAGAATTGGTTCCCAAAAGCTCCGTATCTCGAGGGGGATAAGTGATGTCTCTTCGACTGACCACCCAATCTGCGTCGCCCGCTGCAGTTTCTTTAAAATTTTCATCACTAATTCCGTGTATCCTCACGCCTAGGAGATAACGATTTTTTTTGTCGACATTAATTTCTCTTAAGTACGTAAGTCGCGAGCGGTGCCTAAATGTTTCAAACGAATAGTTTCGTGCAGCAATCGATTGTAGAGTCGCAGAGTGAATCACACCAAAAAATCCGAGGGAATATCTGAGCATCACCATAACTACAATAATTACGGGGATCATTTCCATAACAGCCATGCCCTTTTGGTTTTGAATTAGCATCCACTATCCTCCATTGGAACATAGTCTTTACCAAAACTCCCGGCTTTACCAAAACGACCATCTAACCTCAAAATAGCTTCATAGCGCTGAATTTTATAAAAATCTTGACACTCTCTTTGAGATGGCTCTCTAAACAACATCGCATTAACATAAGATTTAAATTCATTATCTTCTGGATTTGTTTTCCCAAGCATTGGAATTTTCATTCCCAAGCGAGGCAATTTAATTTCACTGCGCGCACCAACAAAAGGCGTCCCTGATTCGGCGTTTCCCTCTCTACCAGACTCTGCTTGGTAAGTCGCCGTGTACTCACCAATAACACCACTTTTTTGTAAAGTTTCACCAACTTTAAAAAAACCACCGACTAAACCAATATCACTTATCAATTCCTGGTATTTAGCCTCTCCTGCGGCCTTTTGATCGTCTCTTGAAATATCAGCAGCAGAATGTGCTCGCGCTGATGCATAGACAATGTACTGAGCAATCTCTACAGACACCAAGGACATCGAAAGTCGCAATAAAAACATCATGCAACCTAAGGTGGCAATAATAGCCAACATAAAATCAACAGTTAGAAATCCTCTTTCTGAGTTATCCTTTACTAACATCAATTCGACTGCTCCCTTAAACTCACCACACGAGTAAAGTGATTTGGATGCATCGCTTGCGCTTTTTTATCTTGTGCCCAGACTCCACTTTCAATCATGCCACTCATCGTAGCCCAAGGCCCATTGACCATTTTTTCAAACCACTTGGTCTGCTTAGCAACTCTAGAGAACAAACTCCAAAGCCCAACGATAAGTGTGAGGAGCAACACAGCCTCAATGAGCACTTGTCCTTTTTGAGAACGAATCTTGGACTTTTTCTTTTTATCACTTAATGTTTTCATAAAAATACTACGCCTTTTCCAACCAAAATCCATGTCGTTGCAATTCCAAGTAAAATTCCAACAGTAAAGGGAATTTTATGATCTTTGACTCTCGAACTTCTTATCGTCATTATGGGATGAAAATTGAGAATACGAGACTCTTGTAAAAAACTTTTATCGAGCAAAAGTGAAAACACCCCAAGGAAACTTCCCCAAACCAAAGAATAGAAAATAAACTCCAGGCCCCTGGCCCAAGGGATCGAAAGTGCCATAATGGCCATGACTTTTACATCTCCTCCACCAAGAACTCGAAAACGCCACAATACAATTCCTGACGATAGTACAGCCGCAAAGCCACCCAATCCTAAAATAAAATTGTGCCAGTCATTGGTCATGAGCGACGTAAGCACTATTAGGAAAAAGCTGAAAATAATAAAATTGTTAGAAACACGACGAGAGTTCAAGTCTTGATAAACAGCAAGAAAGCCAAAGAGTGTGATGATGATTTTTAAAATATCGAAATACATCGTTCCTCACTTATTCGGTCTCCATGGTGCTCTTGAACCTTTGGGATCAAACCCCTCACCAGTACGAATGAGTTTTTCAATCCGAGCGCCGAGACGTGGCGCTGATTGATTAAACGTTTTAGTAAAAGCCCCATCGCGAGCTGTAAACAAGCTCACGATAAACGTTGTCATAATTGTTAAAAGTAACACATACTCAACGGACATAAACCTTCACTCTTAATTGAGTTTAAATAAAATTATTTTTCAACCTCAAAGCCTTGAATTTCAGAACTTAAAGCACTAGCTTTACCACTAACAGCCCCTTGAATATTTTTTCTGAATATATAGGCCAACGTTACGACCACAACAATGAGTAAAATATATTCTGTCATACCTTGAGCAGACTCGTCTTTCCAGAATTTATTTAGTGATAATTTAGATAGTGCTTTCTTAAACTTTTTCATTGAGCCCCCTCATTGAAGTTAATTTGCTTTACTCATTTATAATTTTATATATATAAATAATTTAAATATATTTTATTTATTATTATTATTGTAACTCACAATGGTTATAAAAACCGAATTATTTTTTTACAGTGTCTTATATTGAGATTTTGTTGATCCGTTGGCTCTCAGAAATTCAAAACACCCTGGACTTTGTGTAAAATTGATTTACAGCAAAATATTTCTGTAAAGTTTATGACTAGACACTTCCCGTTGTTTTTTAAATTTTTATATTTGTATATATAACAGGCGGCTTTCTGGGGGGCAGAGGACCAAATAATTCCCAGTATTGTTCTAAAAAATTCAAATACTCTTCAGGAGTCATTGGATTAACTCTTCTATTTCAGGCCAGGCATTAAACAAGTCAGCATATTTTTTTACTACCGCTAAATTAATATTATCTGATTTTATTAATGCTTGAATATCGGCTTTATCTTGTAAGGAGCGTTGAGGATCGTTCTTAAAGGCTTGAATTTTTAGTCCAATAATAGCTTCTTTACTTACAACAGGAACTCCCACGAAATGAAGTCCCTTTTTACTCTGGCTGAGCATTTCCAAAGAATGCGGTCTATTAGCAAACAAAATATCCAAATACCCTATTCCTTGGAGTTGAAGCAATTCATTTGACTCGTAGAACACTTTAAAACCAGCACTCAAAAGAAGTTCTTTAACTTTTTCTTTTTTACTCCCATCGACTAAAAAATCAATGTCTTTGGTAGCTCGATGAACACCATGAACTCCTAATGCAAATCCACCAATCAAAGCATAATCGATTTGATGTTGCGATAATAACTTACTTGCAATGTCCAGTGTTTGGCGCAGATTAACCATGTGTGCAATTATTTTGCGCGTAAATACTAGACGAGTCAATTAAATCATGAAACGCTTTTCAACTAAACATATTTAGACCAAAACCACCCAAAGGGGGAGTCATGAAAAAGAACCCGGCAAAGAAGGTCAATTATCGCACTCAAGCCATTCACGGTAAATACAACTCCTCAACTTGGCAGTTTGATAAACATCTCATCCCCCCCTTGACCTCTTCAACGACCTTTCGATTAGAAAGCCTAGAGCGAGGCGCCAAAGGCTTTGTAGAATTTGCGGATGGCACTAAGAACGAAAATCCAATTTTAGTCTATGATCGACTAGATGAGCCTTCTACATTGATGCTTGAAGAACAACTGGCCCCTCTTGAATCAGCGGAGTGTGCAGTCAGTTTTGGAAGTGGAATGGGTGCCATCAGCACAGCCCTGATTGCGACTACAAAATCAGGCGATGAAGTTTTAGCCCATCGCACTCTCTATGGATGTACTTATTCCCTATTAAGCAATTGGCTACCTCGTCTTGGCGTCAATACTCATTTTGTCGATCTTAATTCAATCGAGCTAAAAAAATGGATTCAAAATAAAAAAATAAAAGTTATTTACTTTGAGTCAGTCTCTAATCCCACTTTAGAGATTATTGATATAACGAACTTAGTTTCTATCGTCAAAGCTGAAAACAAAAGTCGTTCTAAAGAGGAAAAAATCAACATTATCGTTGATAACACATTTGCAACACCCTGGGGCTTCCGCCCTCTCGAACACGGAGTTGATTTTGTAGTACAAAGTCTAACTAAAAATATTTGTGGTTTTGGTACCGAAATGGGCGGCGCCATTCTCGCTCGCACCAAATCCTACGCTCAACAACTGAAGCTCATCCGCAAGGATTTTGGCGCCATCATTCATCCATGGTCTGCGTGGCATATTTTAGTCTATGGAATTTCAACTCAAGCACTTCGATTCGAAAAACAACAATCCAATGCCATGATGGTTGCACGCTTTCTTGAAAGCCACCCCCAAGTTCAAAGTGTCACATACCCAGGACTTCCTAGTCACCCCCAATACGCGTTGGCAAAATCACTTTTAAAATCTCCAGAGGGTGAATTTGCGCCAGGGTTTATGATTTCCTTTCGCCTCAAAGGTGATGCGAAAACTTGCCAACGATTTGTGGACGATATTGCAAAAAACTCATACTCCATCACTCTTGCCGTGAGTTTGGGACTTACAAAAACATTGATTGAAGTACCCGGCTTTATGACTCATTCAGCAATACCAAGTCAAAAGCAAAAGGAAACCAATTTAAACCCCTTAGATATTCGACTCAGTGTTGGCCTTGAATCGATTGATGATCTTATTAGTGATTTAAAGACTGCGCTGAATAATATTAAAGTTGCAAAAGGAAATTCCCGTAACAAAGGTCGATCACAGGAAAAAAACTTTGAACTTTAAAAAAGTATTCTTTCTTTACCACTGAAGTTAGGCAAATTGGGAAGTTTTATGTGGCATTCAGATTACACAAAAATTATTTAAAAGCTCATATCCAAATTCGGTGAGGATTGCTTCGGGATGAAATTGAACTCCGAAGCAAGGTAAAACTTTGTGCTGCAGGGCCATGACTTCGCACTGGCCGTTCACCAATTCATGCCAGGCAACCAATGCCAGCACTTCTGATAATGGTTCCTTCACCACCAAAGAATGATAGCGAGTGACATTAAAAGTTTCAGGAAGATTTCGAAACAAACCCTTTTTATTATTTTTAATAAGTGAAACTTTTCCGTGGTGAATTTCTTGAGCGTGACCCACTTGCCCTCCAAAGGCGATAGCCATTGCTTGGTGTCCAAGGCAAATTCCTAAGATTGGAACTTCTTTATTGGCAAAATGCTGAATGAGAGGAATAGAAATCCCAGCCTGCTTCGGATGCCCCGGTCCTGGAGATAAAATCATATGGGTAAAGCCCATGGTTTCGATTTCAGCAATAGAAACTTTATCATTTTCAATAACAACAGGAGAATGCCCTAACTCTCTCAGATACTGAACAATATTATAAGTAAAGGAATCATAATTATCGAGGAGTAAAATCTTTTTACTCATGACTCTCTCCTTCGATCCATATTGGATAAACTCGAGCCTCTATCAATCCTCTCAATGAATTTCCAAGGAGAACTGTCTTCTCAGGTTTACCTGCACTTTCCCAAACGTCATTCACCTCTAAACTTGTTTCATTGACTAAATAAGATCGCCCATTCCAGTTCAAATTCTGCGACTCCAACAGTGACTGTCTCAGCACTCCAGGCAATGCCCCATCGCTCACTGGTGGGGTTAAAAATTGATTATCCGTTTTGGCAAAAATATTATGACGACTTGCTTCGACAACTTTTCCATCGTCATTAACAAAAAGCACCTCATCATATCCCATCGAAATAGCCTTTTGATAATTTGTTTCATAAAAATCACGATGAGATGTTTTAAACTTTTGAAACATCGATTTCTTATCAACGGGAGTTTTACAAAAAATCACTTTATAATTATCATCACTCCTCTTAAATAATTCATGATTAATATTAATTTCACCATCCTGATTCAACGCCACTCGAACCCGTCTATCACCCTCCAAAGTCCCTTTTAACTTCTCCAATGATTTTCTTAATTTCACTTCCTCAAATTCAAAACCTAATGCCTGCGCACTCTTACTCAACCTTGCAAGATGCCGCTCCAAACGCAAATAAACTCCATTACCCGAATCATAACGAAAGGTTTCAATTAATTGAAAACGAGAGTTAATTCTTTTCAGAAACTTCCCTTTCAGTAAACATTCTTTCCATTCCTCTTCCATTTGGGAATCATAGACGATACCACTTCCGATTCCCATTTCTCCAATTTCAGAATTCAATATCACTGTTCTGATGGCCACATTAAAAAGTAGCTCTGAGGCGACCTCCCCTGGTAAAATATAACCCAAAGCTCCTGTGTACAAACCCCGACTCTCAGCCTCCAATTCAGAAATAATTTCCATTGTTCGTTTCTTTGGAGCCCCAGTTACTGAACCACAAGGAAATAAAGCCTTCATCACTTCAAAAAAACTCATTGATGGCTCTACTTTTGCTTCAATGGTCGAAGTCATTTGCAGCAACGTCGAGTAGGTTTCAATTTCAAAGAGTTTTGACACCTTAACACTTCCAGTCCGTGCTATTCGCCCCAAATCATTCCGAATTAAATCAACAATCATTAAATTTTCAGCTCTTGTTTTTGGATCAAGACGCATTTCACTTTTAATTTTCTCTTCGACCTCTACCGTTCTCCCTCTCGCTGCCGTTCCCTTCATAGGCTTCGTAACAATAGATTCTCCTTTTTTATAAAAAAATAATTCAGGCGAACAACTGCAAATATCCAAATTCTTTTCAATATGAATAAAAGACGCCATTCTCACAGGTTGATATTTTTTGAGTTCGAAAAAAAAATGTAAGGGATTCCCTTGCCAGCGAAATCGATTCTTCATCGTGAAATTAACTTGGTAGGTGTCACCTTCTCGCTGGTAGCGCTCAATTTGCTCCAGTTTTTTCTTATAGCTCTCAAAAGTTTCATTCAGCTCAAAATCACACAACCCAAGCGAACGCCCCCACAACCATTGTCCGTACTGGTCTTTAAATTTTAATTTTTCAAATTCAAATCCACGAAATTGAGCGCGCTTCGAGAATGCTACAAAAAAAACAAGTGGCACGGCAGAGCTCCCCTCTCCCCCAGAATTCCACCACTGACCATTCAGGGCCTCATAGCACATTGAACCAGCAATAAAGTACCCTTGTTTACTTAATTCTTCGGCCTTATTTAATATCTCAGAGACTTCTTCTAGCTTATTTGTCTTTAACTGACAGTGCGGCTGATAAAATATATTGATGGGAAATTCTACTTCTAAATCCAATTGATTTTCAAAAATCGCAAAGGGCTGATTAAAATCTAAGATAAATTCTTTGATCATCCTCTGTATTTCCTCATTAAAAGGAGTTTTAAAAGCGAGTTTCGCACCAGCTATTACCGAACTGACTCTATTTAGATTCTGCTGAAAAAGGCCTACTTCTTCGTTGAAAAAGTTTAAATCTCAC
>CAZTDX010000052.1:0-2052 GCA_964612425.1 uncultured Pseudobdellovibrionaceae bacterium
GCTTAAGCAATGCTTCTAGTTTTTCGAGTGCTAAAGGCGCATTAATTCTACCCTTACTCAATACCGGATTATAATCTTTGGGCTCTTTTACTGATTGAAGAATAGACTTTTTTATTTGCTCCATTGTCGCTTCTGGATGTGCACTCCATAAAAGTGCTGCCAATCCGCTCACAAAAGGTGTCGCCATACTGGTCCCGCTACTCACACCCCATCCTCCTGGAACCGAACTTAAAATTTGAAATCCAGGAGCTAAAACATGAACTTGAGTGTATCCATAATTTGAAAACGCTGCCATTAATCCCGACTGAACTGTAGCGCCCACCGTCACTTGATTATCTAAGTTATAGGCCGCCGGATATTCAGGGTCCGCTTGTAAGTCATAACCACTGTTTCCTGAAGCATTGATAAATAAAATCCCTTTATCTTTTAAATTAACAATGGCCTGTTTCAAACTTTCAGCACAAATCGCGCCACCCCAGCTAGCATTAATAATTTTAGCCCCTCGCTTTTCTGCATAATTAATTGCAAAAACCGCCGCGGTTAATGTTCCACCGTCCGGACTCATAATATCAAGAGGAAGAATTTTGGTTTCTGGTGCCATTCCCGACATCGGATTGCCTTTTGGCTCTGCTGCTATAATTCCTGCCACATGGGTTCCGTGACCTGATGGAGTATTTTTCACTGTTTTAGAATCAAAATCATATCCCATATAGTCATCGATTAGCCCGTTTCCATCATCATCAATATTATTATTAGGAATTTCTTTATCATTAATTGCAATCCTATTTTGCAATGCTGGATGCGTGATATCCACGCCATCGTCTACCACCGCAACGAGAACGCCGTTTCCTTTAATTTTGTTTTCCCATAAAGTACTTACTTGAATATCTTCTTGCCCCCAAATTTGCCAAAAGTTGCCATCCATTGTACTGATGTCTTCTCCTCTTAAGCGAACAGGCTCAGGAGTCATACTGCTTTTGTTTATAAATCGATCTTGTTCTGCATGAACAATTGTTTTGGTGGCAGCTGGTTGTAAACTCGCCATATAACTTTCAAGTTCACTTTTTGTGCCACGAAATGTTGAGTATGTATTATCGGACCATTTTACTAAATATTGATCTTTAATGGCTTCACCGTAACAGGATTTCCCGGCGAACTCACTGTTGTCATCATCAACAATGGTTGCTTCTTCTTTCTTTTTTTCACAAGCCAATAGGCTTACTAGTAATAGAGCTGTGATAGTGCTTTTGGTGACTGATCTTTTAGATAACGTGTGTTTCACTTCCATGGAAACCCCCTCGTCACTTTTTCGGAGATTTCCTGAAATTCAGGATAGGCTTTTAGGTCTAAATAATGTCTAGCTCATTTTCAGCAAAAATCTAGGTATAGTCTATGGAAGGGGGAGTTTTATCAAACTTTGGTTGATCCAATAGAATTTGTTGTTCTAAGAACTGATTCATTTGCTTTAAAATTTCGATCTCAGATTTTAAATGATGAATAAGTTCTTCTTTTTCAGTTAAAACTAAACCATAGGCTCGCTTCACTTCAGCTAAAAGCTCCTGCACAATTTCATTTGAATTTATGTCTTTATTGTTTGAATTCGATGTTTCTTGCCGGAACGGTGCAGCACCCGCTTCCACTTCTGTCTTTATTAAGTATCGCCCATTCTCAATTTTAAATTCTAGAGCCTTAGATTTAATTTTTCTTCTTAGTGTACTTACACTGACCTTTTTTAGCGTCGCATACTCAACCACACTCAACCAGTGAATCATCACCATCCCACCTCAAAATTAACAGCATCTTCAGCTTTTGCTAAAGGTAAATGCACTCTATTAACCTTCAAAAAGAAATCGAAGTATTGAGACTTTCGAGTAAAAAAGCAATGACTATTCATGTGAGTATTCAATATCCACACATAGCATAATTATCCACAAATTATTTAATCAAAAGAATATCCTTGAATACCCAGTATCCACAGGTTTATCCACACAAAAATTTGCTGTGTGGATTTGAATACCCACTGACTATTCAACTTTTGAAAATGAGTATTCA
>CAZTDX010000052.1:2152-26635 GCA_964612425.1 uncultured Pseudobdellovibrionaceae bacterium
TCACTGGATACTCAATGAGTACTCAGTTATCCACAATATCCACATATATTCACACATTGATGTCTTATTATATTGCATATGGATATTCAGTGAGTATTCACTGTGGATTATGACTATCCACTGAATATCCAACCTTTTAGACATGAATACTCACTGAGTAGTCAGATAAATTTGATTTAATGCCGATCGAGCGGATTCTTCTTTATGATCAATTCACTTCTTTTGTGGACTCAGTACCTAGGTCACGATAATAATTATAAGAATATGAAAATACGCGATAAAAAGAAGATAGCTTTGGTCCTAAGTGGTGGTGGAATTAAAGCTGCGGCATTTCATATTGGTGTCTGTTTAGCACTCAAAGAAAAGGGCTTTCGCTTTTTGGGTGGTAGTGCTGAAACCGTTGAGCGTATTCCCAAAACTAATGATCCTATGACCATTAGACTTTATGTTGGATCAAGTGCTGGTTCTGTAATCAGTTCAGTTTTAGCCTCTGGATATACAATAGAAAGTCTCGTCAATGCTTTTGAAGTTGGACTTGGTTATAACAAAGTCTTCAATGAATTTGGCTTAAATGAATTAAAACCACTCACCTACAGAAATCTTTTTGCCATCAATACAAAAGGAATTATTAAATCAGTCCCTAATTTATTTAAACGAAAATCAATACTCTCTGGTGGTTTTGAATCGCTGATTAAGCATTCCTTTAACATCAATGGTTTATTTACTACCTCAGGTATTGAATCATATCTTAGAAAACACGTTTTACCTGTAAATACCTTTAGCCAACTTGGTGTTGAGTTGTTTGTGATTGGAACTCAATTAAACCACTCAAGAAAAGTTATTTTTGGCGATTTTAAAGAGTCCTCCAAAGACTCTCAACTTATGTACCTCAATACAGCGAGCATCAGTGAGGCCGTTGCAGCCTCAACAGCTCTTCCCCCGGTCTTTGCCCCATACGGTTTAAAGCAATCTGATGGGAAAGAAATTTTCTTTTTTGATGGAGAAATTAGAGACACCTTATCAACTCACGTGGCTGCTGACCATGGAGCAGATCTTGTAATTTCAAGCTACTCGGTTCAACCCTACCATTATACTCCCGAAATGGGGAGCTTACATCAATACGGCATTCCTGTTATCATTAACCAGGCGCTCTACCAGGTTATTCAGCAAAAAATTGAAAAGCATATTGAGCATCAGCAAGAAATTCGATCTATTTACAACACCGTTGAAGGTTACTTAAAACAAGCTCAAGTAGATCCCATTCATCGAACTAAAATTTTAGAGCTTATTGAAAAACGTGTGAACTTCAAACCCAATGTTGATTATATGTATATCCATCCACGCCCACAAAATTATGAAATGTTTTTCGTTGATCACTTTAGTTTGAATCCCAAAATTATGGCCCGCATCGCCCGCATTGGATTTAAATCAGCCATTTCAACGATGCGAAAATATGGTTTATAAATAAAAATTATTTCTAACTAAAGTGAGCTCTCTACCGCCTTAAATAAGTAATTGCTCACAAAGCCTAGTCCCAACACAAAGATCATGCTGATCACCACCATTGTTTCGGTGGCTGGTAAAAATCTTTCGGAGTCTTGAGGTTTTTGATTTTCATGCATGTACATCAAAACAATGGGTCTTAAGTAGTAGTAGGCACCAATAACCGAATTAATAACACCCCATAAAACGACCCATAATCGTCCCTCTGCGATGGCTGCAGAAAATAAATAAAATTTACCAAAAAAACCAATCGTTGGTGGAATACCAGCCATTGATAGTAAAAAGACAACGAGTGAAAAGGCCAGAATTGGGCGTCTCTGCGAAAACCCAGCCATATCATGCACAGTCAGTTGGGTGTGCTCACTATTTTCAAAAATATTCACAATAGCGAAGGCTCCAAAAGTCATGAGTGCGTAGCTAATTAAATAAAATATTACTCCCGATGCTGCATAAGATCCTTGTGAGCTGATAGAGCTAGAGAGCACACCAATCAATAAATAACCAGAGTGAGCAATGGAAGAGTACGCCAACATACGCTTGATGCTGTCTTGCCGAAGGGCTGCCACGTTTCCAATAATCATGGTAATGACGGACAACCACTGAATGACATCAAGCAAACTTTCTGAATAACCGAGCGCTTTAATTGAAACAAATCTTAAAAAAGCTACCATCGAGCCAAGTTTCACTGCTGTTGCCATATATGCCGTTAAAGGAGTGGGAGCCCCTTGATAAACATCTGGAGTCCACGCATGAAATGGAGCAATAGAAATTTTAAAGCAAAATCCAATAACTACAAGTCCAACACCCATTAAAAAAAGTCGGCTGGAAGAAATTAAATTGGGAACCATGGAAACAATATCAGAAATATAAGTTGTCCCAGCAGCGCCATAGATAAAGGAGATTCCATATAATAGTATTGCTGATGCAAAGCTGCCTAATAAGAAATATTTAAAGGCAGCCTCTTTATTTAGTTTTCCCTCATTGCCCATCGCAATCAGAAGATACAAGGAGAGTGACATGATTTCTAATCCGATAAATACAACTAATAAGTCCAGTGCAGAAATTAAAACCAACATCCCCAATGTCGAACTTAAAAGTAAAAAAACATATTCCGAAAAGAGGGCCTTATTTGTTGCTAAACTATCATAGGATAAAATGAGGGCTCCAATTGTAAGAAGTAAAGCAATCGATCCCGCCCAAAAGGTGAGACCATCAAACATTAATGCATGTGAAAAAATCATTCCGCCATTTCCAGAAAAAATCCAAAGAAGCATCGCACTTGAAACAGAACCTAAAATCGAAATTGAGAGCGGAACCATCGGATTGGGTTCTCGACCCATTAGAACCTTAATTAATATGGGCGCTAAGCTTGTAATAAATAATACAATCAGCGGAGCAACTCTTAGTAAATCTTCTAAACCTAAATTAATTTCCATTTTTGCTCCCTCACTTACTTAGACACTTTTAAATCAGCCACTTGTAAATCAGTTTTGTTTTCAAGTACACTGAGCTGATAATTATTATAATTCGACGAAAAGTGTTTCAAACTGGATTCAGAATATTTTAAAAAGGCTCCTGGAAAGATTCCCATTACAAAAACAAGAATTGTTAATGGTACCAAGACAGCAATTTCTCTGAACGACAAATCTTCCAGGCCATGTCCATGATGACCCTCGTCCGCTCTTACAACTTCACCTGCTTTACCAAAGAACACACGCTTAAACATCCACAGCATGTAAACAGCACCAAAAATAACTCCCAATACGGCAACGGCAGCAATATATTTACTCGCTTGAAAAGTTCCTAATAATATTAAAAACTCTCCAACAAATCCATTTGTTAGTGGAACAGCAATACTGGATAGAAGAGCAATAAAAAAGAAAATCGTAAAGAGAGGCATTTTCTCGGCTAACCCACCATACTTTGCAATACTTCTGGTGTGAGTACGTTCATAAATCATACCGATTAAAATAAACAATGCACCGGTGCTAATACCGTGATTCAACATTTGATATAATGCTCCTGTAGTTCCAAGTTCATTCATAGCAAACATACCAAGCATGACGTAACCCATATGTGAAACAGAAGAATACGCCACCAGTTTTTTAACATCTGGCTGAACCATCGCAACCCATGCGCCATAAATAATTCCAACGACACCGATTGAGAAAAACACCCAAGCAAAATGCTGTGCTGCCTCTGGAAATATTGGGATCGCCCATCTTAAAAAACCATAAGTACCCATTTTTAACATCACCCCAGCTAAAAGCACCGAGCCAGGTGTTGGGGCTTCAACGTGAGCATCCGGTAACCATGTATGAAAGGGAAACACAGGAACTTTGATGGCAAAAGCTAAGGCAAAGGCAAAAAACATCAGAGTTTGCGGACTAAAAAATTGTCCTCTTATAAAAGGGATATCGAGTTTGTAAAAATCTAAAATACTTGCACTCATATGACCGGTCACTTCTTGAGTGATGATCATTAGATAAATCAAAGCTACAAGCATTAATACCGAACCAATCATGGTATAGATAAAAAACTTAACTGTTGCGTAGATTCTGCGAGTTCCGCCCCAAATTCCAATGATAAAATACATTGGTACGAGTGAAAGTTCCCAAAAAAGATAAAAGAAAACACCGTCTAAAGCTAAAAAAGTTCCAAGCATTGCGGTTTGCAATACAAACAACGAAATATGAAATCCTTTGACTCTTTTATCTATGGAATTCCAGCTTGCTAAAATAGTTATGGGCATTAAGAACGTGGTCAGTAAAACCAACCAAATAGAAATTCCATCCAGGCCTAAAAAGTAGTGAATACCAAAACGCTCGATCCATAAAAATTTTTCAACCAATTGTAACTTTGGTGTCGATGGATCATAGAGTTGAAGCATAAACAAGCTTAATAGAAACTCTAAAATTCCAAAAGCAAACGCCAGCGGACGAAGGGTTTTTTCGTTTTGCCAAGCTAATAATACAAGGGCAAAGAGCAACGGCAAAAAGACTAATGTGGATAATAACATTTTTGTTACCTCATTAAAATAAATGTAAGGAGCGCTACCATTCCGAGAGCCATATACATGGCGTAAAGCTGTAGGTTTCCATTTTGAACAGTACGAGCCATATTTCCAGCGCCCTTAACTAAATCCGAACACCAGTGCGTGCATCGATCAATAAATGAAACATCGACATGGAGCCAAAGATTTTCACTCAACCAAACCAAAGGTTTAATTACGACGGCTTGATATAATTCATCAACTCGGTACTTATCTAGAAGCAAACGATAAGCTCCATTGAAAGAAGCCGCCAGTTTTTTTGGTAATTCTGATTTCTTTCCATAAAGTGCGTAAGCGCACATTGCAGAAATTAACACCAGTGATACTGAAACTCCCATCAACGTCCACTCTGTTTGGGGATCGCCTTCGCCCAAGTTTGGAATTTTTGTAATGAGCGGATGCAACCAATCTTCCCACATATTTCCTGGATGACCTGGCAAAATCTCTCCAATCACATGAGGAATTCCAATCCAACCACCGACGACCGATAAAATTCCCAGAACAACTAGTGGAATTGACATTAATGCTGGAGACTCGTGCGGATGAATCTCTTTCGGAACGCGACTCTCACCCCAAAAGGTTAAGGCCACAAGTCTTGTCATATAAAATGCTGTCATAACAGCACCGCAAACTCCCGCCACCCAAAGCGCAGGGTGTCCCATAGGTGAATGAAACGCCATCCATAAAATTTCATCTTTTGAAAAGAATCCTGAAAATCCTGGAAATCCCAAAATTGCAAGCCATCCCATTAAAAAAGTAAAATGTGTGATGGGCATGTATTTTTTTAATCCACCCATTTTTTGAATATCTTGCTCTTCATGCATGGCATGAATGACGCTTCCAGATCCTAAAAACATCAACGCTTTAAAAAACGCGTGGGTCATCAAATGAAACATTGCCGCTCCAAAAGCACCAACACCGACTCCTAAAAACATATATCCCAATTGAGAAACAGTAGAGTAAGCTAAAACTTTTTTAATATCATTTTGAACAATACCAATGGAGGCTGCCATCACAGCTGTTGCTGCACCAATAATGGCTACGACAAAAAGTGCGTTCGGTGCCGCCATAAAGATAGGGTTTAACCTAACGATCATATAAACACCGGCGGTTACCATCGTTGCTGCGTGAATTAACGCAGAAACTGGTGTTGGGCCTGCCATCGCGTCTGGAAGCCAAACATACAATGGGATTTGCGCCGATTTTCCAGTTGCACCAATAAATAATAACAAGCAGGCAACAGTGATGGGATTCCACCAATCAATGATTGGCTGAGTTGGTGCCATACTATTAAGGCTTGCAAAGTCGATGGTTCCAAACTGCATAAATAAAATAAACATACCAATAATAAATGCAGCATCACCAATTCGGTTAGTAACAAAAGCCTTCATTCCAGCAGCAGCCTTTGCTTCATCGTTAAACCAAAAACCAATTAGTAAGTAAGAGCAAAGTCCAACACCTTCCCAACCTGTAAACATAACCAGTAGATTGCTACCCATTACGAGCAATAACATATTAAAAACAAAGAGATTCAAATACGCGAAGTACTTTCCTACGCCTTTATCATGGTGCATGTATTCGATACTGAAGAGATGGATCAGAGAGCCCACTCCTGTTATAATTAAAATCATAATCCCGCTGATTTGATCTACGACAAAAGAAAAATCAGCTTTAAAGTTTCCTACGTTAATCCAGTTAAAGAAGTTTGCGACAACTCTTCTGTTTTCCTCTGGGGATTCAACGATATTTAAAAACAGCAAAACAGAACAAATAAAACTAATGAAAACCGCCGTTGTTGCAATCGATCCAGCAACAACATGGTTGTGCTTTTTATATCTAAAACCATTTATTAAAAAACCAACCAGTGGGGACAATAATAGTACAGCTATCAAAACATCGTTGGTCATATTTATCCCTTCAAATGCTCAAAGAAACGAATATTAATTTCTTTAAATTGTTTAAAAATTGCTGTTATGATCGCAAGACCTACTGCTGCTTCGGCGGCTGCAATTGTCATGACGAAAAAAACCATCACTTGGCCATTGATATTTCCAGAAAACTTACTGAATGCTACAAAGGTCAGGTTAACAGCGTTGAGCATAAGCTCAATACTCATTAAAATAACAATGGTGTTTTTTCTTAGTAACACGCCCAACATTCCCATCGCAAATATGAGTGCGGATAATATTAAATAATGATTGAGGCTTGGTTCAAATATTGCTTCATTTAACATGAGTTCCCCCTTTGCTTCTTGCTAATGCCACAACACCCACGGCAATGATTAGCAAAAGCACACCTAAAATTTCAAAACCGAAAATATATTGAGTAAAAAGTAATTTTCCTAAAACTTTTGTGGATTCAATTCCTGTCACATTGTTCGTAATCGCTTTTGCATCAACTTTACGGAATAATTCTGGCGAAATCGTTACTGCGCCAACGATGAGTCCCGCCAGCATTCCACCAAGCAGAAGTTTAATGCCCCCAGAAAACACCCCGTGGCTAAAAGCCTTTTTCTCTTTATGTAAGTCAAACAACATCAAAACCATTACAAAGAGAACCATCACGGCACCGGCGTAAACAATCAACTGAACACCCGCAAGAAAAAAGGCATTAAGTGTTGCAAATAAAGCCGCCACAGTCACCATTGTCATTACTAAGCTGAGCGCTGAAAAAATCGGGTTGGCCATTGTCACAACCCCCAGCGCAGAAATAAAAGTTACGATTGCTAAAAACCAAAATATAAATGCATCTGTTGTCACTATGAAAGCTCCTTTTATGAATGTGCAATTTGCAGCACAATCGCCGTGATGATGGTGTTGGCTAATGCCCAGGGAAGCATGGTTTTCCAACCAAGATCCATAAGCTGATCATATCTAAATCGTGGCAATGTCCATCTCACCCAAATAAAAAACCAAAGTAGAAAAGCTAGTTTTACTAAAAATGATAAAAAGAAAACAAGCGCCGTTAAAACACTGGTTGCAGAAACACCATATCCCATCTCTGTAATGGATTTCATGACAACATCAGGGGTTAGACCTGGAATTGGTAAATGGTATCCACCCAAAAAGAGGGAGATAAACATCGCAGAACCAACCATCATGTGGCCATACTCCCCAATAAAGAAGAGAAGCATTTTGAATCCACCATACTCCACGTGAAATCCCGCGACTAACTCTGCTTCACCCTCTGCTAAGTCAAAGGGAAGTCTGTTGCTTTCAGCAAAACAAGCCGTAAAAAATATTAAAGCGCCGATGGGTTGATAAAATAATCCCCAATTAGGTAGAAACGGAACAGATACAGCATTCCCCATAAAGTTAAAGCTCAACGGCCCTGCTTGAGCGGAAATGATTTCACCGAAATTAAAACTTCCATTGAGTAACAAGACGCCAACAATAGATAATCCTAAGGCGAGTTCGTAACTAATGATTTGCGCACTGGCACGCAAAGCACCCAATAAAGAATATTTATTTCCCGATCCCCAGCCCGCCATTAAAATGGAATAGGTTGCCAGAGAAGAAATCCCAAGCACAAACACAATCCCCGTTCCAATTTCATAGCCCTGAAAGAGAATTGTATAAGGTCCCCAATTGTGACCAAAGAGCTCAAAAGCATTAATAAAAAGTGGTGTCGATAATGGGATGGCAGAAAAAGCAACAGCTCCAGGAATCAAAGCTAAAACGGGCGCCATATAATAAAGAAGTTTCACTCCCTTTTCAGGAACAAATTCTTCTTTAGTTAAAAACTTTACGGCATCCGCCAATAATTGGAGTAAACCGAGGGGTCCAACACGATTTGGTCCCAATCGATTTTGAATAAACGCAGAGCCTCGTCTTTCAACCCAAACTAAAATCGGAACCGCTTGCACCATCATTAAAAAAATGAGTACGAGCTTTATACTGTTTATTGCAATTTCAACGGCATCAGAACCCATTATTCCCACTCCAGCGCTTTTGATTTAACTTCCCAAAACAATCCAAAAATAAACACCAACAAAAAAACTCCCATAGTAATCAACGAATACCAACCCAGGGAGTTTGCTTGAAATTCTTTAAACGTCAAAGCCCATGGATACATAAAAATAATTTCAATATCAAAAAGAATAAACAAAATAGCTGTAAGATAATATTTTACAGAAATCTTGGTATCCTTTTTTTCTATGCCCGGAATTCCACATTCATAGGGCGACATCTTAACTGCTGAATGAGTTTTAATACGACTCCCGATTCGATTTGCAATAAAAAGGAGCAGGGCTCCAAAAAGAGAAATGAATACAAACAAAAAAATAACTCCGCCTAATGGCATATCTTCTCCTTTTTTGATTCTAATGTCGGGTTTGACTATAATCAGTGTTTACACTAATTCCAAGAATAATGTTCCGGTTAGTTTATTTCTGTGGCATGAATTAAAAAATTATGAAAGTTGCTTATTTAAATCCTCACTTAGAATCAATTTTAGATCGATCACTCAGCTTATCAAAAAAGCATATTGAAGTTGTCGGAACTCACTCGCCACTCGCTCTTTGTTTTCTCTTAGCTCAAAGCTACTCAAAGAATATCAACGACTTGCCACATCTGATAATCACTCCTAGTTTAGAAGAAGCGGAATTATTGAAGCAACATTTTAAAAGTTTTTCGTGCACAAAAGAGGCACACCTGTTGCCATTTTATGATGTCTCTCCCTACTCCACTCTCATACCCAATGATTTTGTAACTAAAAAGAGCTTGGGTTGGTTGCATTCAGCAAGTCAGGCCAAAGCTGGCGATCTTTTTATTGCTCCCATTCAAGCCCTACAGCAAAAAACTATTCCATTTAATATTCTTCACAAATGCACTTTTAAATTACAGGAAGGGACAGAGATTGACTCGAACTTTATCAAAAAATTAGATTTACTAGGTTATCAGTCAACTTCGTTTGTTGAAGATCCAGGGCAATATACATTTCGTGGAGGTATCATTGATATTTTTTCACCGGCTCATGAGCATCCCTTACGCATAGAACTTTTTGGAGATATTGTTGAAACGGTTCGACTTTTTTCAAGCGAAACGCAGAGAACAATTAAAGTTCTTACTGAAGCGTCCATTATTCCTGCGCACGAAGTTCTTTTTGAGCAAACTTCCATCGATCAAATTTTAGAACGCTTTCAAAAGTCGATTGGCGAACGTCCAATTCACCGAGAAGATTATCAGGAACTCTTGCGTGGTTTAACCAGAAATCATTATTTTTCTGGCATTGATTTTATGCTCCCCTTTTTTTACGATTCCTGTGCTTCTCCGTTGGAGCATTTCTCAAGTCCTCTCAACATTTGGTATTTAGACGCCATTGAAATCAATCGAACGAGTGATCTCTTCGTCGAAGAGATGAAGCAAAGTTATGAAAATAGCACGACCCTCACCGTTCGACCGCTGTGGAGTGAATTATTTTCTCCTTTAGAATCGCTGGTCTTTCCGGATGATAGTCGCACCATTCAATGGAATAGGATTTTGTTATCCAATCCTTCGGAGCTACATGATGAAACCGATGTAAATAAAAATGATTTTGAGGTCATTGATTACCAAGCCGGCCCTCCTCTTGAGTTTTCAACACAGCTTCAATCTCAGACGGCAGGGAGTGAACCTTGGTTTGAAATTTTAAAGTCTCGACTGACTCAATGGAAATCCGAAGATTACACCATTTTTATTTTCGGGCGCAATCATCAGCAAGGCGAACGCTTAAAACACTTACTGGAGCGTGCTCACTATCAGATTTCAATAACAAATGAGGACGAGTTCTTATTAGAAGACTGGTCCTTGATGCAAAAAAGAGATTCCCAATTAATTCATATTTTACCTTTGTATCTTGGTGAAAGTCTTCGTCTACGAGATGAGAAAGTTCTCTTTCTAAGAGATGAGGATTTTTTTGGTTCCAAATCTCGATTAAAAAAATCTCAAAGCCAAAAAGAAGTTCAAAAGCAATTAGATCGTTTAAGCTTTGGAGACTTGAACCCTGGTGATTTTTTGGCCCATATTAAGCACGGCGTAGGACGCTATGAGGGCTTAAAAGTAATGCCAGTCAATGGCATTAATGCGGAATTTATTCAATTAGCTTATAAAGATACAGATAAACTTTATTTACCTGTTTATCGCATTGGCCAACTTCAAAAATATTCTAGTGGTCTTGCATCTGTCTCCTTGGATAAGCTTGGAGGCACCAGTTGGGAAAAAGCAAAAGTAAAAGTTAAGTCGCACTTAAAGGATATTGCGAACGAGCTTCTGCAATTATACGCGACACGGTCTCAACTTCACCGCGAAGCTTTTTCTCCACCAGACAAAGACTATGAATCTTTTGAAGCAGCTTTCCCCTATGATGAAACCAATGATCAATTACGGGCTATTAGTGATGTCTTAAATGATTTGACCTCCACCAAGCCCATGGATCGATTAGTTTGTGGAGATGTGGGTTTTGGAAAAACAGAAGTGGCCATGCGAGCGGCTTTTAAAGTCGTTGAAGATCGTAAGCAGGTGGCATTGCTTGCTCCAACTACAGTGTTAACGTTTCAACACTTTGAAACTTTTAAAAAGCGTTTTCATGGTTGGCCCATTGAAATTCGAGCGCTCAATCGTTTTGTTTCACCTCAAGATGTTAAAAAAACATTGCAAGATACAAAAGATGGTAAAGTTGATATTTTAATCGGTACCCATCGTTTACTCTCTAGGGATATTTCTTTTAAAAACTTAGGCCTTTTAATTGTTGATGAGGAGCAAAAATTTGGCGTCACTCATAAGGAAAAAATTCGGCGCATGCGCACCTCCGTTGACACATTAACCATGTCAGCCACGCCCATCCCTCGCACACTCAACATGAGTTTGGTTGGTATTCGTGATTTAAGTTTTATTAATACTCCTCCAGTTGATCGACTTCCAACGAGAACATACACCTGTAAATTTGAAGCTGAAACGATTAAAAAGGCGATCCTTGCAGAAGTCGCTCGCGGTGGACAAGTTTATTTTATTCATAATCGCGTGCAGAGTATTTATAGTGTTGTTGATGAGCTGCGAAGTCTTCTCCCTGACGTGCGCATAAGAGTGGGCCATGGGCAAATGGATGAAGATGAGCTTGAGCAAACGATGGTTGCTTTTTTTAACCACGAAATTGATGTTCTTGTTTGTACGACGATTGTGGAATCAGGCGTTGATGTTCCAAGAGCTAATACTATTTTTGTTGATAACGCTCATCAACTTGGACTTTCACAACTCTATCAACTCCGTGGTCGTGTAGGTCGTTCTAAACAAAGAGCTTATTGTTATTTACTCATTCCAAAAGGAAAAAACATTGATAAGGTTGCTCAAGAACGTTTGCGCGTGATTCAAGAAAATACCGCTCTGGGTAGCGGTCTCATTGTGGCTCAACATGATTTAGAATTGCGCGGAACAGGAAATATTTTAGGTGTTGAGCAATCGGGCGTGGCTGACCTGGTCGGATACGAATTGTATATGGATTTATTAAATGAAACTCTGGCCGAAGCTAAGGGAGAGGAACTTCCTGATTTTGAACTTGATCCAGAAATCAATTTAAAAATTCCTGCGCTCATACCTGATTCATATATCGCCGATATTCGTTTGCGACTTTCATACTATAAAGCTCTTTCGAATATTAAGTCTCAGGATGATTTGGTCGAGCTTGAAGATGATCTTAAAGATCAGTTCGGCACACCGCCAGAACCTGTTCATAATTTAATGGGAGTGATGCTGCTCAGGTTGAAATGCAAACATTTGGGAATTCGCGATCTCACGACAGGTCTTAAAAATATTTCTCTACTTTTTTCTGAACGAACTCCGCTTAAACCTGAAGTAGTCATCCGCCTTGCCATGCGCGAAAACAAAAAGTATGCGCTCTCTCCGGACTCCAAGCTCTCCATTAGAATGAATGAGATTTCCATCAATCGTATATTTGAAGAGCTGGAGCTATTAGAAAAACTAATTTAACGAACTGAAGTCGCTAAACGAGTTACGCGACATCAGCTAATTAAACTTTATTGAAGAATACGGCCTGTTATTACTTTCCATTTCGCGGGCTCTAACTTTTGGTGTTCTTGAGTTAGGTTCGACTCTTTAACTTCAGGGAATAAGTTGGGACCAACATTTAAGGAAGTTGTTATCGTTCCGGATTCTTCTTCTACTTCCTCAGCCAAAAGATTTACAGATTGAAGTTGGTTGATGGAGCGAACTCCCGTCTCCATTTTAGCTAAAGTTTTTCCCTTTCCAAGGACTTCGACTTGGATGTGATACCAATCAAGATTTTCTCCTTTATTTGATTCTTGAGAAGAAGTTGATTTTATGATTGTCACTATGCCGATATATCTTTTTCCTGGATAATAATAAGTCTGTTCCAGATCTATCCAATGCCCTTGAAAACTATAACATGGAGTAGTGCCTGTATTACCTGAAGATCCATTGCAAAGAGAATTGATTGGGACAAGCTCAATATTTTTTGTTGCACTTGATGGGATTTTCGGCGCGGACACTGAACACATTTTCATGTCTCGGTTGACTTGGCATCTCATTGTCTGAAAACCTATGTTCATCATCACTACTTCTGTGAATGGTGGCAATCCACCTTTTCCCGGATCAATACCGCTGGCCCCATAACTGTTTAAGCAAAGAAGTATCAGCAATAACGATCCAAGTTTTGTTATATTCTTATTTTTCATAAATATCCTCCTCGTTGGATAAACTTAATTTTTTTAGCTTTTGCTCATAAACTGAATTTTTATTTTTTTGACAACCTTCACCGTCGTCTTCGCATCTCACGACATTAAGACTCATTTTATTCGGAGCAAAAGCCGGTATATTTCCAAAATAAACTTTTTCTAATTTCACATAAACTTCGTCACCAATGCGGGTCATCCATTCTCCGTTGGGCCAACGACAATCAAAGGACAGAAGCCCTCGAAGCACTGGCGCTGAACTCATTGGGTTCTGCCAATAAATATTCCAAAAATGTAAACTTCTTTGCTCGCTCCCTAAATTATAAAGTTTGCATAATTCCATATTTAAAACGGTGGTTGTAATATCAAAATTCGTATTCCAATTTACAATATTAAGACTTGCTGACACTTTTAAACTTTCTACTGGAGCAAAGAGCTGTGCCCCTAAATTTTGATCTCTCGGGTTCAGAACATACCACATCTCTTCAAACCTGGACTTATTTGCCACTGCAGCCCCCAAGTAATCTAAGAACGAATGATCAGTCTCACCCTGGTGATGGCCTAATTCATGGACAAGTATCGAGAGGGCTTGAAAGGTAGAAAAGTCGTTTTGTTTATTTTTTTCGTTTAGGTATTGAATGTATTTTCTATTAATTAAAATTGGATCACCTAGTTTAAGTCCCGTTAGCGCTACTTTCATCTGCCCATCAATGTAAAATCGAGCATAGTCATCAGAAAATTGAATCATCGTTGGGTTCAGCTTTTTTTCTTCTGGCAAAGAATGTAAAATTTTACTTAATAAATTAACTTGATTGACATCCAGCTTATTGGAAGTGTCTTTAATGGTCGCTTCAATATAAGTTTTAATATTATTAAAAGCTAAAACAATTCTATTTTCAGATAAACTTGCACCATTATCAATACTATCCCCACCTGACCAAACAAAATTTGTGAACAAAAGAATAGTAATCACTATTGAACTTTTCATTTTACACCTTTTGTAATTGGATATAATTGCAAATTAAAAAAATAAACTTCTTCTGGACTTTCTGAATCCTCAAGAACATCCAAAACTCGTTTTCTAAACTCCTGAATTAACTTTTTAACTTCTTGGACTTTCTTTTTACTCGAGGGCGCAGCAATGGTAAGAAAATGTCTTTCCTCAACAGGGATCTCTTCCAAGGCCTCTTGCGCTTTTTTTAAATTCTTATAATGAAATGCACGAATGGCTTGAGATGGAATTTCTTGTGTGGTTCTAAAATTAGGTTCTAGTCGAATTAGTTTTTCATTTTTAATTTCGATAAATCCCAATCGAACAAGTCTTTCCATGGCATCGTCACAAATCTCTTTTTTGATACCAAGTCTTTTTGCAACACCATTAACTTTCAATTCTTTAAATTTCGCGAGATTTAATATTGCTAAGTGAACCCAATCTGCAATCATTTTAAATCGATCTTCATCAATCACTGCTTGTGAATCGCTAGGAAGTATTTTTAAACTTCCTGCAATTAAATTTAATTTTTGTGGAGACCACCCAAGTCTCAATGCCAAGGCTTCAAGATTTTTCTTAGAAAAATGTCGTTCGCCCTTCAGTACGCCATGGAGTGCCGTCACACTCACGTCTAAGTCTCTTGCAAGTGCTCTGATGGAATAGCTCGCGTTTCGAACTTGCTTTTCTGCAAGCAAACCTTGTAGTTCTACTCGGTAATCAAACTTTTCCTGAGTGTTCATTACAATAATTTTGCAAATTAAAATTTTAATGGCAAGATAAACGGAACAATTTTGTTCCGACTAGTTTCGGAACGCGTAATAGGAAAATTGGTGCACACAATTAGTGCTTCACAACTTCAATTGGAATCATGGTAGCCATAGGCTTTGGTATTACTTTAACTTTCAAACTTTGACAGCGATTTAATAACAGCTCTTCTTCATATCTTGAAGTAACAAGAATCGCGTTGGGAGTTAAACGAAGGCGCTCAATAAGCTCAAGACCGTTGGTATTTTGATTTAAGAACTCATAGTCGATTAAAAATATCATCTTGGATAGTTGAGCTTCATTATCTTCTTGCTCTGGTAATGAGTTTATCCATTGCCCAAACTCAAGTGCCGAAGTAAATGACCGATGGGTGATATTATATTTACTGAGAAGTCCGAAATCTAAGCGTTCTTTCCATATTTGATGAATGGTGATGTCGTCATCAACTGTCACAACAACCCCACTTGGGTGTAGCGTTAGTTTTTCAACAAACCAACTCGGTGGTTCTGCTTTTGGAATTAGTAAATAAATTTTAGTTCCACTTCCCACGGTTGACTCTATTTTAACTTCGCCGCCAAATTCCTTTATCTTTTTGATCGTATGGAAAAGTCCAAGCCCTGTCCCGCTTTGAGTGCCTTCTTTGCCAAAAGTTACACCTTCGTTTCCAAGCTGACTTAAAACGTGCTCTGGAATCCCTCGGCCGTTGTCCTCTACTAAAATAACTGCAAACTCTCCTAGGTGTTGAAGAGATACTTTGATCTTCCCTCTTTCACTTAAAAATGCTTCAACCGAATTGTTCAATAAATTTGATATAATTCGTTTCAACTCAAGACTCTCCATGCTTGCAAAGAGTCCGTAGCCATTACTAATATCAGATTCAATTTCAATATTTTGTTTTTCTCTAACCTGGATTCTTTTTTCAGAAATAATCATTTCTATAAGGGGAGCCAATAAGACTTTCACACTTTTTTTATCTTCTACTGCTGGTTCAGCCTGTGACGGTCGACTGCTTTGTTGATTTATTTTATTATCTTCTTTTGATTTTTGAAGAAGATGGTTTGCAATATCATTAATTCTATTAACTGCACTTCGAATAATAATACGACTTTCCTCTGGAATGCTCGCAAGCTGACTCATCATCATATTTAAGGCTGTCAAAGGTGAGCGAATATCGTGGGAGACTTGCTTTGAAAGTTGATAGAGAGTTTCAGCGCGCGCTTTAAGCTTGGCGTTTTCAGCTTCCAGCTTTAGTTTTTCAACTAAATCATTATATTTTCTTTCAATAAGCGATAGTTCTTTCAGTTTAGAAATAAATTTTATCTTATTGTATTGTCCTTGAGTAACTCCATCGAGGGACTCCAGAATTTCGTAATAAGGATTAACCAAAACTCGAAATGATTTATTGAGAATCAAAAATGAAAGAAATATTAATCCCAATGGCAAAACAACAAGAAAAATCCAATTCTTAATGTTGAGAAAGGAAAAGGATATTCTGCTCACGCTAACACACATTAGTATATCAGAACCATCTAGGATGCTTTTGCAAAGCTGGCTCTCTTGACTTGTATTTAAAATTTCCTTGCCTTGTGCCCCTTGCCCCTTTGCTTGATAATTAACTTTGAAATTTAATTGTTTAAGCGTCTTAAGACGATCTTCCATCTGCTGAGCAAAGGACGTAAAAGTTTCATCTTTAATTTTAGCAATGATCTTTATTTTTGCATTTCTTAAGCTTTCAACTACTGCTTGGCCGATAACATATAAATTATTATTTTTTAGTAAATCTGTTATTGCTTTATCATTACCTTTTATCAAAAGCTCACCAGTGCCAACAGTGGGATTATCGAAAGAGTCCGTCTCAGCAAAAATTTTATTTTCTCCATCTAATACAATTATCCACTCATACGCATGGTACTTATTTTTAAGTGTCTCTAGGTATTTAGAAAGACCTTCAGGTCTTTGAAACTCAAACGCAATTTTTAATTGCGAACTATTCAGCCAATCTTCTACGTTAGCATTTCTTTCACTCAAAAAATCTCTCAGATTTTTTGAAGTTATTTCTACCTCTCTATTAACAATTTCATTAATCCGCTCATCAGAAAGTGTGCTAATTTGATCTAGATATATTATGGACAGCAGTGAAAGTGGGAGCAGACTCATAATCACTGAAATTAAAAACGAATATTTTTTCATATATTTTACATCTAATCTTTATTTATTTATAATTTTGTGGCATACTCTTCATGTGCAAAAATTCAATTTCTCTCTTATACACTTATTTTACTTCATTATAAACATATTTTGTTTTACTTTTTCCTTGGCATCTCCTCCACCAGAAAAAGTGACAAAAATTGTCGCTATTCATAGCTATTCCGAGGACTTCCCGTGGACTAGAATTATAATAAATTCATACAGAGCTTACCTTGATCAACATAAGCTTAAGTACACAATTTCAAACTTTTATTTTGATATTAAAAAGCATCCCTATAAAAAAACTGAAATTAACCCCCTTATAGAAAAATCGCTTGCACAGGTAAAGAATTTAAAGCCTGATCTTATTTTTATTACTGATGATTATGCTTTAACAGCTATGTCTACTTACCTGGTTTCCTCTAAAACACCTTTTATTTTCTCTGGAATTAATGGCAAAATTCCAGATGATATCCTTAAGTCAGGCTTTAAAAAGTATAGTGGTGTCTATGAGAGATATTATCTTGTTGACTCAATTAAATTACTACAGAAATTGATTAATAAAAAGGCCCTCTCCCTTTTAGTTCTCTTGGAGGAGTCAGAAACCTCAAATGCAGTTCTTGAATTTTTTAAAGATGAAGTAAAGAATATGAAAACCATTAAGGTGGAGTCAATTACAACCAATGACTTTAATCTATGGAAAGAAAAAATTTTAATTGCTCATAAAAAATTTGATGCAATTTTACCTTTACAACCATACTCACTTTTTAGTGAAAAGGGTACCTATTTAACACCAATGGAAGTTATCAATTGGATATATCTGAACTCAAAACTACCCTCGATTTTCACTTCTGCTTGGCATATTAAATGCGGCGGAACTCTTGCTATCGCCCATAGGCCAAAAGCTCAGGGAGAACTTTCTGCTCAATTCACATTAGATCTTATTAATAATAAAATTAATGAACCTATAGTGCCTCCACAAGGAGATATAGTCCTTAATTACGCTGTGACTGAAAAACTTAAATTAAAAATACCCTTCGATCTTTTATCCACTGCTACAATTGAAAAGAAGATTGAAACACCTTGTAATCCAAATTAAACAGGAACGGAGTTGATCTTATGCCCAAAATATCAAGTCAGGTTTGGAGTTGGTCATCGCTACAAAGAAAACACGACTTTTTGATGAATAAAGCCTATATAAAAGCTTGTTCTAGATTTGTTAAAAATGCCTTTAGTATAAATCCAACCGCGGTAAATATTTTAGATATTGGTGCTGGATCAGGATTGGTTTTAAAATTTATAAAGGAGTTTAGTAGTGATTCATTTCAATATACAGGTACAGATTTAAATTCAGAAGGATTAGAAATTTTATTAAAGCGTGCAGATAAATTAAATTGTAAAAATCAAGTTAACACAATTGAAGACAATATAACTATTTCAAACAATTCCTTTATTAATAAGTATGACATGATTATTTCAAATTTTTGCTTATATACTATTAAATCCCCTCAACAACGAATCAATGCTCTCAAAAATATTTCATCTTATATAAAGTCACATGGCTCTATTCATATTTCAGTTCCAACAGAAAACTATTCAGCAGAAAATATTGCTTTACAGTGTTTGAAAGATGAAATTAACGATAATCAAAATATTGTTTTAAAAGTTTTGAGATCCTCCCTTTTGGTTCCTTATCAATGGCATTATGTTTTAAAGCCCATTGCACAAAAAGCTCAAGCTGGGCATTTTATTAAATTCACTTTGTCACAAATTAAATTCGAATTCACACAAGCTAATCTAGAAATAAAGGAGATTGCTTTAGACTATGGTGGCTGCGGATACCAAATTCACGCAATCAAATCCCAAAACATCGAGAGCTAAAAATGCCTCCTATTAAAATTTTCCTACGTTAAATTTAACCCATCCACACAAAGCACACTCCGAAGATTACTTTGGTGAATATCGTGATTACTGGTGGAATCTTGATTATTTGGAGCTTATTTCAAAGAGACTCAACCTCAAGAGCATAAAACTTGCTTTAGATCTTGGTTGTGAAGCTGGACATTGGGTACGTCTCATTAGTAAAGTAATGAGCGATGAGATATTTCCTGGTTATTTGTCTGATTTAGGATTCAACAATATTCAGGTCTGCACTCAAGAAGAGTTTGAAAAATTTTGTAACAAGAGTAAAAATCAAGCCCAACGTATGATCGAAGCCGTCAATGCAGGAACTTATTTCACTTCTGGTGGCCAAGTCCTTTATCTCATTGCTGCTTACAAATAAAATTGTACCACAGAATTATCACAACAACAGAAGGTGCTGAATGGAAATGAGTTTATGGGAACAACAGTTCGAAAACAAAATTGCGTCGATCGCAACAACTGACGATCCAGCTCATGACTTACTTCACTTTAAACGAGTTGTTTCATTAGCGAAAAAACTTAACGATCAGGAAGGTGGTAATCCATTGATCGTTATTCCTGCTGCTTGGCTGCACGATTTTGTGATTGTTTCAAAAAGTAGTCCGCTACGTCAACAGGCCTCTCGCCTCTCTGCTGAGAAAGCAGTTGAGTACCTTCATTTAATCCAATTTCCTAAGGAATTTTATTCTGATATTGCTCATGCTATTGAAGCTCATAGTTTTAGTGCCAATATCGAAACAAAAACAATTGAGTCGCAAATTGTTCAAGATGCTGATCGCCTGGATGGCCTCGGAGCCATCGGAATTGCTCGCTGCTTTGCTACAGCAGGATTACTTAAGCGTTCCTTTTACAATGGTGAAGACCCATTCTGCGAAGTGCGCGAGCCAGATGACTCGCAATTTACTGTTGACCATTTTTACAAAAAACTCTTTAACACAGCGTCTACTTTAAAAACTAAGTCCGGGAGACTCGAGGGCGAACGGCGTGTTCAAACCATGAAAAATTATTTGCTCTCACTCAAGCAAGAAATTTCTAACCTTAATAATATTCTCTAGCATAGATAAGATTTATTTAACAGTTAGTGCTTAGTTAAATTTTGCATTCTGAGGCGAGCACGAGAGTGTTCAGCTTTGTCAGTCAAATGCTTTAATGACTCATCATCAAGGGTTTCCGTAAGAAGACGCTTTTCAATTTGAGAAAGCTCGGTCTGAGCAGATTTGTAATCAATTTCAGAACCCGTTTCAACTGTTTCAGCCAAAACGTTCACACCTTCAGGTGAAATATTGCAATAACCCCAGCTGATGGAAGCCAAGGCCTCTCCACCATCTTTAGACTTGTAGCGAATAATCCCTGGAACCAATGTTGTAATTAAAGGTTGGTGTCCAGGAAGAATATTCAACTCACCCTTATAAGCAGGTAGAGTCACTTCCGTTACTTCTTGTCCAATTAAAACTCTTTTTTCCGGGGTTACTAGTGTTAACTTCATTGTACCATCTTCTTAGCTTTTTCAATAACTTCCTCGATAGTTCCAACCATGTAGAACGCTTGCTCAGGAAGACTATCATGTTTTCCTTCTAGAATTTCTTTGAAACCTTTTACAGTATCTTTAATATCAACATATTTACCAGCCATACCAGTAAACTGCTCAGCAACGAAGAACGGTTGAGATAAGAATCTTTGAATCTTTCTTGCGCGGTTAACAACTAACTTATCTTCTTCGCTCAATTCATCCATACCAAGAATGGCAATAATGTCTTGTAATTCTCTATAGCGCTGAAGAATCGCTTGAACATCACGCGCACACTTATAGTGCTCTTCACCGACTACATCAGGAGATAAAAGTCTTGATGTTGAGCTGAGTGGGTGAACCGCTGGGTAAATACCCAAAGCTGCAATATCGCGATCCAAGTTTGTTGTAGCATCCAAGTGAGTGAATGTAGTTGCTGGAGCTGGATCAGTATAGTCATCCGCTGGAACGTAAACGGCTTGAACTGAAGTGATTGAACCCTTTTTAGTTGAAGTAATACGCTCTTGAAGAGTTCCCATCTCAGTACCAAGAGTAGGTTGATAACCCACCGCTGATGGAATACGTCCCAAGAGAGCTGAAACTTCCGCACCGGCCTGTGTAAATCGAAAAATATTATCAACGAATAATAAAACGTCTTGGTTTTCTACGTCACGGAAATACTCCGCAATTGTTAAACCTGTTAAGGCCACCCGAGCTCTCGCTCCTGGAGGTTCATTCATCTGTCCATAAACAAGAGCTGTTTTATTCAAAACGCCAGACTCTTTCATCTCCATCCAAAGGTCGTTTCCTTCCCTTGTTCTTTCTCCCACACCCGCAAACACAGAGAATCCGCCGTGCTCAGTTGCGATGTTACGAATAAGTTCCATAATCAAAACGGTTTTACCAACGCCGGCACCACCGAACAGACCAATCTTTCCCCCTTTAGAATAAGGAGCAAGTAAATCCACAACTTTAATACCAGTCATAAGCATTTCAGTGGCAACAGTTTGATCTTCGAACTTTGGAGCTTGACGGTGAATGGGCCAACGCTCTTTCACTACTAAATCGCCAGCTTCATCCACTGGATCACCAATAACGTTGATAATTCGACCAAGAACTTCACGGCCAACGGGAGCGGTGATCATGTTACCAGTATTTAAAACTTTTTCTCCTCGAATAAGACCATCTGTTGAATCCATGGCAATAGTTCGAACAACAGAATCACCTAAGTGCTGAGCCACTTCAAGAACAAGATTATTTTCTTTGTTATCAATACTTTTGTTTGTAGCTCTTAGTGCTGTTGCGATAGGGGGAAGCGCTCCGCCATCAAATTCTACGTCCACAACAGGACCCATCACTTGTTTAATCTTACCATTGCTCATCGTTAACTCTCCTCAGTTTTACCTATTTTAAAGCTTCCGCTCCAGAAGTTATTTCAATTAGTTGTGTAGTAATCATTTCTTGTCTTAATTTATTGTATGTTAAAGTAAGCGCATTAATCATCGTCTTTGCGTTGTTTGTTGCGCTCTCCATAGCCGACATTCTCGCGCCATGCTCTGCTGCAACACTCTCAGACATGCATCGATAAACCTGTATGGAAAAATGCTTTTGAAGCAATTCATCAATAATTTTTTCTGGAGAAGGTTCAAAAATCATATCCACTGAAAAACCAACATGCCCCTCTTGTTTATCAAAAGTTTGTTTACTCAAATCAACCGGAAGTAACGTTTCAGAAACAACAATTTGAGAAATCGCAGACTTAAATTCATTGTAAACAATTCTAATTTCGTCGTAATCACCCTCTAAATAGTGAGTCATCAAACGATCTGCCACACTAGCCGCCAGATCATAAGAAATGTCTCTGTCTAATTTTACAATGGTATCGACGACTGAAAACTTTCTTCTTTGAAAAAATTCTGCGGCCTTCTTTCCAATAAAAAGATAGTCCAACTTTTCAAACATACTCGCGTTTGCTTTATTATACTGCTCAACGAATTTATTGATATTGGAGTTAAAACCAGCGCACAGACCTCGATCACTACTTAAAACTACAACAAGAACTTTTTTAGGATCTTGCCTCAATGTTAATAATGGATGATGAACTCGCTGAGTTACAGCAATGTCCGCAATCACCTTAATGAGCGTCTTTGCGTAAGGCCTCATGTTTACAATATTGTTTTGCGCCCGTCTCAATTTTGCAGCAGAAACCATTTTCATAGCTTTTGTAATCTGCTGCGTATTTTTAGTACTATCAATTCGAGCGCGAATATCTTTTAAACTAGCCATGGTATCCCACTATTTTGTACTTTTAAAGATCGCTTTAAATTCCTTAAGAGCCTCAACCATAAGTTTTTTGGTCTCATCTTTAATTTGTTTATCGTTGGCAATTGCCTTAGGAATATGAGGATATTTTTGGTGTAAAAATTGAAACAATTCAGTTTCATATTTTTGAACATCTTTTTCAGAAATATCATCCAAATATCCGTTTGTAGCTGCAAAAATAGAAACAATCTGATCTTCTACTTTAAGGGGCGCATACTGAGGTTGTTTAAGCAACTCAACAAGTCGACGACCACGAGAAAGCTGCTGTTGTGATGCTTTATCTAAGTCAGAGGCAAAGGCAGCAAATGCTTCTAAAGCTCTGAACTGTGCTAACTCAAGCTTAATTGAACCGGCAACTTGCTTCATCGCTTTAATTTGTGCAGCTCCGCCCACCCTTGATACAGACTTACCAACGTTTAATGCAGGTCGAATCCCTTTATAAAATAAATCGGATTCTAAAAAGATTTGTCCATCGGTAATTGAAATCACGTTCGTAGGAATATAAGCAGAAATATCTCCCGCTTGTGTTTCAATAATTGGAAGTGCTGTCAATGATCCTGCGCCCATCTCATCAGATAGCTTTGCCGCTCTCTCTAACAAACGAGAGTGTAGATAAAATACGTCTCCAGGATACGCTTCACGACCAGGAGGTCTTCTTAAAAGTAAGGATAATTGACGATAAGCTTGTGCTTGTTTGGTTAAATCATCATAAATAATTAAAGCGTGGCGACCTGTATCTCTAAAATATTCCGCCATCGTAGTTCCAGCATAAGCTGACAAAAATTGAAGTGGTGCTGGATCAGATGCATTCGCCGCAATAACTGTTGTATATTCCAAAGCCCCCGCTTGACGTAATTTTTCAACAACCGCAGCAACTGTTGATTGCTTTTGTCCAATTGCCACGTAAAAACAGTAAACGCCCTGACCTTTTTGATTAATAATTGTATCAATCGCTAAAGCAGTTTTTCCCGTTTGACGGTCACCGATAATTAATTCCCTTTGACCACGGCCAATTGGGATTAATGCATCAATCGCTTTGTAACCTGTTTGAAGTGGTTCATGAACCGATTTTCTTTTTACAATTCCAGGAGCTTTAATTTCAACGACACGAGAGTTTTTTGTATCAACAGCTCCGCGACCATCAACTGGAATACCAAGGCCGTTAACCACTCTACCCAACAAGCTTTCGCCCACAGGAACTTGAACGATTTTTTTCGTTCTCTTAACAAGGTCGCCCTCTTTAATGTCACGATCCTCGCCAAGAATAACAACCCCCACCGAAGCATCTTCAAGGTTCAATACCATTCCATAAACTTCACCTGGGAACTCAACGAGCTCTCCAGCCATGACACCTTCAAGACCATGAACACGAGCAACCCCGTCACCCACAGAAAGTACGCTTCCTGTTTCACTGACTTCTACTTTTTTAGAGTATTGTCCGATTTGTTCTTTTAATACGCGACTAATTTCATCTGCACGAATCTGAGTTTCCATCGTTAATTCGCTCTCCTATTCAAATCTTCTTTTAATCTTCTTAAATGTGAATCTAA
>CAZTDX010000053.1:0-26393 GCA_964612425.1 uncultured Pseudobdellovibrionaceae bacterium
AAATTCATTTAAAAGTTCATTAAGTAGTAGGGAACGGGTCTTTTTGATCGTTACTTCGGGAAGATTAGCGTTTACTCCATAGCGAGTTTTAAAATCTTCAAAAATTGGAATTAAAGCTTTCTCTGTGGGAAAGATGGCGAAATTATCATAAATGACAGATTGGGAATGTTGATTATGTTCTACAAAAGCCGGCATCCAAAGTACTGAACGCTCATCGACGACGAAGTGGCGTTTAGGATCTCGAGTAGCAAAATCTATCACTCCTGCCGTGCGCGGGAACGTAATATTAACTCGATCATGCACATGAAAGTCTTTAATGTAACCTACACATCGCTCGTAGGCGATTCCGATGGGGTCATCAAAATCCACAAACTGTGTTAGCAATTTACCTTTCGGTGTGCGCTCGAATCCCAAAATAGGAAATGATTTTGATCCTGTCATAAGTGAGATTCTAGGACAAGTTTATGAGAGACGCAAACATTCCTTCTGAGTAACGTTTGAAGTAGCTTCGGACCAAATTAAAAATAGAAGGAGAGAAATATGATAAAAAGTTTTATAATTTCAATATTAATTCTGATTGGATCAGTTATCTATGCCTCGCAAGACCAAATCACCTTTAAAAATAAAGAGGACCTGAAATGGGAGGCAATGCTTCCAGAGCTAGGAGATAGCTTTGTTTAAGTTGATGGAACCAAATGTGAATTCAACCTTGGTGTGCTTAGCAAAGGTTTGTAACGCTCACATAAATCAAATTTGTTTTTTAGAACAAGACCAAACGACAGCTAGCCTTATGACTGGATTATGCTTTTTTTGATCAGCAAGTTGAAAAAGGCCTCGACCCTTACCTATTAGCTTTAATAAAATAAAATAATGGTACTCGACTTACGTTGCGCTCTTCTCAATGCTGAAAACTTGTTTCTTCTTTTGGATCAAAAGTTACCAATACCCTTTGATCACTTAAAAGAGCTTGAATGGCAAAAATACTCCACTTCCATTTACTCTAATAAACCCTTGAATAAACTTCTAAAGTTAAAAACATACTTTAATGAAATTGATGCCGACATTATTCTTCTCGAAGAGATTGGTGGCGAGGAGTCCCTCAGAAACTTTAACCTACACTTCCTTAATGATAACTATCGCGTAGCCCTCATTGAAGGTAATAGCGATCGCTCCATCGATGTCGGCTTCTTAATTCACAAAAGAGTTCCTTCGCACTTTAATATTATCACTAACAAAGACCTACCCATTAATTTTTGGTATCCTCATGAGTTGAAAACGCCTGGCCTCCCAAGTCATAAGTTTTCTAGAGATGCTGCTGAACTTCATCTTTTTGATCGAAGCATGAGTAAACCTTTTCTTATTTTTTTACTCACGCACTTAAAATCGCCCCTTGATCCAGAGGGCATTGACCCCATGGGAACCTTAAGGCGTGAAGCAGAACTCAAGGCGCTTTTAGGTATTTATAAAAAATTATCCAACCAATACCCCAACACCCCTATTATTGTGGGTGGAGACCTCAATGGAAACGCCAGCAGACATAATACAGACTCTGAGTTTTTAGAAATCTACAAAACAACAGACTTAGAAGACATTCTTGAAATCGCAGCAAAACCTTTAGAAGAGAGAATGACTTACTACCCACTGAAGAGCGGAATGCTCTTACCTGGTAAACAAATTGACTATGTGTTTTTATCCAACAAAGCTAAACCTTATCTTGATAGTTTAAGCACCCAAGTTTTTCGCTACGAAATTCCCAATCGTGGGCGCGCCCTCGGACCACAAACCACCGAAGAAAAACAAGGGCTTCCCTCAGATCACTATCCAATTGTGTTTAATTTAAAAGGATTGCCACTCACTCCAAAGTAAAAATTAGGGTGACTTCATGGCCCTCAGCCAATCCTCACCACTTCGCTCATAGACATAGCGATAATGTAATCGACCTTCCATACCAAACCAAAATTCAAAAGCTTCAGGTATGACTCGATACCCGCCCCAAGTTTCTGGACAAGGGATCTCCTGGCCTTCGAAATCCGAAGTTACTTTTTGTAATTTGGTTTGCAAAACATCGTAAGATTCGATCACTTCACTTTGTTTAGATACCCAGGCCCCCAATTGCGAGAGACGAGGTCTTGTTTTAAAGTAAGCAACAGATTCTTCTCTTGATGTCTTTAAAACATTACCACTCACTCTTACTTGAACGTAAAGAGCTTCCCAATAAAATACCAGACAGGCACTGGGGTTTTCTTTGAGTTCAAGAGCCTTCGTACTACCGTAATTTGTAAAGAAAATAAACTCACCCTTATCAATACCTTTGAGCAAAACAATACGTGCATTGGGGTGACCTTGCAAATCAACTGTCGCCAGTGTCATAACCGTTGGATCTATTTTCGTATGCTTTTTATTTTCTTGAAATAACCGCTCAAAATTTTCGATAGGACTTAAGTGAAATTCGAATAAATCTTTACTTACAAACATAGTTTAAAAGGTATCATTTCGGTTTAAAATAAAAAAGGTGGTCAGAGAGACCACCTTTTTAAGGTTTTATTATTTTTTTGCTTTCTTGGGAGCTTCAGGAGCTTCCTCTTTTTTAGCCATATCTTTAATCCCCATCAACTCAACTTCAAAAACTAATACTGAGTTTGGTGGGATTCCAGGTCGAGGAGAGGCTCCATAACCTAAATCAGGTGGAACAAATAATTTCCATTTAGAGCCCACTTTCATCATTTTAAGAGCTTCAGTCCAACCAGGAATAACTCCTGTTACAGGAAAATCTGCAGGTTGATTACGATCATAGCTTGAATCAAACTTCTGACCATTGATTAATTTTCCTTCATAATGAGCCGTTACAGTGTCTTTATCCGTTGGAGTTGCACCAGTTCCTTCTTTAACCACTTGATACTGAAGACCCGATGGCGTTGTTTTAACTCCAGCTTCGGCTTTATTCTTATCTAGGAAAGTTTGACCTTCTTTTTTGTTTTTATCAGCAACTTCAGTTTGCTTCTTAATAGCCATCTCTTGAAGTTTCATTAGAGCTTGTTGAATTTCTTCAGGCTTAAGCTTTAAATCCTTCCCACCAAGAGCATCGTTTAAACCTTGCGCTAGCGCCGCAGAGTCAATATCGATATTTTGCTGTTTCATGTTGTTACCGATTTGAGTACCGATTCCATAACTTGCTTTTTGCATATCAGTTTCAATTTTTGCTTTCTTTTCGCAAGCCATTGTTCCAATAAGCGCTGCAGCTAACAACCCACGCACTACATAATTCATAATTTCTCCTATGATTTCCCTATAATTTCTATAGTTTGTCTTTAATTTAACTTTGATATAATCAGAGAGAATTTCCAATCTCAAGAACTGTTTTCCACCAAAATAAAAATACCGCACAATGACGAAGTTGGATCTAGGTCATAATCATCATTGAAATTTTATTTAATGAAATAATTGCTACTTTTAACAGCGACTTAAACGTAAGTCTATTTGTTTTGCTTGCAGCAACCCTTAAGACTTCTTTTCTTCATGAGATTTTTCGGCAGCGGCTTCTTTTTGAGTCAAATCATCAACAGTCTGACCACGAGAACTTTGCAATCGCTCTTTTTCATCAACTTCTGGCTCTCCAGCCATTCCTTTTTTAAATCCTCGAATAGCCTCGCCAACCGACTTTCCTAAACTAGGCAGTCGACTGGGACCAAAAAACAATAATGCCACAACCAATATCAATATAATTTCTGGAACACCAAGGTTCATACATCACCCCTCAATAAATATTAGAAGCGGTCTCAAAAATGGTTCAGACGAGGCGTCAAGGAGGTCCCGACTGAGGCTTCCTTCCTGGAAGTCGCAGGGAGGGATCGACGAAGACAACGAAGTATCAACCATTTTTGAGACCGCTTCTACACTAATTTTTCAGCTTATACTGCATAAAATTATAATCGCACAAGAAATTAATAAACTATTATTCAGAGAACAATAATTCTTTGTTTTACAAAACTCGAAAAATTACTCATTTGTAATTTAGACCATCCCTTATCAAGGTATTTCCCAAAAAATGAGATTTAGCTTTTTTAATAATTTTAGACTATCCGGCTCTATTTAATTTCAATGACGCACTTCCATTGTAGCTCCTTTATAATCATCTCATATTAAGAAAAATTGAGCTTTTTCACTCCCAAATTATAAATAAACTAAATTTATTCTCAAAATAAGACACATCCCTACATTTCTTATGTCTAATGAGTAAAAATCGTTTAGACTTATCTTATGCTCAACAAAAAAATTAAATTTTTCTTCCTAATCACAGGGGTGCTAATCATTAGTTTTTCTCATAAAGCCCAATCTACAGAAGAAAAAAAAGCAGACGAAAAAAGCACAGAAACTAGCAAGCAAGTCTTTAAAGATCGAGTAAAAAATATTCGTTCAGTTGCTGGGGAATATGATGTTTTTTTTAATGAACATTTCGGCCCCTATTCAGTTCCCTTCTCGCTACCTAACCTAAAACAAAAAGATCAAACACCTGAATCTATTCTCCGGGAGGCTCACAAAAAAGGGGTTCCGATTACAGTAACAGTAGACTCCTCTACAGATACCATTATTTCAATCGACGCCGAAGAGGTCTTTCGAAAGCCGGCAGAGTCCAGCGACGACGCCAATTTACCTCCGGAACTTGAAGAGTATAAAGATATTTTTAAAAAATACAATACTCCCTCTAAGAATTGATTTGAGCCCGGTTTTAAAAATGTGTTATTACTATTAACATGTTAAAAACGCCCGAGCAAAAAACTTCAAAAACTCTCCTCTATTTGAACTGGCTAAAAGGATATGCTCAACTTCTTTTAATCTCCCTTACGATGATGACAGGGCTTCGTGTTTTATGGTTTTTAACCTACAAACAAGGAGATGAAATTCAGCACTATTTCAAAGATCTTCTTCATGCTCTATGGCTGGGTTTACGTTTTGATCTATCCGCTTTTTGTTATTTATCGATTATTTCATTAATACCATGGCTATCTTGGATAATAATAGGATCTCATAAAAGTTATTTTACCATGGTCACTTGGCAAAGGCGCTTATGGTTGCTTTTGCTCCTCCTGCTCGGGCTCATTTTATATGGTGATTATACTTACTATGGTTTTTTTCAAGATCATTTTAATGCCTTAATTTTTGGATTTTTCCAAGACGACACCGTAGCCTTATTAAAAACTTTTTGGAAAAACTATCCTCTCATAAAGATAGCATTCATTTCAACTGCGCTGTTATGGCTTTTCAATATCTGGATGCAAAAAATTTGGAAGGTGGGCCTCTCAGAAGAACTCCCCCCCCAATCTAAGGTTAAGCATAAACTTTTTTTATTTTTAGTGGTGCTCACAATGAGCTTAGGGGCTCGAGGGACGCTGGGGCTTTTCCCCCTTGAAATAATGCATACAGCGATATCCAGCCACCCCTTAATTAACACCCTCAGCTTTAATGGAGCCCATGCACTGGCAAGAGCCATTCAGCTCTATGATCAACAGCACCAACATTGGGATGAAAATCTTTTACAACTTGGTTATGATTCAAATCCTGAAGCTGCTTTGAGTGATTTTCTAAATTCTTTAACGATATTTCAAAAATCAAATTCATTGAAGAACTCAAACCTTTTAGCCAGTACCGTACCCACTCCCAGTAATCCTTATTTTATTCAAAGAACTTCAACTAAATCAAACTTCTCACCACCTCACGTTATTCTTGTTCTTATGGAGTCGTGGGGCTCTGATTGGCTTAAACAGCAAACTCCTGAATTTAATATCATGGGTGCTCTTAAAAATCACATTGATCACGATTTTTTCACACCAAATATTTTTCCCTCCAGTATGGCGACAATTGGTAGCCTAGGAAGTCTTATGGTTGACTTGCCTCACCGTTTTTATAGTCCTTTTCTCACTGAAAGTCTTTTTTTGGGAGTTCCTTTTTCAACAGCTCCGGCTCGGCTCTTTCAAAAACAAGGATATCAAACACATTTTATTTATGGTGGGAATTTAGGGTGGCGTAGCATTGATCGCTTTTTACCACGTCAAGGCTTTCAACAGTTGCACGGCGATAACGCTATCAAAGAGAAATTTCACGACACTCCAGATGATGAATTACTGCATGAATGGGGTGTTTTTGATCAATATGTTTTTGAATATGCCTTTGATTTATTAAGTCACTCAACGACACCGCAGTTTATTGTTATACTGACAACAAGTAATCACCCCCCTTATAGCTTACCTAAAAGCTACAACTCACCCATTGAAAACTCATTCACTACTCAAATTGAAAAAGACCTCATTGGAGATCTCGATTTAGCCAAAAGCCGCCTTAAAGCTTATCAATACTCTAATCATCAATTAGGTTTGTTTATATCAAAAATCAAAAATCAACCCTTTGCTACTCAAACCATAGTTGCTGCCACAGGAGACCATAGCTTTTATATTCGACCATATAATAATTTAGAATTTTTTGAAAAATGGTGCGTCCCTCTTTACCTCTATATTCCTCCTCAATATACTCCCCACATAACAACGGAATCGATATTACAAACTAAACAAAAGTTTTCACTTACCATCGGAAGTCATCTTGATTTATTTCCTACACTTTATAATCTTACATTCTCTAATTTAATATTTAAGGGGTTAGGCCAAAATCTTTTAGATCCAAGAATTAAACCCTGGAGTTTTCATACCACCTCTTGGAGTAGCTTTGATGAAAACTCTGGAATTATTATAAACCCCAAAGGGCAAATTATCACGAGCCTCTGTCGAACTGACAAAAGCAGTAATAAACTGGAACCTTGCCCGCAAGATCGCTCTCACCTTAATCTTCAAAAGCGCTTAACTTCGTTAATGGGAGTTTCTGACTTTATTTATGAACAGGAAAGAAAAGAAAGTTTAAAGTGAATTGAGACCTTCACTTGAAGCGGTCTCAAAAATGGTTCAGACGAGGCGTCAAGGAGGTCCCGACTGAGGCTTCCTTCCTGGAAGTCGCAGGGAGGGGGCGACGAAGACAACGAAGTATCAACCATTTTTGAGACCGCTTCTAAAGTTTTTTTGTTTTTTCCTTATCTAAGTTACTATTGCTGGCAATCACTCTGCCTTCACAGCCCGCAAACATTTTAATGGCCGATTTTATTTTAGACGCTTGAGTCGTTGGTTTATTGACATTACGAAGGACATCCCAGTAAGACTTATTAAAAAAGATGGAATCAAATTTCTCAACTTGTCCATTGAGCATAGACAAAGTACATTGAATACTTTCTTTTGGGTTTTTTGAGTCACCCTTTCTGCAAAGTTGATTGGTATCCCAGTGAGAGTATTTGTTTTCTGCGCCATCATGCAACTGGAAAAGGCCTTTCGCAGTTCCATTGGGCCCCTGGGCTTCAACTTGCGTGCGGCAACTACTCTCATAGTGACTCATCGACATTAAAAGAAAAACCCATAAATTTTTTCGATCTTCCTTTTTCATTTTAGAAAAGCCAGGGCAGATATCTCTAAAAGCTTTAGAGTTTTGCAACAACTCGTTGTATTTCCCAGTTGCAAGTTCAGATTTTACAACTTTTCCCAATGGACCAAGGCCATCTGAACCAATAAAACTCTCTTTACAACTTTTTGCATACTTCATTTTTTCAGCAATTCCGACAATCTTTTTTAATTTTTTTCTTTCGGCTGAAGATATTTTTAGCTTTCTCTTTAGATTTTTAGGATTCATTTTCAAAATTCCATAAGCGCAAATATTCCCTAAACTTAAGCTCTCTGGAACTTTTACGATTTGCATTTTACCAATTTTAAAGCCAGACAACTCTAACTCAGTTCCTTTGGGTACAGACAACTCATCTCCCGTTGGACAATGTATAATGCTCTGGCTATTATTCACAACCATACGAGATCCTTCATCTGAGCCATTGCTCCAACTTGAAACAGAGAGTAGGAATACAAAAGTAATGCTTATTTTTTTAAAATTCATGAAAACTATAAATTGCAAATATTATGTTCTATTAGGATCAAATAAAATTGATTTAAAACCGCTTCATACGAAAGTCGTCATTCAACTTTTTAGAGAATGACTCTTGTGGAACTTTTGAACATCTTCTTTTGAGACAATTTAAAAACCATTACCTTGACTTTTATTGATCAGGATATTCTACTTAATTGTGGCAACATTAACTTTATTTCAAATTATCAGCACCTTACTTTTTGTCTTGGCACTCATACACACTTTTTCTACGAGTCTATTAAATCGCCTTTCCCATCGATATAAATCCGGCTCCTTTGGTGAAAATTTTTTTCATCTCTTTGGTGAAGTTGAAATAGTTTTTGGCTTTTGGTCCGGAATTCTTGTTTTACTTTCAATCGCTTTTATCAACTTAGAGTTTTCGATTACTTACTTAAACTCGAGAAACTTTACTGAGCCTCTCTTTGTTTTTGTCGTAATGACCGTTTGTTCAACAAAACCAATTCTCAATTTCATGGAAAACTTTCTTTTAAAAGTAAGCTCATGGATCACTATAAATAAAAAAAGATCAACCCAAGATGCCAATCCAACTTCGGTTTATTTTTGCTTACTCTTTTTTGGACCATTACTTGGAAGTTTCATTACTGAGCCTGCAGCAATGACCATTATAGCTTTTCTATTAAAACCCCGTTTTTTTAACAAGGATCATTCTCGCAACTTTAAATACGCCACACTGGCACTTCTCTTCGTCAATGTTTCAATAGGTGGGACTCTTACGCCGTTTGCGGCGCCGCCCATTTTGATGGTGTCCGCTAAATGGGGTTGGGACTTAACTTTTATGTTAGAACACTTTGCTCCCAAAACTTTGCTTGCAGTTTTGATTAATACAATTTTTATTTCCGCTCTATTTAGAAGTGAGATTTCAAAAACAAAAATCTTAACCCCACATAAGACAGACAAAGCGGCTCCTCTAGCCATCACACTGATTCATATACTTTTTTTAGGCTTAATGGTCGCCTCTTCTCATCATGCTGTTTTATTTATAGGTTTGTTTTTATTTTTCTTAGGTTTTGTTAAAGCCACGAAAGAATATCAATCACAATTAAACCTAAGAGAACCGCTTCTCGTCGCATTTTTTTTAGCAGGCCTCGTAGTCCTCGGTGGCCCTCAAGGTTGGTGGCTTGAAAAACTTCTCTCAAGCTTTAGTCCATTACAAATGCTCTTTGGAGCCATCGGCTTGACCTCCATCACAGACAATGCGGCCCTAACTTACTTAGGTTCATTAGTTCCCAATCTCACTGCTGAAACTAAATTAGCACTTGTTTACGGTAGTGTTTTAGGGGGAGGACTTACCATTATTGCCAATGCCCCCAATCCTGCAGGATTTGGAATTTTAAAATCCAGCTTTGGCGAAAGCGAGTTCTCTGCCTCAAAATTATTCCTCTATGCAAGCATCCCTACCATAATTTCAACTATTATATTCATGATTTAAGTTTGTAAAAACAAATAAACCAAACCTAGCTATCACATTTTTTGAAAATTAATTCTGCTGCAATTCGAAGTGACTGAATGGACGGCTCAACGAGTTCAGTAATTTCTTTGATCATAATGTCATAATTTAAGGATTTTTTTAGAAATAACGCTTTTTCAAATTCTTCTAACTTCAAAGCCAATGTATCAATACCAAAGGCTTTACAGCTCGACTTTGCTTTATGGGCAAGCCCTTCACACTTTTCTAAATTAATGGGACTCTGTGTGAATTCTTGCAGGAGATCATTGAGATGTTGGACTAAAAAATCCAACAGTTTATTAAATAAAATTTGATTATAATCAAGATCTTCTTTTATAAACTGGCGTAAAATTTCATTTCGAAAGTATGTATCCACCAAGACCCCACTCAATTTATTTCCAAATTAAATAAATATTGTTTTATATTTTTCTAAAATAGAATTCCCCATTAACGCTCTCTTAAAGCGTAAACACGATTCACACTCACCGCACCATTTTTCACCTGCAAAATAACAGGGCCAAATCAATTCAAAAGGTAGCTGTAATTCTAGTCCCAACTTCACAATATCAATTTTGTTTAATTTTGTTGTAAAGGAAAAAGCTTGAACCTTATTAGCTGTAGAAAAAGAAAAGCTAATGGAGAGTGCTTTCAAGTAATCCTCAGAATTATCTGGAAAAGTTTGCGCTTCTTCTAGATTAAATCCGGGGACTACACAATCAGCCCCCAGAGACTCAGCAAATCCGGCAGCAATATTTAATAAAATACCGTTCCGATTAGGCACCCAAACCGAGGCCGCCGTCTTAAGAGACTGATTATAATTATCGATTTGTACTTCATTTTGAGTCGGAATTACTTTTGTATGATCAGTAAGACTTGATTTGCCGAATTCCTTTATCCAAGGCACATCAACAGTCTTATGAGGAACTCCCAAGTGATGACACAATTTATTGGCTGATTGTATTTCTTGAGCTGCCGCTCGTTGTCCGTAATTGAAAGTCAGTCCAAGGAGGACTTCTCCTTCTGATTTAGACTTAAATAAATTAACCGCTGAATCAAGGCCTCCCGAAATTAAAACGACAGACTTCAATTCTTTTGCTTTCAACCCTTAGCCCTCTTTTTTAGTTTACTTATCGGCGCAGACTCTTTCATGGCCTTACTGATTTCAGTTGCATGTTGCAAAACACGGTAGCCGATAGCCCTTAAATCTTGTAATCGAAAAGCGCTTCTTTCTAAACTTTTAAGAGCTTGATCAATATTAGATTGAACTTTCGGTGGTAAACTTAACAAGGCGTTATCAACACTTTTTTGAATTTTACGACAAACATTTCTCTTGGTTTTTAAACTAGAGTTTATACGCTCACTCACTGGAGATCGTAATGACTTTTTTGTATTTGGTTTTGAACGACTTTTTTCTTGAGCCTTGAATTTTGGAGTTGCTGTAAGTTTTGCTTTAGATTTTGTCTGTGATTTTGACTGAGACTTTGACTTACCTAGCGAGATAATTTCAGTAATTGATTTAGTTTTTTTTCTAGCTTTCGATCGTACTTTCACAAAATAAAGCCCTCTCATCGCTCAGTATTACCGGTCGAATCTCTTTTATGAGTAATTGAACTCGTTTTCTATTTTGAAAATAGTTCCACTGTATTTCAACCAAAAGGTCAACTAAGAAATTGTCTTTTAGCGTCGAATTGAGTTGAGTTACTTGAGCCTCCGTTGGCGAAAAAAGTAAGGCTTCACGCACTTTTCCCTGACTCTCAATTTGAAGTCTTCGGTGTCCACCTCTTAAAACTTTGATGTCCAGTATTTGAGCATGAAGTACCCTAAAGAGTGGTGCCTCAAAAGACTGCCCAAAGGGGCCAAGTAAATCTATCCAGTTCATAAACTGCGGAGTAATTTGATCAAACTCAATATCGATATCATAAAGCATAGGCTCGAGAGTTTTATCAATTTCTGCCATTTTTGAAAAAGCGACGGTCAGGGCACTTTCAATTTCACTTTTTTGAGCATAGGCATATTCAAAGCCCGAGGCATTGGCATGACCACCAAAACGATGAAAGTAAAGGGCTGCTTGCCCCAAAATATCGACTAAATTACCTCCCCATCCCTGAGGTGCTCTAGCGCTTCCGACGACAATCCCTTCTTCTGAAATTGAACCAACAAAACTTGGTTTTTGAAATGTTTGCGTGAGTCGAGTTGCGACTAATCCCACAATGCCCTTATGAAAACTCTTGTCTGCGATAAAAACAAAGGGAAGAGCTTCAAACTCCTTCGCTAATTCAAGAGCAAGAACTTCTGCTTCTGCCTGAAGTGACACGCGCAAATCATTTTGGGCCAAAACCTCGGTCATTAACTTTTTTGCTTCTTCTTCGCTTTCAACAAGAAATAAATCAAGAGGTCGTAAATCCTTTTCCATGCGACTTAGAGCGTTTAATTTGGGTGCAAATCGAATAGCAACGTCCTGACTTGATAACTCGCGATCTTCTAAATTAAGTTCGTTTAAAAGATAGCGAAGCCCTGGCCTACGAGTTCGAGTTAATTGATGCAAGCCATGCTTTACTAAGACTCGATTTTCTTCTACGAGTGGAACCATGTCTGTTAAGGTTCCGATAACAAAACAATCCAGTAAGTCTTTTAACTCTAAACTGGATTCTTTGGCTTTCTCTAGCTGTATAAGTTTTCTTCTCAGAGCCCAAGCCAAGTAAAATGCCACACCAACCCCAGATAAATGACCAAGCCCAGAGGGGCAATCTCCTTGATTAGGATTTATTAGCGCGAGAGCCTGAGGTAGTTCTTGAGCTGGAAGATGATGATCTGTGATAATTAAATCGACTCCCAGCTCCTGGCATTTTTGAGCGGCGATCGTTGCCGTAATCCCAACATCAGCGGTTACAATAACTTTTACACCTTGTTGTTGAAGTGCCTCTACAGCATGAGCATGAAAGCCGTAGCCTTCTGTTAGCCGGCTGGGTTGATAAAGTACTACATTATTAAAACCAAGACAGGAAAACGTCGTTTTTAAAAGTGCGAGAGCAGAGGTGCCATCAAGATCAAAGTCTCCGTAAAGGGCGACCTTATCTTGTTTATTATGGGCTTCAAGCAAACGCTGTATGGCAGTATCCATACCCTTTAAAAGATACGGATCTTTTAACTGTGATAATCGGGGCTGTATCCAAGACTGAAATTGATCCCAATTTGATAGTCCTCGAACCCTGGCTAACTCGCGAATTTTTTCAGGAACCGTTTGATTCCAGTCTCCGAGTTCAGTGGGCGAAGTTCTCGCCTTCCAGGGTGCTATCATATTTTTATGCTGACCGTAATGTACGCGTTTGAGGGTGGCTTCGATCAAAGATCATTACAAAGGGTGCCGCTACGTAAATAGAAGAGTAGGTTCCAAAAACAATCCCGATAACAAGCGCGAAAGCAATATCAGCAACAACGCCATCTGCCAAAGCCCAAAGAGCAAAGGCCGAAGTGAGTACAGTTCCTGAAGTGATCAAGCTACGTTGAAGCATATCATTAATTGCTTTATTCACAATGAAGCCAATACCCTTGTTGGCAAAATGCCCTTCTGTTTCACGAATCCGGTCGAATACCACAATCGTATCGTTTAACGAATAACCGATCAGAGTTAAGATGGAAGCAAGAATTGGAATGTTTACTTCCTTACCAACTAAGACGAAAACAGCCAATGTGATCGCCGCATCGTGAAATAAGCAAACCACAGCGCCTGGTGCATACTTATAATCAAAGCGTAGTCCAATATAAATAAGAATTATTAATAAACAATAAAATACGGATAAAAAGCCATTTCGCTTTAATTCTGCTCCCACCTGAGGACCTACCGAATCCACACGGCGAAACTCTGGAGATTGAGAGGCAAAGTCTTTTGTAATTGTAGCCTTCAACTTTTCAATACTTTCTTTATTTGCTTGGTTAATTTCTTTTTCAGTTCCTTTGGACGGAAGCTGAAAACGAACAATAAATTCTTTTCCATCCCCAAAACCCTGAATACCAGGATTAATTAAACCTTGTTTATCAATCAAGGTTCTAAGATCTTCAATCTTTACTTGATTCGCGAATCTTACTTGAACTTCCGTCCCACCTAAAAAATCAATCCCCCAACTAATCCCTTTTACTCCTAAATAAACGAGTGAAAGAATTACCAAAATTCCAGAAATTGATCCAAAAAGAACACTCTTACCAACAAAGTCATACTTTCCAAAAGATTCTTGTTTAGTCATATTTTTTAGCTCCTTAATCCTTTAGCTCAGTCCATAAAGTGAGTTCATTTTTAAAATTTTAAAAGTGAACCCTTTGTTATTTTTTAAATTTTAATTTTTTGCCATCCCATTTTATGCACCAACGAATCTAAAATTACTTTACTAATAAAAACGTTTGCAAACATCGTCGTAAAAATTCCAACTAAAAGGGTTACGGCAAATCCTTTCACAGGACCTGTACCAAAATAAAGTAGGACGATCGCTGTTGCTCCAGTTGTGATGTTGGCATCCAAGATAGCACTCATTGCTCGATGATAACCTTCTGCCAATGCTAACTTGAATCCTGCACCCCTTGCTAACTCCTCTCGCATCCGCTCAAAGATTAGCACGTTAGAATCCACGGCAAAACCAATTGTTAAAGCGATACCAGCAATACCAGGAAGGGTTAATGTAGCATTGAGTGAAGATAGGGCCGCTAGTGAAATGATGACGTTTAACATAAGTGTTAATACGGTAACAACACCGCCCCCTTTATAGCGTATCAACATAAAAGTAGCGATTAGTAAAAATCCTACTAAACCAGCCAACTGAGCTTTTTTGACTGAATCGGCACCCATTGTTGGCCCCACTCTTCGCTCTTCAAGTTGTTCTAAAGTGGCTGGTAAAGCACCGGCACGAAGTGCTGTAGCAATCATTTTTGCTTCATTGAGTGATTGATCTCTCACTCTTCCGCGGCCCAATGTAATTACAGCGCGACCACCAGCAATTTTTGCTTGAATGACAGGAGTAGATTTAATCACTTTATCCAAAACAATGGCCATGGACTTTCCGATATTACCACCAGTTAACTCCGCAAAACGAGCTGAACCCATAGCATTAAAAACCAAGCTCACTTCAGGAACACCATACTGGTCAAAAGAAACAAAGGCGTCATCTAAAGCATCGCCACCTAATCCCGTGTCTGTTCTCACTAACATAGGAATTCGCCCAGCTTCGAGTGAAGTGGCATTTTCCATTTTTTGAAAAATCACCATGGTTTTTTCTGGCAATTGAGATTTCAAGTCCTCATTAATTTTAGTCGAATACTGTGAGTAACGAAGAGATTTAAAGTCATAGGAACCTTTTTTTTCAGCTTCCGTAATCATGGCTTGCAATTGCTCTACTGTTTTAGATGTATCTACCATCATAAAATCTAGTCTTGCAGAAGTATTAATTAAAGCCTTTGCTTGTTCAGCATCTGAGACTCCAGGTAACTGAATACTAATGCGATCACTTCCTTGAGCTGCAATGCTCGGCTCGGCCACACCAAATTCATCAATACGGTTACGAATTGTTTCAATTGCTTGTTGTAAAACGCGGCTTTTATAGTCTTGTAGATAGGTATCGAAGTAGCGAAAATGGAGAGCGGAATCATGAACTCCCAACGATTGAAAAATTGTTCCATATCGATCATTAAAATGTTTTTCAATAGCCGCTTGCTGATTGGCATCTGCAAACTCAATCTTAACTTCGCCGAGTTTTGCATCTACGATAGATATACTTTTATAGGCGATATTTTTTTCTTGAAACTCTGATTTAAGCTGTAGCGTGAGTCGTGTGATTTGTTCAGAAATAACACCCTCAACATCCACACCCATTACTAAGTGAAGACCACCCTGAATATCGAGACCAAAATTTAATTTTTTCTTGGTAAACCACCAACGATTTTCAAGATTAGTAAAATTAGGAACCAACCAAACTATAGCTACTAAAATTCCAAGGATTGCTGACCAGACTCTTAATCTATAATTTTCCATATTATTTTTTGACCTCTTCCTGTTGTTGAGACAATGTTGAAGCAATTTGTGATCTTAAAACTTTTATTGATACTCCATCTGCAACTTCCAACGTAACAAAACGATCAGTCATGCCTTCAATAGTTCCAAGAATTCCGCTTGTTGTAATAATCTCATCACCTTTTTTAAGCGCGGTAATAAATTGTTGATGAGTTTTTTGTCTTTTAACTTGAGGACGAATAATGAGAAAATAAAAAATAGCGATAACTAAGACAAAAGGGAAAAGGGAAACTAACGGACCGGGCTGACTGGGAGCTCCTGTCGTTGCCGTTGGTGCGGCCTCTTGCGCATAAGCCTGTGCATAAAACAGAGCCGATAAAAATAACGTGAATAAAATCTTCATTAATCCATACCTCCACACATAATTAACAACTCAATACTTTGCCTGCGACAATACAATCAAACAATCAAAATTACTTTACAAATCGCGTTAGACAATCGTCTCTGTAACTTGCCCACTGTCCACTTTTTATAGCATCTCGTGCTCTCTTCATAAGCTGAAAATAAAAATGCAGATTATGAATTGTATTCAACCTCGAACCTAAAATTTCTCCCGTTAAAAAGAGATGTCGCAAATAAGCTTTCGAATATATTTTGCATGTATAACAGTCACACTCAGGATCTAAGGGGGAGCTATCTTCTTTGTATTCGGCTCTCTTAATGCTCACCTTTCCTTGCCAAGTAAAAATGGTGCCATTTCTTGCAACTCTTGTTGGCATCACACAATCAAACATATCAATTCCAGAATCGATTGCTAAAATAAGATCAAGCGGAGTTCCTACTCCCATCAAATAGCGTGGTTTATGAGCAGGCATCAATGGCGCCATTTCTTTTACTAACGAATGCATCATTTCAATGGGCTCACCAACACTCAGTCCACCCAATGCATAACCAGGTAGCTCAACGCTGGTGATTTGTTGCAAACTCTCTTTACGTAAATCAAGTTCAAGCCCACCTTGCACAATTCCAAAAAGAAGGCTTTCCTCTCTGGTCATTGCTTTTTTAGAGCGTTGAAGCCATCGATGAGTTAAGTCCATACTCTCTTTTGTTTCTTCACGAGTTGCGGGGTATTTTAAGCATTCATCAAAAGCCATAATAATATCGGCCCCTAAATCCATTTGAATTTGCATACTGGTCTCGGGAGATAAAAAACATTTTTGTCCATCAATGTGACTGCGGAACTCAACGCCCTCTTCAGTTAATTTTCGAAGTTGCGATAAAGAAAAAACCTGAAACCCACCACTATCAGTTAAAATTGGTTTATGCCAATTCATAAACTTGTGTAGACCGCCCAGTTTTTGTATGAGTTTTTCACCCGGACGCAAATGCAAATGATAGGTATTTCCCAAAACGACCTGACAGCCACTCTCCAATAACTCCTCTGGAGTCATGGCTTTCACTGTTGCCTTAGTCCCTACCGCCATAAAAACAGGTGTTTCAATGGGGCCATGATGAGTCCAGAGGGTGGCCTGGCGAGCCTCACCTGATACATGGTGCACTTCAAATTTTCCAACCGCTTTACTCAACATCACTTTCTACGCCTCCAAACTGATAAATCACCATAACTAAATAAACGAAATTTATTTTCAATGGCCCAGCGATAAACTTCTTTAACTTTTTCTTGACCCGCGAAAGCCATTACCAATGCCAAAAGAGTGCTTTCAGGTTGATGAAAATTGGTTAATAACCCATCAACCACCTTAAAATCAAACCCAGGAAGAATCAGCAAATTCGTACGACCAAGATAAGATTGATTGACCCTTTGAAAATGGCCTTCTGAATGAGCCTCTAAAGCTCGCAATACTGTCGTGCCCATCGCCCAAACGGTCTTTCCTTGAGATTGTGTTAATTTTATTTGTTCAATGAGCGCCACAGGTATTTCCACATCTTCATAGTGCATGGGATGCTCCGCCAGATTCTCCGACTCCACAGGTAAAAATGTGCCCAGCCCCACATGAAGAGTTAAATAATTTATATTTACTTCACGCTTTTTCAGAATGGCTAAATGCGCTTGAGTAAAATGCAAGCTTGCCGTGGGAGCCGCGAAACTCCCTGGTCGCTCTGACCATGCCGTTTGATACCAAGAATCATCCATCGAAAGTGCACGCCGCTCACCACTTCGCTTTTCTCTCGCTTTTTGGATGTAGGGAGGAAGTGGCAGTTCTCCAAAGCGCTCAAAGTACTCCGAAGTCATTACTTGGCTTGATTTTACTTTTTGAGGTCGCCCCTTTTCAAGGAGAGTCATGATAACACCACCGGGAAGTTCAATCTCTGATCCCACTTTAAACTTTTTAGAGGGAAATAAGACCTCCCAATTTACGAAGTCAGTCGAATGTAAAAAAAGAATTTCTACTCCTGCTGAGGTAAAAACCCGCCGTTTAAGCACTTTTGTATTATTAAGAATAAGGCAATCGCCCGGTTGAAATAGCTCTAGGAACTCAGACCAAGCGAGTTCCTTTGCCACCTCTTTGGGAGAATTTTCAGACTTCAAACTGAGACATATCCGTGATGGACGAAGTGGCTCCTGAGCGATTAACTCTTCAGGGAAGTCAAATTGCAAATCTGATTTTTTCATTGTTCCTTTAGATGGCCCAAGCCCAAAACAGTTAAAATTTAAAGTCCTTCATTAATGATTGATCATTGAAATTGTCAAGTTGAACATCATGACTAGCCTGAAACTCTGCCCGAAGCATGGACAACGCCGGATATTTCGGAAAATTAGGTTTTTTGTAAGGCCAAAAACAATTGCTGAGCCTCTTTATTAGTAATAGGTAAAACCTTCTGCAAAGCTCGCACTTCTTGATGAATTTGCAATTCAGGAATATCTACCGTCGTCGCACCAATGGCCTGAGCCTCTTCCACGAGCGGTAATTTTTCCAACGGGGCTCCCGCATTGATCACAAGTCCCTTTTTTTCTAAATAATTAAAGTAAAGAATGGAGGTAAATAGATCTTGTTTGTTTTTTAAATCCTCGCAACATATAATTACGGAGTAAATCCCTGGCAATAAAATCACCTTTTCTCTTGTTATAAATTCAAATTTTACTTGAAAGAGGGCCTGCCTTAATAATTTTTTAATTTCAATAATTTGTTTTTCGTCCTCTACGACCATCGTGACTTGACTTAATCCAAGCTCCACCAAAACAAACACCGCTTGAACGGCTTCAGTCGACGAACCAATAATTAAGCCCGCGCCCTTAATATTTAAAGTTGGATGCTTCATCAAAATGGCAGAATGTAAACCTTCTTTAAATAAAAGCTGGGGCCATAGTTGGTGATCTTTTTTATAAATAAAATCGACCGACTGAAGTATTGATAATAATGGAGGTGTAGCAGAAAACAAGAGATACGCTTCATGAACAAAGCTGGGACTCAAACGCACTAAATGATAACCCTCAATAGATTTTTTATCTCCTGAAAGATGATCTCTTTTTTCAAAAGAAACTTTAACATGAAATGCCTTTTCTATTTTTGAGTACCACTCTTCCCACGGTAGAGGAAAAGGCAGTTCGCCAATATGTAAAACTTTTATTTCAAGATTCTCGAACAACTTGAACGTCCTTTGCAATCTGCATTTTTAATGCCTCAACACTTGAAAATCGCATTTCTGGTCTAATAAATTTAAGAAACTCTATTTGAATTTCTTCGCCATAAATATTGGTATCAAAATCTAAAATGTGGGTTTCAACTTGCACCTCTTTGACTTCTTCCACCGTTGGATGAAAACCAATATTGGTGGCAGACCGCATTTTAACACCACTGACAATCACATCAGTGCGATAAACCCCTGTTTTTAAGTTTAGAGCTTGTGGGGTCAAAATATTAGCCGTAGGAAACCCAATTTGTCGACCTCGACGATGACCTGTTATTACTTTTCCGATAAGTGAATACGGTCTCCCTAAAAAATCTGATGCGGACTCAACATCTCCTCGCAATAATAATTGGCGAATAAGTGTGCTTGAAACTCTCTGACCACGATAAACATACGCTTCCGGTAAAAGCAGAATGACTTGCGTTTTCTCTGCTAATTCAGCCAAAACCTTGGTGTCACCAGCTCGATTTTGACCAAAGCGAAAGTCAGGTCCCACCACCAAACCACTTAAATTCATATTATCTATCAAACGATTCCAAAAACTGATGGGACTTTCCTTGAGGACTTTTTGAGTGAATGGCTCCTGAATCCAATCATCAATGCCCAGTTTCTCTAACCCTCTTCCTTGCTCTTGAGCTCCATAAAGAGGAGCAATAAACTGATCACCTTTTATAAGTTGCATGGGATGAGGGTTAAATGTAAGAACCACCGATCGAGCACCATTCTTAGAAGCGAGTTCCATATTTTTTTGGAGTAAGTATTGATGGCCGCGATGAAGACCATCAAAATTTCCGATGGACAAAACCACTGGCTGCTCACTTTTATAAGATTCAATAGATGAAAATAATCGCATTCTTAGAATGGTAACTTTAGATCTGCCAGAATACAAGAAAGATACCATGGTATGGAGAGAGCGACAGACCAAATCGGCCTTGAATTTTAGCCTAATTTAGATTAGTTTTGCGACGCGTGATAAAATTTATCGAAAAGCTTATAAAATGGTTTGAAGAGATTTTGCAAATTCCTGAAATCCCCCTTTCAACAAAGGGATTTACTCTAAGTAGGAAATTGCAGTTTGTATTATTGAAAGCCTATTTTATTTTTAAGCGCCACCAAGGATTAATCATTCGAGCACTCATTTCTTGGTCCATTGGTTTACTTGTTTTGCATTTGGATGAAGTGAACAATTATGACTTTAGATTATCACTACGCGGAGACCAATCGCCGAATAATGAAATTGTTATTGTTGAGCTCACTCCCCATGATATTAACTCCTTCGTATCTCCTCCCAATGAACTCCGTGAACTTAAAGAAGAATCTCCAACCTCATTAGATTCTCGTTACTGGAGCCCTCAACTCTGGCGTCCTTTGCTATCTAAACTTTTAATTTTAAACCCCAAAGCTATAGTTATTAATATAATCTTCGATGATAAAATGAGCCCCAATCTTTCGACTCAAGACTGGAGACTTTTTGAAGATGATCGCTTGATCTGGATGGGAGCATTGTCTCAAAGCGGACGCATCCAACTCCCGTCCTTTGCTGACCCCAAAAATAAAAACTTTGGTTTTTTAGACTTCCTGAGAGATGAGGATGGTATATTAAGATCAATGCCAGCCTACAACCCCTTCTTCCCTTCCCTTCCGATTAAAGTCGCAGAAAAATATTTATCTAAAGAAGAGTTTCGCCCGCCCTTTAATAAAAAAATTCTCAATTTTAGAGGTGGCAATGCGTCTTTTAAGCACCTTTCCGTCAGAGAAATTCTAAGTCATCGATTTTTAGACACAAACCAAATGCCATTAACACAAACTAATAAGATAAACTCCACTCAGCCCACGTTCGAACCCATCAATGCAGATCTCATTAGAGATAAAATAATTATAATCGGTTTGACATTAAATAACCAAACTCAAAACGTCACACCTGTTGGAACACTCTCGACACCAGAGCTCATTGCCCATACCGCTGATAATTTGATTCATCAAAGATGGATCAAACGACTGCCAAAGGCTGTTGCCGTTACGGAATTATTTTTAGTGATGCTCATCTCCGTTTTTCTCCTTAATTACTTTCCACAAAAAGTGGCTTTTGTTTTTTTAAGCTTTTTAAGTCTTTCGCTTGTAGCTCTTTCAATTTGGTTTTTTGATACTTTTTACTTTTGGACTCCAGCCCTCTCACCATTAGTTCAAATCATGAGTACTTGGAGTTTATTTGTCGGTTACATAGCGTCTAAAATGGAGCAAAAAAACTGGCAACTAGAACATGAGAGAAAATCTCTGGCAGAACTGGAGCATTTAAAGAATAATTTTGTCAGTCTCATCAGTCATGACCTGAAAACTCCCATTGCCAAAATCCAGGCCATTGCCGATCGCCTTTTACTCAATGACCCTGAACCCGAAGTCACCCAAGACTTGAAATCACTCCGAGCCTCTAGCAATGAGTTAAATCGCTATGTGCAATCAGTGTTAAAAATTCTCAGAGTGGAATCGAAAGACTTTCATTTAAATAAAGAGGTGGTCGATATCAATGATTTGGTTCTTTCTTCCTTAAATCAAGTTACACCATTAGCCGTAGAAAAAAAAATCACACTCAATCATATTCTCGAGCCGCTTTTTAGTATTGAAGTGGACCCTATTTTAATCCATGAGGTTTTTATCAATATTTTGGAAAATGCCATAAAATACACACCACCTCTCGGATCTGTGACTATTGAAACGCAAGAGATCGATAACTTTATATTAATTCGCGTGACTGATACCGGAGAAGGTATTAGTCCAGAAGAAATAGAAAATGTTTTTGGAAAATTTGTTCGAGGAAAAAACCAAGATTTGAAAACAAAGGGCTCTGGACTAGGACTCTATTTAGTTAAATATTTTATTGAGTTACATGGAGGAAGGGTCACTCTTTCAAGTCAAGTAGGAACCAGCACAACGGTCGAGCTCTTTTTACCTACAGAAAGCTGATGAAGTAAAAAAAATAAATTATAAAAACTTAGGATAAAACTTGGAAACATTAAAAGTACTAATTGTTGATGATGAACATGAGCTTCGAAAGTCGGTCGTTTCAATTTTAAAAAATACGATTCCAGATTTTAAATTTGAAATCGATGAGGCCTCAAACGGTATTGAAGCACTCAATTATATTCGTTCAGCAAACTATGATATGGTTTTAATGGATGTTAAAATGCCCGAGATGGATGGCATCGAAGCGCTCACCAAAATTAAAGAACACGATCCGAGAACCTTTGTCGTCTTAATGACAGCTCACTCAAATCTTCAAGATGCTGTCCTTGCCATTAAAGAAGGTGCTTATGATTATTTAGAAAAGCCTGTTGACCCCAAACGGCTTATAGAAATACTTCGGCAGTCGATTGAAGCTCGCGAAATGGTTTCAAGCCTCATGCTCTCCAATCCCATTTTTGATGATGACATTGATAGTGAGTTTGTTGGTCACTCTCATAAAATGAAGGAAGTTTTTTATTTGATCCACAAGCTTTGCAAAGTAGACACAACTGTTCTCATCCGAGGAGAAAACGGCACAGGAAAAGAGCTTGTCGCGCGCGCTATACACTTTAATTCTCCGAGGAAAAATGGTAATTTTGTGGCCATTAACTGCGGAGCCATTCCTGAAACCCTTATGGAAAGTGAACTCTTTGGTCATGAAAAAGGAGCGTTCACGGGTGCCATAGAGAGAAAAATTGGAAAGTTTCAGCTCGCCAACAATGGAACTTTGTTTTTGGATGAAATCGGTGAGCTAAAACCCGAAATGCAAGTAAAACTATTGCGTGTTTTACAGGAACGAAAATTTGTCCCAGTTGGCGGCCAGAGAGAAATTAAAACAAACACCCGTATTATCGCTGCTACTAATCGCAATTTAGAAAAAATGATCGAGGACCGAATTTTTCGCGAAGATTTATTTTATCGCTTAAATGTCCTTCCCATTTTTTTACCTCCGCTTCGTGATCGAGTGGATGACATCCCAGCCTTAGCTCAGCATTTTATTAAAAAGATTGGCAAAAAACATCCCACAACAATTCTAAATATTTCACCAGAAGCACTTGAAACGCTTAAGCACTACAGCTGGCCTGGGAATATCAGGGAGCTAGAAAATATCATTGAACGAGCCTTTATTATTGAGAACACAGAGCAAATTCAAGTAATGAGTCTGCCTGACAATATTCGTGATTCTAGAAAAAGTACACCTTCTCTTTCTCCAAACCCATTTCAGGCAGAGCCAATTAATTACTCGAATAATCTAAATTATGAACTCAATTATGACTTATTTAAAGAACAAGTAGAGAAAGATTTTATTGTTAGCGCTCTCAAAGCAAACAAAGGTAAAATTAATCAAACCGTTGCCCATGCCAATATCCCTAAAAATACTTTGTTGAGAAAAATCAAAAAGTATGGAATTGATCCCGATGACTACAAAGATTAAAAAGACCTTATTTACACTTGTCCTGATCTTCATTTTAGCCATTTTATTAACTCAGGTTAATAAATTGAAAAAAAAATCTGCTGAAATCAATCCTAAAATTGGCCCCATCGTTGAATCAATTTATGGACTAGGCACAGTTCAGTCAGACAATATTTACAATCTAAAGTTGGGTGTCACCTCCCGCATAAAAAAACTTTTTGTTTCTGAAGGCGATAAAGTTCGAAAAGGCCAAAGACTATTAATGTTTGACGGAGAAGGAATGCAATCTGAATTTGCGCCCTTTGATGCCACGGTCACTCAAATAAATTATTACTCTGGCGAAACAGTATTTCCACAGTCCCCTGTACTGACCCTCATGGATTTAGATAAGCGCTATATTTCAGTGACGATCGATCAAGAAGGAGCATTACGCGTTCGACCTAAACAAAAAACATTTCTTAGCTTTGAAAGCCTGGAAGTCAACGCTCTTGAGGGTACAGTAAGAGCTATTTTTCCGAAACAAACTCAAATGGTGGCCCATATTGATTCACCTCATTTGCCTCCAGAAATTTTACCTGGTATGACTGCCGACGTCGCCATTGTCATTCAAGAAAAGCAGGAGGCAATTTTACTGCCCTTAAAAGTAATCAAGCAAGGCAAGATCAATTTGAAAGTTAATAATGAGTTAGTTTTAACTCCAGTAAAATTGGGGATTGTCGATACTGACTGGGGTGAAATTCTCTCTCCAAAGCTCAATAAAAATGATTTTATAGAAGTGCCCAATGAATGATTTATTTTTTAAACACCACTTATTTTTTGGCTGCAATGAGGCACCATGTTTTTTTTAGCCTGGCGCCACCTCTCCAGCAAATTAAAGCAAACCCTTCTGACGATTATGGGAATTACACTTGGGACGGCTGCTTATATTTCAATTTCTGGAATGATGATGGGTTTTCAGGAGTTTATTTTAGAGCAATTAGTTAACAATGATTCACATGTTCGTATTTCAGCACGAGAGGATTTTATCAACCAAGAAAGTGTCGAAAAAACACTTTTTAGTCAATTCATCCATGTCTTTTGGAAAAGTCCACCGGGCGGATTGCGGGAAAGTGCTAAGATTGAAAAACCTCAAGTTTGGTTTGAACGTTTAAAAAAAGATCCTCGCGTGCAAGCTTATTCTCCACAACTTATTACTCAAGTCTTAGTAAGTAAGGGAGGCGCATCACTGACAGGTAAAATCATCGGTTCTGACCCCAATAAACAAATTAGAGTTACTAATATTCAAAGTTATATGCTTGATGCCAAATTCAATGATCTGGCCACCGGGGGTAATAAAATCATCGTCGGAGTGGGAATACTGAGTCTCCTGGGCGCAAGAATAAATGACATTATCACTATCACAGCACCCGCAGGCACCCCATCTCCTTTTCGCATTGTCGGAAGCTTTAGACTCGGTATTAAAGGCCTCGATGAATCCACACTTTTTGCAAATATAAATGATGTTCAAAGTGCCAACAGAACTCCCAGCCAAATTTCTGATATTGCTATTCGCATTCTTGATGTGAATAAAGCCAAAGAAATGGCTGAGACCTGGAGCAATTATGGGAGAGATAAGGTTCAGAGCTGGGATCAACTCAACGAAGGAACACTTTCTGTTTTTAAAACACAAGACATTGTTAGAAATGCCATGACTATTTCGATATTAATTGTAGCAGGTTTTGGAATTTACAATATTCTCACAATGGCTGTTAATCAAAAACGACGCGAAATTGCCATATTGCGATCCATGGGTTTTGAGCCAAGAGACATCATTAATCTCTTTCTCATCCAAGGCTTGATCTTAGGCTTCACGGGCAGTTGTGCAGGACTGAGCTTTGGCTATATCTTCTCGCGCCTTATCCAGCTAATACCTGTCTCATCCCAAAGGGCCCTTGGAAGCGGCAATATGATGGTATCCTTCGACCCCCTCATTTACATAAAAGCTTTTATTCTTGGATTTGTGGCGGCACTCTTTGCAAGTTTTTTACCAGCCCGTGCGGCAGGAAAATTAGAGCCCATTGAAATCATTCGAAGTGAGGGTTCTTAATCTATGTCGATTCGGTTAGTTAATGTTCATCAAATTCTTGGTACACCTCCCAATCATATTTTAAAGGGAATTGATTTAGACATTAAAGATGGCGAGTTTGTCGCCTTAACCGGTAGATCGGGATCAGGCAAAAGTACTTTATTGTATGTGATGAGTTCATTAGATAAGGCCACTCAAGGTGAAGTCTTTCTTGATGAGCAAGAATTACGGACTTTACCTCAAGAAAAACTTCACCGGTTTCGAAACGAAAAAATGGGCTTTGTCTTTCAATTTCACTATCTTTTACCAGAACTCACAGCCCTTGATAATGTTTTAATGCCGGTACGCAAATATCACCAAACTAAAAACTATTTAACTAAGGCTAATGATTTATTAGATACCTTTGGATTACAAAATCAAAAAAATCGACTTCCTCGTCACCTTTCTGGGGGCGAACAGCAGCGCGTGGCCATTGCGCGATCCCTTATACTCAATCCCAAATATTTATTTGCTGACGAACCCACAGGCAATCTTGACAGTCATAATGGTCAAAAAGTGATGGAAATACTTAAAAAAATTAATACTGAAGAAAAAACGACCATTGTATTTGTGACTCATGACCCTGGTTTCGCCTCAATAGCCACACGGCAAATTCATTTAGTCGACGGAAAGATCACTTCATCACTCTAAATAAATTCTGCTAAAAAAGAGCCTAATTCGAGGCGGAAAAGCTTTAAATCGAACGAGGTGTAGTTCCTCTCTAACCCTATATCACATTTTTACTCAAAAAGTCTGT
>CAZTDX010000054.1:0-2759 GCA_964612425.1 uncultured Pseudobdellovibrionaceae bacterium
CTTTTTTATTAATGTTCTGTACATGAAACTTAAATTGATACTACCTTGAATTGCGTTTAAAAAATGTTAACTATAAAAAAATGGAGAAAAACTATGAGCGAGCAACGTCCAACAGTAAGTATCTTTGTTAAACTTTTATTAGTAACATCAATCTTTTTACTTTGCTCTAAACAAGACTTATTTTCAGCTCCCAATGACCTTCCACTAAACAAATTAACTCTACCTCCAGGTTTTAAAATTTCTGTTTGGGCTAAAGTTCCACAAGCGCGATCGTTGGCGCAAGCTCCTGACGGGCGGATTTTTGTGGGAAGCCGGGGTGCTGGTCAAGTCTATGTAATTGACAAGGGTAAGGTTCAGATTTTTGCTGAAAATTTAAATTCACCCAATGGAGTCGCTTATAAAGATGGTAAGCTTTATGTAGCAGAAATCTCAAGAATATTAGAATTCAATGCTAAGCCGACCACTCCAATAAAATCCAAGCCATTAAGAGAATTACCACAAAAATTTCCATCAGATGCACATCACGGCTGGAAATTTATCCGTTTTGGACCCGATGGAAAACTCTATGTTCCTGTGGGTGCAAACTGTAATGTTTGTGATCCTGGAAGCGAATACGCTCGAATTTACAAAATTGATGTTCAGTCAAATTCGAAAGAAGAGGTGGCTCAAGGCGTTCGAAACACAGTGGGTTTCGATTTTCATCCAACTACGGGAGAACTCTGGTTTACTGATAATGGGCGAGATTTAGTGGCCGATGATTTGCCAGCAGATGAACTCAATAGGCTAAGTAAAATTGGGGCCAATTTCGGTTTTCCGTTTTGTTTTGGAAATTCATTTTTAGATCCGCAATTTGGAAAAACTAAAACTTGTGCTGACTCAGTACCTCCTGCGGTGGAGCTTCGTGCCCATGTGGCACCTCTGGGGATGAGATTTTATGGTGGAAAAATGTTTCCAAAAGAATTTCAAAATAATATTATCTTGGCCGAACATGGCTCATGGAATCGCACCATACCCCAAGGTTATCGACTCACCTTTGTGAAGCTCAACGGTTCTAAGGTGGAAAAAGTTGAGCCTTTTATTGAGGGATGGTTACAAAATCAATCACCCTGGGGCCGTCCTGTTGACGTGGAAGCGCTAGGTGATGGTTCTTTATTAGTCTCGGATGACTTTGCAGGAGTGATATATCGCATTACTTATGAAGCATCCCTTTAGGAACCCATTAAAAAGCTAATAAATCATTTAAAAAAGTAAAGAACAGGGTTTATTCTAGCTTAATTGAATTGCCGAAAATGCGAATTTATGAGAGGACGTTGGCCATGTCAAACGCCATCATTGAACAAATCAAAGCCGTAAAAACTAAAAAAAATGCCACCATCCTTGCTCATTATTATGAAGATGGGGAGATTCAGGATATTGCTGATCACGTGGGGGATAGTTTTTATTTAGCACAGCAGGGGCAAAAAAGTGAATCGCCATTGATCCTACTTGCTGGGGTTGTCTTTATGGCCGAATCAGTGAAAATTTTAAATCCTTCTAAGAAAGTGGTTGTCCCAACACTTGAAGCTGGTTGTTCCTTGGTGAAAGAATCACCTTTTAATGATTATCTTTTGTGGAGGATGGCGCATCCAAAAGCTCTCGCTGTGACCTACATTAATTCCAGTGCTGAAGTAAAAGCCATTTCAGATGTTATTGTTACCTCCAGTAATGCTGCAAAAATTTTAGATTCCATTCCGCAAGATCGACAAATTTTATTTGGTCCTGATCAAAACTTAGGGAGATATTTAAGTTTAAAGCTAAATCGCCCAATGACATTGTGGCCTGGGGCTTGTGAAGTGCACGTGCTTTTTTCGAGTAAAAAATTGTTTAACATGACTCAAGAGCATCCAGAGGCCGTAGTGATTGCTCATCCTGAGTGTGATCCTTCTGTATTGCAATTCGCTCATGTGATTGGTTCGACGTCTCGACTTTTAGAAGAAGTAAAACAAAATCATGCAAAGAAATTCATTGTTGCGACCGAGACCGGAATTTTGCACCAAATGAAAAAGGCTCGTCCTGACGTCGAACTCATACAGGCTCCCGCAGAAGGAAGCTGTGGCTGTAACGACTGTCCGTTTATGAAGTTAAATAATTTAGAAAATTTGTTGCAAGCTTTGGAGGAAGAAACTCCAGAGATTCGGTTATCAGAAAAACTTTTAAAGTACTCAGCAGTTTCGCTTAATCGAATGATGGACATTACAGCTGGAAAGTCGGTTGTATGGCCAGATGAATTTGTCCCTCCCGCTGATTTGTAATCAGTGATTGAGTTAAATACAAGACATCAATTTTGATATCTAAATTTAAACTGTAAAAACTCACTAAGATGAGTAAGCTTCCCCATAACCATTTAGGCAAAAATAAAATCATAAACTAAGAATCTCCTGAGCTATCTCCCTAACTTTTAAAGTTGAAACCAAACTATTCCAGGATTCCATAGAAAAAGGATTGGGTCTTCCGTGGTTAGTTAAATATATGAAAAAATCCTGTTTCTCAGGTCGTAAACAAATAAATGCGCCGGCACCACCAGCTTTTTCAAGAGACCAATAAGTTTTACGTAATCCTAAATAACTTTGATTTGTGTGGTGCGATTCCCAACCATAAACTTTTTTACCAAGGCCAAGGGATTCATAGAAAGACCAACTTTCTTCAAGTTGACCTGCACTCAATGTTATGAAGCTTTGAAGATATTGTTCATCATTTAATTTTTCAAGTAAGTGTTTAGC
>CAZTDX010000054.1:2859-25434 GCA_964612425.1 uncultured Pseudobdellovibrionaceae bacterium
TAAGTGTTTAGCACACAGCTGATTTAAATTTGCCCCGCCTACCCGCTCAAGACATAGTCCCAGAAGTCTGTATCCAACATCTGTATATTCTACTGAAGTTCCAGGTTCAAATCTGACTTCAGTATTAAACATCGAATTCCACAGGTCTTTGGCTGTGTTAAATACACCGCAAAAATCTTCATCGGACATTCCACTTTGATGCAGAACTAAATCTTTAATGGTTATTTTTGATTTATGAAGCCCCATAATTTCGGGTAAATATTTTTGAATAGAATCAGAAAGAAGTAATTGTCCATCAGTAATAAACTTTTCCAGTAGACTTGTCGTTGCAATTACTTTTGTTATGGATTGAATATCAAATAAAGTTTCAGAACTCACTTTCGCGTCAGAGGAACTATGTATTACTCCAAATGATTTTTCAAAGTAGATTTCTTTAATTGAGCCAGAGATTATCGAAACCCCTGTAGTTGGGGAATTACCAAAAACAGAGGTGATGATGTTATCAATTTGGCTTAAGTCTTTACTTTTTATCATTTAACACCTTAATTAGCGCGCAAATAAGATCGAAACTGCTCAAATGTTTAGGGGTGGATTTACCTTAGTTTCAATCAAAGTGTATTTCGAATGGATCTTTATACTTCACCTCATCATCAGTGTAAAGTAAAAATGTTTATATCTTGTTAAAATATGAGTATAAAAATTCATCACAGTCTTCTGCATGTTTAGCCATTGTAATGGAAGTTATTTCAATGAAGTGAAAAAAAAGTCATTTTCGAATCGCTCATTATAATAAATTGAGCTTTTATCTTTACCATCTTCAGCGTAGTGAAGAGTTAAGTCGCGCCATTCTCATTATAGAGAACCGTCAGCGCTAATATTTTAGCCTAACTGACCTCTATTTCGCTCTTTCATTCTCTGTATATCTAATCGAGATGTTAATGTGATTGGCTCGACATCTCGACTTTTAGATGAGGTAAAATTAAATCCTGCAAAGAAATTCATAGTTGCGACTGAGACAGGAATTTTGCACCAAATGAAAAAGGTTCGTGTCCTGACATCGAACTCATACAAGCTCCCGTAGAAGGAAGTGTGGTTGTAACGACTGTCCATTTATGAAGTTAATAATTTGGATAATTTATTGCAATCTCTTGGATTGAACATCGACCAACTCACTTCGACAACGACACTCAAAAGTCCTTTAAATCTTCCTATCCGCCTAGTTTTTAGTCTAAATTATCTGAAGCACCCCCCTTTTAAGAGCATTTGATGCTTGAAACACCCCCATATTTGAGTCATTTTATAAATATGTATCGAAATGGCATAGACTCCTTAAAGCAATGGTATCAAAAAAAAAATCGAAAGCCTTTGATTATTAGAGGGGCTCGTCAGGTAGGTAAATCAACGTTAGTTAAATTATTCGCAAAAGAGCTAAGCTTAGAATTAATAGAAATCAATCTTGAGTTGATAAAATTAAAATCTCTTCGCGAGATTGGGGAATCAACAGTACAAGAATTAAATCAAGAACTAGAAAGTCTTAAAAATATTAGAATCACAGAAAAAAGTTTAATTTTCTTTGACGAAATTCAACAAGCACCTCAGTTGATCGCTCTTTTAAGATATTATTTTGAAATGATGCCTCATCTATCTGTTATTGCAGCCGGTTCACTTTTAGACTTTGTATTGGAAGAGGCCACATTTTCCATGCCAGTGGGACGAGTCGAGTTTCTCCACTTGGGGCCACTCAAATTTTTAGAATTTGTCGCAAGCAATGAAGAAAATAAAGTATTAATGGAACAGATTGAGAGTTCGTTTCCATTTATAAAATCACATCACTATCAACAGCTAGAAAAATTATTTAGAATCTATCTTTTTGTTGGTGGAATGCCAGAGGCAGTTAAAGTTTATAATGAAACTCATAGTCCTAAGCAAGTGCGAGATGTTCATAGAAGTATCATTCAAACTTATAAGAACGATTTTGCAAAATACTCGAATAAAAATCAACTTCCACGCTTGGAAATTATTTTTGATTTATTACCGCAACATTTTGGAAGAAAAATTCAATATTCTCAAATAACTCCAGAATACGATGCTCGAAAGATAAAACAAGTTTTACACTTATTCAAGTTAGCTAAAATAATACATTTTTGCTACCACACTAATGCTAGTGGAATACCTCTCGCGGCGCAAAGAGATCCAAATACATTTAAATTATACTTTCTCGACGTTGGCCTTCTCCATTATGTTCAAGGACTTCAGTGGAATTCAATAAAAGAGTATTCTGATAAATCCATAATAACGAAAGGACTTTCTGCTGAACAATTTGCCGCTCAACATCTTGCATATTATAGAGGTGAAGAGGAAGAGCCCGAGCTGTTTTATTGGCTGAGGGATAAGACATCAGGAAAGGCCGAGCTGGATTTTCTCATTAACAAAGATCACGACATCTTACCCATTGAAATTAAGAGTGGCAAAACTGGTACTTTGAAATCTTTATTTCAATTTGTAAGTGAAAATCAGTGTAACGAGGCCTTTCGCTTTGACTTAAAAGATCGTGGCCAAGAACAAGATCTTATTGAACGAAAAATTGATCGTTTGCATTTACACAATTGGCCGTTGCCCCTTATCGAATACTTAAATCGATTTTGGAACTCATCTATAGATTCCGATTTTAAATGATGGGATCATTCGATAAATTTTATCGAAAAAGGCTAACGCTAAATATTATTAGCGTTAGCCAAAAATGAAACTAGTAGCTTAATTTGCACTGACCATTGTTTCCAAGCAACCAAACCCAGTTGCCATTTTCACAGCGAAAAGCAACTCTCATGGCTACTTGATAATAACCTGGAGTGTAAACTCTTTCACAAAATCCATTTTCTCGTACGTAACCACAGTCAGTGTATGCAGTAATATAATCGTGGTGACCATTAATTTTGCAATACAAAGTTACAGGATCGTTCCCACAACCAAAATCGCGGCGAGGTGGTGGGCGACGATTTCTATCAAAATCGCGGTCGTGATCGAAGCGTCCATGATCTCTTCCGATGCCTGGATCTCGATCATTTCTGCGATCAAAATCACCTCTACGCTCAATGCTTCCATCAACAGAGCCATCTCCATCACTTAAATGATTCAGTGGAGATACAATTGTGAGGGAATCATCTTGATTCATTAAAGTCGTCACTTCCTCTGAAAGTGCGACGGCGGGAGAGAAAATGCCAATGCCTCCTAATGCGAGTAGAGTTAGTCCTAGCGTTTTTGCTAATAATGTTTTCATGGGGTCCTCCTTTTTAGTATCTTATTGACACCATAAAATTAGATTAAGCAAAAGAAATGCCAATTGATTTTTTATTTGAGAAAATAAGTACGCGCATAGTTGCGTCAAATAATTTTTGGCAAATTGCTCAGGATAATAGCAAATTTATTTATAGTTTGATTTCAGAAATCCAAAATGGATGTTGAGGAAACTCATTGCACATACCTTGATATGCCACTTTAAGAGCGCTGTCTTGAGGTGATTGACTGCATTTAAACAATGTTTGTGGAATGAGGCTGTGAGCTAAAAGAATGAGGTGATCGTTTTGCAATAAATGAACACTTTGTAATTGTGGATAACACTCGTTATATGTACCAATAAGTCGACGGGGTAAAAAATCACCAGAATTTAATTCACTTCCTAAAAGATCAGTTGTGAGACTGAGAGGATAAAGTAAATTTCCACGCTTTAAAAAAACATGGGGTTGGCCTATTTGTACTACGGCAAGCTCATGACTTTTTCTTACAAGGATTACTCCTTCAGCTCCTGAAGAGAGGGAGGACTGATTTGCCATTCGGAAGGCGCTTTCATTGGCAACAAGAAAACCAGTTCTTAATGCATTTTCTAATCCACTGAGGCTCTCGTTATATCCAAAAGGATTGGTTATTTCAGATTGATTTAGATGAGCTTCAACAAATGTTCGCGTAGTAGAAAAAACTTTATCTGCTAAATCAATATCGCCCCAGGAAAAAAATAATCCCAGCATATTGAGAGAGTCTTCATTAATTAATTGGGCTTTTGGCCTAAAGGCCGTTGGTGTCCTATAACTAAATTGCTGAATTAATTTCATGGACCACCATACTTTTTTAATTTGAGCCTTGCTTTTGCATAATACTCTCCATTGGGAATATCTTGTGCGATAATTTTTTGCCAACGATCTTTAGCTGTATCAATGTTACCAATGTTTTCTTCTAAAATAGCTTCTTGATACAAGGTTTGCATTTTTTTTCTTAAATCAAGAGTTATTCGTTCAATTTCTTCGGAGAGCGAGTTGTCTTCAGGTGATACCGCGAGGGCTTTTTCTAAAGCTATAATGGCTTCTTTGTGCTTACCTGAATCTACAAGTGTTTTGACAGAGGCAATAGCAGAATTGACATTAGTTTGAATTTGCATTTCAAGTTTTTTAATTTCCCTTTTTGCTTTTACAAGTAGTTTATCTGGGTCAGGCATTTGAAGCTTCAGGACGTCTTCAAAGGCTTTAATTCCTTTGAGAGGATTTTTCTGCCCTAACTCTTGGGCTGCTTTAAACTGTTTGCGTAACTCGTTGATTTGCGCATTTTTAAAAGCAAGCTCTGCTTCTTTTGCTTTTTTCTCTTCTTCAAACCTTTGAGCTTCAGCTCGAACTTTCAAAATAAGCTCGTGCTCAGGATTTAGTTGAATTGCAGGAGCTAAGCAATCATCAAGCTCTTGAGTTCCATCCTCAGGTTTATTTTGCTGACGACAATAAGCCACTATATTTTGAATTCGTTCTTCTGCTTCAGCGGCTTCTCGCTTAAGTCGTTCTTGATGTTCTCGCTCTTTTGTTGACTGTATTCCGACTTCAATAAAGCGGGCTAACTCCGTAGAGTCAAGATACGAGGGAATTTTGGCATGAATTTTACTTAGTTCTTCTTTAGCTAATTGATAATTCCCTTTAGTGTAAAGATCTTTTGCGAGTTCATATTGTACCTTCACTTGTTTTTGCTCTTCAGGGGTGAGCTTAGAAAGGGGGTTCGCCGGCCTGTTTTCAACATCTACAGGGTTACTCCCATCATGATTATTTGATGTACTAATGATTAATGCGAGCATTAGAATAGCTCCTAATGCTAAACGAATTTTATTTTCTTTGGTGAGAGAAATTTTTAAGCCCCAAAAATTAAGGGCTTTGACCTGAGTTTGTGGGGGTGAATTCATGGCTGTAGATAGATCAGCGATGGCTGGATTACTGCTGTTCATTAATGGATCTAAAGCAAGGGAACTCAAATTATGAGCTACAATTTTGTTAGGATCAACAAGTGTCAAATGTTGAACTTTTTCTAATTTATTTTGATAATCTGGATCGCGAACTTCAAAGTTAAAGTGATGATTTAAAATTGAAATTTTATCACCACTTTTTAATAAAATTGGCTCACCTGTGGTGATTTTAGTTTTATTTAAATAGGTTTTATTAACACCTTGATTATCAATTACAAAATATTGACTCGCATCATAGATAATTTTAAATTGTTTACGGCTTACTTTGGAGTCCTCAATGACAATATCGCATCCCGAATCTCGCCCTATTTGGTAAGAATTTTTTGTTAAGAGGTGAATTTTTTCTTCTTTCGTTTCGGAATTTCTATAGCTTAAAACAATTTGTTGTGCTCTGGATAAAGCCATCGTTACTGTGTGATCGGAGTGATGCGAACTAGAAGGGCTTAGTGCTAATCCGCTTTGCTTAGAGTCTCCAGACGCTAGCGGTAATTCTTCTTGAGAAGACATGGTGTATTGATTGCCGACGGCGAATTCATAGGGAGGTAGACTAAATGAAGTTCCCTCTTGGAGAGTTAACTGCCTTAGTGACTGACTACCAATCTGAACATTGCCAAAGGGTGAGACCACTTCAGCATTCCATAAGCCCTCTTTGAGTTGGATCTTGAGATGCTGTCTCGAAATTCCATTCGCCGCCTTAAGAGAAATCTGGCAGTTTTCACTGCGGCCAACCCAATATGTAGTAGCCGGATCTGATAATTCTAAAGTTTGTATAACTTGGCCGTGAAGACGGACTTCAATTTTAAGCATAGTTAAAACCTACCTTTAGAAAGTGTATCACATTCATCAAAGATTTTCTTTGCATCGAGATATCGAGGTTCATTCGAGCCCTTTTGGGGCGACATCACCATAACATTTTGAGCTGAGGCTCTGCATAAACGAAAATTATTTTTATCACGATACCGTTTTGCCTGATCTAAGTTAAACTGCATGAGTTCATCCTGCTTTTTTATGCTTTGATGTAAGTATTTGCGAGCGAGTACGTGATTGGGGTCGAAGGAAAGTGCTGCTTGAAAAGCCGTAATGGCACGGTTAAACTGACCGTTCCTATAATCGCGAAATCCTTTAATGTAGAAAGATTGTGCGGACTCATAAATACGATCCATACGTCCATCTTCCAATAAATGTTTTTCTTTAGAATGTTGTTGAGCATATTCAGCATTTTGCAATAACTCTGAACTGAGTTGCGAAGTATCTTTTAATAGGGTTGGTTTCTTGATCTTTTTTTCTCCGCCCGAACTCAAAACAATGATAAATAAAAGTAGTGCTATGCCACCAACAATATAAATTATCGAGTTTTCTTTATAAGAGTAGGACCTATTTTGTGAAAAGCTTCTGGTGTTATTTTTTTTAGAGTCGTTTCTTTGGGAATTATAATTTGTTTGCGGATAACTCACAGTCGGATTCGAAACTACAGGTTTATTGGACATGACATTTGGAGCTAATGGTGAATTTATGGATGTAGTTTTCAATAAGGGGTTTAAGGCTTGCTTTTCTGAGGCATTATATAAGTTGAGTTTAGGATCATTAAATAATGGAAGTTGACTCATTGAAGTGCGCTCTTCAGTTGCCGTTGTTTCGATTCTTGTCGGCATATCTGGGGAAACTTCTGTTTGATCAGTAAGCCATGAAAATTGCAGCTCAGTATCACCTATACGTATAGATTCATCTTTTTGTAGTAAGATTTCTTTTTCAAAATTGTTTTTATAAAATATTGGGTTTCGAGCACTTAAATTGACTATTTTTAATTTAGATTGATTTAAGCTGATATTAATATGACTTCGACTTAATTTTGGATCATTAATTAATATTAAATCGTTGTCTGGCCCCCTGCCAATATTAAAAGATTCCTTTGCTATGGTAAATTGCTCCCCCTGGTGAGGACCACTAAGAGCCTTCACCGTTACAGAAGTAGAAGAATGAGGAGGACGACTTGTACTAGACACTTATCTTGATTCCTCCAAAGGAATAATAGTAATTAAATAAAATTTAATTTTCCCTTTTTCTGTAATTGCTTGGCAGTTAATTTCTGTGTTTGATCCACTAAACTCTAATTCATTTCGACTAGGATTTGCTGGATTTTGATTCGCATGCTCCATAAGGTCATATAAACTTTTTTGAAGTGCTTGATCTGGTATTAAAGTAATGGGTTGATTTCTTAATTGGCTTTCCACTAACCCGAGTAATTGCTCTGCTGCAGAATTCATAGCGATAATATGATGTTCGGCAGAAATTGAAAGACAAGCATAGCCAACCATTTTAGTGATATTGGTAACTTCATATTCTTTACTACTACTATTAAAATCACCTGGTGCATGCTCCTGTTCAGTGACTCTGGTAAGTAAGGTGTTAATATTAGAAATTAAATTTTGAAAAATTGGAAATTCAACTTTGACGTTGATAACACTATCTGATTTTTTCTTTAAAAGTAGATCGAGCTGTTTATTGGCCTCAGTAACCGGAAACTCTACAAAACGATAAAATAAATAATACAATACAAATCCAAGAGCTAATGCAATTAAGAGTGTTTGAAAAAAGAGACTCAGAGTGCGACCATCATCAACGGCTAAAGCGCCCATATCATAAATCACAATGGCAAACGCTTTAATGGTATAAGTAGAAGTATCAGGGTTGAAAGCAGAGAGTGGTACGGCAACAGCAACATGTGAGGAGTCAATTTGTTTGATCAGCTCCTTTTGCTCTCGTCGTGCCATTTCGATAAAGGGAATACTTGGAATCGATCCCGCTTTAGTTGCTGGAGCGATAACTGAGCCATCACTTTGTCGGATGATGTAGGCTTGGCTAACACCTTCTTCGAGATCTGCAGTTTGAGTAGAAAGAGCCGTCTCCATATCTTTCAAGAGTGCTTGTTGGTTCAAATTGGCAAGGTTTCGAGCGATAGTAAGGGCTCTTCTACGACTTTCCAATTGAATACTGTCGGACGTGATGGCGATCATCGGAATAGTGGAGAGCGCTGTGACCAAGAATGCAAAGGCCACCATAAATAAGCCGATGACAACCTTGAACTCCATGATTTGCCCAAGATGATAAACACCAGGCATGAGGACTTCTTCAAAATACCTTATAAAGAAATTTGATTGAGTCCCATTGGCTGATGATTCCATGCCGACTCCTGGAGTTTGAGCGAGAGGATACGTGACTTGCCCTAATCCTGCTGGGACTGCGTGGGGAGAATAAGGTTGTGGTGTTGTGGCAAAGTGCGAGTTTTGCAAATGCATTAAGTGTGGTGGAAGCCCTTGTTGTGATGGCACTAGACTTAAATTTTTTTGTTGATTTGATGTAGGAATCTGAATGACATCACATAAGGTTTGATTAAATGAGATTTTGTCTCCGCGTTTTAAAGTTGTTTTATTGATCATCACTCCATTTACAAAGGTTCCGTTCCTTGATTGATTGTCCACCAAGGTCAGTTTTTGATTTTCATACATTATGAGTGCATGTTCTTTTGAGATATTGGATTCGTCAAAGCGTATAGTGCAATTAAGTCCACGACCGACTAAATTGGTCCCTTCTTTAAGGGGAAAAATTTGACCTGCATGATTGCCGGAGAGCATTCTAATGGCCCACATACAATTGATCTCCTATTTGAATATTCAGCTTCTGAGCCATGCCTGCATTCATTTCTAGAACCGATTTTGCTTTGATAATGGGGAGCACGACTCTCCATGGAGAAATGTGTGATCGGATGGCACAGACAGAGAGGTTTTTATCTAAAAAAACACAATCAATGGGAAATTTCATAAAAAAAGTATGAATACTATTGCAGGCATGAATCCATAAAATTTCTTTATCATTAAGTTTTGTTTTCCCAAGCAGGCCCTTTGTTCTTGCCACCAACGAATCTGCAATAACAAGTTCTGTGGTTATTTTTAGATTTTGAGTTCGATTAAAAAGCGCTTCCATTAATTTCCACCGCCTTGACTGAATTGCAGCGCCACGGGCCCAAAAACCATAATAAAAACTGCGGGCAAAATAAATAAAACAATCGGAATCAAGATCAATTGCGATGCTCGCGCTCCAGCTTTTTCTGCTCTCACAAAGCGTTCGAGTCGCATTTGTACTGATTGGTCTTTTAGAACTTGAGCAATGCTAGCTCCAGTGGCATCGGCATCTGCTAATACAGCGACGAAACTGGTGATCTCTCCCATGTTGAGTCTTTGTGCCAGCCTTCTCATGGAATCAATTCGTGAGGAGCCAAGTTTTATATCCTGTAGAACGATGGCAAGCTCTTCGGCTAACACGCTATTTTCAGCTTTATCCACAATTCGTTGAATAGCGCCGATAAAGTCCAGACCTGCTTCAGTGGACAGCGCCATGAGATCAATAAAAAAAGGTAAATCGATTCTCACAGATGTTGCGCGATTATTTCGTACGCCCTTGGTATGAATATCAGGAAGATTATACCCCAGCGGAATGAGTCCTGCAAAAAACCAAAGGGGCATTTCCATTTCTAAAGCAAAATTCATGATAAGCAATAATGCTGGAAACATGACGCCGTAGAGAAGACGTAGTCCAATAAATTCATCAATTGAAAGTTCTCGCGACATTCCTGCAGTCAGTAAAAGCTGCTCAATTTTTTTTCTGTAATTTACGTCTTTGATTTTCAATGCATATTTCAAAGTAAATTGATGCACGAGCGGTAATGATGAAGCAATAACTTTACTTTTTGGTTTTGGTCGTTCGTCTCCGCTAGCCCAAGCGAGAAGGTCTTTATCATTATTGGTCCCAAGTATGACTGAAAAAAATAAATAAACAGAAATACCTGTTAGCAATAAAGAACCAAAAAGAAGTAAATCAGCGCTTCCCATTTTTTATCCTTTATGTTTTAAAAGAGAATATGTTTTATAAATTAATTCTCGCCTCTCAATCGCCGCGTCGAAAAAGCTTGCTTGAAAAAGCGGGTTTTAAATTTACAATTCTCCCTGCTAACATATCGGAAACTCCCAATAAAAACCTAAATTTAGACGATCAAATTTTACAGATTGCCTTGGAAAAGGCTGAGGCCTGTCTTTCTCAAAATAACTACCTGAAATCACAAAATTATTTAGTGTTATCAGCGGACACTATGGTTATCGTGGATGGTGTCCCCTATGGTAAGCCGAGCGATCGCGAAGAAGCGGCTCGCTTTTTACGACTTTTGTCTGGGAGAGGGCACTTAGTAAAGACTGGGATATGCTTGTTGAATTGTAGAACTTTTGAACAGTCAAAAGAAATTACAACAACAGAAGTTTATTTTCGAAATTTAGTGGAAGCTGAAATTCAAGAGTATATATCCTCTGGAGAGCCAATGGATAAAGCAGGCGCCTATGGAATTCAAGGTTTAGGCGGAACGTTTATTGAAAAATTTGTTGGACCCTTTGATAATGTTGTTGGCCTTTCTATGGAAAGCTTGAATAAATTATTAGATTCAAAGGATTGGAAAATTGAATAAAAATGATTTAGTCATAGCTTTAAATAAAGTTCGCACGCAAATCCAAACAACCGCGCAAAAATCGAACTCTAAAGTTATTCTCCTTGCTGTTTCTAAGCATCAAAGCTCCGAAAAGTTGAGATGGGCTTTTGAAGCTGGACAGATCGATTTTGGAGAAAATTATGTTCAAGAGGTGCAGAAGAAAAGGGCGGAGTTAGGTGATCTTCCCTTGCGCTGGCATTTTATTGGTTCACTTCAAAAGAATAAAGTCAAAGATGTGGTTGGAAAGTTCGAGCTCATCCATTCTGTTGATAGCTTGGAGTTGGCTCAAAAAATTTCACAAAAAGCGGTTGAAAAAAACGTTAAACAAAAAATATTGTTAGAAGTCAATTTAGGGCAAGAAACCACAAAGAGTGGATTTTCTAAAATTATTTTACTAGATAAGTTTATGGAGCTGACAAGTTTGTCAAACGTGATACTATCAGGGCTCATGATTTTACCACCACCGCTTAATCACTTAGAGGAAGTCCGGCCATACTTTCAAGAGTTACGGGAGTTATTCGTTCATTTAAAAGAAATGCTACCAGAATCTCAAAAGCAGGATTGGAGTTTTTTATCCATGGGCACATCACACGATTTTACTATTGCAATTGAAGAGGGATCTAATTTAGTTCGCGTTGGAACTGCTATTTTTGGAGAGAGAAAATAAATTATGTCAATAATACAACATTTAAAGATAGGCTTTATTGGAGCCGGTAACATGACCACAATTATTACAAGTCGATTGTTTGAAGACCAGAAAGTAAAACCCGAAAACGTGTGGATCAGTAATCGCACGCCAGGTAAACTTTTAAAACTTAAGGAACATTGGAATATTAATATTGCGAATACCAACGAAGAAGTGATCGAAAAATGTCAGATTGTGTTTCTGGCAATGAAACCTCAGGACTTTTATTCAGCTATTGAAACAGTTGCCTCTCATTTTACACCGGAACAAGTGGTTGTTAGTCTTCTTGCTGGTGTTACGATGGAGTCGTTAGAAAATGTTTTACCTCAATCACGATTAGTGCGAGTAATGCCCAACACTCCATCGGCGTTAGGCAAGGGTGTTGTTGGTTATTCTCTCAATGATGAGAAAGATAACGGCGTGCAAACAATAATAGAAGAATTACTATCGCCTCTTGGCTACGTCGTTCCGCTAGAAGAGGGTGATATGTTTGATGCTCTTTTAGTGTCGTGTTCGTCCGGTACAGGGTTTATTTTAGAGTTGATGTCGTACTGGCAAGAGTGGATCGAAGAGCGGGGATTTTCTCCCGAAGTGGCTCGCCGTATGACGGTGGAAACTTTTTTGGGAACATCACTTTTAGCAAGCAAAGAGACTAATATCTCTTTTGAAGAACTACAACAGCGAGTTGCTTCAAAAAAAGGGGTAACAGCAGCAGGTCTCGATGCTATGCGCGAGCTTGAAGTAGAGAGAGGTTTGCGGCTCAGTTTTGAAAAATCATGGATGAGAAATCAAGAGTTATCTAGAAGTACGAGTTCTCAAAAATAAATTAAGTGGTTCTCATAGCTGCGCTCCGAACTCATTTTCCTATCCGGAGTTTTAGGGGGCCTCTGAACTCAAAAACGACCCCAGATTTCGACACAAACTATTTTTCAGTGGAATCCTTTGTCAGAGGAAAGAAGAGCGCACTAAAGGCATAAACTTCTTTGCATTGATCGCTCTTAGAGCAAAAAAGTGATAACTCCATTATAAAATTCATAATCATTTTCTTTGCATCATTAAGTTTTTCAGGATCAAGTGCTATTGTTGCACTGGTGATAAGTCTTCTCTGAAAGTGGGGTTGTTCAATTTTAGTATTTAGCTCAGCTAAAGCTTTACTGATCATATGTTTATGAAAGCGACGCAATGAGAGAATGGACTTTGTTGAAGAAAGTCGGATATTTTTATCTGATTTCTCAAATTTGCCTGATCCAGTGATATTAATATACCCTTTATCTATGAGATAATCCCAGGCTTTTTCTAACTCGTGTCTAGGAACATTTAATTTTTTCTCAAGCCATGCAAAATCTAACTTAAAATTTGAACAGGTCGAATAATCCAAGAGTGCAGCATTGTACCATGGATCAAATAAATTAAATTCTTTTTCAGGAATTGTGATTTCCTTGTACGCTTCAATGGGCGTCTTATTTGTGGAAAAAAACTCTGAATATTCACTTGGTGTGAGATTAAATTTTTTCAAATAGTCCAAGATAAGATTTCTTTTAATCAAAGAGAGGTTGGGGGAATCAATTTCAAGTAGTTCCGCAATTTGATCGAGTCTATCGATGGGAAGATCTTGGTTTCCATTGAGAATTCGTGAAGCAAAGGCGGGACTTACACCAAGTTTTTGAGCAAAGTTACGCAATGAGAACTGCGAATTACTAGATTGTTTTTTGGTGAAAAAGGACTTTAGGACTTTTGCTGTTTTTTTACTGATATTCGAACGATTCATTTTTAACTCACATAAATAATGTTTATTTAAGCAAAGAAGGCTTCGGAGGACGCCATAAACTATCAATCATTATAATAGGTTAAACAATTTTTGTTAATCAACGAGATTAACACGATTTATTTTATTTCTATTAAAAATTGAAGCGCCGTGATATAAAATGAAACAAAAGAGAATTTAACAAATTTAAGTAGGGTTTTCATTATATGATCAAGTTAATAATTTCATTTTATCTATTTTTATTTTTATGCTTTTTTTCATTGGCAAGAGGAGCATTTACTTGTTCCTCTCTCTTTTTAAAGAAGTCTACTGCGAACGATACATCAAACTTTGAAAAGCTAAACTCTGAAATCATAAAGAAATGGCCAGAGCTATTAGAAATATTAAAAAACCCAGATTCTTTTACAGAAAAAATGGACGCTCGGTTTAATCAAGCTAAAATTAAAAACCCATTAGACCCATATTCATTTGAGTATATTGATGTTGTTGGTAGTTTGCTTTTAGATATGAATAAAACTATTGATACAAAATCGAATGAAATTCGAGAAATAATAGTAAATCTGACTCAAAGTAAAAAGAGATTTAACTTTATATATCGACTAAAGTACTCAATTGAAGAAGCTAAAATAGGTCTAAAATATTTAGGTGAAATCCAAAAGGAATTAAGTTTAATTCTTAAAATGAACTCAATCAGTTATCGTCAAACAATTGAGTTAATGACTTTTTACACACGTCTCATTGGGCATTTTGATAGAAGATCTTCGCCACTTTGGAAAAGAATGTGGTTAGAGTTTGATGATTATATTATAGAGGGATATAAACAACTTTCTATTAAGGAAGAGTATGAGATTTACCAAAAGAGAGACTTTCGTTTATTTAGAAACGAAAGGAAGCCGTCAAGAGGGTTTAAATTAGCAGAAGATATATTTCTAAAGGCTGCTTTTGATCCGCAAAAATTAAATGTTATTTTAATTCCTACTAAATCAGATCTTGATGAAAATATATTAATGAGTTTACTCAGTCGATATAAAATTAGCCTTATTGCTGTAGCTCCAACTCCCGTTCTTGCAGATGGGTTTTTGAGGCCGAGTGGTCAATTTTGGAATCATGATATGCGACATGAGTCTGCAAAATACTATCAAGGAGAACTTTATGCTAAAAGAAATAATTTAACTCCAATTCAGCGAAATGAAATTAGAGAAAAGATAGACTATTGGTATTATGAAATGAAGCAATCTTTAAAATCAGTAAAAGATGAACAGTTAAAAAATGCAATAATTCATATTTATTTTAATTTTCATCATGATAGAGGATATGCCTTCACTCCATCTACATATTTAAATTGGAATTTAGATCATATACCATTTGGGTTGCAAATAGGGATGCTCATTGGAGGTCAAAAACTTACCTTTAAAAATCCTAAATACTTTTGGCTCGCAGATAAATGGCTCAGAGAATTTTGGGAGAGCCGATTGGAAGAAGAGTTGAATATTATTAACAAACCATAATTTAATAGTTACTTTTTATTGTGAACTATTGAACTTATTATATAATCGCACTAATTGTGACTAAACGCTGACAATCCCTCAAGCAAAATGAGGCTTATTGAGATCGGACGCAGTCCACAATTAACGACTTACCTTATTTCAGTCCGAGGCTTTGGTCTAGTTTTTCTGTGTGAAGATGCCTCTAGACTTTAGTCATTTGCTTGAATCCATAAATTTGATTTAAGATCATCACAGAATCAATATAAGTCTATAACTTGAATGAATAAGAGGAGGAGGTTCGATGAAAATTACTCCCGTAGATGTGGCTCATAAAACTTTTAATCGATCCTTTTATGGTTTAGATCAAAAAGAGGTATTGTCCTACCTTCAAGCCATAAGTGAACAATTGGAAACTTTATTTAAAGAAAGAAATGATCTGCGCGAAAAATTAAGAGAAAGAGAAATTCAAATTGCCGAATATAAAGAGCGCGATCAACTTCTAAAGAACACATTAACTACAGCAGCTCAGATGTCAGAAAAAATTCGTGAGGATGCTGATAAAAGAGCTGAAATGATAGTTCATGAGGCACGAGTTAAATCTGATGAGATTCAGAGATCCACTCATGATTCTCTGAGAAAAGCATACTCTGAAATCAATGATTTAAAAGCTTTAAGAGTGCAATTTGAAACTAACATGAGGGCTCTAGCGCAAGCACATATTGCTCTCATTGATGAGGGCAAAAAGTATATGGGAATGCCTACGGATATGTCTTCGCTGGGTCCAGCTCATTCAGATAAAAAAATGATGAATGAAACTGTGGATTCAAAGTCTGATAAGCTCACTTCAGAAATTTCACCCCTTGCTATGGATATTATTTAATAGAGTTAATGTTAACAAAGGAAAGCATAAAATGAATTTCAATATGCAAATTTTAAATCAACTTATTATTTTTTGTTTAGTGTTAGTCAGTTCCATTGTTCACGCAAGGGGCGGAGGAGGTGGTGGTGGACATAGCATTGGGGGTTCAATCATTTTCACTTCTCCAAGCCAAGATGATATGGATACATTAATTTCAAATTCCAATACTGCTGCTGGCGGTATTTCTACTAAACCTTTGGGGCAAGGGTATGAATTTGTATTTCAATATATGTATAAATTTAGCGGAACCATGTTTGCCATGTTATTTCGACCTTCCTATTTTACACAAAGTTCAAAGGGTACTGCTAGCACTACTGGTGCAAACTATAATTACGAACTCAGTGGGTGGACTTTATTTCCTATGGTGAGAATGGTGCCATTAGAAAATTCTTTTATGAAATTCTACATGCAAGTCGGTGTGGGTTATGGGCGCCTAACTGGTAAGATTAGAGAAAACAACAATACTATTGAATTTGTTGGAGGAAACTTTGGGGCGAGTGCCGGTTTAGGCGCTGAATTTTGTTTTCTTGATGATCATTGTCTTAATCTCGAAGGCAATTTTCGTTATTTACCCTTTGAACGAAATAAGGCCACTTCAACATCAGCACCTGGAGGATGGGCTACTGGGAGTTTGACTAATGCAGTGTCGGGTGAAGAGGTTGAGTTAAACAATAGAGATTTAGGCACTACCATGTCTGGTGTGTTGGCAACGATTGGTTATACAATGTACTTTTAGTACCGCAGTGTATAGATATTGGATAAAAATTAACTTTAAAATGTTCCCCAGACCACCTTTTAGGGCTGTTGTTACAGGTACAACAGCCCTAATTTTTTTCTTGGAGAGGGCCGACAAAAGGATCTCTTATGAGTGATTGGGTTTATGCTTCCTCTGAAAATTGTATTTTAAATGTTCTGATATCCCCGCAATCGAGAAAAAATGAAATAGTTGGCCTTTATCAAAATCAATTAAAAATCAAAATTACGGCTCCTCCAGTTGACGGAAAAGCTAATGAATGTTTGCTTGAGTACTTATCAGAAATCTTATCCATAAGAATATCGGCTTTGGAAATCATCAAAGGTCAGACTTCGAAATCAAAGCAAATCAAGGTAGCTGGAAAAACTCCAGAAGTCATCCGTGGCTTACTTCAAAATTATATATAGAATATTAATAATAAATAAAAAATTATGAATTAGATTTACTTATTAATCTAAGAGTTGAGCCTTTAAGCTATCAGAAGGAATTGGACATACTTCAAGCTTTCCAAATAATTTGTAGCGATGATTGGCTATAAAATCGTAAATTTTATTTCTAAAAAAATGGGGAATGATACTGAGTAGCCAAATGATTTCAGGCGAATAACGTATTAACTTTAAGGCTTCTAGAATTGCATCAGATTTTGTTAACAATTGTCCGTCATTCCAAAACACGACAGTGTCGAGCGAGTTTATAAAGTTTTCAGGGAGTAAATTTTTAGCGTTAGTACCCTGTAGGGGCGCAAAAAAAATGCTTTTCTTACGATCTCTCTCAAATATAAATTGTACCCAAAAGTTACAAAAAACGCAAACCCCGTCAAAAAATAAAATATGTTTATGTTGTTGTTCGTTAGTCATAGAAATGCTTTCTCATAGTTAAATTTAAATGCAAACCCTGTAGATATAAATAAATATTTCTCTTAATACAGAAATGACTCACTTAATAAATATCGATATTTTGCTTTTTCAAAAAAAAGAATGAGTTAGAATAGTTTATCAAACTTATGAAGAAAACAATCAGAGTTATTTTTCTAATATATATTTTTTATCATCTCGTTGTTATTGTGTTGATGCCAAATCCAACATCTCTATTTAGCCGACAATGGGGATGTTTTATCGCACCTTATGCAAACACTATTGGTATGAACCAAACTTGGGAGTTTTTTTCACCAGATCCGCCAACTCCTTTTTATTTTAACTACTCTGTGCATTTTGAAAACCTAAGCGGAGAAGAAATTGAGCCCTCTATAGAAAGTTATTTTCCTGAATGGAGAACACAGCCAACCAATCATCCCAATAAAATTCGTTTAAAAACAACAGTTCGCTTTTTGGCGCTACGTGAAGACAGCGCAGGCAATGCTTTTGCCCTTTATTTATGTAGAAAATACCCTAAAGCAACAAGAGTCATTGTTCGCTCCACGTTTGAGTTTGTTCCTCCACTAGAAAAGGTTAAACTTAACGATGGTAATTATGAGTTGATTCCCTATGAAGGGCCTCCGATCGAAAAGGCTTGTAAAGAGGAAGTGTACTATGGTTCGCCAAAAATTTAACCGAGCAGTTGATTCTTTTGTTAACTGTTTTAATCAAGTCCAAAAGTTTTTCTTTGATTCCACTCAGCTCTATCAACTCGGACTGATGCGGTTGATCTTAAGCTCTGCTCTGCTAGGAGTTTATCTTTGGCGGCATTTAGAGGTTGAATATTTTTTTACTAATAAACACGGAATTATATTAGATACTCAAGCAATGGGCTTACTTCCCGAGTTTTATCGAACTCCATTTCCTTTTTTTATATGGCCAGAGAGTTGGGCTACTTATGTTCATGGTTTTTTCCTTCTGTTAATGCTTGGCTTAGTTTTGGGTATTGGCGGTAGAGTGTGGACGTTACTGACTTGGTTTTTAAGTCTGGGATTTTTGCAAAGAAATTTATTTATTTCCTATGGCGGTGACCTTATAGGTACAGTTTGGCTGTTTTACTTATCTTGGACTAAACACAATAGCTATTTTAGCGTTCTCAACTTATTTAATAAAAGTCGAATCAATCAAATTAGGAATGATATCTTTAGTAGTGCAGGTGCTCGAATGATTCAGCTCCATCTTTGTATCCTTTATGGATTCACTGGCCTTCAAAAACTTAAAGGAGCAAGTTGGTGGGATGGTTCAGCATTGTGGCTAGTTTTTGGTAACCCCCAATATACTGTGGTTGATTTAGCGTGGACAGCACAGTGGCCCAATCTCATTGGAGCACTCACTTTTTCGACTCTTATATTTGAAATCTACTTTGCCGCTTTTATCTGGAATAAGGGAATACGACCACTGGCAATCATGTTTGGAATTTGTTTGCATATTGGGATTGCTATTTCAATGGGGATTTGGACTTTTGCTCTTGTGATGCTTAGTCCTTACGTACTTTTTTGTACTAAAAAGCAGATTGACGACTTAAGCTGTTTCGCGAAAAACGTTTCTTCTTGCTTTAGAGGCTTGAAAACGCGCAATGGGATCTAAACTTTTATTAATAATTTCCAGAAGATCATCAAAGTGAAATGGTTTTTCAAATATAGCCAGTGCACCTAATCCTTTGGCACGTTTTTCTCGCTCATAATCAACATCGCCACTAACAATAATAAAAGGTATTTCTAAAAGGTTATTTTTAAGATCTTCAATAAATTTGAAACCATTTTCTTTACCTAAATTAATATCGCAGACAACCACATCTATAAATTCATTTCTAAGAACCTCTATGGCTTCTTTTAAATTTACGGCGGTGAACGCTCGCATTTTGTTGTCAATCATAGTTGCTATCAACTCTAATGTGTCAGCATCGTCGTCGATTACTAATACTCTTCGTTCCATAAACGCCCCGTCTCCTTGATTAATACGATAAGTTAAAAAGCTTATTCGTACTAAATAGAGTATCGCAGGTGTTTGCTACTTTTTCAATCGACTACCACGTATTTAATTTTAATTAAATGCAATTTATAAATTTGAGAATTTATAACTAATATAGTTGTTTTAGCTGAATCATTTTGAAAACTGTAATAAAATGATTCGTATTGAATTTGAACAACTGAATAAAATATCTGCGATTTTATTAAATAAACAAATTATTTTTAAATATTTGTGAAGTTGATAAACATATATTTCTGACACAGACGATATTTTCAACTCCCGTGTCTGAATTAATTTTACAGCCAGATCCTAAAACTAAAAAACCTTTAACCTCAGACCCTGAAGCAAGACTTGATGTTTTATGTCTGAGAATAATTGATTCCTTAGAGGGCTCAAGTGTCCAGTCATTTAAAAAGCGTTGTTTGATCTTCATTGCAAACGGATTTTGTTCTAAAAGTAAATTTAAAATATTTTTTGTAGCAATAAGATAGTCATTCAAATTTCCTGTTTCAAACCAATGACAATCAATAGGAAAGACCTTCACGACCTCTCCTTCCTTCATGGACTTCTTTAAAATATCATGAATTATATTAGAAGGTTCAATTTTAAGTCTATCAAAGATTCTATTTTTTAAATGCATAGGACCAATAAAATGATAAGGAATAACCTCTTTATTTGTGTGAGGTTTAATTTTTCCAAAATCGATTACTAGACCACTTTCCTCTTCAGCCCAAACGGCATTAAATTTTGTTCCTGCTTCTGGATGTTTCATGACCATAAGGTTGGCAAGTGAATTGTTATCCTGAGCATAGCTTACAAAGTCAGTCATAACGTTAGGCTTTTTGGGCAGGATGACTTCATCGGCATTTATAACTAGAAATCCGTCTTTGTTATTTAAATGAGATTGTGCTTTTGCAATTCCACCCCCACTCCCTAGGAGCAAGTCTTCTTCGTTAGAGAATATAATATTATAACCCAATTGCTTAAGCTCTGCCCCAACCCGGTGGATTTCTTTTGGTAAATGATAAGTATTTATAACTATTTTTTGTGGATGAAGATCTTCAATGAGTGACAATGAATAATATAATAGTGGGATGCCGCAAAGTGGAATAGCTGGTTTAGGCAACACTTCAGTGTGTGGTCGAAATCGCGTCCCCTCTCCTGCTGCAAGGAGCATGATGTTCATTGGAAGCTTTCCTTCCAATCATAAGCACCACTATCATTTAAAACTTTTTGCAGCACTTTAAATTCAGTGAGTTTATTTAATCCTTCTCGAACGTTATTCATTGTATCGGGTATATACTTTAAATAGCGTCGATCTTTTCTTAACATCCAAAAACTAGCAAAACTACCGATGGCTTTAACCAGTCTTTGAAGAGCTTGGACTTCATAAAGATAATTAAATTCATCTTTGTTCCATTCAATATTAAAATCAGAGCGGGCACGATAGAGGTAATATTCTAAAAGCTCCATTTCCAGTGACTGTGGTATGGGGACATAGGCATCACGTAAAAGTGAACTTAAGTCGTATTGCACTAAGCCCATTCTTGCGTCTTGAAAGTCAATCACCCGCACTTTATTTTGAAATACCATGATGTTTCTCGAGTGATAGTCACGATGCTGAATAAATTTGGGTGGACGACTTAATATTTCAGATATTTTAATAAATTCCTTTTCTAACTCCGACCCACATTGATTGTATTGAAGAATCCCCTCGATAAAGTGCTTTTTGGTGAAGTTTAATTCCCAACTTAACTTTTCAATATCAAAAGCCAAATTAAATGCTACACAAGGGGACTGATCTTTAGAGGCTATAAGGTGAATTTTTAGTAGTTCATCAAGAGCCATTTTATAATATCCCAACACGCCATAGGGATTTCGACTTTTATAAAATTCATGTTCAAGGGTAATGTCGCCGAGATCTTCATATAAGATGATTCCGAGTTCACCCGATTGTGATATGACCTCTGGAACTAAAACATTATTTTTTTTAAAATGTTTTTGAACGCTAAGGAGGGAGTAATTTTCTGGATCAAACGGCTCCCATTCCATTAAGACCCAGGATTTATTTCCAGAGCATAAGCGAGAGTACCTTCGAGAGGAGGCATCGCCGGCAAGTGGAATAACTTCAAATAGACTCTGACTAAGTTGATCTTCTAAAGATTTACTTAAATATTGGGTAATTTCTGCCTTCAAACCAAACCCCTCCATAGTATTGTTGGTCTTTTCAGCGAAATCTAAATATGATTTTTCTCTTCATTGAGAGATGAAACGCTGCTGCTATTTAAAAGCATCTCTAAAACTTCTCTCGTGTGCAAGGAATTCTGTGGCAATTGCTCAACCATTAAAGTTGATTTTGAGAAAAGCTCCACAATTTCCGCCTCTAAAACATTCTCAACCAGATACTCAGTAAGTGGTTTTGGGCTGCATAATATAAGGTGTGGACGCATTGAAGAAGGGAGCTTTCCTAAAACAATCAGTTGTTGCCTTTCAATAGGGGATAACTCCAGTATATTGCGAATGTATATGCAGATGTCAGAAAGACTTCGCATCTCATCGGAGTTCCAATTAGCCATGCCTGCGTCAGACCAAGGAAGGAGTGACCAAGCATTAAGGGTGTCTTGAATTTGACAAGCTAATTTTTGAGTTAATTCAGGGGTGCCGCCAATGATATTAATGAGTTGTTTTTTATGGTCATAGTGGGATTCAAATTCTTCCACCTTACTATAAGGTGCATTTAAATCGAGTAGCACATGCCCAATGTCTTGAATCATTGAGTAAATAGATTTTATGTCTTTATTTTCCAAGGTGCCACCTTGGCGGATATGAATGCTGCCAAAAAATTCATTTTTATTCAAAATGGGAATATATAGATCACCATTGCGATTGGTTATGTAGTCTTTATCAAGATCAAGGGAGTCGATGGTCGGCGAAAACCCGATATATCGGTGGTATCGCTTTTCAATAATTCGACTTAATGACATCCACACGTGATAATTAAACTGTTCTCTAAAATACATTAGATATCTCCCAGTAAACGAGCCTTGCAATAGTGAGTTGAAGACATTGTTGAATCTAAGCAAATTGTTTGAAAGGGGGGAATACAATGTTTATGCCACAAAAACGGTCATATTTTTGTGTTCAAAGTCAATAAATTCGATTTGAAGTTAAGAAAATGACATTTTGCCGCCATTTTTTGGCTTCGAAAAAAACATAAACAATTTTAAGGGTCTCCCTCATAAAAGTGTAAGTTATTGATAATTCATCTTGATGTACCTAGA
>CAZTDX010000055.1:0-24205 GCA_964612425.1 uncultured Pseudobdellovibrionaceae bacterium
GGCATGGTCCAGATGTTGGGCATTCCCAAAAAATTTAATTTTTCATTCATCTCTGAGATAAGATTTTCTTCTGAAATGGTCTCAGGCCAAATACGATTAAAAGGCGTCTTTAATGAGTTTGGTAAAAAGGAATACCACCGCTCCACTTTACGCCATTCAGATTGAGGCTTTAACACAATCGTGGTTTCAATCATCGAAAGCGGAGCTGTATCCGTAGAAGTTTCAGCTCGGCCTGCTTTTCCAAAAACGGTATCGACTTCTGGGAACGATTTTAAAATTTGATCTTGAGTGGTTAAAACTTTTTGAGCTTCTGAAGCTGAAAGTCCAGGAAGAGCCGTTGGCATATAAAGGAGGCTTCCTTCATGAAGCGTGGGCATAAACTCTGAGCCCAACATAGCAAAGCCTGGAAAGATCGAAAGTACCGCTAGTAAAGCTAACCCCAAAACCAGTTTTTTTCTCTCTAATACCCAATGAAGAACGGGTTCATAAATGGCAAAGAGCCTTCGGCTGATAGGATGCTTGTGCTCGGAGTAGTAGCTCCCCACCAGAAGCTTGTCTCCTATTTTATTAAGCCAAGGATAGGGACCACGAAAAGGATCAGCTCTAGCAAAAAGCATTCGCATGGCAGGATCCAGAGTGATCGCAAGAACCGCTGCAATCGCCATAGCGAGATTCTTAGAAAGCGCTAGCGGTCTAAAAAGTCGTCCTTCTTGATCCACCAAAGTAAAAATTGGCAAGAATGCCACGGCAATCACAAGCAAAGAAAAAAAGACCGAAGGCCCCACTTCCATCAAGGCATCTAGTCTGACTTTAAAGAAATTTTCTTTACGACCTCCTTCATCCCATAGCTGAATTTTTCGGTAGGCGTTTTCTACTTCTACAATAGCTCCATCGACTAAAACTCCGATGGAGATGGCAATTCCTGCTAGAGACATAATATTGGAACTTTGCCCCATTAAGACGAGGGGAATGAAACTAAGTGCCACCGCAATGGGAATTGTTACAATGGGAACCAGTGCTGAAGGCACATGCCATAGAAAAATTAAAATCACGAGACTTACGATAATAAGCTCTTCAATAAGGGTTCCCTTCAAGTTTTCAATGGCTCGGTGAATAAGGTCTGATCGATCATAAACAGTTTTAATAGAGACGCCTTCAGGGAGAGATCCTTGAAGTGTTTTAATTTTATCTTTCACGCGGGCAATGACGGCTGGTGCGTCTTCGCCATGCCTCATCACGATAATTCCACCGACGGTATCTCCTTGGCCGTTAAAATCCGTGATCCCCCGACGCATCTCAGGTCCCAAAGAAACTTGCGCCACTTGTTTTACTAGTATGGGAGCCCGACTTTGAAGTGAATAAGTTACAACTGCATTTTCAATGTCTTTGATATCAGAAATTAACCCTTGGGAGCGAACCATGGCCTCGGTGCCCGAGATTTCTATGACCCTTCCTCCGGCTTCTTGATTGACGTCTCTCACGGCCTCCATCACTTGGGATAGGGAGAGTTGGAAGAGTTGAAGCTTTCGGGGATCCACGCGCACCTGAAATTGTTTGGTAAATCCACCCACACTAGCTACTTCTGCCACTCCGGGAACCGATTGCAGTTGATAGCGGAGGGTCCAATCTTGAAGAGAGCGTAAATCCCCAGAATGGGATTTCCCTGACTCATCCACAAGCGCATATTGATAAATCCAACCAACACTGGTGGCATCAGGCCCTAATTCTGTTTTCACCCCACTGGGGAGTTGTGCCGAGATCCGACTTAAATATTCCACCACCCGACTGCGAGCCCAGTAGAGATCCACTCCATCCTCAAAAATCACGTAGATATAGGAATAACCATAATCAGAAAAGCCTCTGACTGATTTAATTTTAGGTGCTCCTAGCAGAGAAGCAATAATGGGATATGTCACTTGCTTTTCGATAATCTCAGGCGAGCGATCCCATTGAGAGTAAATAATCACTTGCGTGTCTGACAGATCAGGAATGGCATCGAGAGGAATTAATTTCATCGAATAAATACCCAGACCCATCAGTACAGTCGTGAGCGCTAAGACTAAAAAACGATTATGAGCTGAAAACTCAATGATTTTTTTAATCATGCAAACCTCGAATTTTAGCTTCCGAATCAATTAAAAAATTAGGGCCAGAGGAAATCACATCTCCTTCTGTGAGGCCCGAGAGGACTTGATATTCTTCTCCCTCGGCTTTTGCTCCCAGGGTGACAGGGACGGGCTTAAGCTTGTTATCTTCGCTGATGAGATAAACGAGATCTCTTGCTCCCGTATGGAGAACGGCTTGCTCAGGAATGGCCAGTTGAGATTTTTCTGTCGATCTGATTTCTCCGAAAAATCCACGATCAAGAATCACTCCCTTTGCTGGCTTTCGAAGAGTCCCTATTACGCGAACTGTGCGGCTTGAGGGATCAATCAGATTATCAATAGATCGAATTTTCCCTACAAATTTTTCTTCGCTCGAAGTGCTGGAACTTCCCATAAAATCTGAGCCAATACGGATTTTTTTTAAGTCTGATTCATAAACTTGAAAGGCGATTTCTTGAGAGGAAATCCACCGACCTGCCACTGGAAGCACGAAAGTCAGATCTTTTCTCATCACTGTGTATTTACTTATCCCAGCCAGTTGTAATTGCCGATCACTCACCTTCATTTCATTTTCTTTTACCGCTTCAGTTTGTAATTTTTTATCATCCCCAGAAACTTTAACCAGCGCCATTCCACAAATTGGGCACTTTCCAGGTTTATGCTCATGAACTTGAGGATGCATGGGACAGGTGTAATAGCCTTCGGGATCTTCATGATTTTTATTAAGCGATGAAACTTTACCGCTACTGCTGGGATTTTTCTCATTATCAGTTTTTTTTGTACAAGCACTCATTCCCAGTGTAATAAATAAAAATCCTATTAATAAAAATGATTGTTTCATTTGAACGCTCCTTCTGCTGATGAACCTTCTCCGCTCAGTTTAAGAAGCTCGGCAAAGTTTTTCTCAAATTCGAGTCTTAAATCAATCGCTTTTATTTTTAAATCCAGAAGAGCAAGCATGACGGACTTATGTTGATCGAGTCCTTCCATGGTTCTCTTAGAGAGGTTGCGAATAAGTTTCATTCGTCGTTCAGCTCGCGGAATCACATTTTCTTTCAAATTTTTGAGTTGGGCTTGATTGATTTCAATTCTTTTTACCAGGCTCAGGACTTTGGTTTCAGATTCCACCTTGGCTTTTTGCAATTCTACTTCGGCTTTAAGCCTTTGTGCCGAAGCTTCGGTAGTTTCTGCTTTAGGTTGCCAAAAGAACACGAAGGGAAGGCTGATCCCCACCATCATCTCTTGGCTCTGAGGAGACATTTCATTTCTATCATAGCTGCGAAAACGAAGAGAAAAATCTGGTAAATAAGATTTTTTCTGTAAATCCTCTTTAGCACGGCTCACCGCCAGTTCTTTCTCCTTTAAAAGAACTGGAGAGTGAGGAGTATTTTTTCCAATTTTGAGCGAAAGGGCAAGTGGCTCCACTGGAGTGATATCATTAACGTTCAACTCTGGAGTAAAATTACGAAGTAAAGAACGTGAGGCCTCAACCTCCGATTCTATGGCAAGTATTTCATTTTCTAGCAGGTCACGGTCTAATTCCACTTCTAAAAGATGGGCTTTCGCGGAAGTATCAGGCCAGGATAAAGATTGAGCAATTTTAACATGTTCTTTGAGCCATGTTAGTTTCTCTTTTTGAATTTCAAGTTTGGAAAAGCTCGCCCAAAAATCTAAATAAGCAGACCTGGCTTCAATAAGAATAGATTTTGTTTGAATTCGACTTGTCTCTTTTTGAGATTCCATCTCAAGCTTTCTTACTTCATGATCTTTTGAGATTTTTGTGGGAAAGGGAATTTCCTGTGACACTTCATAACCCTGATTGATTCTATTACCCTCTTTCATTTGCATATAACCAATCATGGGAGGAGGAATCCGAGCACCCCGGGAGCGTGCTTCGGCCACATCCACCTCAGCTTTTTCTATCTTAAAGTTGAGATTTTGAGCCTCTACTAATTTGAGATATTGAGTTAAGGAGAATTCTTCCTTTTTGGCAAAGGAAAAGTTTGGGCATGTCATAATAAATAAAATTAAGAGACTTAAAACTTTACTCATGCTCTCTTATACGAAGGACCCAAGAGTTTTGTGACAAAGGTACTCACAATTTTTTAAACCCTAAGGTCTTTGACATTTTTTTAAATATTTTCATTCTGAGGCATTATTTCTATCCCTTTCTCAAAATAAAAGTTCTTCTTAAGAAAGGGATTTTGAGAGCTAAGCAGTAGCACCTGCTTTTGATCTGTATATTCTACAGCAACAGATGCTACTCCCATTTGGTACTTGAAAGTAGTGATAATAACATTTGAGACTTATTTAAATTTCAATAAATAAGTTCATTGTCCTGCGGGCAAGTAAATCCTTCAACGAGACTATAACCATCCTGACTTGAAACTCCACGATCTAGCTTTTTCACTACAGCATGACTGGCTCCAGCCATAGAAGCTTTTTTTAAGGCCCTATAGAGAGCAATTCTTACTCCATCCACAGATTTCCCATAACCAGCATCGGCTTCAAAATAACCAAGGCTCACACAGTCTTGTGGCAATTCTGGCTCAGTGGTTACGATAACTTTACTCCAACCAACCGAAGTAAATCCAATAACTAAAAAAGAAATAAGTAAAATACTAAAAAAATTGTTTTTCATAAATACCTCCCTATTTTTGAATCAATTTCTTATTTTAAAAAAACCTCATAACTAAACCGTATAGTGACTCCTGTTATCTAAATAAAACAACTATAAAAAAGATAAATCCTCTGCGTTATTTTCTCTTGCTATTACCCAAGACTTCAGCGATTTTTCCTAAGAGCCGTGAGCCGCACAACAAGTGAACCAAACAATATTCTTTTATACGAGTTATATTAAAGTTTTGTGACAAAAGGACTTAACTTTACTAAAATACCGTGGCTTTTGACATTTTTTTCTCAAACTGTCACAATTGCGGTTTAAACCTCGTAATAGTGATAGGAAGGTGTATGGCAGAAAAGCGTAAACTGGAGGAAAAATCGGATGAGGAGTTAATGGAGGTGTACAAAGTGGATAAAGATCAATTAGGTGCTGCGGCCTTTGAAGTTTTATTTAAACGACATTCTGGTCTTGTGTTAGGATATCTCAAAAAAAGACTTTTCGCTTCTAAGGATGCACAAGATCTACTCCAAGAGGTCTTCTTTAAATTACATCGATCTCGACACCATTATGACTCCACGTTGCCGTTTTCTCCATGGTTATTTTCCATCACTCGTTCTGTGTGGCTAGATGAAATTAAAAAGAGACGTATTGAGCAAGTGATTGAACCTGAAGTGATAGAAAAAATAGCGAGCCCTGACTCCAAGCTACAGGCCCCCGAAGCCACAACAGTAGGACTGGATTTAACTGTGCTTAGGGAACTTCCTACGACTCAAAAGGAAGCGGTGAGTTTGAGAGTGATAGATGAGGCTACTTTTGAAGAAATTGCACTTAAGCTATCCACCTCACCAGAAAATGCTCGTCAGCTTGTAAGCCGGGGTTTGAAAAAATTAAAGAACCTCTTAGGATCAAAAAGGGAGGAATAAAGATGGATCAGATAAATAAAGAGAAATGGATTAGAGAGTACATGGAGTTTATCAACTCGGATAATAATATTCATTCTATATCCCCAGATGTTTTTAAAAATCTAAAGAAGAAACTTTTTCCTAATCCTTTTGTGGTATTTGGAAAAATACTCACCCTTCATAGTATTGTTGGCTTCTTGTCTCTCGGTATTTGTAATCAATTTGGCCTTAATCCCTTTAATACAGAAAGATCTTTAATGAATTGGTTTATGCAAGTAGGGGGTCATAACTTCTGTATGGTGGCGTGTGGGATTTTCTTTATGACTAGTACTTACTTACTTGCTAATTTCATTTTAAATCTGGAAGAGCTTGAGGCAATCAGGCGTTATGAGTGGCTGCAAACAGGAATTCTTAGTCTGGTCTCGATTGCTGCTTTTTATTTCTTTGGTGCAGAGCTAGTTGCTACTTTCGCTGTCCTTTGGATCTTAGGTGCTTTTGTTGGTGCATGGGCCGCTATCGAAGGAAGTTATCGTCTTCGCAGACAATGGGTTTAGATGCTACCTTCTTATAATTTTTTTGTAATGAGTCACATTGAAGGATAGATTTGTAGATCGTGTAGTAGTCCTAAACGATCGTTTTTTAATGGTCGCAGTGTGACTCTTTCAAGTGAGAAGTAAAGAATTTAAAAAAAATACCACCAGAGTATTAAATATTAATTTTGAAATTTTCTACTTTCACTTTTAATAACTCAAGCTCTTTGAGGAGTTCAAATTTTTTCTTCTTGGAGGAAAAGAGTCTTTCTGTTGCCCCCACCAAATCAGGAGAATTTTTGATTCCTCTCCTGTATTCAGACAAAGTAAGATCAAAATACTTCTGAGCACTTATAAGTTTTTGATCGTTTAATTGCAAAAGAGTGCTTAATTCCTCTAATTTTATTTTTGAAGTATTGATTTCAGCGAGAACTTCATTGCGCTTTTGCCACTTTTGCTTCTCAATGGATTGACTCTGAAGGTTCATGGCTTTTGTTTTATAATAGGTTTCAAAGCCGGAGAATAAAGGGATGGTAATCATCACCCCGTACTTAGACTCATTAAATGGAAGCGGAGAGGCTTCTGAAGGGGTTAATCTCCCAAAGCTATAGGTAAAATCAATGGAAGGTAAGAATTCCGATTTGACTTCGTTTTTTTCATAATCAGCTTTTTCTGCTAAGAGTTTTTCTCTCTGAAAGTCTAAGGTGTTTTCAAAACTCAAATTTTCTTTTAAAAATTGGCTATTTTTTTCTAGTTTACTGAATTCTAACTTTTCTAATTTTTTATCATCAATGTCTTCCCCAAAGATTTTAAAAAATCTTTGATGCGCCTCCTGATGTTTTTGATTTATTTGAGCCTGCTCAATCTTAATTTCATTTTCCCTTAATTCCATTTCGTAATTATCTACAGGACCTGTTAAGCCAGAGGAGGTTTTTTTGGCAGCCATTTGTTTTTGAGTTTGAGTGACTTTGGATTCCTCATCTAAAATATTTTGATATTGATGGAGTAGAATCATGTCGCTTGCAATTTCAATAAGGACAAGTCGTAGCTCTCTTTTTTTAAATTCTAATTCAATTTGGGACAGTTTGAGATCGGCTTCTCTTTGTGAGATAAGGGCTTGATCCTTAAATCCTTTAAACACATTTAACTTTCCTTCAACAAATCCTAAATAACCCACTTCATTAGGTCGCTCATCGGTTTTATTTTTTTCATAGCCCCCGTTCATATTGATGGTGGGATAAAACCCTGAGAAGCTAGCCTTATACAAAGCCTCTTTAGCTTCAGTTTCTTTTTGAAGGGCCAGGACTTCTTGATTTTTTTCAAAAAGTTGTCTTTCTAATCCCTCTAGTCCTTCAATGGCCTTAACTTTAAAAGAGGCCAATAGAAACATAAAAATAAAGAGGCTATTTTTCATACATTTAACTCCATCGTAGGGATACTAAATATAATTTATTTTTTAAATTATTTCTCTATTTGCAGCTTAAAGGTATCGGTTTTTCCAGCTTTACTCGCGCTGACATTCATCTCTACTCGAAAAGCATTTTTGAAATCAATATGGGTCACAAAGGCTCCATTTTGAACCTCGATTTTTGCTGGTTCTGCCTTTCCTTTGGGGAGTTTAGTCGTGACCGTTAGTTTGACTTCATTCAAAGAAAGATCCTGACCTTCATGGGATACAGGAAATAATTTTACTTCTGTCCCTGATACCACATACTCTAAATTAATTTCTTTACCGGCCTTTACAGCACCGCCATGATTGGCTTTTAGCGCTCCGGGAGTCTCATCATGCCCTTCATGGGCAAAGGTAGAAATAGAAGCTGCAAGTAAAAGGGGTAGAATAATTTTTTTAATCATATTTATTGTCTCCTCTGTTTAGATTTTTTTTATGATTTTAATGTAAATGTTTTTCAATGAAGTCTCCTTCTTCAAAGGAAACCCCCTCGTCAAATTTAACGGCAACATAATTATCACTGATAATTTCCTTTACAAGGCCGTGACCTTTGGAGACCTTCATACAAGTCCTAGTTTCTTTAACTCCACTACACTTATTCCCGTAGAGCTGAACATGGTCTCCAACCGAGACCTCTTCTTTATTGAGGCCAACGTGGGCTATTCTTTCATCCACTTTCATGGCCACCACTCCTCGATGGAGCTTTGAAGCGCACCCTCCTAATATAGAAACGACTGCGACATAAAAAATTAACGTGCTTTTCATTTGTCTTCTCCTTTTTTTTCTTCTTGTTCGAAGATGTTATCGTTCTCTAATAATTGAACATATTTTTCCGCCGACTTTCTACCAAAATGGTAAAAAACCGTTGGTGTAACAAACATATCTAAAAGGGTGGAGCTAATAAGTCCGCCTACGATGACGACCGCTACGGGATGAAGAATTTCTTTCCCAGGGGTACCTCCAGCAAGAGCTAGGGGAATTAAACCTAAAATGGCGGTGAGGGCCGTCATTAATACCGGAACCAGTCTTTCTAATGAGCCTCGAATTACCATACTTTCACTGAATTTTTCTCCCTCATGTTTCATCAAATGAAGATAATGAGATATCATCATAATCCCGTTACGAGAGGCAATTCCACACAGTGTTACAAAGGCTACTAAGCTTGCCACTGAAATTGTTCTATCGGTGAGATAAATTCCCAAAATTCCGCCGATAAAAGCCATCGGAATATTGAGCATCACTTGGATGGAGATAAATGAGGATTTAAAATGCATGTAGAGAACAATAAAAATTCCAAGGATGGCAAGAATGGCTAGGAGATTCATCAGTTTTGCCGCTTGTTGCTGGCTTTCGAATTGTCCGCCAAAGGAAAGAAAATACCCTTCAGGCAGTGAAACCTTTTCGTTGATTTTTATTTTTAGTTCTTTTACGAGACTATCTAAATCTCTACCAGAAGAGTTGGCTAGAACCACAATGCGTCTCTGTGCATTTTCTCGATTGATAATATTTGGTCCCGTTGATTCAAAAACGTCGGCCACTTGTTCTACGGTGATTTTTGTACCATCAGGCATAATTTTAATGGGTGTTTTTTTAATGAGTTCAAGATCCGATCTCGATTTTTCATCAAATCGCATCAAGACATCAATATTTTTTTGCCCTTCTAAAATTTGCCCTACGACTTCCCCTTGAAGAGCTTTCTCCATCAGTTGAGCCAGATCGCCCACAACAATCCCGTATTTTGCCGTCTCTTCTCGCATCAGCTGAACTTTCACCTGGGGAATTAACACTTGGGGTTCTACTTGAAGATCCACGAGGCCACTGGTGCCTTCGAGGGCTTTTTTAATCTCTGCGCCTTTTGCTCTCAAGGTAGAAAGTTCAGAGCCAAAAATTTTTATGGCAATCTGCGCCCGAACGCCAGAAAGAAGATGGTCTAGACGGTGAGAAATGGGCTGCCCAATATTAACAAAGACCCCTTCTATGGTTAAAAGGTTTTTTCTCATTTCCTCCAAGACCACTTCTCGAGGTCTGCCTGTTTCTTTAAAGTCCACGTCGATTTCTGAAGAGTGCACGCCTTCGGCATGTTCATCTTGTTCTGCGCGCCCAGTTCTTCGTGATACGGATTTGACCTCTGGTGATTTTAAAATCAGCTTTTCTGCTTGTACTCCTAATTTATTGGATTCCTCCAAAGAAATTCCAGGTTGTGCCATCATGGAAATAGTAGCAGTGCCTTCATTGAATTTAGGCAAAAAATCTCTACCCATTTGGGTCGAGAGTGCTAGAGCGCCTAAGAAAAGAAGCAAAGTGATACTCATAATAGTTTTTGGATGTTTTAATGAAATATTTAAAATACGTGTGTCTAGTCGCTTTAAAAAGCGCACTAAAGCTCCATCTTTATGTTCTAAAAGTTTCCCCTTTGTTAGAAGAAATGAACAAAGCGCCGGGGTAACCGTCAGGGAAATGATCATCGAAGCTAGTAGCGAAATAATATAAGAAATTCCAAGCGGTACAAAAAGCTTTCCCTCAATACCACCCATACTAAAAAGAGGTAAGAAAACTAGACACACGATAATGGTGGCAATGACGATAGAATTTCTCACTTCACTTGAGGCTTCATAAATAACGATTAAGGAATTTTTGGGATGTGTACTTTGTCTATTTTCACGAAGTCTTCTAAAAACATTTTCCACATCTACGATGGCATCATCAACAAGCTCTCCGATGGCAATCGCAAGCCCTCCTAATGTCATAGTGTTGACAGAGAGGCCAAAGATTTTAAAAACAATGGCTGATAAGACAAAAGATAAAGGAATAGCGGTCATGGTAATCATCGTGGTTCTAAAGTTAAGCAGAAATAAGAATAATACAATTAGCACCAATATCACGCCATCTCTTAAGGCCTCCTTAACATTATCGATAGAAGTTTCAATAAAGTGAGCTTGTTTAAAGAGATCAGGGTTTAATTCTACCCCATGAGGGAGAGTTTTTTCTAATTCCTTTAGGGCTTTTTCAATTTCATGGGTGAGTTCAATGGTACTGGCGCCAGGCTGCTTTTGTATACTTATGATCACACCAGGCTTAGCGTTAATAGATGAGTCCCCCCTCATCACCTGAGGGGCTTCTTTAACTTCAGCCACGTCTTTTACTAAAATGGGTTTACCCAAATGCTGACCCACCACAGAATTTAAAATTTCATCTTTACTTCGAATTGCTCCCAGAACTCGAATCAGAGATTCATTTTTTTCAATATTAATAAATCCGCCCGTTGAGTTTAAGCTGATCTCTGATAAATTATGCTCAATATCGGCAATGGGTAGTTGTAATTTTTGAATTTTTTCAGCCGATAAAAGAATTTGATATTGTCTCACTCCTCCACCGATAGAAATGACCTGTGCCACTCCTGGAATACTCAGTAATCTAGGTCGAATGGTCCAATCAGCAATAGTTCTTAAATCCATAGGTAGTAGGTTTGCATCTTTTGATGTTAAACCGACTAACTGAATCTCTCCCATAATGGAAGCAATGGGACCCATCACGGGAGCAATATTTTTAGGCAGTTTTTCTTTAGCAAGGGTGAGCTTTTCCTGAACGAGTTGCCGATTCTTAAAAACATCAGTTCCCCAAGCAAATTCCACATAGATCACACTGAGTCCCACGCCAGAGCTTGAACGCACACGCTCTACTCCAGGAAGGCCATTCAAAGATGTTTCTAAGGGAAATGTGACAAGGGCTTCGACTTCTTCTGGCGCAAGTCCCGAAGCTTCAGTTAAAATATTAACCGTGGGTCGATTCAAATCAGGAAACACATCCACCGGCAAATGAACCATTATCCAGCCACCGTAGACAAGAAGAAGTGCAGCAGTTGCAATGACGAAGAGTCTATGCGAGAGAGCAAACTTGATGATCCGATTTAGCATGACCGTGGTCTCCTTCTTCTTTTTTCTATTTTATTTTGCGTCTTTTCTTTTATAGTAGATTATGAATTAGTGATGACCGCCGTGTCCATCATCAATTATTTTTAGTTTGAAGGGAAGCTCATAGGAAACTTCCGCTCCTTTTTGATTTTCTCTTTGGGCAAGAACTTTCAAGTTTCCTTTTTTTGCTAAATCCACTGAGTTTTTGAAATTGCAAAGATAATAATCATCTTTGATATGACATTGAGCCTTGGTTTTTAAATTACTCTCTTCTAATGTCACCTCTAAGCTAGATTGAGACACAGAGGGAGCTTTCCAGTTGATATCAAGAAGATAAATTTTAAGCTTATTCTTACCTTGAGGGAGGACCTCTGTATGAAAGGCTCCTGGCATTCGGATAAAGCCCCCATGAGGTCCAGGTTTATCCTCTCCATGAGCAAGAGCTCCATGGGAATTAAAAAATAAACTACTCCAAATTAGGGTTAATAATAATTTACTCACTTTAGTCCTCATTTCTTTTAGCTGGTTTTACTTATTTCATGGAGAACAATACAAAAAAAGAAGATTAAGTGGAATCACCTCCACATTAATCTTTCATCTGGTATTACGATGATAAAGGAACAGTTGTGACAATCTATTAAAATTATTTTTTTATTCTGCTTACGGGTAGGGTTAGTTTGATGGAATTAGAAAGGTTGAAAAAGTGATCAAAATGAAACATCTCTTTGATCACTTTCCAACCCAATGATTTTCTAGTTTGATAATTTAGTACAATTATAAAACATTACATTGAATTTGATTTTCTTGCTTTAAACAAAGATAGTTAAACTCCATGCTCATGGCATCGTGGGCGATGTAAAATTTAACTTTAGCATCCGATCCTGACTTCCAGGTTTTAAATCCACTTAAATGTACCATATGATCAGGATTAGCTGCTTTAAATACCTCCATGGCAGCAGTGGTCGCTTGAATTAATTCCGCTGGGTTTAGTCCTTGTGGCTCTTCCGCCCAAAGCAAAGAGGATAGAGCCATTATTCCTGAGATGATGAGGGTGTTTATTTTATTTTTCATTTGAAACTCCTTTTGTTGTTATTAATTTTATTTACCTACTTATTTCAAAAATTTATAAGTCTCTAATTTATAATTACCCATGGCTGCTTGAAAAAGTTTGGGAGCTGGTGGCCAATAAAGTGATATGGTTCCATCATCCTCGACTCTGCCTGAAACCATTCCAATTCCATTATGTTCACTCACGAGCCATCCCATGGCCCCTGTATAAGGATCATAACGGCCACGCTCCATTTGTTTCCTGGGACTAATTGTTGTACTTGCAATATAGGATCCAGTATAGAGGACCGTGCTCTCAAGTCTTTCTGATGGCTGATTGGGGAAGATAATATTAAACCATCGAAAAACTTTCTTATCATCAGGGGATTGGTCTCCTCGAAATTCGCCTTGCCAAGGCTGTACTACTTTTGCCGAGAGTGGTAAACTAACAGGAGTCTCATTTTTATTCTCATTGGAGTTTTCTTTAATCAGCTCAATGGTTCCCACTCTTCCAAAGCCATGGGAATACCAAACTCCGCGTACAAAACCGTTTTTCCACTCATCAATAATAATATAAGAGTCAGTGCCCGGAGCACTGAGGGTGAACCCTGGTCTAATATAAAAAGAGCGTGGTTCATATCGTTGAGTGATAAAAAGATCTGAAGGCGTTCTTCCGAAATACAGCACTGAGGTGGTTGAAATAAAAATTTTATTAGGATTATGAGGATTCTCTGTTGAAGACGTAGGGACAACATGGAGAGCTACAGATTGATAGCGGTCGTAGGCTTCATGGTGGAGGTAGCCGACAAAATGACCCCCAAGGGCTTTAATGAGTTCAGTATTAGAGGGAGGAGTCGCTGGCGGGAGATCACGTCGTTGCTCCGTGGTAGGATTTAAATGAAAACCTCTCTGGAATTTATTGGGTTTTTGAATCGTCTTTTTTTCAAGTTCAAATTCACAGGGAATTGTATTCTCTCTGGGTTGATAATCGCAGCTTAATTTTCCGTTTATTAATTTGCATTCCAACCCTGTCGAAGAGGGCCCTAGAAAAAGTAGTTTTCCCATAAAAATATTATAGATTCCTCCTGAAAAACTCGAATAGAGAGTCCAAGGGCGAGCTTTTGAGGCTTTGACGTCAGTTTCCCAGTACCCTAAGTACCCCACGATTTCATAATCAAATAAATATTTCCCTTCTCTGGAGTCTTGATTTCTGAGCCCGCGAGTCGCTTGTATTTGAAATACAGCTTTTTTACCTTCACAGCGACCTACATACTGGCCCACTATATTTGGTACAAAAGGAATATTATCTTCGCTTGGATTTTCGGGTTCATCCAAATCACCTGGTTCATCGGATTCTAATTCTAAATTGAGTGTGGCACTTTTGGCTGCAGACCTAATCCAAACCTTCCCTTGCAAACGAGTTCGTCCATTCATTGAATGCACTTGAGCGGTCACAACTAAATCACTGGAGGGCTCATCCAAAGTCAGCACATTATTATCAAAGTCATAACGAACATCTTTAAAGACTTGGGTGACATATTCAGTTGAATTGTAGCCACCCAAACTCATTTTAAGAATCGTATTGAGTTTTGGAAACTGAGTGAGATCTTCTGGAGATTCAATAAAAAAATCAGCTTCTAATGCAAACTTTTGATTTTGATCATCCACTTTGAGATAACCCACATAGTGCCCTTGCTCTAGTTTCCCTGACATTTCATGGCCACCGCCATTATCCTCTTGTAAGGTGGCTTTAGCAGTTGCTAAGATTAGTGTGGAAGTTAATGTAAAAATCAGAATTAAATAATATTTCTTCATGTTGTCACCTCAATCCAAGTCGACATGCCACCCATTTGATGTCCTGCGTGGCCATTGCCAGCTCCGGGGATCGGAGTGCGATGCATATCATTCATTACATGATGCATGAAATGACAATGAAACATCCATTTCCCTGGTTTTTTTCCAGCGGTAAACTCAAGGGTGCGAACTTCTGCGGAGCTGATGTTAATGGTATTGGCGATGATATGTTGAGACTCTGGTAAAAAACCCGCTCCATATTCTGTAATTTTAAAAGTATGACCATGTAAATGAATGGGATGCGTGAGCATACTCAAGTTCAAACATCGAATCCGTACTTTTTCACCCGATCGTGCTTGCATGGGTGTGATGTCAGGACCTGCTCTTCCATTCATGGTGAAAAAATTAAAATTGGACATTTCCATGGTATCTGGCACTGGGCTTCCCGGATGAATCATCCAGGTTTGAAGAAGATAAGTATAATCATGATCTACAATTTGCCAAGGTTCGGGATTTTTAGGGTGGATAATAAAAAAGCCCACCATTCCCATCCCTACTTGTTTAGCTCCCATAAAGTGAGGATGATAAAAATAGGTTCCATGTTGCTCAAGCGTAAACTCATAAGTAAAAGAAGCACCCGGTGGAATGGGCTCTTGTGATATTCCCTCCACTCCGTCCATTTCTATAAACACATGTAAACCATGCCAGTGAACCGTTGTAGGATCAGGGAGATTATTTTGCACAATAATACGCACGCGATCACCCTCAACCGCTTCGATGGTGGGGCCAATTACAGAGCCATTATAACCCCAGGCAAGTATAGGTCGACGTAAAGCTCCCATCGGATCACTCATATCGGGAAATTTTATGGTCACAGGCTCTGCCACCAGACGAAATACCTTAACGGACCCATCCATCTCATAAGGAAGAGTGCTAATACCTGGAGTTTTCACTGAAGCAACCCCCATTGACCTATTATAACGATTAGATGTAGGAACGAGTAAATTCGTATTTTTAGGAAGCAATTGGTTAGAAGTATTTGCTTGGGCTTTTTGCCATGAAAAATAAGAAACAAAGGGAAGTGCCGTAGTAGCTGATCCTAATTTGCGCATAAAGTTTCGGCGTGATTCTGCCATGCAATCTCCTTTAACTCTTTAATGAGAGTTTCACTATTTCATCAATTTTTGTTTCTATCTGGTCTGTATCTTTCAGTAAAAATACATCTTGAACACAATGGTTTAAATGTTTTTTAAGAATAATTCCTTCAATAGATCTTAAAGCAGAGGAAGAAGCTTTTAATTGGGTAAGAATATCGACACAATATCTTTTCTCATTAATCATTTTCTCAACTCCGTCAATTTGTCCTCTAATTTTATTAAGTCGTCCCAGCACCATTGAATGATCAGGGTGCATAGAGGTGTCTTTAGCAGAAGAAAAGTTTTTTTTAAACTCAGAGTTTCTTTTTAAGGCTGAAGTTTTGAATTTTGAGCTATTTTGTCTTTCAATCTTTGACGGCATTGGTTTTCCTTGAACTTTCATTTTTTAAACTATGGATAGTTAGCTCAAGTTGAAGTCAACCTTAGCTGACTTCAACTTGAAGCTGAAAAACTATACCCCATGGGGGTATATAGTCAAACTCAATATTTTTGATTTAACGCACGAGGCGCAAAGTCAGTTTTATGTTTTCAGCTCAAAGGTGTTGAAGTTTTCTAAAATCATTTCCATCCACTCCATAGAGTTACACATCGTGCAGGACTCGCTCATTGTTTCCTGCGCTTTGGAAAAATCAGATACAAAAATGGGAGCTATAGTTCATAATCGCTAAGCCATATCAGTGAGGCAAGATGTACAATCTTGTCTTTTACAGATCATTTCATTTTAGAGAAAGCTATTAAAAGAGAAATAGTCCTTTCAATCAGAGGTGGTTAAAAGAGATTTTATTAAATGAAATTGTGAAACTAAAAGAGTTTTCGACAAATTGTATTCGACATCAACAATCAGACCTCTAAGGTGCAGTAATTTATAAACTGGCTCACAATTTGCTCTCTTCATTTTTGCAGAGGTTTAACTAAAGCATTTTAAACATTCAGGAGGAAATATGACACATCACAGGACACATGCTGTACTAAAAAAGGAATTTATCGATATAAACTTAACGGTTCAAAGTGGAGAACTCGTCACACTTAGTTTGAGAGAATAATTATATGAAAAATTACATAGCAACACTCATCACCTTTTTCTTCATGATTCTAAATGCATCTTTAGTTTTTGCACAAAAAAGTGAGATTGAAATGATGAAGGGAATGGGAGGCCAAGGCTGTCTCATGTGTGGTGCAATAGGATGGGGTGGGATGGTACTGGGTACAGTTTTACTCCTTTCGATTTCAGTGGCTTTGATTATTCTACCCATTTTTCTAATCAGACGAAGACGAGTGAGAAATAGGAGCGGAGATCTATTGCAAAGGAACTACTTAAAAAATCTTGTTTCATTATTTGTTATTTTTCTTTCTACAAGTGCGCTTGCGCAAATGGAACACTCTAGTCAGCCCCATTCTCAGAGTAGTCAAAAGGATGAGTCGGAGATGAAAATGAAAAAATACTCCTATCCGATGATGGCCTCGGACTGCACTGAAATGGAAGTTTTTGATCCGACCATGTCTATGTGCATGCCTTTTCCAATGGAAGGGATGCCTATGAAAATGCTCATGCTTACTGGGAATGCTTTTGTTGTTGGATCAACCAGTGAGGGTCCTAGAGGAAGAAAACAAGTTGCAAGCCCCAATATGTTCATGATCGATGTGGGCCAAACACTTGGAGATCGGCATTACGTTAATCTCGACTTTATGGGTACTGCCGAGCGCTGGACATTTCCTGAAAATGGCTATCCGGAGTTATTACAAATTGGGGAGACAGATGCTAAAGGCCGCCCTTATTTGGATGGCCAGCATCCACACTCATCTCCAATCATGGGATTAACTTTGAGTGATACAATTCGGCTAGGAAATGGAAAAAATTATCTAAAAATTTTTATTGCTCCAAGAGGAGCTGCCACCGATGGTCCCATTGCCTTCATGCATAGACCCACTGGAATTACCAACCCAGACGCTCCACTTGGCCATCATATCGGTCAGGATGTGGGGCACATATCAAGCACTGTTCTTGGTGGCTCCCTTGCACTAAGTGCGACACGTCTACAGTTTTCAGTATTTAACGGAACTGAGCCAGAGCCTACCAAAGTTGATCTACCTATTCGCACTCCAAATTCAGCGGCTTTTCGTGTGATTCAAGATTTTACTCCAAAGGTTATGGGAATGGCTTCGGTTGCTTATGTGAAAGATCCCGAAGGCGAAGGTATTGAGGCTACCGGAGAAAATAAGCCCTCTAAACAGTGGAGGCTCTCTGCATCAGCTTATAGTCAACATGAGATCCATCCAAGTTGGACTCTCTACAATAGTTTGATTTATGGATACATCACCGACTACGAACATGCGTCGGCCCTGTCATCGGTTGTTCAGGAATTTTGGCTTAAAGGAAACTATTCTAGAGTTTGGAGTAGAATTGAATTTGTTCAGCGAACGGCAAGACAGCTTGAAATTATTTCTGCTCTAGAACAAGACGCACCTAAGTGGGTGGGAGCACTTACGTTGGGATACACCTATGCTCTTACAAAAATAGATGAAAGTGAATTTGGAGTTGGTGGATCGATTACGAAAGATTTTTTACCCGGAGAATTCACGGGAGCCTATGGAGGTGCTCCTTGGGCAGCTAAAATATTTGTGCAATTCCGAGGAATGGGTATGTGGCACTTATAAATAAAGAAAGAATTTTTTCAAAAGACGAGTAATCTTATTTATGAAAGATTAACTATATTTCAAAATGAATTTGTAAAACCCTTGCGAGATAAATAAAAGTGTATTGAGCTTGATACCCACAATCGCTGATGATCAACTTCTCTTATTATTAAGCTTTGCTTCTTTTCTATAGTTGTAGAACGATCTGATTCCTAAGCCTGTTTGCTCTATAAATCGTTGTCCTTGTTCTTTTACTTTAAGTTTTTCTTTAGCGAGCTCAATCACCAACAAATTAGGATCTTTTGAAACTTTGGGAAGTAAATCACTAAATAATTCTTGCCATGCCTGAGGATGAACTTCAGCGAGCCGGTACCCTTTCTTCAAAGTTCTAAAACTTATTTCTGAAAGATTTGCCTCGGTTAAGTTTGCACTTAAAAATTCAGCCACACTGATAGCAAGCTCAGTATTAGAATACCATTTATTATCTTTAGCTGCATCGAGGAGGAACTTTTTGGCTTCCAGTACACTCATTTCAATTTTTCGTGAGTATCCTCTTGAGCGAATAGCATTTCCATCCGGTGTCTTTGGAAAACTATTACAAACAACAATTATTTTTCCTTTAAATTCAAACTGATCTATAATTGATTTATTAGTGGTTGAGCCCCATTGAATAATTCTTTTATTATCTCGATTAGGCCAGGTAGCTGCTTTTAATATGGCCATAGTAGTGGAATCACTAAAAATACCGCTACAATCATCTAATAAAATAACTTCTAGAGGATTTTCAGCCAGAAAGTTGTAGAAATTCAAGGGAGTAGAAAAAGATCCAAGTGAGGTCGGTAGAACATGAGCATTTTTTAGAGCTTCTTCAATGCAAGTGGATTTTCCCCAGCCTGGTGGGCCCTCCACAATTAGTGCGTGCATGTCTTCAGAGCCAATAATAGCCTCAATATATTTTTGAATAGCCACCACATGATTCATCTTTTCTAGACTACTCATTAACAGCGTGACCTCTTAGCGCCATGACAGCTCTTAGTGCACAGAAACTGCAATTTGCAGTAAACTCCGCCCATTGATACCGAAAAAGTGCAAATTGCAGTTTCTGTGCACCAACGCACCATCCATAGTGTAAATTACGAAAGATATAATAAAATAAGACCATTAGATCTCCATAGATATTGTTTGTTTTAAAATTTCAGCTACAGGGAATTCCTTACCCATTACCCCTGAAAGCCCATCAGGGATGATTAGTTTTTCTTTTGGAAGTCCTGTAGCAAAATAAACCCTTGCATATCCATCTTTTAATAATTTTTGAGCTATTTGAGGTCCCTCTACTTTCTCATTGAATGTATAATCTAAAAAAATGGGAATTGATTTTAAATCAGAGTTAATCCAACTCTCAAAATCTTCTAATGACTGAAAAGTTTTAATAAAAATATTATTAAGCTTAGCTTGAGCTTCCCAGGCTAAACGGTTTACTTTGGAGTCATCGATTAAAATCGCATCAGGAATATTTATATCTTTCTTCAAAACTAATTTAAAAGTGATCTGATCCATTTTCATCTTATCAAGAAGTCGCACTTGAAGATCTTGACATTTTATTTTGAAATCTTCTTCGCTCGCTCTTCCCGTAACAAGAATAGATCTATTGTTCAATTTATTATTTTTAATTAGATCAAGTCCCGTGGTCGAATTCTCTTTTGATAAATCTTGATCAAAGAAAAAGTAGGTATCTAAATTAGAATTTTTATTATACCAATCTAAAAATGATTGGGCAGAATAGAAAAAATGAAGCTGCTCTTTTTGTGTTTCAGAGGGAATCAGAAGCTTCCACGTTTGATGAATGAGTTCTTCATCGTCAACAAACACCAAGTGCGTTGTTGAATTAAGAATAAAAGGAATAGTCAACTTTTCAAACCTAATAGGTAAGAAAATTTTGACTGTAGTTCCACTACCAACTTGAGTTTTAACTTCAATTCTACCACCTAGATTTTCAATGGCAGTCTTTGCTTGAAAAAGTCCTAAGCCAGTACCATTCTTTTTAAAAGAAATATCTTTTTCAAAGATTTTATTGAGATGCTCCTCAGGAATTCCACATCCGTTATCTTCTATTGAAATTTCAGCTTCGTTATCACTAATTTGTGATAAGGTAATTTTAACTACTCCATCATCATTTTGAATAGCTTCGACGGCATTCTTGGCAATATTGGATAAGGCAGAAATAATATCAACCTTTACGGCTTCAGTATAAATATTTTGATGAGGCAAAATCTTTTTAATTTGTATGCGCTCTTTTCCATGAATCTCCGCCTCTCTGGCAATCATGGCTACCATGGTAGCTAAATTCACTTCCTCTTTTAATTCATTAATTGCCTCTCCACGGTATTGTCGGAGCATTTTTTGAGCAAGAGCCGTTACTCGCTCTAGTTCTTCTCTCACAATAAATTGATTTTCAGTTAAATTCTGACTAGGAGTATTTAACAATTTCTGTACTATTGTAATCGGAGCTACGATATCGTGAGCCACTTGCGCTGCGACGTCTGTTAAAAGCTCTGCCTCTCTTTGTTCCGCAATTTTTTTAGTATGTTCTTCTACTTGCAATTCTAGATTTTTAATATGCTCCTTAAGGTAAGATAAAAGTGGTATGTTCAAGTTTAATAGTTGTGCGATATAGCCTTTAGGGCCACTTCCCATCTCTCCAATTCCAAGATTTTTTCTGATTTGATCTTGAACAAGATCTGCCACCTGTTTTTGAAAACGGTCAAGCAGTCTGCGTAATCCCAAAAAAAGCCCAAAGAAAATGGGGAGGCTCATGAGATATAAATAAATATATTTTAAGTTAAAAATAGAGGCTTCTTGAAAATAAATGGACATTTGCACGTCTTCAATACCGGCAAATTCACAATTAACTTTAACATCACCAACTTTTCTTTGATGTTGAGAAGTAAGCTCTACTCCATTAATAATTAGAGAGACATGAGGGGTATACCCAAAATCTTGCCTTAACATCATACCTTGCGCATATTCAAGAGGTTCTCTGGTAGCACCTGTTTGAATTTTGGGTTCAATGGCCTTACATAGCTCACGAGTTAAAGTTTTATAATATTCTTTTTGAGAATAGTTTAATATCGAATGCCAGATTAATGGCACAGTCATGCTTAAGATTAAACTTGCTCCCAATATGCGTTTATAATGAGTAGGTGTTTTCATAATATGGGATGCACCTCGGGCAAAGAGTTATAAATTCCTAACCTTTTTAACTTTGATTCAAAATTTATTAATTCTTGAGAACTCAGTTTTGGCTTAAATGCTAAAGGAAGTAAATCTCCACCAAAAACAAAGGCTGCAAACAAAGGAAAAGGCGTTGAAAGAACTTTTTGTAAATCAAATACTAATAAATTTGTTTGAGCCACCTCTAACTGAGTTTTTGGAGTCCAGGCTTGTGGTTGAAATTCCGTGATTTCATTTTCAAAATAATGCCACTGAGTGGATTCAATAAGAGAGGGTGTTTTTGATTTTTGTCCCTTTTTTAAATCCTCCCATTGCTCAAAGCTCTCGTGAAAGGCATTAGCCCACCTGGGAGAAGAATTAAACCCAGCAAATTTATCACAAAGATATCCAAAAGTACTCCCTGGGGATTCGACTCCTTTAGTTAACACCACTCCCGCCGCAAAACCACCGCAAGTGTTATTTGCCATAGCAGGAATTAGCCTTCGATTTTCATACTGCACTGATTCACTAAACGCAAAGCCCTCCCATTCACTCTCAATGTAAGTCGAAAGTAAGATATGACGTTCTAATGACTCTCTTACTGCACTTTCTGCCGCAGTTCTTGCATTAAAGTGCAAAGCCCAGCCATTACTTGAATGGAAACCTTTTGTTGGTAGTCTCAACTCTTCAGTTTTAATGGCTTCGGTAAAAGATATTGCCCCATCATGGATAATAACTCCGAGATTAGGTTGCAAACGCTCTTTCTTTAATACAGATTTACAAATGAAACGCTCTAGAGTTTCCATAACAGCAATAATAGCTGCTGTGATTTGATTTTGTGATCGACCAAAGCCAGAAAATTTTTCTCCATTAGCCGCAGCTCCTTGAACTGAGTATCGATAAAATGAACTCTCTTTAAATTGGACTTTATTTTCATAGACAGAAAGTGAAAGCGGACTCTTCGTGGATGCCCATTCTAAAAATGCAGAGCCATAGGCTCCAGTTAATTCCTCTTTAGATTCATTTTGAAGAACGGTGAGATTGTAAAGTAGCCCATTTTTAAAATCCATCTAGTCTACCTTCTTTGTGATTCTCCACAACTGAATTTCAGCGTCTGTTAAAGGCTGAGAACCAATATCTAATTTATTAGAATAAACAATGTGTGATCGTGTAAAATAAAAAGGCACAACCAATTGTGAAGAAATTAACCAGCGTTGATATTCTTTAAGTCGATTAATTTTACTTTGATCCTGATCCGGTGATTCAATATCATTCAAATCGACTGCCGCTTTACGATTTCCAGTAATAAACCTCAACTGAACGGCCGGATACCTTTCAGATGCCACATAATTAGAAAGTAAAAAATCGTATTTAGACTTATAACTTTCATCAACATTACGAAGCTCAAAAAATTCCGTCATATCCAATTTAGTGATTTCGACTTTTATGCCTACTTTTCTTGCTGCCTCTTTAATAAAATCAAGGGTTCCATCTTTATAATAAAATGAGGGCGCAGCAATTGAAAGAACAGGGTCGGATTTTTTAGGTAATAGTGTTTCAATTTCGCTTTTTGAAAGAGCAATAGATGGAGTTATCGGTAAAACAGTTTGTGCGAAATTGATATTTTTATCTGAAAATTTAGCTAGTTCACTCAATAGATCCATTCCTATTTTCTTTTTAGAATTGAGATTATAAAAATAATTTACCGAAGAAGGAGTAGAATAGTGAACCCCAACATCCATTTTATCCCAGTCGTATTCATTAAATGGGATATAATCGCCAATGAATACATCCGAATTTCCTTCAGCAATTGATTTTTCAATTTCTGAGCGAGGCATAGAGCGAATCCAAATTTCTTTAGGAGAATCTGGGAATGCCTTTTGAATTAATGAGTAAGAGTTTCTTATTAAAATCAATTCCTTATTCTCATTGACGGTAAGATTCTTGAGAGAATATGGACCACTAAACTTGCTGGGTTTTAAATCCAAAGTGTTGGCATCAATATCATCAGCAAACCAGATGCCACCTTCTGGGCTTGAGATTTGAAGCAAGAATGATTCACTCTTAGCCTTAAGTGTGATTTCAACAATGCCTGTGGCATCATCTCCTAAAATGCCCTGGCATGGATCATTCATGGACTTCAAATTCTCGCAATCGGCCACATGTTTCCAAAGTGGAAAATGCAGCGATGATTTCTTTATTACAATGCGTTTAATGGATGCAACGACATCTCTGGCACGGATAGAGGTTCCATCACTAAACTTGGCTTCTGGATCAAGAGTAAGAATATATTTATTATCTTGAATTTTCCAGCTTTTCGCAATCATAGGGAGAAGTGATGTGTTTTTTAAGTCAAACTCAATTAATGGCGTTGAAATGTGATTTAACAAATACCATTTACCCGCAGTGTCTATCATCGCAGGATCTGGTAGTTGATTTATAGCGCGAAAGGATGTTTTTAAAATTTCAACTTGTCGATTGGGTTTCACAAAGCTTTTCCTTCCGGTGATAATTAATACACCAATAAAAATTGTAACAATCACTGTAATAAGCTTAGAATTTATTCTCATAGGTCTCACTTTAGCATATTGTGTAATTAATAATCACATGTAGGATTGCCCATTGGAACATTTCCATCTTTCTCAGATTTTATGAGCTTTTGAAAATTTTCTGGGAGACAAACTTTACTATTGATAACTTCTTGAACTTTTACCATATCTTCTTGTGTAACCTTCATAGGGAGTTTATTTACATCGACTTCTCCTGTAGAAATTAAACAAGCTAAACTTTGAAGTTCCCCCATTTCAGTGGACACAAATTTGAATCCTAATTTTTAGGATTT
>CAZTDX010000056.1:0-23669 GCA_964612425.1 uncultured Pseudobdellovibrionaceae bacterium
CCGAAGACGAAAGTCTTATGGAGTATAAAAAAAGAATCACCACTGATTATAAAGAGTCTTCTCCAGATTGGCTCTCCACAAAGGATTTTAAAAATATGCTTATCATAGGAACTCAACTTGATCCTATTATTCCTCCCGAATATAATTTTAAACCCCTATTAAGCAAAATAGATTCAGAGTCCAAATCACTTTTTTTACCAAGGGGATTTCACTGCTCACTCCCCACGAGTTATCAATGGTCGGCTTTATCAACCACTTTGAATGGCTTTTTGGAATCAGCATCGCATGACCCCGCCAACGATCCTACCACTAACACCTTCAACCTTTCAATCGCACACTCTATCAAACAAATTAAAATAATAGACATCAAGCTACCTATTGTAACTTCAAGGCCATCTTTAATATCTGCAAATCAAGCACATCTAAATTCAAATCACTTCATTGTAAAATTACTTCTTAATTTTAAAAACCCACTTTACTCACCTCAAGCCGTTGAAATTCAAGTACCCACATCATGGTACGACCAAAGTAAGGTTCTCTATAATTCTCAAAACTGGAATGACACATTTAAGATGAGCCTACTTCGTGAGTTTTCAAGCCACATTACCTGGAAACAAGTTCATCAAGAAAACGCCTATTCACTTCAACTGTATTTTAAAAACTAATAGTGTTGTAGAATCCCTATAGTATCTTGGTCCAACTTAAGTCCTGACAATGTAATATACATTTTTTTATAATTTTAATTGGTGAAATCATCATATTTTAATCCGAAATGACTTAAGAGACTAAAATTATTAGCCGAAAAAAGAAGGAATGATCAAAAGTAATATCTACGAACAACTTATTGCTGGAATTGATGCTGCTACCATTTTGGCAATAACCGACGCCAATGGTGTTATTATCCATGCGAACGACGCATTTTGCGAAATCTCAAAATACAGTAGAGAAGAACTCATTGGTAAAACTCACAAAGTAGTTAATTCTGGAATCCACCCAAAAAGTTTTTTTGCAGAAATGTGGGATACAATTTCAAGCGGAGAAGTTTGGCGAGGTGAAGTTTGTAATAAAGCAAAAGATGGCTCCTATTATTGGACAGCAGCCAATATCATTCCCATCAAAGACAAAACTGGTGAGAATACTCACTATTTAGCTTTGCGCTATGACATCACTGCAGAAAAAGAGAAGGATTTTAACTTTGACCTCTTAAAAAAGATTCAATCCACATTATTTGGCAAACAGGATGACTTGCAATTTGTGCGCGATGAAATTTGCAAGATTATTTTAAAGGAAACCCAATCTGAATGGGTTTACTTAATGACCTCCGTAACAAATAACAATCATGAGACTTTTGAAAATCTTTGTTTTTGGCAAAAGGATCAATCCTCATTGGATACACCGCCGATCCCCGTTCCTCCTGAAAGTGAGCTGCTCCATTCCGAATTCAAAAAATTTATCAACTGGAGCTTTACGATTAGCCAGCCACTACTCTTTCACAACTCAGATAAATTAAGTGCCTCACTAATCCCCCCCATGCTCACTCAAAAAATCAATAACTTTGTAGGATTTCCTATTACCTTATGGAATAAAAAAATTGGTTTTCTTGGGTTTGGAAATTCAAAACTTACTTGGTTTTCAAATAGAATTTTTGGCTTTACTCCTGTAATTTCTTCTATTGCACAAATCTTACTAAATAATTTAAGTGAACAAGAAAAAGAAAAAACTTTTTTACAACTCCAAGAGCGCGAACAACAACTCCGACATTTTATTCGCTACCTTCCAATTTCGGCACTGATCATCGATAATCAATTTCGAATTTTAGAATATAGTAACGACTGGGTGAAAACTTTTGATTGGCCATCATCTAATTTAGAGCAAAAAAATTTATGGAACTTATTTCATAAACACCCAATTGAGTGGGAGACGCTTGTTCAAGGAGCCATGCAAGGTCGTTCATTAAAATCCGATGAGGAGCAATACATCACTCACCTTGGTAGAACTCTCTGGATTGAATGGTCCGTTAGACCTTGGTACAAAGGAACCCAAATTGGGGGAGCTGTTTTATTAATAAATAACCTAACAGAACAAAAAGACCTCTTTAAAGAAATTGAACAGCTCCGTTATAAACAGCTTCTCACCTCTAAAATGGCTTCATTAGGTGAGATCGCTGGGGGTGTTGCCCATGAGATTAATAATCCATTGACTGTAATTGTGGGGGCCGCGGATCGCCTCAAACGCTATGCTTCAACTAGCCGAATGACTCCTGAATTTTTAGAACAAACAGCTGATAAAATTCAAGCTACTACCGATCGAATCGCTCAAATTATAAAAGGATTAAAGGCTTTTTCTCGCGATTCTGATCTTGATCCCATTGTTATCTATTCGTTTAATCAAATTGTGAAAGATTCACTTCCCTACCTAGAAACTAAACTTAATAAATATAATGTTGAGTGGCGCTGGAACCCGAGAAAAGATTACCAGATTGAATGTCGACCGGTTCAAATTTCTCAAGTGCTTGTGAACCTCATCACGAATGCCTGTGATGCGATTCAACACCTTGAAGACCGCTGGGTTTCGCTCGAAATCGAAGAAGAAAAAAATGGAATCACTATTATTATAAAGGATTCTGGGAATGGAATTCCTAAATTGATTGCTGATCGAATTATGGAACCTTTCTTTACAACGAAAGATATTGGAAAGGGCACGGGGCTTGGCCTTAGTATTTCAAAATCCATCATCGAAGGTCAAAATGGACTTTTCTTTCTCGATCAAAAGAGTTCCAATACGTGTTTTGTCATTAGAATGCCATTAAAGCAATCCCTTCGCCTCAGTATTCAAAATGGCCGCGAAGCTGTATCGTTGCATCTAGCTTGGAAACAAAAACTTATTGATGGATTAAGAACAAACTTCGTTTCACTATCACCAGAAGATGATCCTCTCAAAGAATGGATACAAGAGCTTCCCATCACACACGGTAGAGATTACTTGCAAGAAGGCATCATTGAATCTTTTGATTTTCTTTTTGAACAAACAAAAATGATGTTTGAAATGATTAAAAATGGAAACAAAGATTATGTTTTAGGGGAACTTCTTCACTCAAATAGCACTTACAATAGTCTTTCCAAAATTTTTGTGACGCAAATTATTGCTTTGGAACAAAAGACTGCGGGAATGAGCACCAAAAAAGTTGCTTAAATTCCCGTCTCTTTTTCAATTAAAACAATTGAGACTGATTATCTTCGACCAGACTTAATTTTAACTTGAAGTTTAGAAATAAGGTGAACAGCCATTTTCTCTTGTACACGACACATTTTTAATTCGTCTTTACGATAGGAGCGCTGAGAGGGAGTCAGTGTCCCTGTTTCTAGCTCCATTTCGTAATCTAGCTTGCTAGAGCGAATTCCTTCTAACTCTTTTGTTTGTTGTTTAAATAGTTTGGTCACTCCACTCAAAGGAGCCACTTCAATCCACTCTTCTTTAGTGCGGTACCAACTCACCATTCTTAAAAAACGAGCTTTATTTTTAGCTAATGTAAATCGTGGATATTGAGTTTCATCTAAATCTAAAATGTTTTCAATTAAATCAAGATCAATACTATCTTCAACTTCCTCAATATTTTTTAACGCTTTAAATTCCTTTTCGAAATCTTTTTCGAGCGTTTTTTGACGATGAGGTTCACCATCATAGGGTTCACTCGACTCTGAAAGTTCTAAATCCCCTTCTGCTGAATCTAATTCATCATTCAAATCCGCATCGATATCAATCCCAGTATTAACTCCCACGTTTATCTTCTCCTCTAATTAAATTCCCAACCCTTAGGGCACATCCCTAAACATCATTTCCTTATACAACACAAATCCCTATTGTCACAATATGTCATTTTTATAGGAAGTAATTTCACTGCTTTTTTATATACGGGCAAAACCGGGGACGGAGTCCCATTGTTTCTGGAAAGGAGCGACAGACCTGCGGTCGATTCTCGTAAATTTTACATGATCGAATATTAGAGTCTAAAAATAAACAATCTCCGTTTGGTTTTGACTCTAAAAGAAAGAGCCCTGTGCTTTCTCGATAGGTTTTAACAATCCCCTGTTTTTGTAAATGTTTCACGACCTTCTGAAGGTCTCGCTTTGAACTCAAGTCAGCTTCATCAACTGAAATTAGTCCCATTCTCAATAAATCTAGCAATTTGATTTCCAAAGGCATAGTGCAACAGGTGGCATAACAGCTCTTACAAAGTGAAGACCGATAGGGCCGCCATGTACCTGGTTTGTTTTTATCAACAGTACTCATCAATGATCCTATTAAAATTAACTTTCATCCTGCACATCAAGAGCTTGTAGCTGAATGAAGCGAGCATAATCACCGCCTTGATTGATCAGATCCGCATGACGACCACACTCTACGATTTTCCCTTGGCGCATCACTACGATTTTATCAGCGTGTAAAATGGTAGATAATCGATGAGCAATCACTATTGTCGTTTTACCCTTCATCAAGTGTTCTAATCCCTTTTGGACTTCGACTTCACTAGCGCTATCCAATGCACTTGTTGCCTCATCTAAGATTAATAGCGGTGCATTTTTAAATAAGGCCCGTGCGATAGAAACTCTTTGCCGCTCACCACCGGATAAAAAGCTTCCTTTATCTCCTACAGGGCTTTGGTACCCCTGTGGCATTTTTGAAATAAAGTCATGGGAATTGGCAGCAATGGAAGCACTTTGCACGCCTGCAATATTCTTTGAAAAATTTCCTGAATGAATGTTTCTCTCCACTGTATCACTAAACAAAAAGACGTCTTGAGTAACTAAACCAATGTTGTTTCGTAATTCAGTGAGCTTCATTGAGCGAATTTCAATATCATCAATGTAAATCCCACCCACAGAAGGATCAAAAAAGCGCTGAAGCAAATTGACCAAAGTCGATTTTCCACTGCCACTCTCACCGACAATTGCTACAATCTCCCCTTTTTTAATGGTGAGATTAACATCATCAAGCACCCACTGGTCTTGATAGCGAAACCCAAGGTTTTTAAACTTAATTTCATTCCAATCTTTGGGGAATGGAACTGGTGAGGAGACTTCTTGAACAGTATTTTGATTATCTAAAATGGAATAAACTCTTTCTAACGAAACCACAGTCTCTTGCACTTTAACAAATGATTCTTGAAATTTTTTAATGGGGGATTGAAGCAACATTAAGGCCCCTAAATAACTTCCAAAATCGCCAAAGGTAGCTTTTCCTTTGGTAATTTCCATCCCAATATAAGTAAAAATCACCATGATAACTGCCGTTGCAATAAATTCAGTGACAGGACTTGAAAGCTCACCACGCTTATGAATGCTCTTACGATTTTCTAAATATTCATCAGCAGCGACTTTAAATCTTCGGTCCATTTCCTTTTCAAGACCAAAAGACTGAATGACCCGCATTCCATCTAAGCTTTCCTTAACAATGCCCGCAACTTTTTCTAAAATTTGTTGCCCTCCATGACCATATTTTCTGAGGGATCGTCCAATTTGTCTTAAAAAAAGTAAGAGTGGAGGTAAAATAATAAGAATCATTAATGTTAATTTAGGATCTCGATAAAACAAAGTTCCTAAGAGAAGGACAAACGCGAGTGGTTGAGTAAAAATATCGGCAATCAGTCGCATGCCATGCTGAATAGAAATCACATCACTTAAAATTCTTGATATAAGACCACCTGAGCCCCCTTGATACTGCAAATGAAAGGTTTGAGTGAGAGTCATAAACTTCCAAAGTAAATGGTGACGAAGTCTCATCGTTACAACATCGGCAAGGTAATTCATCGTCGCTAAGTGAATGTATCGGCCAAGAGACATAAAAAACGTTATTCCTAAAATTAACTTGGGAGCTGCAAAAATCAATGATTCATCTTTAGCTTGTAAACCGTCGAATAAGTCTTTCAGGCGAACGGCCAATTGCCATTGCCCGAGAGCCATGACAACTCCCGCTAGGACCATTATGATCACAAGTGACTTATGAGGTTTTAATTCAATTAATAAACGCTTGATGACTTGCCACATTTAAACTCACTCCCAGTATTCCATTGCAAAGGGAGAATAGTAACGTGCTTATTGATACTTGTCAAAAAACAGTCCCAGGCTCATTCATGAAATGGTTATCGAAACGAACGAAAATTGGCGGTTCATCACTCAAGCCGCACATATCTCAGACAATACTTTATGATTTAAAGGAGATAATTCACCAAAAATGAGGCGTCGACGATCTCGAAGATCTCCAACGACCTTTCCTTGAAAGGCTATTTGGCGCTTGATACCATTATCGGACATGACAAACACCACTTCAAATGGTCCATTTTGAAGATCAAAGGGAATAGCTTTATCCAGCATTAATCCTGTCATTGATATATTGAGAGTATGGGTTCTAAAACTTTTACCTCCACCAGCAATGAGGACCTCAATTCTTTTATCGTGTCGATTCGAACGTCTACGGTCAGAGCCAAACCCCAAATCAGGTGGTTTCGGGATCTTGGATATCGTTAAATCATCTCCGTGAAAATCCTTCATAACCATATCAGCATCTTCCTCTTGAAGATACCCTCTGACTTCGGAATACTCTTCTGGAATGACAGTTTTTTCGATTTGCTCTTTGTTTGTAGAGGATTCAATCTCCGGATTGGAGTTTTCAATGATTGTTTTATCATCATCATAATTTTCCTCTACTTGAAGCAATTCTATTAGCAATCGAATATGGTCCTCTCGCACATCGATAATATTTTTTAAGAGGATCCAATCTCGAAAGCAGGGATTCCAAGCCCACCATTGCTCAAAGTTCACATTCCGTAAGTCATTGAGAAACTCTTCTGCACCCTTTTGAGTCAAGCGCTTAGACACAACACGTGTTTTAGAGTCAACAAACAACCAATATTGAGAAAGTTCATTTTTCAATTTATGAGAACTCACAAAAAACTCCTTATCAAAAACCCATTAAGAGGCGACCTTGTGACTGACCAATTGCTGAAGCACCGTGTGAGCGACGTCATTGACTTTAACAAATCGCAAACCTAATCGATAGACGCTCGATCCTGCTTGGTCTTGTATCTTATCACAATTCATCACCTCACACTGAACGTTGAAGGCCGGAACAGTTTTTGAAGGTCGATAATGAATGAGTAAAATTTCTCCTCGGTTAAATGAAGTACCAACAACTTCTATACTCGCACCACTGGCGCTCACTTCAAAGCTTTTGGCATTCCATAACTTTTTATTATTGTGAAATACCAATGAAGCTCCAAAGTTTTTTCGTTCGTTTCTCCGACGAAAGTGTAATCCAGACGAAAAGGATTCTTTTTTGACAAAAGGTAGTACATTCCCTTCTTGAAACTGAGGGCACTCGGAAACTTTTTGCCAGGCTGTCATTCCTGAAGACCAAACAAAATCAAATTCAAAAGCCTCTTTATTTACAAGCATAGAAACGATCTCTTTGAAATGATAGGGACCCATTTGTTGGTTCCCTTTCAAGAGGTACCAATTTTTTTCTGACGCGATTTTCTCTTGCCCATTATTTTCAAAGTCTTCTTTTTTTAATTGCTCAAACATTTCAATTATAGGTTTAAAATTGGATAAATGAATCCACTCACCTCTTGTTGAATCATATATATAATCTTTTTCATTGAGATAATGAGACTTAATTTTATCTTCAATGATTTCTAAAGTATGGGGGCCCTCCTGGCGACCTTGCCTTGAGATATAATAAGCTTTCATCCATCCCCCAACTAAAATAAATTTTATTGATACTCTTATTTCTATTTAGATTATCTTGAAAACCAAAAGTTGACAAATACGAGACTTTTGAGTGGCCTATTGCTAGACCTCTGTCTTAGCAGAGATCAATTGATTAACACTTCACCCCTAGGAACTACCCACTGTCACTATTGGGGATTAGACTGACTCGAAATATTAAAATAAAAATCTATAGTTGTATAAAAAGCAATCTCATACTATGAGTCACTTTACTGAATGGATTTAAGATTGAACCTAAGGAGGATTTAATGAAAAACCTTTTACTCATATCACTTTTGACTGGACTGATTGCTGGTTGTGGAATTCAAAGCATTCCTCAGCAAAAAAATGAAGTCGATGCCGCACTGGCTGAAATTACTAATCAATACAAAAGGCGAGCTGACTTAATTCCAAACCTTGTCAATGTTGTCTCCGGTTACGCAAAGCATGAAAAAGAAACTTTAACTGGTGTTACGGAAGCTCGTGCTCGCGCTACGCAAATTACTGTTAATCCCAGTGACCTAACTCCTGAAAAACTTCAAAGCTATCAAAAAGCACAAGGTGAACTTTCAGCTGCTCTTGGAAAACTCATGGCAATCTCTGAAAATTATCCCAATCTTAAAGCTGATACTGGATTTAGAGATTTACAGGCCCAATTAGAAGGGACTGAAAATCGCATCACTGTTGCTCGTAATCGTTACATTGATACTATTAAAATATTTAATAACTTAGTGATGGTAATTCCAACAAGCTGGACTAACTCTTTGATGTTTCATTATCCTCAAATGCCTCAATGGGATGTCTCTCCTGAGGAAAAGTCAAAAAATGAAAAACCTCCTGAGGTAAAGTTTTAATACACTTATGTTGGCTTTTATTCGACTCTCACTCATCCATTTTTTACTTTGCTTTTCCGCAAATGTATTCGGATTTGAAGTCCCGAGGTTAACGGGGCCCGTAATGGATGAGGTGGGACTGCTTACGCCTTCCAACAAGGCACACCTTAATCAAATGCTCTTTCAACTTCAGAAAGAAAAAGGTGTTCAACTTCAGATTTATATCACTTCATCACTTCATGATGAACCCATTGAAAGTGTTGCTATACAAATTTTTGATCAATGGAAATTAGGTGATGAAAAAACAGATAAAGGTCTTTTATTTATCATTGCGCCTAATGAGAAGAAACTTCGAATCGAAGTTGGGCAAGGCCTTGAAGGTGATATACCCGATGTCATCGCTAAAAGAATTATTTCAGATGTCGTTAAGCCCTATTTTTTAAAGGGTAATTTCAACTTAGGAATTCTCCAAGGGGTCAATGCTCTCCAAGTCTATATTGAAAACCCCGATGCCACCAAAGAAGCTCTCCTTCAGGAGAAAAATCGAGAGAAGACAGGTCCCCTTCGAGGTGGAATCATCGTATTAGTGATTATTGGAATCTGGCTTATTATTTTCTTCATGAACCCAACACTTGCACTCTATCTCCTTTTTTCTATCCTGCGAGGTGGACGTGGTGGAGGAAATGACTCTTGGCCTGGAGGAGGCGGATGGTCCGGTGGCGGAGGTAAATCCTCTGGAGGAGGCGCGAGTGGAGGTTGGTAACGATGAGCTTTAAAAAAATGAAATCTTCTATTCGCTCAAATTCAATTGAAGCAGCGATTGAGTCCTTTGAAAACAAGATTGATTTTGAATTTTTACCAGTGATTGCTAAAAAATCATCCTACACTGATCACATCCTTTGGATACTCTCCTTGCTATTTCTTTTACTCTTTATTTCACTCATTGAATTTATTTTTACCAACCATATTCTTGACACGTGGATCTCACCTCTTCCATTTTATTTAGGAAGCCCCATTTTAGCCCTCATCTTTGCCGCCGCTTTAAGCCCATTGAATTTAATTAATCGTCACTTCATTCCAAAGAAGTGGCAAATTAAACAAGTTCAAGATCAAGCAGAGCTTTTTTTCTATCGCCAACATTTAAATAACCTGAAATCAAGCCATGCTTTAGTATTATATATTTCAGTGATGGAGCGCTATATTGTTTTGTTTCATGACCCAAGAATCAAAATTGAAAATATGAATTCAATCGACCAAAATATACTGAAAATTATTCAGGCTTCATTTAAAAGCAAAGAATACGAAAAAGGTCTTATTGAGGCCATAGACTATTTAAAAACTGCACTTGCACCCTATTATTCACGAAACACAACAGAAGCACCTCTCAATCAAATAGCTAATAGTATTACCTGGATTGACGTTCCTTAGAATTAACAATAAACAGGCTTAATCTTTAGTAAATATTTTTGAGACCGCTTCTATTTACAACGAAAGGAGATTTTCTTATTAGAAAGGCTCCTTTTACTTTTCAGAAACAAATTGAAAAGGCTGAATATCAGCAACACTTTCTGGAATGGTAAATCCCCGAGATTCAAACTTTGGGCTCTGCCTTAAATGCTCTACGAGAACCCCCAGAGAAAATAGCATTATTTTTGTGGAATTTTGCATCGTTAAAAGTGGTGACTTTGCGCTCAATGGACTACTCAAAAGACGGTCAATATTGCCCCAGGCAAGCCAAGGAGCCGCGCTGCGAGCTACCTCTATATAATTTTGGATGGGTTCGCGATTTTCTTTTAAATAAAAATACTTTATGGGCGCAAAGAAAGGGTGCTTTGGTCGTTCTGCAATTTCTTTTGGAAATAACTTATGAGCGACTTTTTTTAATACATACTTTTCTGTTATCCCTCTCAGCAAAGTATTCTGATCTGTCCGAGCCGCTGTTTGAATAACTTGAGGATCTAAAAAGGGTGTCCTCCCCTCTAAGGAATGACTCATCTCTTGGCGATCACCAACATTAGATAAAATATAATGCAATAAGTCCACTCTTGCCGCAAACCAGGTGTTTAAATCCCATTGAAATTGAGAGGAGGATTTTTCTTTTGTGTTTTCAAAATTCCACTCTTCCTTCATCATCTGTGAAAGTTCTGAACACATAAAGTCTAATCGATTTGCTAAAGAATCCCCTGTTAGAAACTGATAAGCGCGATGTTTGGTAATTCTTCCTAACACCGCAGGCTGAATTCCAAAAAAGTATTTTTCAAATAGCTCTTTATTGACCGTAGAGCGCCCATCTAAATGGTTCATACTACGGCCATTTTCTTGTTCCATAAATTTATTTAAAAGGGCCTCACCCCATTTTGGGTGTCGTTCAATAAATTTTTGAATTTTTTGAATGCGTAAGTAAGCATAGCCACCAAACCATTCATCAGCACCTTCACCAGATAAAACAACCTTCACTTGTTGACTGGCCATATCGGATAAAAGATTTTTTGCCGCTCCATGGGGATTTATAATTGGATTTTCAAAAGCTACAATTGATTTAATTAAACTAGGTAAAAAGTTTTTACCATTCATTTGACAGGTATAATGGGGAATTCCAAGGTGAGCTGCAATCTTAGCCGCAACATCTTTTTCATCAAAATCACGATCAGCAAAACCAACGGTAAATGCTTTTGGTTTAGCCCCTAATTCAACCGCTAATGCAGTTACGAGCGCACTATCCACGCCACCACTCAAATAACAACCCACTTCGACATCAGCCACCAAACGTCTTTTCACCGATTGTTTTAAAGCATCATAGGTTGCTTCAATAGCTTCTTCTCCCCTTAAAACTCTCGGCTGACCTAATGGTAATGGATCAATAACTTCATTAACTAATTGACCCGTTGTGATATCAAAGGAGTAAATTCTGCCAGGTAGAACATGAAAGCATTGCTCTAAGGCGGTCCGTTTAGGCATTAAACTTCGAGCCATAAAAGTTTTAACATAGTCTTCACTCAGAATAGGCTTTTCATTTTGAAGTGCTTTAGTTTCACTAGAAAGAGTTAACGTTTCTCCATCATAGTGGTAAAAGAGAGGCTTAACTCCATGGGGATCTCTTGCAAAAAATAACTTTTTATTTTGGGTATCATAAAAAATAAAAGACCACTCGCCAGATAATCCACGAAGGGCACTGGCACCATTGGCAACAAATAAATTCAATAGGACTTCACTATCGCTGTGTGTTTTGAAATGAATTCCCCGTAATTGGAGTTGGGCGCGGTGTTGCTGATAATCGTACAACTCTCCGTTGACAATTCCAATCCACTTCTTATCATAACTTTGCAATGGCTGAGCACCACCACCCAAATCTATAATACTAAGACGAGTATGCACTAGAGCTACATTATTTTGTAAATACCAACCATAGGAGTCAGGACCACGATGACGAAGCATTTTTATCGGGAACAATAACTCTTGTTGATCAAGAGCCCTTTTTCGACTGGCACGAGCCCATATTCCACACATACATCACCTTATTTATTTAATTTATAAATTAACTCATGAACCAAATCTTTGTGAGAATGTTGCAAAAAATGGCTGGAGTTTTCAATTTCATATATTTTTACAGACTTTAGTTTTTTAAGAAGCTCATAGGATTCAAAATTAATGGCACTCATGATTGTGGCCTTTAACACATGGATGAACGAGCCCTGAGCTGCAAGTTGATCATCCACTTTAAACATATCATTAAATTGTTCATCCATAGACTGACGTTGCAACAACGCTTTAAAGTTGGCCATGCCAACTTTCCAAATGGCAGGTGGTTTTCGCTCCGGATAAAAAACCTGAGACTGAACAAGGGAGCGTAAGCTATCATCTTTGATTAAAGTACGAAGAGTTTTTTTTAACTCTGGCCATTCTTGATTCATATCGATGCCATTAACAAGAGACTCAATAAAACAAAATAATTCCGATTGACCGAAGGACCCAGGACTTACATCCGTTAATAAGGCTCCCCTAAATGCTTGGGGAAATTTAATGGCAAAGTCATAAATGATCTTTCCACCCAATGAAATTCCACACATCCAAACGGGCTTATTGGTAAATTCAGGAAGTTCTGCAAAAATCTCGTTAGCGTTATAATCAAATTGAATTTCTTGCATTACTTTTTGAGTGAGTCCGTTGATTCCAAACTGTCGGCGTTCGGCATTGGGATCAAAAACTAAAAAATGGAAGTCATTAGAAAAAAGCTGAATGATGTTACGAAAATCTTCTGCGCCACCTAAAAGGCCGGGCACACAAACAATAATAGGTCCTTCTTTATTGCCAAAACTTTGCAACATCTTTGCCATAAAAACCTACCTAACTAATTAATGTTTTTCCACCATCCAAAACAATTGTCTGACCGATGATTTGACTCGATCGGGGTTCACACAAAAAGGCAATTGTCTCAGCCACATCTTCTGGTGTGACAAGGGTTCCTGTAGGAGTTGCATTTTTAGTTTTTTCAACTCGGGCTTCCCGATCTGGAAATGCATCCACGGCATCGGTAAGAACTAAACCTGGACAAACAAGGTTTACACCAATTCCTTTAGGTGCTAACTCAAAAGCATAGTGACGAAACAATGACTCTAAAGCCCCCTTACTACTTCCTACGGCGGCGTAATAAGGAATGACACGAGTGCCTCCCGAAGAAGTCACACCGATAACTCTTGATCCCTGGGGCATAATATCAACTAAATTTTGTAAAAGGTGATGAATGGCAAAGACATTGATTTCAAAAGTCCATCGAAGATGTTTTAACGTTAAATCGAGGGCATCACGATGGACTCCGCTCGCAGCACAATGAACGAGGATATCAACAAATTTTGTTTCTGATTTTATTTTTTCAACTACGGCTGCAAATTTATCTTCATTGCAAAGATCCCCTTTGATACACACAATATTCAGGTTTTCGGACTTTGCTTGTGACTCAAGCTCTTGTGCACTTTTGGAGTCACGACCGTAAAGTGCTAAAACTTTGGCTCCCATTCGAGCTAGTTTGAGTGAAACGGATCGACCAATCCCTCTCGTACCACCAGTGATCACTGCTGTTTTATTATTTAATGAAATCATGATTGTGGATCTCCCAAGGAACGACCGCCATCGATCGTAATCGTCGTACCCGTAATATAAGAGGCATCTTCTGAACATAAAAATGCTACTAACGCCCCAACATCATCTGGAGTTCCTAAGCGCCCTGCGGGAATACGCCCTCGTATTCCCTCTTCAGAGGATTGAATTTTATCAACCAACGCCTGAGTCATGGGTGTTTGAATCAGACCTGGAGCAACAGCATTAACTGTGATCCCTCGATGGGCCACTTCAAGAGCGAAAGTTCGAGTGAATGATTCAATTCCGCCTTTGGCTGAGGCGTAGTTGGTTTGACCTCTTTTAGCAAAGTGCGCACTGATAGAACTAAGATTAATAATTCGTCCAAAGCGAGCCATGGACATTCCTCGCACCACGGCATGGCAAAGCGCCATCGGCGCCAATAAATGTTCTTTAAGTAACTCTTCATGATCACTCATACGTGAGGATTGAAAAAGTCCATCACGAAGTCGTCCTGCAGAATTCACCAAAACTATTGGCTGAGTCCCGAATTCTTCAAAAACTTTTTTAACTAAGCCAGGAATTTCTTCAAGTTTCAGCAGATCTTGGGCGAAGATTTTTATATTTGCATTTTCAATGGACGATGAAGCCGCTAAATCCTGAAGATCATTTTTAGCTTTCTCAGCTTTCGCATGATCACTCCCATAGATGAGAGCTAAATCAAAATTATTTAATAGTTTTTTTGCGACTCCGAATCCAATGCCTGAGGTTCCCCCAGTAATAATAGCAACACGACGACTCATAAAGCCTACTCCTTAGTAAAAACAATACAGGCATTTTGACCACCAAAGCCCAAACTATTACTTAAAATATGTTTGAGCGCAACAGATCGCGTCCCCTCAGGAACATAATCAAGATCACAATCAGGGTCGCCCCCTTCAAAATTGATCGTTGGAGAAACCTTTTGCTCTTGAAGCATCAAGATACAAGCAATAGCTTCCAAAGCACTCGATGCAATTGTTGAATGTCCAATTTGAGATTTTAATGAGCTAATTGGTGTTTGATAAGCTTTGGCTCCAAAAACTTTTTTAATCGCTAATGACTCTAATCGATCATTAAGAGGTGTTGAAGTACCATGGGCATTAATATAGTCGATATCTGAAGTGTTTAAACCCGCTGTTTGAATGGCTTGTGATATAGCTTGTACCACAGAAGAACCATCGTCACGTCCATCGGTGAGCCGAAAGGCATCGCTGGTAAATCCATAGCCACTGACTTGACAAAGAATTGTTGCTCCTCGAGCTATAGCAGACTCTCGACTCTCAACCATTAAAACCGCTGCGCCTTCACCTCGCACGAAGCCTGATCTATTTTTGGAAAACGGACGACTTGCCTTTTCAGGTGGAAGATCGTCGGTTGTTAAAGCTCCAAGGAGATAAAAATTTAAAAAATTACTGGGCTCACAACGAGCATCAACGCCTCCCACAACACATCGCTCCCACATTCCGCTTTTAATTCCATTATATGCAATACCAATGACATTATTACCTGTCGCACAGGCTGAATTAATACAAATGCGTTGAGACCCAGAAATTTCCTTATGTCCCCAACCAGTTAGGATATCGTGAATCACTTCTACTGATGATTCACAACGAGTTCGTTTAAAATTATATTGATTTTCATCAAACTTATTTTGTTTTTTCTCTTTTAAAACTTCCGTCACTTGCTCGAACGAAACACCATCGGCCGTTCCGTATATAATCGCATCAACGGGATATTCTGGACTCAATTGATTTAAAATAGATTCCATCGCCACTGCCGTCATTAACCATGACTTCATAATTGGGTGTTCATCGTTTTGTCCGAAGATTTTTGTCTTCGGAAGACTTGAACGATCCACGTAAGCCGCATAAGGCACTGGAAAATCAGGAGCAACCATACTTCCACGAATAGAGCGTACACCACTGCGACCTGCAAAGAGCCCTTCTTTAAAGGCCTCAATCGTATGTCCCAATGGAGAAACTAAACCATAGGCAGTAATGACTACGTCTGAGCTATTCATGGTTGTTACCTAATTAAGCTTTTTTAACTTCGATAAAATCAATAATATTTTGAACCGTTAAACCTTTAATGTCAGAGACACCCGCTGCAGATTGTTTTACGTGTTCAACCACTTCTTTAAAATCGATTTCAAAACCGATCGTGTTTTCGATTTCAGAACTCAAATCAAGAAAATCTATACTCTCCAAACCAAGATCTCCAATAAGAGTACTTGATTTTTCGACATTTAACTTTTGATTGTTAACAACATCTTTAATAGCGTCTTTAATGGATACGAATAGTTCTTCTTGTGTCATTTTAATTTCCCTTCCTTATTAAGTTAATAAGCCCATCAGCAATACCAAAATAATTATCTTTATCATATAAATTTTCATTGTTTAGACAATTTTTCATATCGGAGTGCTCAAAAATGTCACTTTTTTCGGAGCTTAAAGTCAATATTTGCAAGGCTGCTCCCTCACATAGGGTTCGATGATCTTGTTTTCGGCTTCTTTTAACAACCCAAAAATCATCAAAGGCATGGGCGGCCATTACTATTGCCACCTCAACAAATTGGCTTAATAAATCTTGTTTAGCCTGTAGAATGGCCTGCTCGCTGGCATAAAGCGAATGAGTGTACACATTCATAGGGCCTTGTATTCCCATTGAAATTCCTAGCTGTGCAGGAACCAGATTGGGTAATTGCTTTAAATACATTTTAGGATTTCTTAATTTTCGATAAGCTTCTGAAAATTGAAAGTCATAGGCATCACTACTTCTGTTGAGAATCTCTGCGGTTGAAGGACCATCAATAGGGCCATTTTCTACCGCACAATAAATTCCAACCGAAAAGGGATTTTTTTCTAGATATGGCTGGAGAATTGGTTTCATTTCCTCAACATAAGAAGATAAGAATAATGAGGCCCTGCTCATAGAGCGAAAAGCCTTGGGATCAGGAACAACAAAGTCAGAATTTTCTATTGGTACTCTTTTCACATTGGGGATGACGTCTTGAAATGGAGTATCTTCCCAACATTGTTCTGGTTGTGACAAATCAGGAATTAATATTTTCTCCCAAAGACACTGAATCTGCCTTTTGGGCAAATCTTTTGTTGAAGAAGAATTAGTTGTTGGACTCATTCTTTTCTCCCTCCCTCTTTCTCTTCCAATCCTCCACGACAGCATCAAAATCCTTGGAGTTCAATCGGCTTCGCTGAACCATACCAAATAATATCGAAGCGCTTGAAACTTTTTTTCCTTCCACTTCAACAATACAATCGGCGACCAAAAAACCTTTGCCTGCTTTCACAATCTCAGCGGAGATAACACAACGATCTCCGGGATTTACATTTCCATAAAACTTTGCATTCTTAACTGTACCCAATACAGGGAGAATGTCGGGATTAGCAATAGCATAACACTTCCCTCCCATCTGAGCCATCATTTCGATTTGAAGGACTCCAGGAACAATTGGCATACCTGGAAAATGATCCATGAAAAACTCTTCAGAGCGAGAAAAAGTCTTTACACCCTTAGCTCTTACTCCCGGTTCACACTCCAAAATTTGATCTATCAATAACCAACGCATATTAACCTCAAAATCAATTCGATCAAAATTTCAACAACCCATCGCAACGCATGATAGCAAATTTTTGACTTAATTTAAACTCAATTTTGTCACCTTATTAATTATTTTATATCTGTAATTTTTATGCATCTCTTAATTTGAACTCTAAACAATTAATATTGCTAAGCTAAAACTCCTTCATTCATACTAAACAATTTTAAATTAGCAGGAATTTTTTTCTCAATAGGGTGAAAAGATTGTATTTTCCAAATTTGTTTTAGCATCGGTAAATTTAATTTACCATTCGATGTTCGTGGAATATGAGGTGTAAATATAATTTCTTTAGGCGGAACACTTAATCGTTTTAATCTCTCCGCCAAATCAAGCTGCGTTTGTGCGTCTAAATTTAATGCCCCATCTTTCCAACTGGCTCGATCAAGTTCAATAAATAAAATAATTCTTGATCGTTCATCATCTTCATTAGAAACCAAAACAGCCTTAGCAAAACGAAACTTTGGTGAAGATTCCAAAGCTAGCTTCTCGATTTCCGCTCCTGCGACTCTCTTCCCATTAATTTTAAATAAACTATCAAGGCGACCCGTTACATGCAAATAGCCATCGGCATCTATCATTCCCAGGTCACCTGTCGGTAAATGAGTGTGGCGAGACATTAATTTTGTATCCATTGAGGACAAGGCTCGCAACCCAAGCATAACGCTATCCCCTTTAACAAAAATCTGACCCATTTGCCCTGATGTTAGTTTGTTTCCACCCTCATCACGAATTTCTACGTCTAAAAAAGACATGGGTTTACCAACAGCCGTGGTGAAAAATTTTGAATCTTGACTGGATATCATCGTCACTCGAATCGCTTCAGTGAGCCCATACCCCTTATGAATGACAGCATTGGGAAAGAGCTCGCGGGTCATCTCTAAATGCTTAGCAGATATAACTCCACCTGCTAACTGAACTTGCGTGACTTGCTCACAGGCAGGTAAATTTCTCATTTTACGCTCTTCCCAACAAGTTCTAACAATTTCGCCAATAAGGGCGACGAACGTGGATTGATCTTTTAAAAAACCACGAAATATTTTATTCATTGATAAACGAATATTATAGAAGCGACTACGCCCACCGACGACGAATGTTGGCAGAAACTGTGTATTTAAAGCCATACTGTGACACACAGGCAAAACAATAGAGGCAACAGTTTTTGTTGATAAATTAAATTTATTTATTAAGTCAAAGATGCTTTTGAGCATCCCCTTTTCAGGAACATAAACTTCTTTAGGCTCGCCTGTGGAGCCAGAAGTAAAAAGAACAACGCCCGTTCCCAGAGGTGGCATAAATAGTACCTGATCTAATTCAGCCATGACATCGCCTCTGCCCTGGATATCCTTAACGTAACCATCGGGTTTTAAAACCAATCGGATAGCATCAACTTTTTCACTTAAATCTTCTGAGACTATAACAAAGTTTAATTTTGCAAACCGAACCCAGTCTAATTTGGATTCCATGATATCGACGCTATTAATCATAACTGGTACACGCTCGGCCAAAATGCATGCAATAAAGGCAATTCCTTGCGCTGCACTATTTGGAAAACAAATTCCCACACGAGCATGAGGTAATGAATATTTTTTGATCGTTCGGACAAGATCCTTTATATGCGTTGAAAGTTGGTTTCCTGTCCATGAACCATAATCGTCTTCCAACAAAATACTCTCTGGAAAACAATCTAGAGCTCTCTGAATAGAACTCTTTAATGAATTTTTAGTCATCACCGGAGCTCCCATCTCAAGAGATTCCAACTATTAAATCTCAAGACTCTTAAAATCGAATAGATTAAAAGAGGAACAAGTATCTAAACCTATTAGAAAACTTGAGTAAAGCAAAATTTATAATTTATCTTTGAAAACTTTTCTGGTTGACAACAATTTTTGTCTTAATCTCACTTGATTATCGAATTTATTTTTAAAATATAATTTCGACAAATTTGTTATTTTTTGTCAGCAAAATCAATGCCATAGAACTCAAATTTAAAGCCTATTAGAAGGAGTTATAATTGATATAAATAATATTTTTGAATATATTTTATTTATAAATAATACTAATTTATAGTTCAATCTGGTACCAAAAAGAAAAACGATAGACCTTCTTCAGCGAAATCATGTACACCAATAACTTATTTTTTATTTTTAATATAAGAAGCAAGCAATTGTACACCCTGGCCGCTACCACCGACAGCGGCCAATCCTCCCGAGGGTTTATCATTCCACGAATAAATGTCCAGGTGAGCCCAAGGGACTTCTCCTACAAATTTTTCAAGAAAAAGAGCTGCGGTAATGGCTCCACCAAAACCTTCTGAAGCATTCGCTAAATGCGCAAAAGAACTGGTGAGTTGATTTGAATACTTTTGTACCAACGGTATACGCCAACACACTTCTCCCGCGTGATGAGAGGCCTTTTGAATTTCTGCAGCCAAAGAATCATTATTAGAAAATAAACCAGGGACATCCGCACCCAGAGCCACTTTAATCGCTCCCGTGAGTGTCGCAACATCGATAACACACGCTGGAGCTTCTTTGGATTTAATGGCCACATCCAGCGCATCGGCTAGTACGAGTCGACCTTCCGCATCGGTATTATGAATCTCAACCGTCATTCCATTTCTTGCTTTAAAAATATCACCTGGCCTAAACGATTTCGGGCCAACAGAGTTTTCAGCAATCGCTAAATAAAAATCAGTTGGTTGCGCTAAATTCATTTCATTAATCCAAGCACACAACCCAAATACCGTTGCCGCTCCTCCCATATCTTTTTTCATCCAGCGCATCGCTGAGGAGGGTTTAAGGTCTAATCCGCCAGTATCAAAAGTGATTCCTTTACCTACAATTGCAATTGGTTTTTTCTTAGTCGATTTTTGTTTACCATTTTTGCTAGGGCGATAACTCAAATGGACTAAACAGGGCGGATGATGAGCCCCTTGACCTACAGCTAAATGCAAACCCATTCCCTCTTTGGCTAATCGCTCTTCATTCCATACATTCACGCTCACATTTTTTGAAGATTTAAAATAATCAACGACAAACTTTGAAAAAGTATGTGGGTTTAAATCTTGGCCTGGAAGATTCACTAAATGCCGTGACCAATTAACAGCAGAAGCTAAAGCTTGAGCTTCCTTTAAACGATCTTTTGAAAAGGCTTTACCTTGACTCGTTAACTGCACTGTGGGCAAACCCTCCAGCATATTTTGATTTTCATTCAGTGGTCGAAATTGATAGGCGCCTAAATCAAACCCAACAACAAAACCAACCTCTTCTTCTGCACTAGCACCCCAGAATTCGACCCTTAAAGTTTTCACTCGCTGCGCTCGTAAAAGTGCTACTAAAGAGCCTGCTCCCTCTCGAGCTAAGGCATAAAGTGTATCTTGAAATAAACCATGATGCTGAGATGCTTTTTTATTCGAGCGCCGCTGAATCCAAACAAGACCTTGTTTCCCAACAAAGTGAACCGTCTCTTTTTCACTTTTAAGCAAAGTCTCTTTTTGATAATCTAACGCCTGCTCAGTAACGATGGATTGATATTTTTTTTCAGGCTTTGATCCCAAAAAATAAAAGAAGCCTAAACCTGGCTCACACTCTTCTAATTTTGGACCCGATCGCCCCCCGCCCATTGATTTGGAATTTAAAATAAAAGTTTCGCTCCAACGAGGAATTTGAATTTGCAGTTTCAAATTATTGACTCCTTTAATTCATGTCGATTTTTCAAAAAGTTACTTTAAAACAGGGCACCCCTGAGAGTTGACGACTTCTCCTGGAGGCGTATTAGGACATTTATCTTCATAATCAGGAATGGAATCATTGTCTGTATCCAATGGACAACCTTCTCGGTCCACACGAACTCCCCTTGGCGTTCTAGGACACAAATCATAATCATCCGATACGCCATCACGGTCAGCATCTTCAACTAAGGCTCCAAAACTTTCAGCTCCAATAGGATCAGCGATATCATCAGCGACTCCGTGGATTTTACGTTTATTCAACAAAGGGTCCTTTGCTTTTGATTTTTCGGTCCAATTAAAATCCCAACTCCAACCTGCAAAGAGCCTCCAATCAGGACTCAATGTTCCTTTAAAAACTTCGGCGCCGCCCCCCAATGTCCAGCGGCTGGCCTTTGATTTTCCACTTCGTAAACCAAAAATAAATTCTCCTGAGGAAATATCTTTTGCCTGCTTATAATTTCCCTTATCCATAGGGTAAGCGCCATAAAATTCCATGATCCAATTCATTTTACGATAATTTATAAATTGTCGTTGCATTGCTGCTGAAAATATAAATTGATCTTCGAGAGGGTAAACTGGGGCATCAGCATAAGCCTCACCGGGCGAACGCCAGCGATAACCTGCATTAATAGAATAAGAAGAAACTTCATCACCATAATCATAAACAAATTCTGCTGAGAGTATCGGGTTTTGCTTATCGCCTAAAAAACCATCTTGTCGCACGTTAGGTAAACCTAAAGAAATCACAACACCATTTCCTGAGGGCTCAATTTCTTCAGAACCCCTCCGCTTAAAAACATATTTAAATTGATTATGAATTAGTGTAACACCCCTTTGAACTAAATAAGACCGATCTGATTTTGGTTTTACCGTATGAAGTAAATTCATGGGTAAGGAGATCCCATACTCCAAATATGATGTAATACCATAGGCGACTGCCAAAGATCCTGAAAATAATTGATCCGTAATAGTGTGTTTATTTTGATCTTGATTATTCGTATCATAGGCGAGCAAATTATTTTCACTGATACTTCCAAAAAGATGCATACGCCATTCCTTAGCCCTCACACTCTCCGTTGAATGTACTGTAATGTAATCCATTTGATCCGGCGTCGGAAAAAAAATTTGATAGCTGACACCAAGGTCATTGGCTAAGCCGCTCGACACACTGAAGGCGATCAAAAATATGAATGTGATATTGAAGAAAATGATATGATGAAATTTATTTTTTGCTGCTACCATATTGAAATATATGAAGCTTTTTAAAACTATTAGTCAATCGATAATCCACTTGACCTTTACTTTTGGAAAAGCTTTGATGGGGCCATGAATACAAGATCTCATGATACACTAATCTTATTTGGTGAGCTGTTTCAGCGTGGTTATGCCAATGGCCTCGTTGAAGCTGCTCAAAAAAAAGGAATAAATATTGTTTACTCCACAGTGGGCCGAAGAGATGAAAATCAAAAACTTCGCCCCCTCACCAGCGAAGAAATTCATCAATCTCCCCAACCACTTATTAATTTACCTTTAGAGTGTGGTTTTGACTTAGAGCCTTCTTCTTTAAACCATCAAACACCCGTTGAAATGTGTAAAGATATTGGCCTAAAAGAAGGAATTCAGGGAAAACTGAATCTCGAGGCAATCATTGATTCACAAAAAAAAGGAGTGGAACGCTTTAGACATCAAGTGCGTGCATGGTCACAGGCGATGGAATCCTATCTTCAACCTGAAAAAAAAATCCTTATTGCTCATTTAATGGCAGGCGGAGTACCGCGAGCTAAAATTATTTTAAGTTTGATGAATCGTGTTTTTAAAGGGACCGGAGATCGATTTATTCCCTCTCTCAACTTTTGGAATTCCGATCTCGGTCAGTTTTGTCAAAGAAGTTTTTTTGAAGTCACAGCAAATAGTTTTAATATTTTAATTGAAGAAACTTCTAACTTAAGAAAAAAGCAAGAATCTACCGGCGGCGCCATTCATTATTCTGCCTACGGTTACCACGGCACCAATATTTATTTTAAAGATAAACTGCAATGGTTATGTTACACGCCGTACCTCCAGGGCTTTGCTAAAAAAGAGTTAGAAAACTTTTCCTCCAACTATTGGTCTCAAGGAGTGAAATGCACTGTTTACAATTGCCCCGAAATTTTAACGAATTCGAGCAGCATATTTCCTGGAGTTGAGATTTTTCTTTATTTACTTTTTTATGAAATACAAAAGCGAAATATCAAAAATAAATTAGTTGAAGAATTAATGAATAAAGCCGAAGACTGTTTATTGCCCAATAGCCTGGAGAAAATGCATCAACTGATCAGTCAGTTCATTGAAAATCCTCTCATGCAAAAAACATTGGACATTAATCACTGGCCCCAACATTCCAATAAGGAATTGATGGAGCTTATGCTCAAAACCTCTGATGACCTTATCGCTCTTCACAAAAATCCTCAGCAATTAATGACTGGGTTTCTAAGTGAAATCGTTATTAAAGCCAGCGGCGAAGTCATGCTTCAGGACTCTGCTCACCCACTAAAATCTGTTTATTGGCTAGGGCACGATACTGTGATCAAATACCTTGAAAGCCTTACTTAGATTCTGCCGAAAAAGGC
>CAZTDX010000057.1:0-23664 GCA_964612425.1 uncultured Pseudobdellovibrionaceae bacterium
ATTTCTGAGGGTGGTACATTTCATCCACCTACACTTGCGTTCTTCTGGACACGCCGTCTCCGCCCCAAAGATCTGCCCGCGCGGAGCGTGGTGAGACCATCACAGTGACAGCAAATATGATTGCCAAGAAAAATCGGCTTGTTTTTTCAGAATACTTTTTAAATGTGGTTTTCATTTTTCTCATACGGCTCCTTTCATTTGCGCAACTCCAAAAGGGGCCAACTCCGCTGCCCTAATTAATGACTCTTGAAGGGTTTGACCCTCATCCATTAATTTTTTGACAAACTGATTATCTCTTGAATCGCTGGTTGAAATCCAATATTCAAGAGGTGAAGGTTGAATGCGAATGATCTGCCTTGCTTCACCCGCAATAAAAAATCCTTCACTGTAAAGTCCTTTTCTTTGCTCTAGGGATTGGATTAATTTTAACTCTGTCGCATTTAGCTTTAGAGTTTCTGATAAGATCTTCGTATCGCCTTTTTGAAGCATCACAAGCTTCGTGGCTGTGTTATTTAAAATGGCTGGTCCAATGCCACTTCCTATAATTTCTTCGACCCCCTGTGTGATAAAACTTATTCCGCTTCCAGTTTTTCGAAAGGTTCGAGCAGCGTATTCCATAAAATTGGCGGCAGCAGGACTCTTTAAAAACTGCCAAGCTTCATCAAGGAGTACTCTCTTTGATACTGTCCGATCTGACTCCACCTGATCCAAAATAAAGTTGGTTAAGATTAGAATCATAACTGCTTGTAAATCTGGGTATTGTGATAGGCCCTTTAAATCGAAAGCTACAATGGGACTGTCCGCTCGAATATGACCTTGTCGATCAAGCATTTTACCAAATGGGGTTTGACCAACCCATGGAAACAAAAGTTTTCCAATTTTCTTTAAACATTCTTCATCTGATTTTTCACAATACTTTGCTAGATCAGAAATTAAGGGCGATCGTGGTGCATTTTCACTGCGAGCACTTTCAAAAATATTTATGAGTGCTTCTTCAAGTTGAACTCTTTCGAGGCGATTGAGTTTTTCACCTTCATCAACAATCATCTGTTCAACAATGGCGAGCATTCCCTTAAGTCTGTCACCTGAAGGCATCACACTAGGGTTTGAAGTTGCAAAGGGGTTGATGGCATAATTTTCTGAAAGATTAATTTCAAAATACTGACCACCCAAAACCTTGGTCATCTTCTCGTATGATCCACCGACATCAATAATATAAACTCTTGTGCCTCTGGCAATTTGTTGGAGCATCAAAAAATTATTGGCAAACGATTTTCCACTTCCACTTGAACCAGTCACCAGCATATTGTAATTAGTGAGCTTGGGATCTATTGGGTTAAAGGAATAAAGTCCACCCAGTCGAGTATTAAATAATACTGTTGGGAGATCATCACCACGAGCAGGGCCAAACATCGGTAAAAAATCAACCAGGTTGTAGGTTTTAAGTCTCTTACCTCTCACCAGACTCATTGGCGCTAGTGGGAGATCTGATTTAAATATTTTCCAAGCCCCAACGGTTTCATCACAGGCTTCAGAACCACTTAGGGTTTTAAACTGTGATAGTACCTCTTTAGTTTTTAGATTAAGAAGTCGTTGTCCATCTTTTGTATTTTCCTCTCTGAGGATCAGGACAAGCTCACCTTGAAATATCTTTTGACCAGTTTCAATAATATCTCGCAAAAGGAGGGTTGTTTGATTAAGCTTGGATTCACTCTCTAAATCGCTCACCCTGTTACTTTGTGAATTTGCAAGCGAGTGAGCCATTCTCCGGTCTCTTTCAAGAGACCTAATTTCTTTGGCCTGATCACTTACGTTGAATGAAAATATTAGCTCATATTTAAATGGAAGAGCTAAAAATCCACTCATCATTCCGGCAAATGTACTTTCTGGCAATGTTTTAAGTGTAATCACTCGCGTTCGCATTTTTTCTAATACAAATTCATTATGATCTAATATCAAATCGCCAAACACTATTTGTGCTCTTGGGGAATCTCCTCCAATTTGTGTCCTTCGTACTCCAATAGTGGGCGCACTGATATCTTTTGAGCGAACGGGGTTGAAATAGCTGTACAATAAATCAATCAATGAATTTTTATTTAACCTCTCGGCATAAAACCCCATTGATGAAAGGGAGGATTGTACACTGGTGATGGCCTGATCAAGTGATTGTAATCGGTCATCATAACCCTGACAGAATTCGGTCGCAAATTTCTTAGTGCTTTTGAACTGACTTTGCTTTATTGGAGCTTCTGTTTTTAAAAATAAAAAGAGCCTTGGTCCAAAAATCTGATTGTTATCAACGGCTGACTGAATTTTCTCTCGGCGTGACTTATCTAAGAATTGTAAAAACTCATCATTCGTTGTGAGAAGCTGTTCATGAGCACGGACTTTTTGCTCATAATTGGAATCAACTTTTACATAGTATTGACAGCTAAATCCTTCAGGAAGAGAATTAACAAAGGACCTCAACCCTTGAGTCACATTATTTATTCTGGCGCTATCAAAGCACTCAATATCAAGGGGCAAGAGTTCAATACCTGCACTAAGGGAGCCATCCCACAATATGGCGTGTGAAAAGGGTTCTGACTCAAATTCCCAATAAGGAAGTTCTTCGCAAAGTGGATGGTCGTTCATTACCGTCTTCAAGTTAATCCCCCTTTTAAAAATGGTTGATATTGATTATCGTTTACGTTGGCTGAGTGAACGGTGGGTGAAAGCATAAATTGTAAGAGATGTTGTAAATAAAGATCAGGCTTCCCGCGTTTAACAAAAAATAAGAGTCCTGCCATGACTAGGCTGGTTCCAAACACCATCGGTACTTTCATACTTGTGGAACCAAAAATTAAATTTTGAATGGATAAATTGAGTAATAGCAGTAACACGTCTGAAAGTTCCAGTCCTAATATTTTGCTTTTTGTTTCAAGTGTCCTTGGGACTACGGTAGTCAGTAATGAATCATCATTCATTATCTGACCGCCTGAGAAATAAAATCTACGATGGCCTGTGCTCCAAAACCTATGGCACTGCCTATAATTGCATACCAGATGTGAGCCTTGGCCCTCTCATTTCCAGTCATGAGTGAAAATGCCGCCCATGCGATACCGATCACTGAAAGTGTTGGTAGGATCACTCGTGTGAGTTTCATTTGTACACCCATAAGTGATGACTCCACACTGGCACAAGCTAGCTCCGGTAGAATGATTGAGATGAACATTAATAAGACAATAAAATATTTGTTTTTGATCATTAGCTGACCTCCTTTGTTAAAATTAAATGGCAACAGATTCCTCCTCGTGATTTGGTTTTTCTGGAAATAAACAGAGAAAAATATCCTCTGCAAAAAATTGAATATTGAATTTGATAAAGCTACCGACGAGATGTCCTCGGCCTACTTTGTTCCAATTCGTTTTTGTTTCGCCGTTTTGAGTTTTGTACTCTTCAATTGAAAGTACTTGATACTCATCTAGTGGGGACTTTTCATCTTGAACGAGAGAATAACTGTTCAAGGGATGCGCCCATAGTTTGATACGAAACATTTTTGAACCCGGTTTCAAAAATGCAAATCCAACTTGATCCTCTTCAATGACTTCACCACGAGGTGAGATAATCCCCCGTGTCAGTTTGAAGCGATCATATTTTCTAAATGGAATGATATTTTCATTCATAATTTTGACCTCCTTTAGTAATAGTGTTTATGCCGCCATCGGATCTAGTATCAGATCACCGAAAGCCATTTCAACATCTCCACAGTCATGACAAACAAGATAACCTCCTTCAAATTCAGTCAAACGACCGCAGTAGTGGCAGTGATGGGTTCTAGGTTCAATGGGACCAAAGCGTTTAAAGTTTTCAAATCTTCGGGAGAGATTCATCTCTGTCGAATTGAGTCTTGATTTAGCGGGGCCACCGTAGATTGTCCTTTTGTCTTTGAAAGTTCTAGACATTTATAGTTGCTCCCAAGGGTTACGGATCGTTCGGTAAGAACGTTTGACATCAAGTTGCTCAAATTCATAAAGATCGAGATCTTCTTCTCTAAATGCCTTTTGGACCTTAGATTTGATGTTGGTGAGAATGGATTTAAATTTGTTTAAAATATTTTTCATAGTATTCATCTCCTTGTTTGAATTGTTATTTTTATTTTTTGTTTGCATTGTAGTTCCTCCTTTTTTTTTAATTTTGTTTATGCGGTTAGTGAATCATCAAAGTTTCCTACTAACTCGTGATCTTCATTTGATGTTTTGTAATTTATGTTGAAGTGCTCGAAAGCTGCTTGTTCTGGATCATCGAGCTGACCAAGGTCCACTAACATCTTGAGATTGTCCCAATCACAATCAGTGCACATTTGATCGAGCCCAAATGTCAGAATATTTTTTGAGTGACATCGCGGGCATTGAGTCTGTTTGACATAATTTAGTTTTGACATTAGAATCTCCTCATCGTTCTAGGTTTAGTTTTATGAAGCTCAAATCTGAGCAACACGCCCTTATATAAAACAAGAATCGTTCCAGATTTCGAAATGACATTGATTTTGGATTTAAGTTGTTGATAACTTTCAGGGATTGGATTTTTACGAATTTCAGAGAAGAAAAATTAAGTGGCGGAGTTCCGCCAGGGCATTTTTTTATTTACCTTTTGAAAACGTAGGCTTACAGAAAAGTGTTTCGGGTGGCGGACTCCCGCCACTTCTGGCGAATTTCCGCCGCGACAAATTCAGGAGAATAGTGATTAAAAAGAAAAAGTGGTTAGATGACTATGATTGGGAGCTGTGGAATTTCAGTCTTTGGGATAAGTAAAACCTTATGTTTTTCGCAAAGGTCTCGAATTTCTTGTTTATCAAAGCGTCCTGTGGCCAAATATCTTTGAGAGCCTTGCGGTAATAATGACAAGAGATCTATGCCAGTGATATTCTCATTAAGATCGTAGTCGAATATAAACACAGAATGGAATGGATCAAAGCCTGATTCATCAAAGGCAGCCTTAGTTTCACGACTATTTGATAAAAAGCGAATGTTTGAATTTATACCACTCTCGTTGAGCTTTAGCTTCCAAAGCTGTCTTCCTGTGAGCTGATCGTCCAGGACGTAGATTGTATCAGCTTGTTTAAATTTGAGTCTTGGCACAAACCAAGATGCTCTTTCGTTTATAGGAAGCAACAACGTAATTTTTGTTCCTTTGCCGACTTCAGAGTCTACCTTTATTTGCCCACCCCAATTGTTTACATGAGTTTTTGCATGATATAAACCTAGACCTGTTCCATTTACTTTGCCTTTAGTGAAGCCTTGTTCAAAAATCTGTGCTCGAAAGGCAGAATCAATTCCAGGTCCATTATCAACAATCTCAATCTGCAAATAAGGATCAACGTCGTTTGCGTAAAGTTCAATCGTTCCTAGTGCTCCATTAAGGGCATCTATTGAATTATTAATGATATTGCCAATGATGATTTGAAGCTCTACGGGGATATGATCCACTTTCGCCGAACAAAGCGAATCATCAATATGAAAATTAAAACTCACATTCGACGGAATAGTCGTTGAAATCTGATTCACAGATTTAACAAGGCTATCAAAGATGTTATCTGATTGAGCTGTATCTTCTGTTAAGGACTTTAGTTTTCTTTGGTCAAGTGCGGAAGTTATTTTTTTAATTTGTTCAATTGACGTTTTAAGAAGTTCACGATCTTGTTTGTGGCTCTCTGGCAATCTTGAAGGGATTCGTAATAAACTAGCTAATGGAGTTCTGAGATTGTGCCTGACCTCATCAGAAATTCTATTGCTCTCTTTAGCTTTTTCCAAGATAAGATCTTTATCAAACTGTACAGTTAACTTTTTCTTCATCAAGCGCGTTTGCGGTATAGTTACCAGCAAAATGAGGAGCCATAGAAAAACGGCATAGGGTACTAAGGCAAATCTGTTATACTCAAAAACAAAAAACTCGTTAGTGTAGCCTGAAATTGAATCTTCAAAAGGAATAGTTATTTTATCTCTTAAAATCACCTCTAAGGGGGTTTGTTTATTAGGGTCAAGAAACTGAGAGGCTGGCAAAATAAATGATCTCTCATTGGCAGTGGACTTAAACATAATCGTTTCAAAATTACCCTTTAGGGATTCTTGAAGGACGTAAGTTGCATCCCTAATCATACCCATTTGCATCATACGGGTAACGTAGCGAGTGCTTTGTTCGGCCACGGACTGTAGATGCAAAGTGTTCATAACAATTGAAATACCAATGAGTATCAGTAAGCCGAGAAAAGAATAAATCGCTTGTCTTTTTTCAAACTCCCTAATCGTCTTATTGAGTTCGGACGACGGAAGTTTATCATCAGAGCTTTTGGTGAAAAAGAGGTTTTTCAATTTCATTTGGGAGCCTCTTTTTTCCTAATAGTTATCTTCACGGGTTCAATGGGACAATCATTAAGCTCAGGTATTGCATTCAGGCTAACTTGCAAAGTTTCAATTTCAAGATCTTCAAGGTTTTCAGGTTCTGTCTTTGGATTTAATAAATCACTGCCATCAAAAATAAGGGGTAACATTTGAGAATGAAAACTTTGGCTTAGATGCCACGGTTTATTTTCTTGCAAAACAGTTGGTAAAGGATTAGCGAGAGAAGGAGTCGTTTCCTTTTCTTTTAGTGCTGCAAAATTTGGAGTGGCTTCGATAAAAGATTTCTTTATGGAGTGATCCATATTTTTACTATATGCAAACCCGAACGAGAAAACATTAAGCTTCGTATCCTCAATAAAGCATACAACTCCATATTCGTTAATCGGCGTGTGCATTTGATGGAAACTAACAAATGTTGACGGAGAATTGTCTTCTAACTGATTTATAATTTGCATTAAGCCAGGCTCAATAGCACTTTCACTAATTCGACGAAAAGAAATGTTTAGACTCAAGTGACGATTCAAATAGTATCTCTCAAGTGCTTCGAACTTTGCGTGCTCGGTTGCCGAGAAAAAACCTGTAACTGAAAACCCAACAGAGTCCATTTTTAAGACTTTGCACAGGTATCTTTCAATTGCCTCAGCGGAGGCTTTTTCTATGGCAACCTCTGCAATGAAATCTGTCCCTCTGCCTTGGCTTGAAATCCCATTTAGAGAAATTTGCGCTGTAAAATCATAGAGGCCTGGTAAATATCTCTCCGGCCATCCATATTGTGTAAAGGATAGATTAAAAAATTCTTTTCTACTGATTAACCATTTGGTTATGGGGTTTGTATTTGCCATAGGGGATTATTTGCATAAAGATCAGATAGTTTTATTTTCCATGGTTTTCTGACAGTTGCTGAGTAGGGCGAGGCGACCAATGGTACGATCCAAGGTGTAGTTAAAGCATTGTAATGGAGCTCTTTCAGCTTATCGAGTCGAGTGGATTTATCAAGAGTGGCCATGTATTTAGAAATCCAAACATCTCTGTCAGCTTTAGTCAGACCCAAAAACCCTGCATTTAGCGAATAGGAGATCAAACTTATATCCTCCATGAAGCCTGTATCAGTGGAAACAATAAACGCCTCGGGATAGTCTTCAAATTTAAGATTCTTCTTAAGATCGGGGACATTGTCTTCAAAATAGGTTTGGGCTTCGGGTAGAACTTTTGACAGTGGCACGGACCATGGCTCAATTCCACCTCTTTTCATAAGACCCAGCTTAAAGTGTTTGAGTGGTTTTAGCCCCGATAGTTTATTAAAAGATTCAACCTTATCCTTTTGATCTTTTGATAACCCACCCTCACCAAGACTCGGAAAAAACTCAGAGCGAGTTTCAAAGCCCGGACTGTTCCCATAGATTTCTCGAAATGCTGATCTGACCTTTTGGGAAATGTAGACTCGTTCATCCTTATTTAGATTTTTAATTCCTTTTTCAGTAAAAACTAAAAGGTGAAGTCTAATTTTCTGAGTGAGATGATTTTCAAAATCAGAATGCGTTTGCACAAATGGAAGTTGCTCATCAGCCTTTTTTACGTCTACAGTTGTTACAAGATCCACTTTGTTTTGCGCAAGTGCCTCTAGGCTACTCAAGCCCGATTTGGCGGTGTATGGAATTAACTCAACGGTCTGAGCGATATTTTGGGAATATAGAAAATGATACGGATTTATTTTTAGCTGGATATTCCCATCCCCATTATCCTTTTCAACAAAATATACACCACTTGTTTCTGAGTAGTCTTCAATGGCAAGTGTTTTAGCATTAACACTATCTCTTGGGATAATCGCAAAATCAATTGCAGCAAGCATCGGCAGTAAAAAGGTTTTCTTTGCGCCAGCATTTAATATAATGGTATTTTCTTTCAAGCTTACACTTAGCCCAGGGCAATCCTGCTCAACAGATTCTAAGTCTATCCCCTCGCAAACTAGATCTTTAAAATTTCCATGTGTGTTTCCTGTCAACACTAATAGTCGTTTTAACGAAAACAAAACATCATCCACAGTAATTGCTTGCCCTGATTTTGTTTTTAAATCATCTCTGATAGTTAATATGAGTTTATCTCCATCCCATTTTATGGTTTTAGCGACCCCAGGGATAATTGCGCCACTTTCATTCATTTGAACTAAGGGGGAAAAGATATTCTCAAGTAAAATATATTCTGCCGCAATAGTAATGTTCGTAGGTTCATAGTCCGTAACCTTTTTATTTAACGGAAAGGCCACGCGCAAATGGTTTTGCGCGGAACCTTCCAAGAGATTAGTTTTAAACATAAGAACACCACCAATTGTTGTTGCAATTATGATAATAAGGCCGAAAAAATATAAATGGAATGTATTTTGCATTTCAATTTGACCCATCGGCACAAATGGACATCATAATTACCTGGTCTTTTTTAAGTAAGCCTTGGTTGACTAAGTCTTGTATCAAATCTGTTTTAACATCCAAGCACTGTCCGTTTGAATTTGCACTTACAACCTTATAGCGCAAAAGAAGCTTGATTGCCTTTGCAATTTGAAGCTTTTCATACTCAGTCAATGGCAGCTCCCTACTTTCATCTGCATGAACATGACTCAATCCCGTCATAAACACAAAACACGCCATTAAAATATATTTACCCATAGATTTCTTCCTCCTCGATTGCAGAATTATCTCGCAAAAGTATAATTCCATATTTTTTGATTTTATCCCTCAATGTCGTTCTCTTCATATTTAAAGCTCTAGCAGCGGCGGCCACACTAAAATACTTTTTGATGGCCGACTCGATGATTTGCTTTTCTGTTAATGTGACTTTTGATTTTAATACGTCTAAATTATCGGACTTTTTTAGATCTCGATTTTTCCGATTGCTGTCACTTGATAAAAGTTCAATATTTAAATAGGGACCATCGGAGAGACTTGCTAATCGAGAAATCTCACTTTGAAGTTCACGCACGTTGCCAGTCCAATGTAATCTACTCAAATTCTCCATCGCAGATTCAAGAATTTGAAAATGAGTTCCATTTCTTTTATTGGCTTCATCCAAAAAGAAATTCACCAAATAAGGTATGTCTTCTGGGCGCTCTCTCAGAGCTGGCACATTTAATGGAAGTACATTCAGACGATAGTAGAGATCTTCTCGAAATAGTTTTTCTTTTATTAGATCCTCCAAGGGAGCATTTGTTGCTGCAATGATTCTGACATCAATTTTCTTAGTGGTATTAGAACCAACTGGTGTAATGACTCGCTCTTGAATGACCCTGAGAAGTTTCACCTGTAAATGAAAAGGCATATCTCCGATTTCATCCAGAAAAATGGTACCACCTTGAGCTGCTTGAAACTTCCCAATTTTATCATGAGTGGCTCCTGTAAATGATCCTTTTTCGTGACCGAAAAGCTCACTCTCAACTAGGTTTTCAGGAATGGCCCCTGCATTTATCGCGATGAATTTTTGAGACTTTCTATGTGAGTTTTGATGAATGGCTTTTGCTATCAACTCCTTGCCAGTTCCATTTTCACCTCTTATTAAAACTGTCTCGTCGGTTGCAGCATATTTTGTGATAAGTTTACTGACTTCGAGCATTTTATCAGAAACACCCACAATTCCAAGAGACTCCAAAAATTTGAAATTTTCTGATTTAGTTGAAATTATCAAAGGTTTTACTTTGCGCTCGACTTCACGACAGACTCGGTGAATGATACCAAGCAGTTTTGCATCGGCAGTTTCCTTTGAAACAAAAAAGATTGCTCCAGAATCAAGTGACTCGTTATGAACTTGAATCGAGTCATCGCCTGAAAAAGCGAGGATAACAATTTCTTTGTTATATTTTCGAATTTCTTTTATTGTTTCAACACCATTCATTAGTGGCATGTGGTAATCAACTAGGGCTAACGAAAACGGAATAGTTTTTTGTCGAATGAGAGCGGCACCCTCTGAACCACTTTGAACTGTTTTAACATAAAAACCCTCATCATTCAAAAATCCGGTAAGCGATTTTAAAATCGCTAGATCGTCGTCAATGAGAAGAATATTGTGTTTCATAATTGCATCCCCTAAAGTTCTGTTGGCAAATCAGTTTTAGCGAGAACAGATCAACAAAGTCTATTTATCATAGTTGAGACCAAGCAATCAATGTATGTAAAAAGTATAGGTAAACTTTGCATAAGATATTTTTGTGACTGAAGGAGTCTGTGATTTGATTCCCTTTTCAACAGGTTAACAGATATTCTGGGTGGCGGAAGTCCGCCACCCTTTTGATGACCACGTGCTTATTACAAGATTAAATGTTTTTATAGTATCTATTAAATGAGGTCTTAATTGTCAGGAGCTGTAAATATAAAAGAAAATTTGATTTCCATTGGAAGAGGAATGTCCCAATTCAACTGACAAAAAAGGGGAAATCTGGGGTGCTCTTAAAAAAGTATTTATGGTGCGAAAAGGTGCCATATGATTGTAATAGTAATTCGCCGTCACAACAATTGCGATTTCAAAAGATCACTCCAGCCAAAGGTTTTATACCTGTATGTATTCCTCAGATTTTCAGTGGTAATGGGAGAATTGAGGACTCTCGTTTTGATAAATTCCAACTTTTTGAGAATCTCAGTTTTCTTAATTTGAGAAACGAGAATGCTTTCAAAGAAATTTATTTAGAGGCCAACAGAAATTCAGTAGTGCGAATTCAAGCGCTCTTGGATTCTTTGAAGGGTCAGAATTATCTACCTAAAAAAGGTCATTGATTGCAGAAAAACTAATCTTAATAAAATTCAAGAAATATTGAGTGGCTTAAAAACGAGGAACAAAAAATTAGAAATTCGCTGTCGTATAAACGCAATAGTGATACTACATATCACTGATGGAGAAGCCACAGCCTCCTTTTAAAATTCAACTTTTATTGGAGGCTATAAATCAACCAAGTCAATGCCCTAATGTTCGGGTCTCAACTCTTGATAAAACTGGCGGAATGGAATGCCAGATCTGTGTCTTTAAAACTTTTTGTGAATGAAATGATATTTAAAAATATGAGTTTCACTCAGAGCAGGAATTGTTTGGCGCAGCAGGATTGCACATTAAGTAGTGCTTCTCGAACTGAGAACGATCTTTAAGGTGCTTAACCGAAGATTTTGGTTAAAGGATCTGATCCACATCACTTCCAACTCTGGCTTATGTTCAGCGTACCTCCCGCTCAGTAGAGACAATAGCAATCTCCTTGCCGTTTCCATTTGTGACACTTCCTGGAGCCTTGTGGTCTTTTTTTGGGAAAAATAATTTTGCCATTAGACTTTTGCTCCAAACACGGTACTGATCAACGTAGGAAAAGATTGCAGGCACCACAATTAGAGTCAGAATCGTCGAGGAGATCAAACCGCCGACAATTGCCCACCCCATAGCAGTTCTCATTTTGGAAGCTTCGCTCAAGCCAATAGCAATCGGCATTGTTCCCGCAATAAGGGCGAATGAGGTCATGAGGATAGGACGCAAACGAGCTTTCCCAGCGGCAATGATTGCATCCGTTCTTGATCTTCCTTCGCTCATCATTTGATTAGCAAAATCTACCAAGAGAATTGAATTTTTGCCTGATACGCCAAGGAGCAAGAAAATCCCAAGGGTTGCGAAAATAGTCATCACTTCGTTAGTGATATATAGAGCATAGAAGGCCCCAGTAAGCGCTAGTGGTAAAGCTGTCAAAATCGTTACTGGAGTTACAAATGAACCATAAAGGCTGCAAAGAATCAAATAAATCAAAATGACAGCAAATCCGACAGCGACAACAGCCGAAGACCCGAGGTCAGCAGAGTTTTCCACGTTACCAGCCCAATTATAGCGCATACTTGAAGGAAGTTTGTTTTCCCCTTCATTAAGATACTTTTCAATATCCTTGGATACACTACTCAATCCGATTCCTGGCGCCAGTCCTGCTTGAATCTGAACAGAACGGCCTCGATCTAGCCTGTTAATTTCGGCAGGACCTAAAACTTCCTGAGCCTCAGCAATATCGGATAACCGAACTAGTTTGCGGTTAACATTTGGAATGAGAACTTTGGCAAAATTAGCTTTCAAATTACGTTGATCTTCTTTCAGGCGAACTCTTACATCATATTCTTTACTGCTTTCCCTAAACTTAGCAGGCGTGAACCCTTCAACCTGGCCGCGTAGTTCAATACCCATCGTTTTTGAGTTGATCCCATAGGTGTTAGCGGCATCTGGACGAAGCTTGATAGAAAGCTCAGGTTTGCCGGGGCGGGCATTTGACTCCACGTCTTTTATACGCTTGTCAGCTTGCATAACCTTAACTATTTTCTCTCCGTATTCCTGAACTTCTTTTTGGTCTGAGCCAACTAGGTTCAAAATGATTGGCTGTCCACTCATGCCACCAGTAATGTCATAGTCCTTCACCACTAATTTCACATGTTCAAGATTCTTCAAATCATTGCGCAGAATCTCCTTAAACTGTGAAGTTGTACCTCCGCGCTCTTTACCAGACTTAAGTAGAACAATTAACTGACCCTTATTTGCCTCTCCGTAAGCGCCACCAACAATCAATGGCGCTAACTCGATATTCGAGTGGCGTTTGACGATCTTTTCAATTTTCTCGGCTACTTCTTGGGTTCCATCTAGGCTCGTTCCAGGAGGAAGTTCGAAGGTAATAATAATCTGCCCCTCATCCCTTTCGGGAGTAAAGGCGTTTGGAATTTTTTTTGCCATTGCGATGCCAATAGCAAAGACAACAAGACTTCCTAATAGAAAGACGATGGGTAGCTTAGTTACCCAGATAAGTAAATTTTCGTACAAGTCCTCAAGTTTAGTTTGAAATCTATCAAACCATCTTAAAACCGCTCCAATAGTTTTTGAATAAAGAGTTTGAGATTGAGAATTTTCATGTTCATCATTAACAAAATATGCCGATAGCATCGGAATTAATGTCAAAGCAACTACGAAACTGATGCCCATTGAGAATGCCATGGTCAAGCCGAATTCTTTCAAGAATTGACCAATGGTCCCTCGCATGAAACCAACGGGTACAAAAACCGCGATGACGACCAGAGTAATTGCAAAAACTGATACTTGAAGTTCACTGGTTCCGATCTCAGCGGCCTCGTTTGCTTCACGTCCCTCTTTCATCTTTTTGTGGATATTCTCAACAATGACGATGGCATCATCCACTAGGAGGCCTACGGCCAAGCTTAAGGCAAGCAACGAGATAATATTTAGCGAAAAACCGGCCCAAGCCATGAGGTTAAAAGCTCCGATTAGAGAAACTGGAAGAGCGAGAGCTGTAATAAGGGTGATTTTCCAATCACCCAAAAAGAAGAAGATTGTTATGACAGTCAAAATGATAGCAATAATGATTGTTTCGTAGACGTCATCGACATTTTTGCGAATCATTTCGCTTCCATCGATCAAAGTATGAAGTTTTCCATTTTTAGATCCACCAGCGAGTTCTCTATTGATTTTTTCAACAGCAGACTTGATATCGTCAACCACCTTGATCGTATTCGTGCCAGATTGGCGATAGATATTGAGAAAGAGAGAGGGTTTTCCGCCCACAAAAGTACGGTTCATCTCGTCTGCCATTGTATCAACAACTTTTCCTATTTCTCCTACTTTAGTGGGAACCTCGTTGCCATAAAGGTTAATCAAGATGTCAGAAATTTGTGTAACGGACTCAAACTCACCAAGCCCACGAAAGGAAAGCTCACTATGGCCAATATTTACTTTACCGCTCGGTATATTTTCACCTGAAGCGCTAATTTGAGCAGCCACCTGAGAGACAGACATTTCTTTTTGGCGTAGCTTTTCCCGATCTAAAAGGACTTGAATTTCGCGCTTACGGCCTCCTTGGATTTCAACAGCACCGACGTCATTCACCTGTTCAAGACGTGGTTTAATAAACTGATCGGCAACGTCGAAGAGTTCCGCCTGGGTAAGGTCTGCTGTTAGAGCCAAAATTAAAACAGGTTGGTCGGATGGATCAAAACGACGAATAATTGGTTCTTTGATTTCGGTCGGCATTTTACCGCGTGAAAGATTTAATTTATCCCGGACCCCTTGTTCGGCACGATTAAGATTCACTCCGGATTTGAATTCGGCAATTACTTGGCTAACACCTTCAAGATTCTTTGAAGAAAGGCGTTTCAATCCGGCAATGGTCGAAATCTGCTCTTCCAGAGGACGACTAACGAGGGTTTCAATTTCTGCGGGGCCAGCTCCCGGATAGACTGTTGTAATGGCAATAATTGGAACATCAACATTAGGGAACAAGTCTACACTCATCGATTTAAACGATGCAATGCCACCAATAATCACTACCAACATTACACAGACAATAATAACGGGGTTTCTGATTGAAAAACGCGCAAAATTCATTTTATTACTCCTTGCCTGCAAAACTGGTTTCGTAAGCTTTAATACCTGAACGAAAAATTAAAAGTTGAGCCGCAATTTGAGTACGAATGACTTCGGCTTGAGACTGGTCTTGCTCAAAGAGAAGAACTTGATAAGTAGTCGCACGGCCTTGCCTGAAACGCTCCTTCTCCTTATTTAGCTTTGCTTTTTGAGCTACGACGAGCTTATCCGCAAGTTCGAGAGATTCTTTCGAGTCTTGAATCATTTGTCCCAGAATCACCCAATCTTTTTCCTGACTGAGTTGTTTGAAGCTGAATTGTTCGCGTTGAGCAATCTCCGAAAGTCTTGCGCCAGAGCGTGTTCTATCAGATGATGCCAAGTCGAGTGGAACATTGAGGCGAATCCCGATGACCTGGCTACCACGATCACCACCATACAAATGGGAATTCGCATCCGATGTTGAGTCGTAGCTGCGGCCGTTTAATGCATAGGAACCAAAAACGTCAAAAGTAGGCTTATTTCTTTCCTCAACGAGTTTAGCATTTGCAGCGGCAGCATCAGTCTGGGCCTGCGCTGCTAATACATCATATCTATCCGATGGACGCTTGATCGGAGCAGAAAGTTTACTGAGTTCTAAGTAAGGAATTGGATCAAGTGATTCTGGAATTTCATCAGAAACCAAGTTTCTTTGAGCATTGAAGTTCTTTCGGGCAGCTAGTTCCTCACTAATGGATTTTCTTAGTTCAAGATTCCTGGCGGCAACCAAAGCTTCAGCTTGAAGCACATCACTGTCTTCCCCCAAGCGCATACTCGATTTTTTACGAAGATAGTTGAGAATTCCTTGAGCTGAACTCAAGGCTCGTTCATGCGTTTTCGTTATCTCTCGCTTGGCGACAAGTGACCAATAAGCGTTCTCTGCTTCAATTTCGTAGACTGTCAGTTGTGCTTTTGACGCGAATTCCTCTGCCTTGTTTCCAAAAAGGATTAGATTTTGTTGGGCTCGACTACTGCGGCCAAAGCCATTTCCCCAAAGGGGCATTGAAAGTTCAAGCGTAGGGTTAACGTCATAGTAGTTATCTGGCGCACCCAAGCCCGGGAGGCTGGAGTTTACATATTTTGTTCGACCGAATTGATAGTATAGCTTTCCCTGGAGCCCGAAGCTGAATTGCTGTGCTAATCCAATCGAGTATTTTTCTGCCTCAACTCGGTCATATCGCAACATGGCTGGATTGGATTGCTTTCCATCAGAGGCAGTTGTTCCTTGTGCGTAAAGGCTCGGTTTAAACAAGAGATTCGCTTCAGCCATTTTGTCGCTTGTGGCATCAGCTTGTTTTTTTGTTCCCATCATTCCTTTGTGAGTTGAGCGAACTTGTTCCAGAAATTCTGATAGCGTGAGAGCGTGACTAACTCCAGATCCAAAGAAGAATAAAATTGCAATAATTGATGGTAAAACGCCCTTCATAATTTCAGTTCCTCCAGAAGCCAAATTAAAAGTCTCTCAATGGCTCATTGACATTTATATTAGATGTCTTGTATTTTTTAAACGATTGATTACATTTTAACTATGACATTACTTTTAAAAGTAATCAATCGTTTAAAATTTGAAATATCCGACTAAAGAGATAGAATTATATAAATTTGTAGCAAAAAGAGATTTCATGACCTCAAAAGATATAAACAAAAAGGAACCTGGCTGGAAGTCGGAGGCAACGAAGGCCAAAATCAGAAAGGCCGCATTGGAAGTCTTTGCTAAGAAAGGATTTGCAGGGGCTTCAACCCGAATGATCGCCAGCAAAGCAAGAACCAACGTTTCGCTCATTTCTCGGTATTTCGGAGGAAAAGAGCAACTTTTTAAGGATATTGTTCAAAAAAGTGCTGATGAATTAGTCAAGCGCGAGCTTGATTATCCAGCCCAAAACTCCCTTAGGAAAGAGGCCGGAGAGTTCATAGGATCGATGTTTCGTAATTTTGAGGAAAATTTGGATTTCTTTAGGATCGTTGCAAGTCAGTCCATGGTTGATCAAAAATTTTCAATTTTCTTAAAAGAAACTATTATACTCCAAGAGGACGAACGTCTTGTCGCTCGACTCGTGCACTTAAAGAGAAATAACTTAATTGAAGAGAATATTTCCCCCCATGATCTAGCTCTAAACATCGTGACTTTTGTTACCGGACACGTATTTTATAGTTTCCTTCTTGTTGGAAAATCGAAAGTGACATTGAACGAATGTGTCGAAAAGTTTCTAGACCTAATATGTGGTGGTACAAATGATTAGGTTTTTTCTTTTAGAGATGATAGTAAGTCTGTCCGTTCTGAGTTTTTCTTTAAAATAGTAGGATGGAAAATAATTTCAAAGATGGATTTTGAAAATAAAGTCTTTCTCACGTTGAATGTACTCGACATCCTTATTTTGATAGAGTCTTTCCTTATCTATTCCGCACAACATATTTCCCCGATGCATGAAACAGATACCGCCAAACATCTTTTTCGATTCGATGCCCTTTGTAGATTTAAGGAACGCAGCAATTCTTTGAAATAAATTTTCGTTGTATGACACAATTATATCCTATTTGCGAGAGTTACCCTTTTCATTGGCATTCCTATTGCCTTCCGTTGATTAAGGGTCCCTGATTTAGCTACAATTCACAAGTAATAATTTTAAAGAAAACCTATGTGAGTTGAAAATCGAAATCAGTGTCTATTCGAATATTGTGAGGATAGTTTTCCATTTTTGAGAGTCCCAGCGACCAAGATTTATTCAATTTGCAAATCATTCAAAACAGAACTCTCAAAAACATAAGCTGTTACGAAAACGTCAACTCAGCAGTTCAGTTTGCTGAGTTTTTCTCAATGAAGGATTCAATGTCTGTAACTCTAAAATAGGTCGATCCGTTATTGAGAGTAAACATTTCGCCATCAGAAATTTGTTGATCAACCCATTCTGCTTGAGAGAGATCCCAAGCTATAGGGTCCATTTCTTTGCAAATTGAGATTGTATCCAGTGTCATCCATGCAACTTGAGTGGTTTCGGGATAACATTCGCGCATAAACTCTTCGAATTCAGCTTCAAGGTCAATTGACGGAACATTATCACCAAGTAACGCTTCAATAATAAATTCAGTTCCATATTCACAACCATGTCCAGGCAAGAGTCTCATCAAATCATTTATGTGTAGCTCAACATAAAATCATCACTTGAACATTTCGTGCAAACTCCAGTGGGCGCTTCTTGATAGCAACTATAACAAAAAGGAATTGATTTATTGATCGCAATTGAATTGAGTTGTTTTAAAATTTCAGTGTTCACTTTTTATCTCCGTTGAGTTGGGTTATTTTCGTGCTTTCGGGGTTCCTTCACTAAAATGTGAGGAACCCGAAGTGCGAAAAAGAGAACGGCAGCAAAGGCCGCGACCCGACCAAGCGAATGCGGCAGGACTCATGACAGTCTCTCAGCCATCATCGAGGGCGCACTTTGAAAAAGTGAGAGCTGGCGTGATGTCCGTGCGGAGGGGCGAAAAAAGGTCGTTGCTAGAGTGAGTGGTAATACAAACTCAGCCAGGAGATTTGAATACTGAAAAATACGACTCAGTTTTTAGTTTACTTGCGATTTTTATATCTGTTTCGGATGTTCATTTAAAGGCGCACGGAAACATCAAGCCAGATTGCTCTGAGTTGAACTTGACCATAGCGATTGGCATCATTTATTTTTTTGATTGTCGTGGGCTGACTTAAAAATAGAAGGTGATCCCCAGGCGGATGCTCTTGATTCGTAAACAATCTTTGCTTGAGCCTGATAGACCCACCGGGTGAGCGTATCTAATTTTCCTGTCAATGCAAAACCCATCACAATTATAACGACCCATTCAAAAAGTTTATCTAAGTTCATTTGGATTTCCTTTCTTCTAAATCTTTGAGGCGCTGAATAATGGTATAGACAGTTGCCTGTTTCCAAATATTCCCCTTACGGGTTTTGATTTTTTTGTCATTCAATTTATTTGCTATGGCCGTTGGAGTTTCTCCTCGTCGCCTCAATTGATCAATCATTTGCAATATTGGATACTCTTTTGGGTCTTTTTCCAAAATCCCATCAAAGTAGCCGTATCCAAAAGGGGGTGGCGCTGAATTTTTAAATGACTGACGCAAAACTTCAGTGGAGCTGACAGACTTATTGATTCTAAGTGACACCCCACCCTTAATAAGCTGGTCTCTGATCGTTGTATAAGGAAAGCCTGTCATTGCAGAAATCTCTTTTAAAGAGTAACCTTTTTCATAAAGTGGGGCTGTTTGGGCGAAAATGTTTTCTACTGAATCTTCAAAATACTCAGTAAAATCATGTTGTTGCAAAAATTTGCAGGTTATCTTAAGTGGTCTACCATTCCTTACGTTACCTGAACTTGCGATGTAGAAATTACTATCCTGGCTCTGAGAAGATAAATCTCGGAAAGCCAGGATTTTTTTTGCCTGAAGGGGGTTGGTGGAGTTCCCTTCTAAAATAGCGCCATCACGCTCTTCAGCGCTCAGCCAGAATGTGATGTTCATTTCTCCACGGGTTACATAAATTTCCTTCACCGTGCGCCTTAATAGGCGTTTTCGCATCGCTGGTGTTGCCTTCTGCCAACCGTGCAACAGCATCCTTATTTGATTTTCAACAAATAGGACTTGTGACTTTGCAGAAATAGGAGGCTGGTCTTCAAAGTCCATTTGATTGAGATATTTCTCCAAGTGTTCTTTCTCTTTTGCTAATTGATTTAGCTCTTCGGATGCAAGCTTAAGTGCAAATGCATTTAATTGCATTTGGCCTTGGTTAGTCCAAATCATTTTAATTCTAGCTGTAATCTCATTTAATTGATTACGTGTTCTGGTATATTCAGAAGTATTTTTCTTACTTTTTGCTTCATATTGTTCGGTTAAAAGTTTTTCTAGGTCTTCGAAATACCCAGCTGTTTTTACGGCTGTTTTAAATTCAGTAAGAAGCTTTTCCTCTAATTCTTCAGCATTGAGCCTGGGGCGAATGACTTCCAAATCTTTAGGCTTGCGCACGTAATGATAGTATTTGTGTACAGTCCCTGAAGAACCATGACCGACCTGCCCCACCAGCGGTAAGCCAGTTTCAGCACAATGAATGATGCCAGTGAGAAGGAAAGTGCGTTTTTCACTTTTTGACTGTCTGGCTCTTTCTTTTTCGCTAGCCTCTTTAATTAACTTTTGAGCATCTAAGAAAACTTCTTCTTTCAAAATAGCGGGCCAAGCTGCTTTTACAATTTGATGCTTTTGCCAGGGTTTAAGATATGCTGAATCCTCATCTTTATAAATTTTATTAATCTCTCTTTGCCCAATATAAGCAATATTGTTGAGAATGCTTCCTAAGCTTTGCACTGTCCATTCCGCAGAGCCTTTTGCTTTGGCTCGTTTTGAGGTTCTTTTAGGTGCTATCCCAATTGTTTTAAGTTTCTCAATCGTTTTTGCTCTAGATCCTGTTTCTAGAAAGATTTGGAAAATAGTTTCTACTGTTTTGGCTTCAGAATCATTTACGATAAGCATCCCTTTCTTTTCAGGATGTTTATCATACCCTAAAAGAGCAGGGCCTCCATTTACAAATCCACGAAGGGCTCTAGAGTGAGCGTTTATAGAAACACGTTCCGAAGTTTGTTCTCTCTCAAATTGCCCGAGAGCAATAATAATAAAGACCATCATGCGGCCAATCGGAGTGCTAGTATCAAATTGTTCTTTCATTGAAAGGTAGCTAGCTTTATGTTTTTCAAGTTCATTAATGAGGTTGCAAAAATCCAATAAATTTCTAGAAAGGCGAGTGAGATCACTTACTAAAATTAAATTTACTTTCCCTTTTCGAATATCATTCATAATTTTTTGATACATAGGACGATTGGTTGTTCCTGCGGAAACACCTTCTTCAACATACCACTCAACAACTTCTCCCCAGTTTGGAGCTTGTCTATTTTTATAATCAACGAACTCTTGAATGCGGTATTTTTGCGATTCAAGGGAACCTTCAAAAACATTAACCTGATCTTCCGTGGACACCCTGATGTACGTTCCAATTTTAAGCGGCTTCATGCAAATTCTCCTCTTTCTGACTAGGACGACCTCGTTTTTTAGCAAGTAATATCATCTCACAAATAAGAAGCTTAGCTTGTTTAGAGCGCTGCTTTCCTTCTGGAGAAGAATCTAACTCAAAATTGACTATCACTTTTAAATCCTTTGCCTTAAGAAACTCATTTTGTTCCGCTACAGGAGGCCTTTTCTTCAAGATGCTTTCCTATGCTTAGTTTTATTCTCATGCCAATTACTTACTATTCCTTGGGTGTTTTTCGCTGTTTTAATTCCAGGTCTAAGTTCATGCTCTCGGCAATTTTTAAGAGAAAGTCTATCGTCACAGACTCTTTCTCCCTGAAAATCCTGTTGATGTTGGGACGAGCAGCACCAATTCTCCGAGCAATCTCGCCCTGGCTGATTTCGTCTTTTTCCATCGTCTTGTTTATCAGTTGGAATAATTCTTGTTTTATTTTGTCTGGTAAATTGAACTTCTTCAGCATGGATTAAGGATATAGTATCATATTTAATACTATTCAAGCTTAATCTCTTTTGCTTGGCGCGTTCATACATTTTCATTAGGTTTACTGGCCTCTAAAGCGATTTCTATTTGATTGGGGGCCTTTGCTTTGCGTCGTCTTTTACCTTTATACTTTTGGGCTTGCTCCAAAACTTTAGTCATTAACTCTTCAAAGTTTGGTTTTCCTTTGGCTTGTTTTCTTTGCTGTTGGTAAAAGGTATCGGAATCAAAAAACTCTGCAATTAAAACGTCCTGATCTTTTTCAAAGTGAGCTACAATGTAATCAGATACTAAAAAGCTTACAAACTGAGAGGGATGGACTTTAATAGTTGGTACCACCTCCTTAAGCTTTTGGACCATCAACTTATAAGATCGAGTGGCTTCGGCATCTAAAGCTACGCGCAATTCTTTCGATTGAGATTTAGGACTCATTTAAAACTACCACCCTCAGTTGGATTATCAATATAACGGCAGGGAATAGACATTAAACGCCCATCCACTTCACGAGTTGTATAACACCTATCTCCTTTGGAACTGCTAGAAGTATCCTGGGGAGTAATGCCTTCACGGCCAAGGACATCGTATTTCTCCAAATTTAAAAGTGTGTCTCTGCGAACTTTAGCATCGCGTGACTCAAGAGAGCCATGAATAGCATAACTCGCAATCCCACCAACTATGCCGCCAATGACAGCGCTTTTTAACATGTTCTCACTTTTATCTTGTCCTGGTGATTGGTTTCCTGCAATTCCACCAACCATAGCCCCTGTGGTAGCCCCTAAGATGAGTGAATCCTTCAGCGTTGCGCATCCTGATATAAATAGAACTAGTACAATACCTACGATCTTTTTATTTAAAATAAGTTCTCCTTTTTTAAAGTAATTTAGAAATTTAAAATCAACTTAACGACAATATTTTTTATTAATTAATGTTCCTCTCCTCTCCGGACCTCTCCACTCCTCTTTACGCCTACTGGCTCAACTGGTCTTCTCATATCAATATTCATCCTTAATACTGATATAAGAAACCCCTTCTAGTTTGCCACACCTTGATTATAATGATTTCAACCATTTGAACCACTACTGCCTGTTACAAGGGTAACCAAGCAAGTAACACCCACTTGTTACGCCTGTAACACCCTCATTTGAATTCCAGTGCTTGTTCATTTTTACTTTTAAAAATGATGCTTGGCTCGCTGGTTTTTGCTTCTTCCTCGCTTGCAAAATACAAAAGTGAATTGCTTCCATTACAAACTTCAGAATCTATTCGTGCAATAAGGCGGTGTATTTCTGGATCGGGTGAAATATATAAAATGCCGTCTAAACCTTGAGAAATATAATATTCCACTAATTTCTCTTGATAGCGCTGTGGAGTTTTTTTGCTTAATTCCATTTCAACTGCATAGGTTTGAAGTTTTCCATTGATTCCCTCAATAGAGAGTATACCATCAGAATGAATTTTCACAGCGGCTTCGTAATTCGGTTGGATCGCTAATGCCTTTGATGAACAAAGCAAATTTTCAGTATAAAAACTGTGAAAACAATGAAGTCGCTCAAATCTTAAAAATACTTCGGCTAAACGCACATCATGCTCTAAAGATTCAGTTTTAAAATGTGGATTTTCAATTTCAAAGGGCCAAGTATCTCCTATTGCTTCCCAAATTTTAGGAAGCGGTTGAACGACTATAGTTACTTTACCCAATAGTTGAAGTGCCGAGGAGCGAAGATATCCAGCACGCACTAAAGATTTTATTCGTCTTCGAGCTACCACTCCGGAGACATTTTTAAAATGTCTTCGTGTAATTTGATTATAAGTGACCGCTCGACAAGCAAAAATAAACTTCAAAACTTGAATGTCTCTAGTTTGTAGAACTAATTTCATTAAAATACGTCCTTTTTAGGAGAAACCATATTATTTTTTTCACTCACTATTTCTTCTACATTAGCTGTTGTGCTTTCATTCTTTGAGAAGAGCATGGGTTGCAAATTGGGATTGTTATCTCCATTGAATTTCTGAAGCAGTTCATTGATCTTTGAAGTCACACCACTTTGATCTAATTTTGGAGCTTGCACGATGATGTCTTTACTCCCAACGGACCAAATTCCTCGCCCTGGAACTTGAGGTAATTCATTAGCAATATTACTTCCAAGCACTGTAACCGAGGCAGGTCCTGTGTTAGTTCTAAAGATCATTCGTGCGGTCATATTAGATTGAACGCGAGTATCGATAGTTTCTTTCACCACTTTTTGAGTGCCAAGAATCAAATGGATTCCCGCAGCCCGTCCTAGTTTAGCAATACGGTCTGATAAATTTCGAGCCATAACTGCATATTCACCCTTATCTTCTGAAGTGCG
>CAZTDX010000058.1:0-21970 GCA_964612425.1 uncultured Pseudobdellovibrionaceae bacterium
ACGCTTTTGATTAAGCAAAATAGACGTCTCAATATTTTTTACTTCTTTTTGCGCTGATAAGAGAGCGTAGTAGTTTTTGGCAATTGTGGAGTAGAGTGAGTTTTGTACATTGGCTAAGTTCCATTTTTGCGCTTCATGTTCGCTTTTTGCGGCACTTACATTGGCACTATCTCTTCCTCCCGCATAGAGGGATTGCGTGATTGTTAGTTTTCCTGTCGCCTGTTCATTTTTACCAACAGAGGGCATAGGAACATTTTGCTTCTGATAGTTCACACTCGCAGAGAGAGATGGTTTAAAGCCGCTCATCGCTTGATCAACTCGAGCCTCACTCTGACGTTGTTGTGACTCTGCAATTTGAACGGACTCAGATTTTTTCAGCGCCGTTTGGTAGGCCTCCCATAAACTGATTGGTGAAGATGCCGCCCACAAATTGGACGCCAAGGAAATTAATGACACTATAAACAATACTAGTTTATAATTAATCTTTAAATTACGATTCCCAATAAAAACTAACACCTTAGACATCAAAAATCTCCTTCAAAAGAGACAAGGCTTCATCTAAACTTTTTAATTCATTAGAACTCAGGTTCTTAAAGCGTGATAACAATTGAACTTTGGTTTTTTCTTCTAGAGTTTGAAATTTATTTTTTCCTTTTGGGGTCAAGCTAAGAACGACTTCCCTTCGATTATCATTCTTCAATTCTCGCTTAACAAGTCCTCGATGAACCAATTGGTCCATGGTTCGTGACATAGTTGCAGTGCTTATCCCCGCCCAAGTTGCCAAATCTTTATTGGAGTGAGGCTTATAATTAAGTCGCGCCAATAGACGAAACTGTGCAACAGAAAGTTCTGGTTGCGCCAGTCCACGCATCTCACTTCGAATTGTTCGCATCACTAAGGGAGTCACCTCAATCAGCTTAGCACAAGTTTTATTAGCTCCCACGATCTAGACCTCCCATTTGATTTGATTGTATAAACTAATTGTTGCATATTGCAATTATTATAATAAGTAACATTTGATAACAATACCTCAACAGGCCCAAAGTCGGGCCGCGCTTTACCCACTTTGATCTAGATTTTCATGAATCAATCCGGCTGAAGCTGTATTGGAAATTGAGTCTTTGCTAAACCCACCTCTGCTTTTCCGATTCTAACTTTGCTGATCCTAGTTTTACTAATCCTAGTTTTACTAATCCTAACTTTACCACTCCCAACCTCGAAGAGTACTACTAGGCTGCTAATATCACATTTGATTTAAGCCATAATATTTCGATCAAAGCCCCAATTCTTCTTTATAAATGAAAATTTTTACTTGAATTTTTGCCTTGAGATTAATAGATTAATTCGACTATTTTAAGAGGTCCAAAATGCTTATTTCTCGATGGCAAGCCAATACATCTCCTCACCTTGAACAATTAAAGCTTATTCTGCAAGCAGAAGGCTTAGACCCGAAGGTAGAAACATTTGTTAAAAATCAAAAAATGATAGAAAAGAGACACCCCTTCGGAGAAGTTCGTTATGTCGTCGAAGGCGAACTTTTTTTAAACGTTGCTGGCACACAACTGCTCCTCCGAGCTGGAGATCGCATTGAGATTCCAGCCAATACTAAACATGCTTACTCCACCCAAAATGACATTACCTTAAGTATTTACTCACTCCTGCCCTATTAAATATAAAAGTTTAATTATCTCTTACTGAGATTCTTCCGAAAGGATGTCCTATGGATTTAAAAAGCTATATTCGTGAAATTCCTGATTTCCCTAAAAAAGGTATTTTGTTTAGAGACATCTCTCCACTTTTAGTTGACCCCACAAAAATTGAGTTTATTGCGAATGAATTTGTAAAAAATTTGAATTTAAGTAATGTTGATTGTTTTGCTGGAATTGAAAGTCGTGGATTCATTTTAGCTATGCTACTGTCAGCTTATTTCAAAAAAGGTTTTATACCCATTCGTAAAGCGGGAAAGCTACCTCCTCCTGTTGAAAGCGAGAGCTATGCCCTTGAATACGGAGAAGCCACTATAGAAATGCAACACGGAACACAAAGAATTGTCATTATCGATGATGTCCTTGCAACAGGCGGCACTCTGCAAGCCGCAATTACTTTGGCAAAACGCGCTGGCTATACTGTCGAAGATGTTGCTACACTCATTAACCTTAAAGATCTTAACTCAATGACTTTTAACGACGTGCCCATTAAGCATCTAATTACTTACTAGAGTAGTAGTAGGCCTAATTCAGAATTTAGTTATTAATTTTAGAGTTCGTAATTTTTTAAATATTAATCTCTGTTCGTTTGCCAAGATCCAGCCATAGGGATTTATTAGAAATCTGAGACTGATCAAAAACTTTTTTTATTTTTTCTTTTCCGCCTTTAAAATGACTCCATCCTTCGTAGTGAATTGGTATCACTTGTTGCGAGTTTAAAATGGAGACTGCTTGCGCAGCACCTTCCGCAGAAAATGTATAATCAAAAAATGGTGTTATGCTAAAATGAGCACGGCCAATATGAAGAATGGAGGTGTGAATTTTGAATCTTTTTGCAACTTCCTGAATCCCCGAAAATAATACTGTATCTCCAGAAATATAAAGAGTACCATTTTTTTGCCCTTCCCATTCTAATATAAATCCTATCACCGGACCCGTCAGCCAATTTAAGATCCAGGGCCCATGCTGAGCTGGAGTGGCTGTAATTTTTAGTTTTTCTCCGTAGGAATTCTGAATTTCAACTGACTGCCAAGGCACAATCCCCTGGATATGATCTGGAAATTTTGAAGCCGCTTTAGTTGTAGATAAAATCAATTTAGCTTTTTTGGCAGCAGCAAAACCCTCATTGTCAAAATTATCTGCGTGATGATGATGAGTGATAAGACTCACATCCAATGGTTCTAGCGAAACATCACTCACGATGGGATCATAGGTTTTTTGGTACTTCGCCAACCCTAGGACACTATCAGCATGTCCCTTTTTGGCAAAAACCGGATCTGTAAGTATTCTGAAATGACCAATTTCAATGAGCATTGTCGCCGTACCAAAAAATGTAATAAAAACTGACATACAAGTATTCCTATCTACCTTTTAATCTCCTTGATATCAAATTCCTTGTCTATAAAAACAGAAACAGAATCTTGGAAATCAGAATTATCACATACAATGATACCTGAGTTTAAATTAAAGATAAACGAATTACATTTATAAAATAAATTTGGATTTTCTGTCTTTTTAATAGTCAATATAACATCCTTAGCCGCAACAATGCTACTTGTGGAGTCTATGAATCCAGTTCTCCCCTCCGCATTCCAACAAAACTTTTTAAAAGGATGACATTGACTTATTGAATATTTTTGCAATTGAGAAGAATATACGTTCTCCAACCCTAAGCCATTAACAAAAAGTCCAATAAATAGAATTAATAGTAATTGGCTTTCAATCAGAGAATTCAATTTCATAAGTTACAAGCCTTATTAGTGAGTGGCAAAACTACATTGGCATCTTTATTTGGAAACAAAGCTCCAAAACCTTGATCCTCAACCTCAATAATATTTCCACAAGCATCAAACTTCATTCCTAGCGATCGTATATCTTTAATGGGTTCACTAATAAGTTTTCCATAATTAAATTGTGCTTCGTAATCAGTGCTATTAACTTTTATCATGATCGACTCAGGCTTATTTGTCAGTGTCTTCATTGCGAACGATTGATATAAATTATTAAACATTGGGCTAATGCAAATTCCTAAATTAAAAAGCATACCTAATCGATTACGATAGGAGTCTTCCCCCTTGGGACAAAGGGTTGATCGATTACTGGTGGCCCAATCTATACTGGACAAAATATCTAAGCCCATGGACTGAACTAAATTCAATGTATTGGACTTTCTTAAAGCTCCAAAGTTTTTATTTTCAATCAACTGACTGTACAGATTTTGAGGATGTATGGAGGCGACTGACTGCCTGTCTTTAAATACTTCACTATAGCCTGAAAAATCGTAGCTCGTAAGAATGGCGATCTCAATCATTTTAGCAGCGGCGTATTGTTGAATAACTTCAAAATCAGCGCGATTTAGTTGAATCTCTGATTTAACTCGATTTTCAGGACAAACTACTTCATAAGTATTATTGCTATCCACAGATTTTATTTCACAAGCTTCCACATATCGCTCAACAAGTTCTTTCCTAAAAAGCAATGAATGAGCCTTAATTGTTAATGAATTATCTTTATTTTTCTTTGCAAACTGTCGTAAGTTTTCGAAACTTGCCGATAATTTATCTAAATAGCTTTGAATTTCAGCTTCATTTGAAAACTCAGGATTTCCTTGCAACATATAAGCATAAATTTCAGAATATTTAGCACTTTCTTTAAGGTTCTTAATATTTTCTGTATAAAAACTTTTACCCGATTCAAATTTCATAAAATAAGGCTGAACTCTAATTGCAATGCCTTTTAGTGATTGCATTAAGTCCGTAAATACTTTTATAGCTCCAGCCTTCAAGTGATTCTTGTCAATTTCTAATGCCATTGCCGCGTATTCGTTGGCCTGAGAAAAACCATCAGCATTCAGCAAAATTTCTGCGGCATCAGCAAGTTCATTGGCTTTATCTGCATCACTCAAATTTGAATTTAAAATTGAAGATGCACTAATTTTTTTAATGGTTTCATGTTTATTTTCGACTGATTCTGGGCCGCAAGAAACTATTAATAGTGACACTAGTACAATACCAACTAAACTAAGAAATAACTTTAATTTATTAAACAGAATCAATTGAATATCCTCCATTAGCATTAATATTATTTGAATCATGGATTTTGAGGCTCATAAGGGAACTCGCCGGAACAACCAAATATATTATCTTTAACCCATTGGGATGTATTCTTTGATCTCGGCTTTCCCTCCAAATCAGGCCATAATAGATAACTGCCATCCACTAAAATAATGCTATTTACCATTCTCTTTGCAGCTTCAGAGGTGATTTTTGATTCATTAAGTTTGACGTAATTTTTTAATGAAATAGATTCGCACTTATTCTTTTCAGTATTACAAAATTCAGCTTTCAAAACACAGTTTATGCCCTCACACTCACTCGTTGATTTTTCAAAGTTCATATCGAGGTGTTGTAGTAAGTAATTTTTTATTTCATTCTTAATCTCTGAATCCTGTTTCAGGCTTCCATTCACTTTATACAAATAGAGCGACTGAATCTCAGTCCGTTCGTCCTCATTCATGACATAGTCCCGATTGTAAAATTGAAACATACCTTTTTTTACCCACTTTGAATCAGTGAGAATAAAAGCTAAATAGTTGCTAATAGTTACATTCTCACAGGAATAATTTGTCGCTCGCCCATATGCATAGGAAATGAGTTGAACCCCTAAAATATCTTTAAATATTTTTTTAATTAAATTTCTACATTCCAAGGGTTGGGCTGGCCCTAAAGAAGAGTAAAATAAATCTTCCACAGTTGAAAAAGGATTACAATTAAAGCTGTTTAAAATTTTTACTATCGGTAATAATGCGGTATCAGTAGAGTCGAAATCAATCCTAACTTTTGCATTGGATAAATCTAATACTTTTAGTTTTTTTGGTAAATTTAACACAAGGAGTGACCATGTCTTTTCCCCATTACTGTACTGATTAGTATGAATTGGGTCCATGGCAAGATACAAACCGTCACCATGATAACTTCCTTCTGAAAAATCACCGTACTTATTCCAAAATAAATTTGCCATTGATCTTATATAATCTAACATCAATTCACCAGTACCACTTCGACCTGAATAATCCCAATGAAAAACTTTACTTTCTTTACTAAGTACTCTTACATCTTTGGAAAAATATTTCACTAAAGGTGCAATATCTACATCTTCATAAATTATTGGCACTTCATCATTATCGTCCGCCAAAACGGTAAATGATGCCATCACTAACATAATCATTAAAACAATGAACTTCTTCACTTTAAACTCTCCAAAGTCTTTATATTATTGAATTTGCTGACAGCCAGGATAACGAATGTCTTTATTACATTTTTTTATTATTTCTAAATTTTTCAAAAGACCATCTCCAAGTGCATTTGCCCATTCTTCATCCGTCGAATATAAGTCGCGATCTTTATCGACTAAAATAGGTGCTGGCAGTCCAATACTTTGAAAAAGTAAATCCATTATATAACGACTTGGTCGACCATTTCCATCCATAAAGGGATGAAGCGCTATAAACCAACGCTGAGTTCGAGCAATAGTTAACAGAGGACTTTCTTCAAGGTCCTGAGATGAATTCCAACGATCAATGGATTTGTTTAATGCCTTTACCCAAAGATTCATCTCCTGTGCCAACTCAGTATGAGGAGGATAGACGATTACGCCGCACTCTTCAGAATCATTAGTCAGTGGTGCTGTTTGTTTTTTAACCCACTCATCATGATGAAACTGAAACTTCCCTTCACTTTCTTCCTTATGAACACGCGCCTTTATTTCTTCAGGTAAATCTTTATCACAGAGCGTGCTTTCCCATTGAATGATCGGCTTGTCTTTGTAAAGTGAACCAGGGAAAACACTTTTGTTAATCATAGTTAAAATATCTTTTCCCTTGAGGGGGGTATCTAAGTTGTAACCGTATTCAGTCTCTTGTCGAAACTGACCCGCCCTGGGATTTAAGTCTTTTAATGTAATGGCATGAAGGTTTCTAATGAATGTTAAATCCACTGGATTAATTTTATTAGTACTAAAGTTGTTTTGGCTTATGACATCGATGACATCAATCCCCTGCACCCAGTTATTCCAAGTCGTTGGTTCTGGCTTATAAACCTTAACAGGCGAATAATATTTACTTTGTTTAATAGACTCCCACTTTTCAAAATCAATCAAACGAGGAGCTAACGAGTCTATTATACGTTTCGGGTTAAAAGAAACCTCTGGTCTTTCTTCGCCAAACTGAGTCTTCAGTTTATTAACTTGAGCTTGATATTCATCATAAAATTCACACAAACTCATATTGTCTACTTTAATTTGTTTACTCTCTTCCAGATGATCTGCTCGCTTTAAAGTGGGCGGACAATCTTCTGAAGCCATTGCTATTGTTAAATGAAAAGAAACAAACAGTCCCATAGTAAATATGACTTTTATTAACACAAATAGCTCCTAATAATCAAATTGACTATCTTTGATGGTTCGCAATTGAGTGTTCATTTATATAAATAATATATATTTATGTCCACTGTTATGTTTTTGACAGTGTGACGTTTTTCGTCCTATTAGCCGACGAAACGATTGTGCCTCTCCGATTGAATTACTATTGGCACAAAATTAGCAGAAAACTATATAAACAAGATGATGAATTTAAAATTATTTATAAACAAATTTAAACGAGTCTCATTAAAGAAGTCGTCAATTTTATTTTCACGGGCTACTTTTTGGCTAATTATCTTAACATTCAACATTATTCCACTTTTAAGTCACGCCTCAGTGGCAAATTGCAGAGATCTCTTCACCCAACCAAACTTAAGCAGTGCAGGTTCATCCTTCAATCACTTGACCAGTAGCAAGACTCAAACATTTAACTTTAGTAATTTTAATAAGAATCTAGGTTCTTTACTCCTTACTAAGCTTCTTAGTCCTGACGGCTTGTTATATAAAAACTCAGACAACTCAATTAAAGAGGCTTTTAGCATTGAATTTGATCATCACAATCATCAATTTCGCCTAATCTCTCTAAAAACACCGAGTAATTATCAGCTCATTAATACACTAAAAGAGCTAAACTTAATTATTTCATTGGACCACATCTATGTAAATTCCCAAAGCTCTAAATTCATTGAACAAATTTTAGATGAAGCCATTAACAATGGCAAAGTAGTACACATTGAAAACAATCAACACTCGCGCTTAATCTTTTCACCAACCAATCTTCAAAAGAATTACATTAGTAATCAGAATAATAATGCAAAAAATGAACTGCTTTTAGAAAGCATTGAGATATTACAACAAAGTCTTAAAACTCAAATTTCAAAATCGAGTGAATTCCATCTAGTAATAACATTATTAAATTCAGCTTTATCTCTTCTCAATAGAGCACAAACATTTTCAAGTAATGACATTACGGATTTCTTTCCAAAAAGTGATCTAATTAAACTTATTCTTTCATCTCCACAAGGTCCAGAAATCCTCGATACGAATCAAATTACTGTTAATAACTTAGAAAGATTTTCCTCGATTCAGTTGATCGAACTTCTTCAACATATAAATAATTACGAACTTGAGGCTAATGCTAAAATTCGAAGAAATATACTTTTTCAAATCAAGTCATTCTATCAAATGAATACTGGTCAATTTGAAAAAATTAAAATCGCAAACTTAAATCTGAATTTTTTTATATTAGAGCAATTTCATGAAAATTTAAAAAAAATGAATTCTTATGCAGCTAATATAAAAAGCAAATCACCAAGCCAAATAAAAAAAATTAAAGAACTTATTAGAAGTGCGGATTCTGAAATTTTAGTTCTACATGAAATTCACACAGAGAGTATTAAACAATTTATTAAAGATAACTTTGATGACCTTTATGAATTACATACTTTTGATAAACATAATAAACCATTCAAACAACAATTTTCAACAGCCGTTTTAATAAAAAAATCTTTACCCATTCAAATTAAGGTTATTACTCATGAACAATTTAATGGTACAAATTTAACACATCCAATATTTGAATATCATTTTTTTAGTAAAAACGAGTCACCTTCTACTTCAAAACCTAAAGCAATTATTATTGCTGGCCAACTCAAGTCACTCAAAAACAATGGAAAATCTGTTAATGAAGTAGAACTGACTTTGCTCGGATCACTCCTTGAATCAATTAACAAGAAATTTTCAGACATTCCAATATTAGCTGCAATTGATTTAAATAATAACGTAAAACTGAAAGAGGTCAGGGATACTGCTTTTGGCAAGCAATTCAATGATGTAAGGGCACAAAACAATACAAATTTCACTGCCACTCACTTCACTGTAGATCCAAGGCAAGTAGACAATGTTCCAATAAAACACAACGAAATCGATGTTCTATATGGTAATCAAAAAGCTCAAGAGTTAAAGCTTAGTGAAACTCTTCCGGATGAACTCGCCTTTTTAGGCTTTTTAGATAAAAATGGGAAACTGAAAGTACCACGAACAATTGAGGAGCGTGAAAGCTTAGACTTTATTTCTGATCATTTAATCATTTTTACCTTCCTCAATCCGCAATTTTTGGGATTACAACCTCGAGTTCGATAAAATAATTGCTCTTTTCTATCACATATAACAAATTGTCTCAAAAAAGCTGATCCTTTTTTCAATTCTACTCTCACCTATAGAAAATTATTCCCATTTGAATCAATCTATCATAGTAATTCCCGCTCTTAACTCAATTTGGAAGGACCCCTTTTTAGGAAAACCCATGACAACAAAACTTTCATTAATATCAAAATCAATTCTGTTTCAATTTCTAGTTAACCTTGCCCTAATTCTCTCACTGGGATGTGCAAAACACGGAAAGCATATGCCACTGGACCCACAATCAGCACCCACCACAAGTGCTAGAATTCCAAAAGCAGCTACTCCAAAACCTGAAGATCCAAACAGTTGCACAAAGGTGATTGAATTTGAAGTCGGTTATAACGAAGACATTATGCCAATAATTAATCAGAAATGTAAAATGTGTCATAGCATCGCTCCTGCCAATTGGACTGACTATAAAACTTTTGCCGCAGCAAAAGACAGGCTTCTTAATCGAGTTTTTGAGAAACAAGATATGCCCATGAAAGGCTTTCCACAACTTACGAAAGAAGAACAAGAGACTTTGAAGTTATGGATTGATATCGGGACTCCTGAAACAAAAGAGGTTCTTGACAACTCTCTCTGTACTGAAAATAAAATGATTTACTCCAATGATTTGGAAAATGAGATTTAAAATGATTTATCGCTTTTTAAAAATGAAACCACGACTATCAGTTATTTGGTTATTGATCACGCATTTATTCCTCCCATTTCAATTTCTATTCGCAAACTCTAGTTCATCCAACGGAGCGAACTCACCTGAATGGGAACAGGGACGCAAGCAAGTCGCCGTGGTCTGTTCTGCTTGCCATGGCATGGAAGGGCTTAGTACGAATTCCCTTTATCCTAATCTCAAGGGACAGAAAAAGGACTATATTATAAAACAACTAAAATTGTTTAAAGCAGGTATTCGGCCGAGCCATTTAATGGAGTCTTATGCTCGTCCCCTTTCCGATGAGCAAATTAATAATTTAGCCCTTTATTACTCTAGTTTTCCTCGATTTGAAATTCAAAGCAGACCAGTTCCTCCACCTGCCGAACAATGCATTGCATGTCATGGCCCCATGGGAAAAAGCGCCACTGACCTTTTTCCTAATCTCTCTGGTCAACGCTTCGACTATTTAGTCACACAAATGAGAAATCTTAAGAGTGGCAAGCGCATTAACGAAGTCATGAATCCCATTCTTAAAAATATTACTGACGAAGACCTGCAGTCTATTGCGCATTTTTTCACCGTAGATAGGATCAACTAATGAAACTCTTTTTTTTATACTTCACCATTTTCGTTTCTCCCTGGTCAGCATCTTGGGCTCGACCTGAGTATGCTCTTAAAACAACAACTGTAAGCTGTAGCGCGTGTCATATTAACCCCTTTGGTGGTGGAGCACGAACAATCTTTGGTAAAGCCTATGGCTCCTTCGGACTTGGTATCGCTCCTTATTCTAAACAGGATTTATTTTCAGGTGATCTTAGAGCTGTGGGATACTTCCCTCAATCCAGTAAAACAAAAGTTTCTGGATTCTCTTTAATGAACGTTCAGGGAACTCTCAATGCCCCCATTTCTGACGAAAATCAAACTGGATTGAAAACCAATTTAGTTGTTAATTTTGCCTCACCCGAATTAAACACCGAACCTGGTGAAAGCTTTATTTTGCTGGAGCCCAACCCCAAACTCCAGTTTGTTCTTGGAAAGTTCGTTCGCCCCTTTGGTTTATTAACTGATGAGCATCGTACATTCGTTCGTATGCAAACAAATTCTAGCATTCGCGATTATGAGTCTGGCCTGGGATTTTCCAATGAAATACTAAATACTCTGCATCTCGATTTTACTTATACCACTGAACCCATCTCTAGCAAACTGACGCAAGAGCCAGTATGGGCGAGACTCCTCAATGTTCGTTGGACACCTTATGCTATGCCCATCATGCTCGGAGCCTCGACCAGTGCTCACGAAAGACCTAACGAAAAAGATTCTCAAGCGCAGTCCGTTTATGGCGGTTTCAGCTTTGATCGCGCCACTCAATACAGTCTCCCTTTGACATTAACTTTTGAAGCGTCCCGAGCCAAAGGCTGGAATAGTAAAATGAATCGACTGAGCAATTTCATTAATTCAGCAACAGACTCTGCTTTCCAAACAACAATTACAAATAAAACTAGTTTAGGAATTTATTCACAAATCATGTGGAACATAAAGCCTCATATAGCCCTTATCTATAAATTTGACCAACTCCTCTTTGATGAAAAATATCCAGCAGATGCCTTCGAACGACACGGCTTTGGAACTAATTGGAATTTAAACTCCAATCTAATTTTTCAAGCTCGTGTGGAATACGCTAAAAATGGCAGAAAAGATCTTGATCAAAGTACAAAAAATTCCATCGATGCCCTCTACTTTATCATGAGAGCTTGGCTTTAATGTCAATTATTGTCTAGAACAGGTCATCAGGATAAATTAAAGTGATTTTTTCCTTTTGCGCTAGCTGAATAATTGATTTTGCTGGCAGATGATTAAGACATAGCACCATCTCATATGAACTCTTCAACTCCAGCAATTCAACACGCTGAGAAAACTCCCTCAAACACTTTACTAACTGCTCATGATCTTCAGTCCATTTGCATTCTATAAATCTCAACACTCGATCTGTTGTATTATGTAATATTAAATCAAATTGACTGTTTTTATCCCAATGAAATCCGACTTCAAAATCATTATTATCCAAATGTAGTTTTTTAAATATTTTTTCTTCGCGATGCTGGCTAGTTTCTAATACAGTTTGAATGATGAGCTCATACATAGGGCCTGTATAGTTAGGAATATAAAACCCCTTCGGTGAAGCCTCAAACAATCTTGCAAACAATAACTCTTCTTTTGTATTTCTTTGTATACGCCCCTTGTACTGAGATAAAATTCTAAAATAAAAATTAAGGTAAAAATCTTTTATATAATAAAGATCGCCTCGTAAATTTTTCTTTGCCTGTGCAAATATTGGCGTTTTTCTGAAGATGAGTTGATACTTCTCTAGTTTTTCTAATAAATCATTTACCGTTGAATCTGCAAGTCCTGAGTCTTTCGCTATACCTGCCGCTGTTTTCCCATGTCCATTAACATGAGATAGCATTCGAGTGAGGGTTTGAATACTGTTTTTTTGGAATTCTAAATTGAGTATTTCCAAATACTCTTCTAAAAAAATACTCATTTTAGAAAAACAGGTTTTGTTTATTGACTGAATAAACTTTAAGTGAGGATCTATTTGGTTCCAGTAGTAAGGAACTCCACCCAAAAAACTATATGCAAGGAGCGTCTCTACTTCATTAAAATTATTTGCATAAAATCGGCGTACTTCACCCAAACTAAATGGTTTGAGCCAAATGTCTGCATGAGTTTTAAGTCCCCGAATTAATTTTTCTTCCCCGCCCGTCATTTCCTCAAAAAATCTAAAAGATGAACCACAGACAATGATTCGAATGCATTTTATTTTTTCTATTTGTAGCCAATATTCCTTTAATGCTCCCAAGAAGCCACTTTGCTCTTTAGCAATCCACTGAATCTCATCAAAGCAAAGGCAGAAGTTATTTTTTTGCTTTTTGCCATAAAATATTAATTCTTGAAAAAATAAATCCCAATTCAACTCACTGGTTTTAATACGACTTAATGACGATTTTTGAGTGAACTGATCCCAGCCCTTAGCGCACCGACTGAGAGTTTTTGCAGACTTCTCATCGAGTCGTCCCATAAAGTAGAAATAAGTTTTACTTTCTGAAACTGCTAAATGCTCTAAAATGGTCGACTTACCAACCCTTCTTCGCCCTCTTAAATAACATAGGCCAGCTGATTTTGTGCTATTCTTTACATAAGCTCTTATCTCCTTAAGAGCCTCTATGCGAGTTCTTGCTTGAATCATAAGTTCTCCGTGTTTATAGTATATACTATAAACACGGAGAATCAATTAATTTTATATATTTGATATTATTGTATTTTTTTAAATTAACTTCTCCGTATTTATAGACATTACCAGAAACACGGAGAAGTCTAGCGCTATTTTTTGCAATACGAAACATCAACTTAAAATAGGCCTTTTTCAGCAGAATCTAAATAAAACTAATCGACAAAGTGACAGGCAACAAAGTGATTGGGCTTCGTTTGTCTTAATAGCGGCGTCTCTGCTCGACAACGATCAGCAGCCTTTGGACAGCGGCTAGCAAATCGACATCCAACTCCTAAGTTTACAGGCGTAGGGATTTCACCTTGTAAATCAACATGAGCTCGTTTCTTTTCTTTATCAGGATCAGGCTCTGGATTTGATCCAATCAATAATTGTGTATAAGGATGTTGTGGCTTAAAAAATACCTCATCGCTTGACCCAAGTTCTACAATAGATCCTAGATACATGACCGCCATTCGATTACTAACGTAACGAACCATCGAAAGATCATGAGCAATAAAGAGTAACGTTAAACCAAATTTATTTTTAAGTTCAGCCAATAAATTAATAATTTGCGCCTGAATAGAAACATCCAATGCAGAAATTGGCTCATCACAAATTACAAATTTTGGCTCCATAGCCAAGGCGCGAGCAATTCCTAAACGTTGCCTCTGTCCACCCGAAAATTCATGGGGATAACGAGAGGCATGATCAGCAGCCAAACCCACTCTCTCAAGCCACGACTTCACTTTTTCAGTGACTTGATTAGCGCTCCACATCCCAGCCAGACGAGGGCCTTCTGAAATAATTTCTCGAACTGTCATTCGAGGATTTAGTGACGAATAAGGATCTTGAAAGATCATCTGGATTTCGCGCGAGAGTCGAACAAAGTCATTCACTTTATAACTTTGTGGAAGGTCCTTACCATTATAAACAACACTGCCATCAGTTTTATCGTAAAGCCCGGCTAGAGTTCGACCAAGAGTCGATTTTCCACAACCTGACTCTCCAACTAATCCCAAAATTTCATTGGGATAGATTTCAAGATTGATTCCATCAACAGCATGAAGTGTTTTATTTTTTGCAATTTGAAAATGCTTTTTTAAATTTTTAATTTCTACAAGTGGAGTCATAGTTCGGCTCCTTTCGCTTGATCATGATGTAACCAGCATCGACCCATATGAGAATTTTGGTAAAACTCTCGTGGATTATGTTCTTCACAAATTTTCATAGCCTTTTGACAACGAGCATAGAAGCCACAACCCTTTGGCGGAGAAAATAAATCAGGGGGAGCACCTTCAATTGGTATCAACTGCTCTCTGTCTGTCGAGATGGAAGGTAGAGCTTGCTTTAAGCCTAAGGTATAAGGGTGAAGACTACGATAAAACACATCTTGAACAGTCCCTTGCTCAACCACTTGCCCAGCATACATAACAGCAACATCATCTGCCATGCGCGCCACCACACCTAAATCATGGGTAATAATGACTAAACCCATTTTGTTTTTCTCTTGCAATTCTCTTAATAAATTTAAAATTTGAGATTGAATTGTCACATCTAAAGCCGTCGTTGGTTCATCAGCAATAAGCAGCTCAGGTTCACAAGCAATCGCCATGGCAATCATAACCCTTTGTCTCATTCCACCTGAGAACTGAAACGGATAATGATCCACGCGATTTTTAGCTTCTGAAATATGAACATCTTCTAAAAGTTTTATCGCACGTGCACGAGCCTCAGCTTTAGAGTAATGACCATGAACCAATAAAGTTTCCATAATTTGTTCGCCCACCTTCATCGTAGGATTAAGCGAAGTCATGGGGTCTTGAAAGATCATTCCAATATGTTTTCCACGAATTTTATTAAGTTCGTTCACAGACTGACCAATCATCTCTACACCATTAAATTTTGCAGAGCCTGCCACAATTCTTCCGGGGGGACTGGGAATCAACCCTAAAATAGACTGAACTGTGACTGACTTACCACAGCCCGATTCGCCCACAATCGCTAAGGTCTTACCTTTTTCAACATCAATATTCACTCCACGAACAGCCTGTACAGTTCCGCCGTAGGTGGAAAATTCAACTTTTAAATTTCTAATAGAAAGTAACGACATCGGACTAATCCTTTCTACTCATTGGAACGAAGTTTAGGATCAAGTGCATCTCTCAAACCATCACCGAGTAGATTAAATGAAAGAACGGTCATACTGATCACAATGGCCGGAGCGAAAAACTCATACGGATGAATCAATAAACTTTGTAGAGCGTCTTGGCACATGGCTCCCCATGAGGTAGCGGGTGCGGCAACTCCCAACCCAATAAATGAAAGAAACGCTTCTGTAAATATCGCCGATGGTATTTGGAATGTTAACGAAACCAAAATTACGCCAATAAGGTTGGGCAGCATGTGTCTCACGATTAAATAAAAAGGCTTTGCTCCCATCATCCGTGATGCTTGAATAAATTCACTGTTTCTAATTTGTAGGATCTGCCCTCGCACCAAACGCGCGGTTCCCGTCCAAGACAATATAACGAGACTAATCAACATGGCGGCAATTCCCGATTCTCCTGGACCCACGTTTAAAATAACTTTTAATAAAATCATAAAAAGTAAAAACGGTAGACCTGATACTAAATCCGTAAAGCGCATTACAAAGGCATCAATATTTCCACCAAAAAAACCAGAAACTCCACCAATTAAAATTCCAATAATAACTGAGAAAAAAGAGGCTATAATTCCAATAAATAGTGAAACCCTTCCTCCGTACATGAGCCGTGCTAAAATATCTCTCCCTAAAGCATCAGTTCCAAGCGGTGCCGCGGATAAACGTACTTTACTACCAACTGCTGCATCAAAACCAATACCTTTAGCAGCTTCCACAGTGATCGCACTCATCACTTTGAGTTTAATTTGTGAAATCAAAGTGGTTTCAACACCACTGGCATCTTTAGGAATAATAACATAGTAGTACTCCCTAGCCTCTAAGCTCTGAGTATCTTCAAATGAAATTTGTTGAGGATCAGCTATATCTCCAAGAGGAACGCCATAATTACCCTCCTCAGGTTTTACTTCATTTCTGTAAATGGTATAACCAGAGGCCCCAGGTAAATAATCCCAAGTTAAAATGACACTATGAGTGTTCGGCTGTCCTTTTACTTTAAAATTTTGAACCGCTGTCAAAACACTCCCTACCGTTGCGGCGACAGCATCAGTCGCTGCCATATCGGGAGTAAATGTAAGACTCTCATCAATGACGATGGCGTTCTCTCCCAAGTTAGGTGACATAGAAGCACTGTTTAGATTTTGTTGAGCAGGGTCCTTGGTCCAAAAGAAAGGTCCGATAAAAGAAAAAACTATAAGAATCATGGCTAGAGAAAAAGCAAATATCGATTGACCATTTTTACGAAACCGACGAAATGCATCCTGCCAGTAGGAAAGTGAGGGACGGACAATGAGATTAGCACTTTGGGATTTTTGCTTCTTCTGAAATAGCTCTTGCGGAAACTCAGCGTTTGTCGTCAAAATTCTTTCCTTCTTTTCAAATGTGGTCCTATCCATTTCAAGCACCTGCAACCCTTATTCTCGGATCGATGAAACCATAAATGATATCAACCAAAATCACAAAAAATACGAGATAGGCCCCGTAAAAAACGGTAAGTCCCATAATTACGGTGTAATCAAGTTGTTGAACAGCTTGAACAAAATAGCGACCTAAACCAGGAATGGCAAAAACTATTTCAGCAACAAAACCACCGGTTGTGATAGCCGCCACCGCTGGCCCTAAAATCGTAACAACGGGTAAAACAGCATTTCTTAACTGATGTCGAATAAATATAGTTAAAGGATTAACCCCTTTGGCTTTGGCTGTTCTAACATAATCCTGATGAATTACTTCTAACATTGAGGAACGCATAAGACGTGCTAAGAAAGCCATCGTGCCTAAACCCAAAACAAGACTTGGCAATAAAATATGCGCAAAAGTCCCCCAACCTGCAACGGGGAGGAGTTCGAATCCAAACCTTGATTTAATTTCAGCTATGATAACTTGCCCAAAGGCTGCAAAAACAAAGCTGGGGACGGAGACAAACAATATAATAACTGACATAATACTTTGATCTGCAAATTTGTTTCTTTTAAGAGCCGCAATGGAGCCACCAATCACGCCACCAATCACCGCAATAATTATGGCAAAAACACCTAGAATAGCCGAAACTGGAAAATGCTCTTTGATAATATCATTAACGGAACGATTTTGCTGAGTAAAGGAAATACCAAAATCACCTTTTACCATATTCACTAAGAACTTCCCATATTGAACAAGTACTGGTTTATCAAGACCGTATTTTTCTTCAAGGTTTTTACGAACAGTTTCATTGACTACTTTTGCTTTAAGAAGTGGATCTCCTGGAACGGCATGCATACCAAAAAAAGTAAACGTTGCAATAGCAAAAACCGTCGCCAAACCAGTAAAAATTCTTTTCAAAATATAATTCAGCACCATGGCCCCCATAACAATCGCGGTAATAAATACTTATTACCGCGGCAGCGAAATCAAACTTATCTAAGAAATAACATTTGTTTACTCTGTAACTTTAACACCAAGTAGAACCGGATCAGGCCCTACAGTGCTACGTACAATCCCTTGAACGCGATCAGAGTGCGTATACATAATTGTTCGTTCATACATTGGAATAATGGGCATTTCTTCTAAAAGTAATTTCTCAGCAGCGCCCATCTCTTTCATACGAAGTTTTGCATCTACAGTGTTCATCGCATTTTTCACGTGTTTATCATATTCTGTGTTAAACCACTCTCCAGAGTTGTTTCCATTCCAAGAGGTGAAAAGATCGATGTAAGTCATGGCATCAGCGTAGTCAGGACCCCAACCCGCAGAAACTATATCAAAATCACCAGCTTTCATTTTAGCCAATCGTTGTTTAAAAATTTGTTTATCGATTTTAAGATCAATTCCCAAAGTAGTTTTTAAAACACTTTGAATGTATTCAGCTTCTTTTGTGGCCAAAGCACCATCAGTTGTTAACCAAACAAGGCTTGGAGGAGTTTTTAAACCTAACTCTTTCATCGCATCAGCCAAATACTTTTTAGCAGTCGCAATATCTTGTTTTTGTGGAGCCGTTGGAAACTCTTTTCGGAAAGTTTGCTTTTCACCTTTCATCCAAGAAGGAACCAAACCAGTCGCCACTAAAGTTCCAGGAATACCAACCACGCGACTTACGTATTCTGTTGGATTAAAGACCGATTTAATCGCAAGACGTAAATTTTTATTCGCCGTCGGTTTGCCTTTTCTAAAATTAAAGCTCATGTAAAATAAAGTACCATCTGTAAACTTTTTTAGTTTAAATTTTTCTCTTTGAGCATTGGCCAAGTTATCTTTACTTAAACCCAAAATATCAATTTTTTTAGTCTTAAATAGATTGAATCGAGCATTATCATCAGGAGTAATATAAGGCACGTCGATTGCGTCAAGTTGGATTTTTTCATGGGCCCAATACTTATCATTTTTTTCCATTTTTAAACTCGCACCATGAACCCACTTAGATAACTTAAACGGACCATTGAACAGCATATCATCAGGAGAAGAGGCATATTTGTCTTTCTTTTGGTTAATAAAATCTTCTCTTAAGGGTAGGTATGTTGAAAATGCAGTAAGGCCTAAAAAGTAACCACAAGGTTTTTCAAAAGTAACTTCCAAGGTTTGAGGGTCCTTTGCAACGACACCCAATTGATCCACAGGAAGTTTGCCTTGGTTTATTTGTTCAGCATTTTTAATATGGTATAAAATAAAGGCATATTCACTAGCTGTCTTCGGATCTAAGGCACGTCTCCAAGAAAATACGAAGTCTTGGGCTCGGACTGGTTTTCCATCACTCCACAGTGCATTTTTTCTCAGATGAAATGTTGCACCTTTATCGGTGATTTCCCATTTTTCAGCCATTCCAGGAGTTGATTCACCCTTTTCATTATAGCGCGTTAAGCCCTCCATGGTGTGACCAATGACAAAGAAGCTTTCTGAATCTGTTGCTTTTGATGAATCTAAATTTGGTGGTTCGCCAGTTAATGCCATAGTCATAACCTTTGGTGTACCAGCAAAAACATTCGATGCAGAAACGATAGTGAACGCAGATACCGCTACCAGAGCCAATCTGACACCGTTAGCAAAAACTTTATTATTACGAATTGAATTAAGCATTTATTGAACCTCCCCCAACTTGCTTTGCTCAGTTATTATCTCTTTAAGCAAACATTTGCAATCACGATTGCAACCCTAATGCCACTATTATTAGAGCCTTTTTGGCTCTTTATTATCAAATTCATAAATTGGAATCTCAATTAAGTTTGTTTTGCGAAATTTGTGAGCATCTCAAAGTAGTGTTAGAGAAGATTTTAATTTTTGGATAATTCATAATATTAATTTATTGATAATATTAAATGAGTTTAGATCTTTTTCAGCTAAACCTGTTTAATGTCCAAAGTCCAATCAATTCAAAGTGCACACTTTGAGGAAATTGATCCACTAAATCTAAACGATTAAGCTTGTAGCCAAGTTCTGTTAATAATTGGGAGTCTTTCTTCATCGACTCCACAAAGCAGGACATATAAATAAAATGAGCTGGTAATTGCTTTTTTGGTATTTCTTTTAACGACGCAATAAAGTCACCAATTCCGGAGCGAGGTGGATTAACTACAATGGTATCAATTTCATTAAAAAAATCACCTTTTTGTATTTTATGAAAGTTCCCTTCACGAATATCAATTCTTGATGGCAATTTAAGCTCGCGGGAGACCTCAAGACTTAATGATTTTTTTAGCCCAGCTAAAGCAAGTGCTTCAATCTCGCACGATCGAACATACCTTTCACTCCCCGCGAGCGGAAAAGTGAGATTGCCTGCGCCAGAACCAAACTCCACAATTTTTTCAGACTTTAAGCTTGAGAGAATCTCTTCAAAAATTGTAACAATGATTTTGTTACCTTTCGTGCCTGGTTGAGTAAATCCTCCCACAGGCGTGAAGAGTGGAATTATCTTCTCTCCAACATAGGTCACACTCCAACACAAAAGCTCTGGTGGCGCTAATTTCAAATCTAAAGAAGATGCTAAATTAGAATTGTTTTGATTGATGGTTTTATGTTTTTGACCAATCTCTATGAAAGTCTTTTTCTTAATCAAACTATCTAGTAAACTTCTTTCGCTGAGAAGATTTTTAATATCGATATTAGAAAAATCCAGCCAAACTCCAAATTCATAAGGATTAAAATCTCCTTCTGGAGAGGAGCGAAGACGAATAGATCCCTTTTGAATAGGCCAACTCAACGTCTGTAGTTGTTCGAACAAGGCTTGATTTTTTAAACTTAGCTGCTGACATTGTACGATAGGGACTCGTCTACTCATTCCCTGATCGTCTCGATGACTAAATAAAGTAAATTGACCGTTATCAATAATAAAATCACCACGATCTCTTATATGACTTAAACCAATAGTGTGAAACTGAACTGCAACTCCGTGAAAGTGTTCTTCAACTTTTTTAATTTTTAAATGCTTTTGCTCACTATAGGTTTTTTTGCCCTCTGGACAGCCCCCACACAACTCTAAATGTATACAATGAAACAACTCAGATGACATAATACTCAAAGAAATTTTATGATTGTTTTTAAAACAGCTTTAACTGGAAATTTCAGAATAGGATTTTGATCTAAAAACCTAGCAATCGGAGGAGAGTGTTTATAGTACCAACGAACAAATGACCTTCCTAAGTGAGTTCGAAGCAAGGTTTCGTCTCTATAGTTTCGCAAAAAAGAAATATATTTTATTTCCTCAGAGGACTCAAAGACACTCGTTGCAATAAAGCAAAAATTCTTTTTATACATTAAATCACGAATTAAATTCTTAAATACATCGGGGTTTCTTGATTGCCGCTTATAGGCTTCAGCCTTTTTTACAATATCAATGGAAATTGGCGTGTAAGGGGCAAATTGCACTAGCTTTTGCGCTGTCGCAGTCATCCGCTTTCGATACTTTTCGTTGGTATCATAGACTCGTAGCAGGTCCCAGTATACTGAAGTAATGATGGTTAACTCCTTCGTTGCCATTCTTTCTTTAAAAATTTCTGGCAATAGTCCATCTTCAGTAACTTCAAAAACAACTTCTAATAATTTAATGTATTTTTCGTAGCTGACAATGGCCTCTCCATAGGATTTCTTTTTCATTAAATTACGGCCTCGTTTTATAAGAGGGACGCGGCTTCTCCATAATTTAGACTTAGAATCCTCTTTTACTTTTTCAGAGTAGAGGGCCGTCGACGTTTGCCCCACTAAACTCATAACAATGGACATACAATTGCCACAGAGAGAGTTCGGCAAATCACCTTCAGGGTGAGCTATTTTAAACTTTTGTCTCAGAGTTATGCTTACGGGCATTAAACTGGAGGTCGTTGTATCACATCTAGGACATTTTAATTCAGCCATAAATTGAAATTAACTGAGATATAATAACAGGACAAGCAGTTCATTTTTATAAATCGTGAGATCAACCTCACCTCGACCAACGACTGGTTGGATTCAATTGAAAATGAGAGCGAGAAGAGTTCAATCAGTGGTAGTGCAGTATTTAATTACGCTCAGAAGAATAGAAAAAAATCAAGGCGCCCGCTGCTCAAATCGAACGAAAGCGTAGTTCCCCTACGTTGAGAGAGATTTAAACTTTTTCAACGAAGAAGTAGGCC
>CAZTDX010000059.1:0-21080 GCA_964612425.1 uncultured Pseudobdellovibrionaceae bacterium
AAAATAAACCGCAAATTAATTTTTTCATAAATACTCCTCTATTTTATTTTTTGATATTAATAAAAAGACCCTATTGGAACCCATTCCCAACAAGGTCTTTTAAAAAAAATGTTTAATTGAAAATAGTTAGCTCTCATTTCCAAAATCTAGAATTATGAAAAATGTTCACTAAAATAAAATCAATTGATAAATAAAATTCATATGTTATATGCAAATAACAACAGTTTTTATTTAGGCCGAATCTACAGTTTATTTTCATAAATTTCTAGGGACAACGGGGTAGTTCCAACTAAATCTGGATTGACACCCACGACATAAGTAAGTAGAGAGACAGCGGCTTTAAATGCGAGATTGACGTTAAATCATTGTTTTAGCTTGTTAATTTTCAAATTATTTTATCCTGACTTGCAAAAAAGTTTTAGTGAGATGCCAATGAGCGCCAACGTAGTCAATTTATTATACATTTCGCCTCTCCCAGATCGAAATAAGTGTGTAAAAACATGGCCTATTTATTGAAGAAGATAAATGCTAATGTTGAGGATCCTAACTATGAAAAAGCGAATAAAACCAGTTACTTTTTTCTTTTTTTTACAAACAGTATTATTTATATTTTCTTCTCAAGTTTTTGCTGACGAAAAAAAAATTACAAACCCACTCAAAGCAAGCTTAGTTTACATTGGCTCCAGTTATAAAAACCAATGTATTCAAAAAAAAGAAAAATGTAACGAATATGTAAAACGAGTAGGATTAGGTCTCATTTTTAAAATCAACTTAAATAAACCTCATTACTTTGTGGCCACGACCTCCCATTTAACCCAAGGCAATAATTTATTTATCCATAGTTTAAATGGCGAAATTAAATATGAACCACAACCTTATAAGGTTGGAAATAAAACACATTACTTGCGCTCCATTAATAACGACGAAGACATAGAGGTCATAGAAATTGAGAATCCCAATCTCGATTATTATTTCGAACATAATCCTCCTGTGAAGGACAAAAAGCCGCAACCCGAGAACGTTGTACGAATGAGTTCTAATGCTATTTGCACTAAAGTTGATAAAGTTATTGCTAGAAATCTCATGGAGCCATCCACTTCTTTAACCAGTGAACTCATAGGAGTAAATTTAAATGAACAACACAAGCAGCTCAGTCCATTTCTTAAATTTATTTTAGATCAAAAAAACTCGAGCAATCATCTTTCAGAGTGGCCATACCCTCTAAATTTTCTCCAAACTGCCATTTTATCTACGCAGTTTGTTTATTACGTCTTTGATTTAAAAAAATCAGCATTGGAATTAAATAATTATAATTTATATCCCAATCTTTTTTTAGTTGAAGTACTCCAAAATATTATTAATGGTTACCAACAAGTCGATGCCGGTGCTGATTTTGATCGAAAGCCTGAATATACATGGAATATGAATGATATGTTTTTGAATCATTTTATTTTTCGAGGACAAAGTGGGACGCCTTATTTCTATCAATTAAGAAGTGGTCCCCTCTGTTTTACTGGCCTTATTAAAGGTTTTCACCGCTTCTTTCGAAAAGCTTATACCAATGATATCGATGGCTCCAACTTAATTCCCATAACAGTTGAAAAGTTAAAGAGACTAGCCAAATCTCCTAGCGTGCCTAAGGATGTGAAGTTAACTGAGACCTTTGGTCAATCCTATTGGTTTATGAAAGATGAAGAAACTTTTCGAAAATTTAAAACTCCATTAATTAATAAAGAAATTTCAGAACTCACGTCTTGGTATGGTCCCTCGGGAGGTTCTGATACTTCAGATGGTGGTGGCAGTGATACTTCAGATGGAGGAGGTGAATCTCCCCACTCCAATACTGCAGAGCAAGGCTTATACCCTGATCTAAAAGCAATGAGACCTCTCACTGAAATTTTATCTTTACCGAATAATCCTGGGGTCAATGTTGGCGAAGATATCGTCTTGGGAATCGATGTGACGATTAACGATAAAGTTAGAAATTTATATGCTAACATGAATTCATTCAAACTTCTAAATTCACAAGAAACACCAATGAAAGCCAGTTATATCAAACTCAAAGATCTTGAAGACAAGAATTTTTTATTTAATCGTATCAACAATCGTTTGGAACATTTAAAAGAATACTTCGACCAATTGAAACGATATCAAATGATCATTATGAATGACATTTTTTCCAGAAAGTCTTTGCTAACCCAGGCTCTTCATCTTTTCTATGCTTTCTTGTCTGAACAAGAGCAGGATTTAAGCCAAGAAGAACGCAATGCTATCTTGAAAACTTCTAAGGGCTTTTTGAAAATATCAGAAACCATTGATGCCTTACAACTACAAATACTTAAACTATTAGCCAACAAAGATGCTACCACTCTCCCCTACTGCCAAATCAAACTAACATCTGACTCCATTCAATTAAAAGTGCATAAAGGATTGGACCTTAAAGCTGATTTTAAAGGTGACAACATGGTGGCTTTAACATCCCAATTCTCTACCCATTTTTTAAATGTTACCTTGAATCCGAAGCTTCAAGTTGTATCCATGAGTTCGGATGAAGGGGCCTATGATTCTTTAACTCCACCCCCTTCGCAAGGGTTAGATCTCAGACCTAAATTCTTTCTTAAAAAAGGCAGTGAAAAAAACTACGAAAATCTATTCATCCTTGATGTCAAAGGTCTTCTCTTTTTAGATTTAAGTAAAGCCAGAATTCATTTGACTGCGCACGAAGATCAACTGACGACTTACAGAACCATTAAAAATCGTCTACCACTTTTAGTCGAAGAGCCTTTTAACACCGCGCTTGATGCCAACGATAAGCTAATTCAATACAGCCCAGAAGCTTCAGTTTTATCGCGCGTGGCTCACATTACTTATAAACCTATCGGAAGTTTTAAAGAGTACATGATCCCATGTTATGTAGAGACAGTTCGCTAATGTGTATCAATCTTCACTCTTAGCCCTTGCACTTGGTCCTCGTTCAGTACTTGTAAAGGGTGTCCCCTTAAGTTTACGACACTACATCTTTACTTGATTCAATAATAAAATTCTTTTACCCCGTCTTAAGGCTAGAAATAAATAACATTAATAGATCAAAGCCGCATTTAATCACGAGCTTCATTATTCAGTCTATACAGTAAAAACAGTAAAAGATGTTTTGTCTTGAGCATAATATATTCTGTATTAATATAAATTGTTTATAATAAGAATGCATTTGTAATTTAATTTGTATTAGAGTGTTAGCTGGAGGGAGTTATGGGTCATCTGCGAATTAATCTATTATGGAAGTTTTTAAAATTTGTTTTAGTTTTATCAGTGATTGCAGCCTGTGCTCATCATAATGTCGTTAGTGTTTCACGTGAGCCTAGCAACAAAAGGGAATCTCCTCCAAATGAAAATAACGAAGGAGTTGTTGAGATTGATAACCTTTCAGACTTCTCGAGGGTTGTGGTCATTAGTGATGTTCATGGAACCTATGATAAAGTACTTACTTTATTAAGAGCGGGGCAAATCATTAACGACAAAAATCAATGGATTGCAAGGAACGCACTTTTTATTATTACGGGAGATAGCATTGATAAAGGAGATAAAAGTCTTGAAGTTCTAAGTCTTTGGATATCTTTGCAGAAGCAGGCTGAATCGAAAGGTGGTCGTTTGGTGCACACCCTCGGCAATCACGAAGCTGAACTTTTAGCATGGCCCAACAAATCAAATAAAAAAGCAACTGAGTTTTTTAAAGAGCTGGACAGAAATAAAATTTCGAAAGATGAATTCTTCGATGGAACTACTCTAGTACCGTGGGTAGAGTTTATTCGAAACGAGCCTGTATTGCTGCGGGTGGGTAAGTGGTTCTTTTTCCACTCTGGGTTCTACCCAGATATGAATTGGAATGAATTCAAAGTTAAAGCAAAAGAAGTTTTGTCATCAGGGGATTATGAAAATAATTTTTTAATTAAAGAGATATCACTATTGGAGTCAAAAGACTGGGAGATGGATAAAGACAAAGTGGGTGACATGCTCAAGCGACTTAATAAAATAGGTATTTTTGGAGTCGTATTTGGTCATCAACCAGGAGCCTTTGGAGTTCGCGGAAAATCAGCAGTCCGGGAAAAAGGACGCTTAATAAAGATTGATAATGGAATGGCACCAAAGTCAGCTGATGGTGATGATAATGAAGGATCTTTATTGGTATTTCCAAATCCTCGTGAGTTGGCTAATAATGAAAGACCTCATGTATATGTTATTAATCATAATGGTAAAGATAAAGAAATAGATAGTGATTGATACTTTCGAAAGTATCTCTAGAAACAAGTATGAGTTTTTAAATTCAATAAGTGTAATTCTAGGAACTAAATAAACTTAGAAAAATATTTCCATGCCGATACTATTTTAATCGTACCTGCTGGAAATTTTTTAACGCCCTCTTCGTTCAAAGTGACAATAAGTCCTTCATTTATATTATGTTTCTCCATGGCTTCTTTAAGTCCTTCAATTTCTCGCTCATATACAGAGTTATTTTTCAAAGATTCAGTCACTTGTATTGCTTTGATGGGCTTATATTTTTCTGTAATAAGAAAATCACATTCAAATTTATCCTTGTGATAATAAAGTTGATACCCTCGTTTTCGGTATTCCAGAAAAACAAAGTTCTCAAGAAGCTTCCATCTATCTTCGTTAGAACTTGTGGCGTTTGCGTTTCTAAAGCCAGTATCAATTGCATATATTTTTTTAGGATTTCTCGATTGTATTTTTAAGTTCTTGTTATACAAGCTAACTTCAAAAAGAAGAAAGGCCTCCATCAAAGCGTGTGTATAAGCAATAGGAGCATGGGCACTTAGTCCAAAAGCATTTTTAATTTTATTATAGGAATGAAGAGAAGAAATGTTGGTTAGATAATAATTAAAGACCGAAAGTAAAGCGCGTGGATCACGAATTTCATTTCGCTTAATAACGTCTTTCAATGTTGAATCAGAATAGTATTGTTGAAGAATTTCATTCCGAACTTTTTCATTGGTTTCTAATACTACTCTTGGAAACCCTCCCCATTTTAAGTAATAAGTAAATGCTTCCTGCTGCTTATCCGACTTAATTTTTAAAAATTGAATATATTCAGTAAAGGAGAGGGGCCAAACTTCATGAGTTAAGTTTCTTCCTGTCAAGGAGGAACTTAATTCAGAACTTAGCATTTTGGCACTAGAGCCAGTAATAACGAGAACCCCCCTTTTTTTGTCAATAAATTTTCGCGCCCATCGTTCCCAGTTTGGTATATTATGAATTTCATCGTATATGATATAGTCTGGTCTTTTATTGAATAAAACAAAATACTCTTCAATTAAATCTTCTAGCACTTGAGTGGAGGTGTGCTCTGAAAAAAATGGATCTTCAAAGTTAATATATAAAAAATTTTTTGTTTGATGATATATTGCCTGAATCGCTAAAGTTGATTTACCAGATCTTCTGGCTCCAATAAGAGCACAGGCCAAATCTTTAGTAAAATTGAGTGAATAGCTTCTATTAACAGAAGTTTTCGCTTCAGAATGTGCATATTCAGTCCAGCTTTGAATGATTTTTTGAAGTGATAAATTATAGTCCATTCTTTACTAGTTTGTTCGTTATATCGAATAAAGTCAATCAAATATTATCCGTTATAACGGACAAACTTCATCCTATTGATTTTACTAATAAAATGACTTTGTGTTAATTAAATAAGAATTAATTTCACTCAAGAGTAAAGATCCATCGCAATTTGATAAACATCTGTTGGTTCTTTGCATTGATCGACGGTTTCTTTAATTTCCATGACGGTTTTTCTTAGAATTTGTTTTAAGGCATGTTTGGTATTTGCATCGGCTGTAAAGACAACACTTAAATGGTAGTCATCTTTTTGAGCTTCGTGCATTTCTAAATTTTGAATACATTTCAGTCTCCAGTTAATGTGATTTTTAAAAGACAATTTTGAATTCTCGTCAAGATGAATAGAGTCGCGAACTTTAATTACTTTAGTATTCTTAAGTTCTATCATGCCTAAAGCATGAAGCTTATCGAGCTCTTGATTTAATTTTGTTTCACTCATTCGAGTCATCGCTGAGTTGAAGAGCTGCACATATAGAATAAATTTGATTTTGAGAAAAACTACCCTTGCTCTTCATCACTCTGGAAAAATAGGAAGGGTGAATCCCTGCCGCCTTCGAAACCTCTCCAAAGGTTGAGTTTTTACTTCTTATGAGATGCAACAGGGCTTCATTAAGCTGTATAAATTCGTAAATTAATTTCATAACTTATATTTATTTATGTACAATTTGTCCATTTAAGCAATGTTTTTGATAAACTTTTCGTATACTTTTAAAACTGAGTTTATTGATAATGAATTTAACCTAGGTGAAAATTAAAAACATCAATAGCAAAATAAAAAGGATTTTATATGAAAAAAATAGCATTTATTCTCAGTACCGCTTTGACAGTTACATCTCTTTCTTCAATGGCCTTCTTTAAGGAAATCGCCCGTTATGAAAAGCAATTCGTTGCTAATAAAATTAAATCTAAAGAAGTCTCTCGTAAAACAAATGAAGAAACTCAATGTATTAATTTAGCTGGAAAATGGAAGGGAACGTGTGATGACTCCAAAGAGAAATATGATTCTGAATTTACCATTATTCAAAATGACTGTAATAGTATAGGAATGAGACCTAGTCTTTCTGATGCATCGGATGATTTTAAATTTTTTGACCTTAAAAATGGACTTCTGCAGCAGGGTAAGATGACGGCACAATTTAGCTTTTTGCTTGCAATGGCGGCAAAGTGGAATGTAGATCAAACCGTAATTCAACTCGGAGGGGCGGGGATTTTTAACTCGCCATACCCTAGCTCGGTTCAAAATATGCGCGCAACAAGTCAACTTATGCTGGATAACGGAGAGTTAGTGGAATTTTCTAAAATTGTAGGGGACTCACTGGGAGATCGTGATGTGACTTGTCGTTATAAAAAAGTATCACCGTAATAATAAACTCCTAAACATGAAAGATTTATATTTATGAAATCGAGGTTCATCGCCTTAGTCATCACAGCATTAATACAATATGTATCTCTGACGTTGTTAGCCGGTTGGTCTGGCAACGGCGGTAACAGCTTGCGTGAGAGTAATAATCTATGGTTTCTAGGTGATGAGCCGATTCCGTATTGCGTATCGATGAATTCAGTTGATTTAACAGCGGGTGCTTTTGAGCAGATGTTGCAAAGAAATATTTTAAAATGGAATCAGTTTCTGCATCGCTATAGCATGGACGAACATACCTTTGGAGTTGGAGATATTCTGTTCCCAGATCAAAAATCGCGAACCCAATCTAAAACATTTTTAAAAGCAGCCAACTGCAAAGAAGTTCTTGATAACTGCACATCAAAATTTCAAGATGAAGGTAAATGCTATGACTCATTGACTGATAAGGTGCTTTTTATTGTTGGAACTCCAAATCTTGTGGTTAAAAAATACTTAGAAATCAATGGTAGTGCCGCAGGAGTAGCTATTAGAACGGAGTACAACCATAAAACCTACCGCAGTGGTGGCATTGTATGGATAGACAAACAGAAAAACAATGGCTGGAGTTTTTATTCTCACATGTTACTCCATGAATTAGGACACGTATTTGGAATGAAGCATGATTCTTGTTGGGTCATGGCTTCTAATGTAGCGGCTTTCGCCAGTCATTGGATTGGGGTTGGTGATCTTGAAAAAATTGAAGCACCCAATTGGCCTTACTCTTATAAAGACGGCGATGAATTACTTTTTACGGATTTTAAATCTGAGGATAATTCTATTCCTCAAGGTTACACGCCGATAAAATATTTAGCGCCCCAGTTTCAAAAAATATTTGGCTTTGAATCTCAAAATTATTTTCAAGTGAGTGGAATAGTCTCAAACAGTAATGGAAATGGGATTAAATTAACTCTTAAAATTACAGAGTTCCCCTCTCAAAAAATGCACACGCTTGAGGGAAATCTTAACGCAGCTTTGGTACAAACGGATCAATTCCTTTTGTCCCCAGAGTTATACACAGTATGGGTGCATCCACAATTGCCGAAAAACCAGTTCTTTTCTTCAGAATATGTAATGGAGGGCTACGTTGCTCCCTTTTTGCAAGGAGCTATTAGGTGGAACGACGTTCTTGTGCCTGTAACTCTAAGAAGGCAAAAAGGACTTAGCATTAGTTTATTTCTGCCCAATGCGACTGAGTGGTTTACCCTTTCGACACTGAAATCAAATCCTGCTCTTCGAGTACAGTCTCGTTAAGCCAAACTCCTCACTAACAGTGGCATTTTGCATAGACATTTATTTTTTTATAGAAACTTGTGGGTGATTGTGTTAGTTGTTGATGCATGAATGATCCTAATCACTGCCCAAAATGTTCTTCAGTTAATATTTATTTCGATGGTAATCTTTGGATTTGCCCTGAATGTAATTATGAGTGGACCGAAACCGCAATCGCCCAGAACACAGAATCAACCGAAGTGAGCGATGGACTTACTCGCGATGCCTTTGGAAATATTTTAAATACGGGAGATTCAATAACGGTAATTAAAGAACTTAAAATTAAGGGTTCTTCTTCCGTCGTTAAAGTTGGAACCAAAGTAAAAAATATTAGAATCACTGATAGTTCCGATGGACACAATATTGCGTGTAAAATTGACGGTCTCGGTGCGATTAATTTGAAGTCTGAATTTGTTAAAAAAGCATAACTTCATTTCATTGATTTATTTCACCGCATCGATTTACTTCATTTCAATGGCGATTTTCATCACCATATCAGCCAAGGTGCTGGTCAGCCAATCAGCCACAACAATACTCATCATTGTCATTACAGCGGTGTTGACCACAGATCGCCCGACACCTTTGGCTCCCCCCGTTGTACTGTAGCCTTTGTAAGTGCAAATGGTACCGAGGATAAAGGCAAAAACAAAACTTTTAAAAGTGCCGCTCAAAACTGAAGGCACGCTAATGAACGTGGGGATGTATCGAATGTATTGCTCGTAGTTTACTCCCGCAAATAAATATCCGGTAAGAGCACCACCAAAAATAGACATAATAAGGCCAGCGCCTAATAAAAAGAAACTAGCAATCACAATGGCAATAAAACGAGGGACGATAATTTCTTGAATGGGGTTTGCACCTAGACATCGAATGGCGTCGATTTGTTCTGTAACTCTCATCGTGCCAAGTTCTGCTGAAGTGTAAGCACCAATTTTTCCACTGAGTAAAAAGGCAATCAATAGCGGACCGACCTCTCTGATCGTTCCACTCGTTGCAAGGCCACCCAAATATCCAATGGCACCAAATTCATTCATTTGCATGGCAAACTGCACGGCCATGATGGCGCCGACAAAAAAACCCGCCATTGCTGTTGTTGAAATACTTTGAATGGTGACGCGCCAAATTTGTTCTAAAATAATTTGTCTTGAGGAAGGGTAACGAAATGCCGTTATAAAAACTTCCTTTAAAAATAAAATCATAGACCCAATTTCGTTCAAAAAATCGAGAATGTAGCGACTAAAACTGGTGAGAACCATTTTTTACCTCGGCTAGGAAGTCTTCGACTAAAGGAACTTTGGACTGAAGCATGTCCTGAGGAGTTCCTTGGGCGACGATTTCTCCTTTATCTAAAACAATAATTTTATCGGCAATGGCCAGAGCGCAAGCCATATCATGACTGACCACAATAGACGTAGCACCTAGGGTGCGTGAAAGTTCTTGAATCAAATCATTAACAGCATTGGTGGTAATCGGATCAAGGCCAGTCGTTGGCTCATCAAACAAAAGAACTTTAGGAACAATCGCGACAGTTCTGGCTAAGCTCACCCTTTTTTGCATTCCATAGGAAATTTCTCCGGGGTATTTATGTTCGACTCCCGTGAGATTGACCATGGTGAGAGCCCGACGAACTTTGATTTTAATTTCAGCGTCCGACATTTTAAAGTGCTTACGGAGTCCGAAAGCAACATTGTCATAAACGGTCAAGGAATCAAAGAGTGCTGGATGTTGAAAGACCATGCCACACTTTTTGCGCACGAAAGAGTATTCCGCTTCTGACAACTTTGTGACTTCTTGTTTGTCGACATAGATTTCTCCTTCATCAGGGCGAAGGAGTCCGACGATACTTTTCAATAAAACTGATTTACCTGTGCCGGAGGTGCCTAGAATAAATAAAATTTCTCCTTCATTGAGATTAAAGGAAATTCCTTTTAAAATTGTTCGATCTCCAAAGCGTTTTACGACATTTCTAAAATGAATCATGCCATCACCGTTAGGGGACCACGAAGCTCACCCCGAATAAATTGTTTAATACGAGGGTCGCGGTTGTTTAAAATAGTTTGCGGATTTCCTGCTTCTAAAACTTCTTTATTTACGACCATTAAAATGCGATCGGCCATTTGATAGGCGCGATTCATATCGTTGGTGATGGCAATAAATGTGGAAGAATTTTTCTTTTGGAGCGTGCGTATGAGTTCAACAATTTTTCTGCTGGTGATTGGGTCAAGGCCTGCCGTTGGGTCATCATAAAACACTATTTTGGGATTCAGTGCTAGTGCTCGTGCAATTCCTAAGCGTTTTTGCATTCCGCCGCTGATTTCATCTGGGTAAAGATTAAGCGCGTGAGGTATGGCAACCGCCTCAAGAAAATGCACTACGAGAGCCTCAATCTCCTCTTCAGAGTAGGAGCTTACTTCTCTCAACGGAAAAGCAATATTTTCTCCGCAAGTGAGGGAGTCGAACAAGGCATTTTTTTGAAACAGCATTCCCAAGTCCTTAAGGACATTAAGCCTCGTGCTATTAGTCGAAGAGTGCCAGTCGCAACCTTCAATGATGACGCGCCCTTTTTTTGGGCGAATAAGGCCAGCCAATGTTTTCAACAAAACTGATTTACCTTGTCCGCTCGGGCCAATGATCGCAACGCGCTCACCAAATTTAATTTGCAGATTAATATTGGAAAGAATGACATCATCTCCAAAGCTGATCTCTACATTTTGTAGCTCAAGAGCAGGTGACGCTGTGTCCAAAAAAATCCTCCATGAGTGAAGTTCATGACTCTGACAGTTTGATTCGTTAATACTCGAAACAATGTAAATATAAACTGGTACATCCATGTACTCTATTTAATATGATGAGGAGATTTTATGGCTCACACAAGAAAAAAGATCGCAGTTATCGGGGCTGGTTTTGTTGGTTCAACATGTGCTCACTGGGCAGCCGCTAAAGAATTGGGAGATGTGGTTTTATTGGATATTAATGAAGGTGCTGCAAAGGGAAAAGCCCTAGACCTTTATGAAGCAGCTCCTGTTGAATTGTATGATTCACGTATTACCGGGACTAAAGACTATAAAGACATTGCGGGAAGTGATGTTGTTATTTTGACAGCCGGTTTACCAAGAAAGCCTGGAATGAGCCGTGATGATTTATTAGCAACCAATGCTAAAATTGTAAAAGCGTGTTGTGAAGGCGTGAGAGAGTATGCTCCAAACGCTGTGTTGATCGTGGTTTCAAATCCATTGGATGCTATGGCTTATGTCGCAAAACAAGTGACAGGATTCCCACGAGAGCGAGTGATTGGTATGGCGGGAGTGTTAGATACGGCTCGAATGAAAACTTTTATTTCTGAAGAATTACAAGTTTCTGTGAAAGACATTCATGCCATTGTGTTAGGTGGCCACGGTGATGATATGGTTCCAATGCCAAGACACTGTTCTGTGGGTGGCGTTCCTTTAACTGAAATACTTCCAAAAGAAAAAATTGATGCCATTGTTGAAAGAACCCGAAAAGGCGGTGCCGAAATTGTAGGATTATTGCAAACAGGTTCTGCATTTTACGCTCCATCGGCTAGTGCTGTGCAAATGGCAGAGGCTATTGTTAAAGACCAACGCCGCATTTTACCTTGTGCCGTTGAATTGAATGGCGAATACGGAGTCAAAGGACTTTTTGTTGGCGTACTCTGCAAATTGACTGGCAAGGGCTTGGAAAAAGTCGTGGAGTTACAACTCAATGAAACTGAAAAAGCGGGATTACAAAACTCAATAAAATCTGTTGAGGGACTTGTTAACGCGCTTAAAACCATTCAATATTAAGGTTTAAAAGAGTCAAATAATTTTAAGTTAATAAAACAATAGTAAAGGTGATCAACCATGAATATTCATGAGTACCAGGCAAAAGAAGTTCTAAGAAAATATGGCGTTGCGACGCTTAAGGGTAAAGTGGCAAACACACCAGAAGAAGCTGTCAAAGCAGCTCAAGATGTCGGTGGAAATTTGTGGGTCGTGAAAGCCCAAATTCATGCCGGCGGCAGAGGTAAGGGCGGCGGTGTAAAGCTGGCTAAATCCTTAGACGAAGTAAAAAGTTTAGCAGGTCAAATTATTGGAATGAATCTGGTCACTCATCAGACTGGTCCTGAAGGTAAAAAAGTTCATAAAGTTTTTATCGAGCAGGGTTGTAATATTCAAAAAGAATATTATGTGGCGGTTCTGGTTGATCGCGCAACAGGTCGCGTGGCGCTTATGGGTTCAAGTGAAGGCGGTATGGACATCGAAGAAGTTGCTGCCCATAAGCCAGAAGCCATTAAAAAAATCGATGTGGACCCTGTCATAGGGCTCGGTTCGTTTCAGGCTCGTCACTTAGCTTATGAAATTGGAATTCCCGCAGCGAATGTTAATAAAGCGGCTCAATTTTTTATGGCTCTTTATAAAGCTTTTGTTGAAACGGACTGCTCCATTGCAGAGATCAATCCGCTGGTGCTTACTAAAGAAGGTGAAGTGTATGCATTAGATGCCAAAATGAATTTCGATTCTAACTCACTTTATCGTCATGCGGATATTGTTGAAATGCGTGATCTTACTGAAGAGAATGCGACTGAGATTGAAGCAAGCAAATATGAGCTTGCTTTTATTAAACTTGATGGAAACATTGGTTGTTTAGTCAATGGTGCGGGATTAGCGATGAGCACGATGGATATTATTAAGCTCCATGGTGGCACACCAGCAAACTTCCTTGACGTGGGCGGTGGAGCCAACAAAGAAAAAGTAACAGCGGCATTTAAAATTATACTCAAAGATCCAAATGTGAAAGGGATCTTAGTCAATATTTTTGGTGGAATTATGAAGTGTGACATTATCGCTGAAGGCGTTATTGCTGCTTCTAAAGAAGTTGGATTAAAAGTGCCTTTGGTTGTGCGCTTGCAAGGTACCAACGTAGAATTAGGAAAAAAGATTTTAGCAGAAAGCGGCTTAAATATCATACCTGCTGATACACTTACAGATGCGGCTCAAAAAATCGTTAATGCCGTGAACAAGAAATAAGAAGGGGAATCGCTGTGGCCATTTTAGTTAATTCAGAAACAAAAGTGTTAGTTCAAGGTTTTACAGGATCTCAAGGAAGCTTCCATGCCGAACAATGTTTGGCTTATGGAACGAAAGTTGTTGGTGGCGTGACTCCAGGTAAAGGTGGCACCACTCACTTAAATCTTCCTGTTTATAATACTGTTTACGAAGCAAAAGCCAAAACAGGAGCCAATGCTTCAGTTATTTTTGTTCCACCGGCCTTTGCCGCAGATTCTATTATGGAAGCTGTTGATGCGGGTGTGGAGTTAGTGATTTGTATCACTGAGGGAATTCCAGTTCTTGATATGGTTAAAGTAAAACGGTTTATGCAAGGAAAAAAATCACGATTAATTGGACCCAACTGCCCTGGCGTGATCACTCCAGGTCAATGTAAAATTGGGATTATGCCTGGTCATATTCATAAGCCTGGTCGCATTGGAGTTCTTTCTCGCTCAGGAACATTAACCTATGAAGCTGTTCATCAGTTGACAGGTTTAGGTTTGGGTCAATCATCATGTGTGGGGATCGGTGGAGATCCTGTGAATGGAACAAACTTTATCGACGTTCTGGAGCTTTTTCAAAAAGATCCAAACACTGATGGTGTTATCATGATCGGAGAAATTGGCGGAACGGCTGAGGAAGAGGCTGCTGAATACATCAAGCGCGAATTTAAAAAACCAGTCACTTGCTTTATTGCAGGCTCGACTGCCCCAGCAGGAAAACGTATGGGACACGCCGGTGCAATTATCAGTGGTGGTAAAGGAACTGCTGAAGCAAAGTTTCAGGCTCTTGAGGCTGCGGGTTGTAAAATTGCCAGAAGCCCAGCTGATTTAGGAACAACTTTAAAAAGTTCTTTAAAGTAAGCTGACTTTGAACTATAGGAATCAAAACAAATAAACCAATTAACGAGTAAATTCTAGAAGCGAGTCAATTTCGTCGGCTTCTAAAATAAAAATGAGGAGTAAACTATGGCAAAGGAACAAACCTTTAGCATCATTAAACCAAACGCAATGAAAAAGGGTGTTATCGGTGACATCATTGAAACATTTGAAAAAAATGGTTTGAAAGTCGCAGCAGCTAAAATGACTGTGATTTCAAAAGAAAAGTGCCAAGAGTTCTATGCTGAGCATAAAGAGCGCCCCTTTTTCGGAGAGCTTGTGAGCTTTATGACCTCTGGACCTGTGTTCATGATGGTTTTGTCAGGTGAAAACGCTGTTTTAAAAAATCGTGAAATTATGGGTGCAACTGATCCTAAAAAAGCAGCAATTGGAACCATCCGCGCAATCTATGGTGATAGCGTTGGCGAAAATGCTGTTCATGGTAGCGATAGTGCTACTTCAGCAGCGCGAGAAATTTCATTGTTCTTTGAAAAGCACGAAATTTGTAACGCATAAGTAGTTTGATCCCACTGTGGATAAAATTTCTTTAAAAGTAGGCGATCAACTCAAAGTTAAAATTGAAAAGCTTATTACGGGCGGGCCAGGTTTGGCTCGCGCCGGTGGTAAAGTTGTATTTGTTGATTTTGCTGCCCCAGACGATTTGGTGGAAATTCAAATTTACGAATCTAAATCTAGTTTTTCCCGAGGCAAAATTATACGAATCTTAGAGCCCGGACCTTCGCGCATTAATCCAGCTTGTGATGTTTTCGGTAAATGTGGTGGTTGTCAGTGGCAGCACATTCGCTATCAAGCTCAAATTGACGCTAAACAAAATATATTAACCGAAGTCATTCATCGTTTTTTACCAGAAGAAACCATAAAATTAGATCTGTTTGTAAAAAGCCCCGCCCAGTTTAATTATCGAAATCGGATTCAAGTGCGATACGAGCAAGGAAAGGTCGGTTTTTTTGAGCGGAAAACCCATGATTTAGTTCCCATTGTAAAATGCCCCATTGCCGAAGAGCCAATTAACAATGCTTTATTACAATTAATTGAATCTCAGTCCAAAAATGGAAAGTATCGACTGCAAATTGGTCTCAAAAATGAAGTTGAAGTCACCAATGTGGGTATTCAAGAAGAACCATTGGGTTTTGCTCAAATTAATACCAAACAAAATGAACAATTACAAAACGAAGTGATGGCTGCTTATTCTCAAGTGAAAGGGGCCCCCATCGTTGATCTCTATGGCGGCTACGGTAACTTTTCGTTTCCTTTGGCTAAAAAGTTTCCTGAAGTAAGAATTGAATGTGTTGAGTGGAACCAGCAAGCAGTAGCTGAAGGAGTCACAAGGTCTAAAAAAGAAAATGTACGAAACATTCACTTTATTAATAATGATGTGGGAAGTTTTTTACAGAGAGTGCATTTGCCCGCAGATTCTTGCGTGATTTTAGATCCACCCCGTGAAGGATGTAAGCCCGACGTCATAAAAGAATTGGCTCATAAATTTCCAAAAAGAATCATTTACATCAGTTGCGATCCGATGACTTGGGGTCGGGACTGTCAGTTGTTTCTAAAAGAAGCAAAGTTGGTTGGAACGCAATACCGCATAGCGACTATTCACGGACTCGACATGTTCCCTCAGACAGATCATATTGAAGTGTTCAGTGTGATCGAAAGGGTTGATGGCAACAAGTAATTGTCATTCCGTTTAATGGGGGGAAAATGAAAAAGCTTCTATTAAATTTATTTATAGGCTCACTTGTTGGATGTATTAGCTCAGGTCCATCTAAAAAAGATTTAGCTTTTGTTCACTTCAGAGTGGGATCTTCGCACTTAGAAAAGGGAAGCTACCCGGAAGCTCTTAAAGAACTTCTTGAGGCCGAAGAGCTTAATCCCATGGACCCATTAATTTGCAACAATCTTGGTTTAGTTTATTTTATGTTGGGTCGCTATGAATTAGCGGAAACAAAACTCCGTAAATCCATTCAGCTAGAACCCCAATTTACTGATGCTCGAAATAATTTATCTAGAGTACTCATAGAGCGCGGGCAGTATAGTGAAGCGCGTAAACAATTGGATGTTGTCTTAAAAGATTTAACTTACCCGCAACCCGCGAAAGTTTATGTCAATTATGGACTTTCTTACTTCCGTGATCAAAAATATCCCGAGGCCAAAGAATCTTTTTTGAATGCCATAAAATACGAAAGAGAAAATTGCTTAGCTCAAAATTATTATGGCAGAAGTTTACTAGAAATGAAAGAATCAGACAAAGCAGTGCAAGCACTGGATAAAGCCGCGGGCTTTTGTTTAATGGTCAATTTTGATGAACCCATTTACTATAGTGCTATTGCTTATTACAGAATGGGAGATCGAGTGAAGGCTCAAGCCAGGCTTGAAACTTTAATTCAGAAAAATAGTCAGTTTAAAGATAAAGCAGAAACCATGATAGGGATATTGAAACAATAGGGACGAGGGAATGAAAAAAACGGGTCAAAGATTAAAAGAAGCCAGAGAGTCACGAGGGATATCACTTCAAGAAGTCTCTGTTCATTTGAAAATTAGTAATCGAATTTTAAGAGCACTAGAAGAAGGTGATTCTGCACAATTGCCAGCAAAAACTTTTTTAAGAGGATTTGTTCAAAGCTATGCACAATTACTCCGACTTGATAGTGCGGAAATTTTAGAACTATTTCAAGCAGAAATGGGGACCACTCATCCCAAAATGATAACCAAGTTCATTGATGCTCCAGGTGCGGTGGAGGAAGGAAAAACTAATATTAGTGTATCTTCATCCGTCGTTCCTGCAACTACAGCAGTTACTTCTTCAGACCGTTTGACTTCCCAATCGTCTGAATCAAAAGAAAATGTTGTTCCTTCCATGACTGTTTCTGCACCGATGGCTCCGGCGGCACCGAGTATTTCCGTGGATCACAAAACATGGTCTCGTTCAAAACAAATTGGTACAGGACTTGTAATCATAATTATTGCAGGGATCATTTTAGGTGTAGTGAGAGTTATAGAAAAATATGAAAGGGAAGCTCAAGTTGTTGAAGCTCCTCCTGTAGAGTTGCCTGCTGTTCCACGTTCAGATGGCAAGCCAGCAACTGTAGCACCGCCAACAATGGGTGAAGAGCCAACAGCACTAACAACTGAACAAATTGATGCTCTAGCATCTGATTCTTCAGATAGTACTATTCAAGCTCCTGTTGATAAAACAACTGTTGATCAAAAAAAATCTGACAAGGCAACAGGTGTTTCCGCTGAAACAACGCCAAAAACTAATACAACTTCTACTCCTTCCCCAGCACCTTCGGCGACTCCTGCAAGTTCCACGGCTGCAGGAACTGCAAACTCAAAGACAGAGCCCGCGCCTAAATCTGCCACTAATGAAGTAAGCGAGCCGGCCACTCCCAAAAAACCAGAAGCGGGTCGTACACAAGAAGTTATTGTTGAGGCTTTAGATCGCATCATTGTGGAATACAGTATAGACGATAAAGCAAAAGCAACGATTGTTCTGAGTCCAGAAAAAGTTCATACGTTCAGAGGTGATAAGAAACTCCAGCTGAGCTTTAGCGATGGTGGCTCAGTAAATATTATTTACAACGGCAAAGACAAAGGTGTCCCTGGGAATTTAGGTAAACCTTTGCAAATGAATTTTCCAGAATAGATGGCGCAACTTTGGTGGTTATTTTTATTTATTAAAATCACCTTAGTCAGTTTTGTTCCATTGACGGCTGATGAAAATTATTATTGGGTTTGGTCTCAAAAATTATCCTTGTCCTACTTCGACCATCCTCCGTTTGTTGCATGGCTCTTTAAGTTGGGATCTTTTTTGCCGGAGTTCATGATCAAGTGGCCAGCCGTCGTGCTAGGACATTTAGCGCTATTTCTTTGGTATCATTTTTTAAAAAATATTGGGTTTACTGAAAATCAACTGCGACTGTGGTTTTGGATTTCCATTGCAGCGCCACTCGTTGGCTTATCGAGCATGGTGCTCACCCCCGACTTACCACTCCTCTTTTTTTATAGTGGATTAATCTATTTTTTTGAACGTGCTCTGAATACAAAACAATTTTTATTTTATATCGGATTTGGATTATTTCTTGGGCTGGGTTTTACAGCAAAATATCATATTGTCCTCGCAATTCCATGCCTGCTTATTTTTTTATTGCTCAGCCGTTCTTGGAAAAATGTAAAGTGGAATTATGTACCTGTCATAATATTTTTTGTATTACTGGGGGCGTTTCCGGTTTTATTTTGGAATTACCATAATGATTGGGCTTCATTTAAATTTCAACTGGCACATGGTTTACAAAAAAAAAGCTGGAGGCCTAAATGGCCTTGGGAATATCTAGGATCAGTGTTGATCATGATTCTTCCTGTTTATTGGAAAACTTTTTATGACGGGATAAAGGATTTTAAACAAAAATTGTTAATCTCCTTGAGTCTCCCCATTTTTATTTTTTTTATGTTCACGTCTTTTCGCTCTAAAGTGGAAGCGAACTGGAGTCAGATTGCTATGTTGCCTGCGCTATCGCTGATTGCCTACTACGATTATTCACGTTGGAAAAGTCGTTTTACGATGATATTTTGGGGACTTTTTCTGTTAGTGCTACTGACCTTTTGGGGTCGGCCATGGTTTAAAGGCTGTCCTGAAAAATTATGCGAGCCCAAGCGCTATTCGACGCTGATTGAAAGCCTCCCTCAGTATCAACCTTTTTTTTCGTCTACCTATCAAATGGCTTCTTACTTGTGGTTTAAAACCAAAACCCCTGTTTATAAATTATTTGACATGAGTCGGACTGATTTTTTTGATACATTTTCTGAGGCGAAGCCAACGACCCCCACTTTTTTTGTAGCCAAGCATTTAGATTCTGAATTTCCAGATTGGGTCAAAAACGATGGTTATAAAACGGAAGTGGTAAAGAGTGTCGATGCGGAGTTAGAGATTGTGAAGGTTTATCGATGATAAAAATACTTTATGGTTTATTTTCGATTGCTATTGTTTATCTTGTTTATGGATTTATGGTCTCTAGCTACGAGATAAATAAAAAAACTTTATCAATAGAGCAAAATCACCCGTATCCATTTTTTGATTACCGAGGGGTTTCTAATATTTCAACGAGCCGAACCCTAGGAAGTGGAGAAGATAGAGAAATCATTAATGATGCAAAACAAGCTGATTTAGATTTTGTTATTATTACAGATTATAACCTGCTTGATAATACTGATTCTCCAGAGTCCTACAGTGGAAACCTACTCATCCTTAGGGGGGCGAAGTACAGTTATCTTGACTCAAGATTACTTTATTATAGAGGTGATGGGTTTCCGTCCGCTAGCTCATTGGGTGAAATTCAAGTGCACTTGACAGACCTTCTCACTCAACCTTCAGAATCAAGAGGAGAGACTCACTTGGTTTTAGCTCATCCCTTTCTCCCTGGCTACAGTTGGAGTGGTGAGTGGCCCGCCGGACTTGATGGAATGGAAATCATTAATTTTAAACGCGTGCAGCAACAGCATTCACAAGAATCAAAGATTTCTTCTTTTTGGAGTCTTTTAATTTATCCCTTCAACCCTGAATTAGCATTTGTACGATTATTTTCTGAACCAGAAAGTGAGATTCAACTTTGGAACAACTTAAATAAAAAATTTAAAGTGGTTGGTCACTTGGGGTTGGAAGCTACGGCAAAGGCCATTCCCTTTACAGGTTCTGTGGTGAAGTTTCCAAGTTATGAAACACTTTTTCGTTTAGGTTCCGAACATGTTTTGCTTCGATCGGAATTAACTGGAAATTTATTGAGTGATAAAATTAAAATTTTACGGGCCTTAAGAAAAGGAGAGTTTTATTCTTCTTTAGATGTTTTGGGAAATCCCAAAGGGTTTAATGTTTTATTAGAAGATCGAGATCAACTTTTTTTAATGGGAAATTCGATAAAATTTAAAAATAAATTACAATTTAGAATTGATATGCCAGCACTTAATATTCCTACTGAAATTGGCGTTTATTGCAATGGAGAAGAGATTCAAACCTTATCGGGAAAAGCGACTCGCATTAAAGTAGAGAAGCCTGGTGTTTACCGTTTTGTTGTTCGTTTAAAAATTGCTTTACCGCTACCCGATAAAGAACGATGGATTCCTTGGATCTATTCGAATCATTTTTATATTCAGTAAAAAATGTTATGCAGTTACTCTGTCAACATAAAGCACAGTGGCGTCATGAGCTGATGCTAGACTTGCGTCCGAACCATTCTTTTAGTAAGTTGCGACCCACTGAAAATGGATTGGGGGAATTGAGGGGATGAGCAATCATTTGTTATTTGTCTATGGATCAATGGCTGAAGGAATGATTCATTTCCAAAAGTTAAAAGATTTTATCATATCAACAAAACCTGCAAAAGCTATGGGAACTGCCTATCGATTAAAAATTGGATTTCCTGCAATGGTTTTAGCTGGGCAAGATTCCATCCACGGAAATTTAGTGGAATTAAAAGCGAGTGAAATGCTATGGCATTTACTCGACGAGTTTTACGGTTACAACTCTCAAGAGCCTAACAAAAGTTTTTACTTACGCGAACGACTTGAAGTGATTGTCGAGTCAGAGGAAGGCTCTGAATCAAATAGTGCAAATACGACGCTATCTGCTTACGTCTATGTTTTGCCACCAGATAAAATTCCACCAAACGCACAAATAATTCCTGAAGGTGATTGGAAGACGCAGTTAAAAAATAATCCACCCATTTGTGACCGACTTACCGACAAACAAAAAAATTATGTCTTAAAGTTAGGTTCTTCTTCCAGTCGTGAAATTGTTCCGATTGATATGGGATTATATCGAGAACTGATGAGCTTTGAACT
>CAZTDX010000060.1:0-20888 GCA_964612425.1 uncultured Pseudobdellovibrionaceae bacterium
AGGAAAGTCTACCCTTCTGCTTCAACTATACCGAGGGAAAAGTGAACGGCATTAAGGTATCCATAACTACTCAGGACCAGTCGATTTTAATCCATAATTGCACATGGCCTATAAAAAAGTTTAACATCTCATATTAAGCCATTCTTATTTATATACGATTTGTCGTGGCATCAATTTTGAACTCTTTCTTCAATAATATAAGAAAGTCGAGGTAGCTACATGTCTTCACCAATGGCAAAAAAAACAAAAAAAGTAGTTTTTTCATTTTTATTATCCACATCAATCCTATCATTGAAAGCTTTTGCGGTTGCCAACACAAATTATGGTGAACTCAATAATGGTTATTGCATTGCCATCCGTGGAAATGGAGAGCTCGCCCCTGCCCATTGGGGAGCCCTTGCGCAAACGGTAGAAACGTTTGGAATTCCGGCTGGAATGGCGGGCGGAAGCTCTGGAAGTATCTCTACTTTTTTGATGGAAAGCCTTATGATGAATCCCGCGTATAGAGCCGAACCAGATTTAACTAAAAAGCGACAAATTTTGTCCCTCATGATTAAATCGTTAAAAGGGTTTATTGAGACTCAACTAGATCAACCAAAAGTAAAAAATTTATTTAATACGCTTAAATTAATTACAGAATTTAAAAATCAGAAAAATAAATTAAGCTCCCTAGTAGAAATATTCAAACAGTATAATACAGTCGAACTTCTCACTCAAACTGCAACTCGAATAGAACATGTACTCAATATATTAAATGATTTAGTTGAGTCGGAAATACTATATGGGCCTCAAGTTAAAAGTTTCCATGAGGCTTTAAAAGATTTTAAGCTCAATAATAAAAGTATAAGTACGTTAAGAAATGAGTATAATAAGTTAAACGAAACCTTGAAAGTCTTTGGTTCCTTCAACGCCAAAGATGATAAAGCGCTTTTCTTTAGAGGCGGTATTGTTAATTTCCCTGCCCTAGCAAATGCCATTGGTTTTGTGGCTGATTTTTATAGTCAAAAAAACAATAATGTTCATATTGAGGATTTATTTAAAAATTTCATTAATGCTTGCCAAGAAAAGGCTGTGGGAAAAGCTTGGGATGAAATTAGTCCTGAGTGCCAGACTAAATTATCTAAGTCTATAATTTCATTTTCAACTCAAATTCATCATTTTAATCAAGATAAAAAATACGAATCGCTTCGACTTCAAGACCCCATCGGAACATCACTACCTGCTTTAATTTCAACCTCGCTGGCGATCAACGATTCAGCTCAAAAGTTGATAAACTTAAAAAATGAATATGATCAAAATAAAGTGGTTGATGAGAACGCTTACAGTCAGTTAAATTTAAATCCTGAAGAAATTCGCTTTGGTTATTGGGGACAAAAAACTCATCTTGATGAAGTCCAAAAGTTTTTTAGTGGTAATCCCAACAATATTCTTTCACAAATCGATAAATCAAAGCGATTTCTTTCCCTGGGAGCTGAAAAATGGTTAACGGCTTTAAGTCTCTCTCCTGCTGAGCCTGGCTTATCTTCCATGATTCCATTCGAATTAAATGGTAAAGTTGTCGTTTCTATGGGTGGTTGGTCTGACTTGCATCCCGTACCCGTATTAAAAGCCATGAATTCCATTTGCAAAAAAGTTGTCTATGTTACGAGAAAAGGTGGAGATGCGATTTTTGGTCAGGGTATCGCCAAAAGACTTTTAAATTTTGAATTCCCCGACTGGGATCTTCTTGACGGTAAAGACAGCCCGAAAAATTTAACCAATTTTTATAATAACACTGGTCGATCAAAAAATGATATTCCAGAAGCATTCAACGAGCTTTGGTCAAGAATGTTTAATTTAGCAAATCCTGAGAGTTCGTTCTCTGTTTCGTTAAAAAACTCAGATGCTGTTGTCTGTACCGATTGGAACTCTTTTGATATTAAAACTGATTTCACTAAAATGATTAAAGAGGCCTACCTCTCACCCATCATTTTAAATAATTTGAATTTCAATCCTTTAAATAAAAACAGCAATATTTTAAGGTCAGAGCAAAACTCGGACTGGAAGAATGAAACTGTCGCTGACAAAAATGATTCTACGAGAATTTATCCCAAATATGCTGGTTGCTATTCCTACGAAAATTAATACCACGTCGCCATCCAATGGATCGACGTGGTATTAAAAAGGAAAAACGATGAAGTACTTTTATTGAATCTCACTTCCTAAACAAAAGTCAATGAGTTCTTTATTACTTCTTCGTTACTGTATGAGATGCTCTTGCAGAATGTAATGACTTCAGAGCGTCTTTACAGCATTTAAGCCATGATATTTAATTTGTTTAATTCACACATAAGGTACAGCGGCATTTTCAATATAGGATTGCACCACGTTTTCTATTTCACTTAAGCGATCAAGATAAAATTCACTACAAAGCTCAGGAATTTCTACCAATAATTTTTGATGACCTTGAAGTGAATTTCTCAAAAATGGTGTCATCCACTCTTCTTGATTTAAAACACCTTGTTGAAACAATAACCTCAATAAAAAATGAAGTCGAAAGGTGATCAAGACTCCTGCGTCACTTTGCTGGGATAGCGTTTGTAGCGCATGACCTAATAAATTAAAAAGTTCACTGGATTGAATCTCTCCCTCGCGAGCGAGTCGATCCATTAAGCCAACCATGGATAAAGCGGTTTGAATCAAATCATAATTTTGGCGCAGCCCTGGAAATTCTTTAATCATCTGAGCTTCGCAAATTCTATTGAGCTGAGTCCCTGAATTCGAAGACGATGTTTTTTTGACTGGACGCTGAAAAACCACTTCAATAAAATTTGTGGGTTCTAGTATTCCTCCCCCAAAACGCCGGCGGCTTTTTAGTGCGGCTGGCGCAATAAAATTAACTTTTGCACCCAGAGTATTTAAACCGCGAATGATAAGATCAGAATCACGATAAACACTTTTTTTTAATACAATAATACGGTCACGATCGAGCATGAAGAGACTCATCTATATCATGCAAGGAACTTTTGCGCTGGATAAAAAATACGATGCCTAATAACCCAAGTAAAAAATTTAAAATTTGAAAAGCTGTGATCACAGCGGGGCCGACTTGAGACTCATGACCTAAAAATAAATTAAATAAAAAGAAGAAAGCCATTTGCCCCACTCCCACTCCTGCCGGAGAGATAGGGACCGCCGTCACCATAAATCCCAAAGGGACCACAGAAAGATACAACGGCAATGAGACATCATTAAAATTTAAAATAACTCCTAATTGCCATATAATCACTACAGCTATAGATTGGGCGACTAAACTTAATAAAACAACACCTAGTAAAGCCTTCAAATGATTTGTGTAAAAATGAACCGCCTCATAGGCCGATACTAACTTTTTACCTAAAGCGTATTTATTGAGCCATAACTTCCATCCCATAGAATTAAACCGACTTGATAAAGCCAAGGCTAATCCCACATTGAAGAGAATAAAAATTATAATACAGCCCTTAAAAATTAAATATAGCTGCGAGTGATTTAAAACATAGGAAATATTTAGACAGAGGGACAAAATAGCTAAAATAATCATGGCATAGAGTCCAAACACTCGATCTAATAGGACGGTAATACCAGCGCCCATTCGATTTTTCGGATTATCCTTAACAATATAAAAAGCTTTAACCACATCGCCACCAACTCCACCCGGCATAACGTGATTAAAAAATAAACCAATTATATTGAGTTTAAAAGCTTCCCATAAGGTAAGATTTATATTGAGTGTTTTAAGAAGAATTTGCCAGCGCCAACTCACAAAATAAAAAGTCGAAGCCAGCGCCAATATAAAACTAAATAAGAGCCCCGGATGCAGCAACTGAGAGAGAATTTTGAGATCCAAAACACCCTTTTGATAAAGCCAGTATAAAATACCGACAGCAAGAATAATTTTACTGCCAGCAGTTGCAACTTTCTTAAACATGATAATAGCTCTCATTCATTAGCAGTATCATGAAAGAGTAAATTACTCAGTCACCATAGCGCTTTTATAGCGATTAACTTTATTACTATCGCGAATGGATTCTAACCACGCTTCAAACAAGCCACCAGCACCCATATTCATGTCTTTATTGTCTTTTGGTTTTTCAACAACAGTAGTATTTTTTAACTCTTTCATTTTTAATACATAACGAGCGGAACCCTCACGAACTAAGTGGTCATACCACTCACCCGTTTTCCCTAAACTCCAAACAGCATCCTTAATGGCTTCTCCACCATAGAGTTTAGGAATCGCTTCTGCTTGAACGTCAAAATCTCCCGTTTCTTCCCAATTCAAATTAATAGCTTTTAATTGAGCTTCAACTTCTGACGCGTTCTTTTTGCTTAAGGCTTCTTCTATTTTTTGAAGCTTTTCATCCACCTGTGATTCGGCAATTAATTTTCGCGCAATATCTGACTTGACCTCTTCCAGAGTTTTTACTTGCGGGGCTCGCTTTTCTAAGACTTTTATTAAGTGATAACCAAAATTTGTTTTAACAGGGCCCACCAACTCACCGGTTTTTGCATTAAATGCCGCACTTTCGAAGGCAGGAACCATTTGGCCACGACCAAAGAAACCCAACTCGCCCCCTTTATTTTTAGACCCTTCATCCTCGCTATTGGCTTTAGCAAGAGTTGAAAAATCTTCTTTTGTCGCTCTCACTTTAAGATCATTAATTCGAGTTAAAGCTTTTTTCTCAGCCTCTGCATCGCCCTCTTTAGCTTTAATTAAAATATGCTGTGCATGCACTTGTTCGGGATTACTAAACAATTCTTTTTTATTTGTTTCATAATCCACTTCAATCTTTTTCATATTACCGGCATCGGCTAAATAAGTTTTAATTTGCTCAGGGCTGACCGCAATATTTTTAGCCAGCTGATCACGATCCATTTTAACATATTGAACATTCAATTTGAGTGCTGCCACTTCTGCATCTTTTTTGCTTTGCAATGACATTTCTGTTTCTACAGCATCAAACATCCGCTTCAAGCGCATACGCTGAGTTTCTTTTCTGATTTTATTTTCAAACTCATCGGCTGAGCTTCGAGCATTTTCGAGATATTGAAAATAACGAGCTTTATCAAAACGACCCTGTTCATGAAAGGCAGGAATATCCACAATAAACTCTCTCACCTCTTTATCAGAAACCAAAACTCCTGAGTGTGTTGCTTCCTGAGCCAACAGCTCCCGAGTGATGAGATTTTCCATGGCCTGTGATTCCAACATCTGACGCTGCGCCTGCATACCAAAGTTGCCACCAAACATCTGACTGTAGAATCTTTCTAATTGCGTGTATTCTTCGTTGAGCTCCGCGCCTGAAATGATTTTTCCATTCACTTCCGCCACAATCCCGGTCCCCATGTTCATGTGATTCCCTTGAAATGAAGAAAGGACAAACACAAGAATGATTGTACCAAACAATACATAAGCAACAATGGCTTTAGTATTGAGGTTGTGTTGGCTAATACTTTTTTTCAACTGTTCTTGTAATGACATTATAAAACCCTCTTTTAAAAAATCATTCATTAAAAATTACTATTAATTAATACAACATTGAACCTGTTTATCGGATTCTTTTCAACAGTTATTTTATTTGTTTGCTTTGATGGGCTTGCCAAAGCAAAAATCTTTATGCACTCTTATAATAATAAACTTGAAAAACTTAAAACGGGAGAAAACTAGCATTGAACTTCAGCAATTTGGATATTCGAAAAATCCTCCTCCTCTTGCCTATTTTTAGCTTGCCATTGATCACCATTAATATGCAGCAAATGCCACGCCCCTCCGATTGGTACGGAGAGCCAATGGCTTTATTAGCCAGCAAAACTCAGAGTTTTTACTCTTGGTTCTCTGACGAAGTTCGAGGCACGACGGCTTTATACTTAAATTTAATTAATATAAAACGAGAAAATATCGATTTAAAAAGTCAAAATGCCGAACTGAAAGCGCAACTGTCAGCGATGACCGAGCTGAAATTAGAAAATGAGCGCCTCAACCAACTTTTTGCCTTTAAACAAAAAAATAAAATGGATTTACTTGCAGCAAAAGTCATTGGTCGCGATCTATCATCGGATCACGCCACCCTATTAGTGGACCGAGGAAGTGCTGATGGGATCAAACCTATGCAGGCCGTAATGACCATCGAAGGAGCTGTCGGCTATGTCTTTAGAGTGGAGCGAGGAACCTCACGCGTCATGTTGATCACGGATCGCTATTCCGTGGTTGATGGAATTGTGCAGCGAAGCCGAGCACGGGGTTTAGTCGAAGGAAAATCTTTTGATGCTTGTCTTCTTCGCTATGTTAATAAATCAGCTGATGTCGTTACAGGGGACTTGATTGTTACCAGTGGACTCGATGGAATATTCCCCAAAGGATTACCTATTGCTACCGTGGAAATCGTCAACAAAAAGCCCTACACGGTCACTCTGGATGTGGACCTCAAGCCTGTTGTTAACCCCAACAAGGTCGAAGAGCTTTTCATTGTTCGTAACCCCAATCAAGTGGATCTAGAAGAAAGAAAAGTCCCCGAGCCCGCCTCATTAAATACCAACTTCAATAATCTCAATAAACAAGCCCATACTGATGGAGACGCTCAGTGAAAAAAGTGGGATATTTTCTACTTCATGCACTTGGACTTTTAATACTGATCGCTCTTGGCACCGGGTTTCAGACGAGCCTCTGGGCTCAACTTTTTGGAACTCTACCCGGCCCTCTTATTTGGATACTTTTTTTTCTCTACTTAGCTCTTTACCGCAAACCCACTGAAGCCATAGGGCTCTCTTACCTTTGCGCGGCCCAAGTTTATTTTTTTGGATGGATACCCTTTGGAGTTCTCGTCACTAATATCGTTGTTGTTTACAGCGTTGTGTATTTAGTGAAAGAAAGAATTTTTTGGCCTGGCCATCGCTATTTCATCACAGCGAGTTTTCTCGCGACTTTACTCTATCAAATTATCTATCTCTTAAACTCTTGGCTCTTTGAATTAATACCAGTTCGTGATTTTATGTTTTTCGAACGCCTCTTTCAAGTCATTATCACTCCGCTTTTTGCTGGCCCCATTTATTATATTCTTAAAACTTGGGATCGGCTCACTGATCAAACACCATTGATTGAATCAGGGGAATTAAAAATATGACGAATCAGTACGTCAATAATCCCGAAGCCGCCAAAGAATTCTTGCCACGCTACAAATATATATATGTTCTCATTGGAGTAACGTTTGTTTTGTTTTTTGCTCGCCTCTGGTATTTACAAATTATTAAAGGAACAGAACTGCGAGAGTTTTCAGAAAAAAATCGAATTAAAGAAATAAAAATGATGGCACCTCGTGGGCTCATCTTTGACCGTGAAGGTCGAATTTTAGTTGAAAACCTTGCCGCCTACGATGCTGTTATTATTCCTCAATATATTGATGATTTAGAGCGCTCCGCCAATGCCCTCTCACAAGCGATTGGATTAGAGTCTGATAAAATTTTACAAAAAGTTCAAAAACGTCGACGCCAAATGGGCCCTTTTGCCATTGTTAAGGTGAAAGAAAATCTTAGTCTTGATGAAGTTTTTCGCGTTCAAATGCTCCGCATAGATTACCCAGGTGTTGAGGTTCGAGAAAACATTATTCGGAGTTACCCTCTAGGACCGAACGGCGCCCAACTTTTTGGATATGTTGCGGAAATTTCTAAAAAGCAACTTCCTGTTCTCAATCAGCAATTTAAAGATAAATTTTCTTTTGCCCAAGGGGATCTCATTGGTAAATCGGGAGTTGAAGAGCTCAAAGATATCGAATTACGAGGTCATGATGGTTATTCTTTTATTCAAGTGGATGCTCATGGGCGAGAACTCGCTCCCACAGATAATAAAATTTTAGGCCAGAGAATCAAAGATATAGAAGCGACCCCCGGGCACAATATTCAACTCACCATCGATCGAGATATTCAAGAAGTAGCTTATAAAACTTTTACCGGATTAGAACGTACTGGAGCCATCGTTGCGATGAAATCCAATGGAGAGTTACTTGCTTGGGTGAGCACTCCCTCGTTTGATCCTAATGAGTTTTCCAAAGGAATCAGTCCAGAATTATTTTCCAAAATGATCAGTGATCCCTTTCGTCCCTTCAGAAATAAAGTCATTCAAGATCATGCGGCTCCTGGCTCTACTTTTAAACCTTTAATGGCCGTCACCTCTCTTGAAGAAAAAGTGATAACTCCAACTAGTATCATTAATTGTCCTCCCATTTTACGATTTGGTAATCGCCCCTATCATGATCACTTAAAACAAGGTTTTGGAAACATTAGCGTGTTTGAGGCCATTGAACGCTCAAGCAATGTTTTCTTTTATAAAATGGGAATTGCTCTCGGTATTGATAAGATGTTTAATTATATTTCTCTTTTTGGTTTAGGGAGCCGCACTAACATTGAGTTAAAACGGGAGAACAGCGGTCTCCTACCCAGTGCAGAATGGAAAAAGAAAACTTTTGGAGAAGAATGGCAACCGGGCGAAAGCTTAAGTACTGCGATTGGTCAGGGGTTTGTCACTGCCACTCCCCTTCAAATGGCTGTCGCCTATAATGCCATTGGTACTGAAGGAAAAATCGTTAAACCTTTTTTAATTAAAAAACTCATCGATCCCACAGGACAGGTCATCGAAGAACATCACGCAGAAGTCACTCGTGACTTACAAAAACTCCAACCCAATGGAGTAAAAATTAGTCCCGAAACTTTTGCCACCGTTAAAGAAGGAATGCGCCGAGTGGTGCAGGGCGAACGAGGTACGGCAAAATTCTGGCGAGTGCCCCATGTAGAAATGGCCGGAAAAACGGGAACAAGCCAAGTTCGAGGATTTTCAGCTGACGACATTTATACGGAATGTACTTCGCGCCCCCTACGCCTCCGTCACCATGGCTGGTTTGTGGCCTTTGCTCCAGCGGATAAGCCAGAAATCACCGTGGCCGTTCTTGCTGAACACGCTTGCCATGGAAGCACGGGTGCGGCCCCCGTTGTAAAAGAAATTGTTTATGCTTATATGAAAAAAAATCACCCTGAACTTTTTGCTAACGACAAAGATCAGAAGTCGATAAAAATTATCGCCCCACCGCCAACTCCCCCTCCCTCTGGCGGCTCGATTGAAACGGACGGAGAATAAAATGGAACTCGGCTTGCGTGTTGAAGAAAGAACGATTTTTTCTAAAATTGATTGGTCCTTGGTATTGGTTATTATAGTTCTAAATACAATCGGTTTAATCAATCTCTACAGCGCCACACACGGAATTAGTGGCGAAGAAATGGGTGGCCTTTTTTATCAACAAATAGTTTGGCTCCTGGTGGGTTGGGGTATGTACTTTATTATTACCCTGATCGATTACCAATTTCTCTCACGACTGGCCTATGCGATTTATATTTTAAATTTACTGGCACTCTTAGGAGTCACCTTTTTTGGTAAAGTGGCTTACGGAGCGCAACGATGGATTGAATTATTTTTCTTTCGCTATCAACCTTCTGAAACTATGAAGCTCGCGGTGATTATTTTATTCTCCCATACATTAAGTGAAAAAAGTGCTACAGGTCCTGGTATGTCCTTTAAAGATCTACTGTGGCCTCTTTTTCTCCTCGGACTTCCTTTTGCTCTTGTGGTCGAGCAGCCTGATCTGGGAACCGCCATGATGTTGTTAGCCATTGGTGGCTCGATGCTTCTTTTTATTAAAGTTCGAAAAAGCATTATTATTACGGCACTTTTAGCCGTCTCTATCGCTGCTCCTCTTGCCTGGAATTTTGGGCTTCGTGACTACCAAAAAAATCGGGTGCTCACCTTTCTTTCACCAACCAACGATCCACGTGGGACTGGCTACAATAGTATTCAATCAAAAATTGCTGTGGGATCAGGAAAATTTTGGGGGAAGGGGTTTCGTAAAGGAACCCAAGCACAACTGGAATTCCTCCCAGAACGCCACACAGATTTTATTTATAGCGTTCTCAGTGAAGAGTGGGGCCTCGTTGGTAGTGTTATAGTCTTAACTTGTTTTATGATTTTATACCTGATTGCCACCAAAATCGCGAATCAGGCCAATGATAAATTTGCAGCTCTTCTCACTGTAGGAGTTATGGCTTATGTTTTTTGGCATATGTTTATCAATATTGGAATGGTGATAGGAGTTTTACCTATTGTAGGGATTCCACTTCCACTTCTGTCTTATGGCGGGACCAGCATGCTGACAACCATGTGTGGATTAGGGATCGTTTCAAGTGTTGCGTATCGACGTTACTTGTTCTAAAAGCCATAGGGAGAGGATACGCCCATGAGTTATAAAGTTAAGGATCATTTTTTTCATAAAGCCAAAGAAGAAGGCTACGCTGCTCGCAGTGTTTACAAACTTCAGGAGCTTGAACACAAAAGTAAATTTATCAAGCCCGGCCAAACCGTTGTCGATTTGGGCTGTGCTCCTGGCTCATGGTCTCAGTGGCTCTCTCAAAAAGTCGGTCCCAAGGGACAAGTGATTGGATTTGATTTAACCACGGTTACACTTAAATTACCTAATGTTCACTTTTATACGGCTGATTTACTCCAAACCCCCATTAAAGACTTTTTGGTTTCTCATGAACACCCTTGTCCAGTGGATGGAGTGGTGTCTGATATGGCTCCTAAAACGACGGGAATTCGTGATGTTGATCAAGCCCGCTCGCTCGAATTATGTCAAATGGCGCTCCATACAGCTGAACAAATCTTAAAACCGGGTGGTTATTTTGTCTGTAAAATCTTTCAAAGCAAAGATTTTGATGAGTTTCGTAATCAACTTAAAAAGAAATTTTCTAAAGTCGAAATTTTAAAACCAGATTCTACTCGCAAGAGTAGCTTTGAAATTTTCTTATTAGGCCTCAGCTTCAAAAAGTAATCCACAGAAATCTAATCACATTATATAGAATATCGTAAATTTCATAGTGACTTGAGAATACTTGTTTCACTAAGCATTAATTGCAAGTATTCTTAATGTCATAAACCCTCCTTGTGGATTTTTTATTCCATAGAGAAAATCTGTGGAATAAACTAACGAAGAAATCATTGGAGATTCTCATAAAAATAACAACGATTTTCTTAGCCAACACTTCAAACTTCAAATCCATTACATTTTTATAAATTTTTCGAACGATAATTTCTTCTGTCTCAAAATAATTCAACGCAAAATTTGATATATGATCACTTACTTATTTCGTTTTACAACTGTCAGAATTAGATTGTAAAAAAAGTCCCTTCTATAAATAAACTTCTTTTAAAGTAGGTATGCAGTTTGCTTTATAAAAAGTTATGGAAAAAACAATAAAACAAAAACTATTTATCACCGTACTTTTTATGATTTCTGCTGCCGCGCTCATAGGGTGTGCTGACTCAAGCTCAACCGATGGATCTAGCTTAAACATGTCGAGTACATCTCAAAATGATGCAGATCGACCAAAACCGCTCACTATCCCTGTCAGTATCCCTACATCGGCTAAAATTGAAAAGCTCACTTCAGATCAAGAACAATCAGAAATTATTTATAACCTTCAAGATGATATGGTTTTTTGTAAAGTTCAAGCCATCACAAAACCCCTTGGCGCTGATGATAATTTTTGCCAATCAAATCCGGATTTTTGTTGGATCACAGATATTATCAAAGTGGATAAGTTTAATGACTATGCTTGCGCCAATCAATTCAGAGCCCTTGAAATTTTAAAACTCCGTCAATCTGAAGGCCCAGACAAAAAGTGCCAAGCTCAATCGTTTGAACTGTCTGAAGTAGATTTAAATCATATTCAAAATCCAGAAATTTACAAAATCAAAACTCTCGCAAAAAGTGAAACTGGCGGCATCGAAACTCCCAATCTCACCACCGTTTTACCAGAATTAAAAACAATTTCTCTTGATAGTTCCTGCTCTTGCAACTATGAAACAGCTCCGTCTTCAAGCCACTATTTTAAACTCCCTGCTATGGCAGAGCACTGTGAAAAATATTTTCCCAATGAAAATCTTAAACTTTTATCCTCTTTTATTTTTTACAATTGATTGAGGAGTTTTTGATAAATTCCGTCAAAAGCTCCATTACTCATAATAAGAATCACATCATGAGGATTGGCATTTAATTTTAAATGCTCCACAATCTCATCGGCACCGCTCAAACTTTTTGCTTTAATTTGTGAATTTATTAAATCATCCACTAATTCTGCGGATGAAAATCGATCAGAGGCATCAAGTTTAGTTTGATCAAAGGCCTCAGCAATTAGAACTTCGTGACTTCCTTTAAAGGCCTCAACATATTCTTTTTGAAAAATGCGTCGCCTTGAGGTAGCGGATCGTGGTTCAAAGACAGAAAAAACCTTACGCCCTTTATATTTTTCTTGAATAGCCGCAATGGTTTCTTTCACTGCCGTAGGATGATGAGCAAAGTCCTCAATGATAGTAATCCCACGCGGCTCACCGATTACTTCTTGTCTTCTTCTCACTCCCTGAAAGGTCATTAAAGAATTTTGAACACGATCCATAGGCCAAGAGAGTTGATGAGCTAAACCAATGACTGCTGTTGCATTCATAACATTGTAATTGCCCGTCATAGGAATAAAGAAAACTCCTAAGGATTCTTTAGTCGATTCTTTCTTATTAATAACTTCAAAGTTTATACCTTCAAGGTTTTGCTCAATAATACATGCCTGATAATCAAAATTATTTTTAGCATCGGGAATATCTTTATTGAACAGCCCATAACTCAGTTTTCGTTTAATGGGAGAATTCGAAATTAACTCAGCAATGTTTTTATCAGCTCCAGCATAAACCAATGTTCCATCCTCAGGGATCAACTCCAATAATCTTTTAAATGAGGCTTTCACGGCATCGAGATCCGCATAAATATCAGCGTGATCAAATTCGACACTCGTCAAGATCACATGCCTTGGCTTATAGTGAATAAATTTTGGAACTTTATCAAAAAATGCCGTGTCGTACTCATCACCTTCAATAATAAAATATTGGCTTGCCTGGGGGTTACGAAAACTTTGCGAGAAGTTTTTTGGAATCCCTCCAATTAAAAATCCTGGATGAAAACCTGCCCCCTCAGCGGTCCAAGACAACAAACTCGTCGTCGTGGTTTTCCCATGGGTTCCCGCCACAACGAGACTTTGTCGATCTTCAATCACCCACTGCCCAATGGCTTTAGGAAGAGAGGTAAAGGGTAAATTTAAACGGAGCAACTCTTGTGCTTCAGGATTTGATTTAGAAATCACATTACCGACAATAACTAAATCAGGTTTATGAGATAAATTTTCAGGTCGATACCCTTTCATGATTTCAATACCTAGGGTTTCAAGCTGGGTTGACATCGGAGGGTAGGGATTTTGGTCACTCCCAGAAACAATAAGTCCCTTATCTTTAAGGAGTCCTGCGAGGGAAGCCATAGCGGTTCCGCAAATTCCCATAAGATGAACTTTTTGGCCTTTTTTCAAATGTTTGAGTTCAAAACTCATGCTTACACCTCACTAAAGATCTTTAGTTTATCATGCAGTAAGGGACGTAGCTTGGCAAACTCTCGTTGAGATCTACCATAAAATAATCGAGTAGATAAAAGGGCTACAATAAAATCTCTTTCGGGGTCCCACCAAACTGATGTTCCTGTAAAACCTGTATGTCCAATCGATTGAGGTGAAAAAAAATGGCCACTGCTAGAGCCACCCACGGTTGGCATCATAAACCCAAGTGCCCAGTCACCACTCGCCTCCGGAATTTGGCGTTGAGTAAATAATTTTAGTGTTGAGTGCCAAGGATGGCTTTCATTTAAATAGGCCTGTCGATAAAATAAAAAGACGTCAGAGACATCCTTCACTGACCCAAACAGTCCCGCCTGGGTTGAAACGCCTCCTAAGGCCCATGCGTTTTCATCATGAACTTCTCCTTGAATACGCCGACCTCGCCAAGGACAAACTTCTGTAGGCGCATAATGATTCAATGGAAAACGTCGGGCACACTTCCTTAAAGGATCTAAATCTATCCAATGGAGCGACGTGTTTTTAACATTTTCATTCTGCCAAAGTTCCCATATTTTTAGTAAAGGCAAAGACCACAGGGATTCTAAAATAAAAGCTAAAGTTAAAAAACCCACATCCGAGTAAACTGCTTTTGATGTTAATTCCAGGTTTGCGTTTTTTAACTCCTCTTTCAACAAGCCCCATCGTTCCTGAATTCCCGAAACTTTCACTAAGCTTTCATAAAATGGTTTCCACCAAATAAGACCAGAGGTATGACTTAATAAGTGAATAATTTTTGTTTGAGGATGAGGCCACCAAGGTAAATATTGTTGAACCAGCGAATCCAAGGTCCACAATTTTTGTTGATAGGCCATCATCATGGCCGGTGTTGTAAAGAGCACCTTGGTAAGACTTGCCAAATCATAGTAAGGGTAAACTTGCCCACCGTGATAAGAAAAAACATTTTTTCCTTTGGAATAGACTTCAAGAGTAAGCCCAGGAGTTGCTGTTTGCCAATAAGGTTCTAACCATTGATCCAATTCCTCTTTCTTAAAGTCGCTCTCATTCCCCTTCACCTAAAGAACTCCTGTCGCCATCGTAGCTAAGAACGATTCTTTGATACCAAGAGAGGTCTTTTTCGTATCAACACGTTTTATTTTAAGGTTTGGACCTAATGGTAGCGGTCGCTGAATCAAACCATGGCCTGCGGGCAATCCGCAATAAACAGGTTTTTTTAATTCTAAAGCACGACCCTTTAGCGCCTCCCAAACATAATTCTTTCCATCGGGTTCATCGCCCAAGGTAAAATCTCCCAAGATAAGCGCCTTAATCTCTTTAAATAAACCCATTTGCAAGCATTGCTCCCAAAGTCGATCAAGGCGATACCCGCGTTCACCAGCATCTTCTAAAAATAAAATGGAATTCTTTGTTTTAATTTGAAAGGGCGTTGCCGCCCCAGCCATAAGAGTGACCCAGTTTCCACCATAGAGTGGCGCCTGAAGGGATTTTAATCTCTGAGCTTGGGCATTAAGAGGTGTTAACTCAAATTGTATTTCTTTTTTATAACCAAATAATATTTGTTTAAGCTCTTCAATGCTTGCGGGCGGCAAATCACCTTTACCCACACGAGTTAAAATGGGAGCATGCAAAACAGGCCAATTCCATTTCTGATTTAAAAAAATATTGAGAGACGTAATGTCACTGAGCCCTATAAAGATTTTTGATTTTAAAGGAGGATTTAATCGAGAAAGTTGTGGTAACAATTTCATGGAGCCATAGCCGCCACGAACACACCACACGGCAAGCGAGTCCTTCGCCATCAAAGCTCTCTTTAATTGCAACCATCGCTCTTCATCAGAGTTAGAGTGAAAAAGACTTTCCCCAAACATTGGCTTCGGAATACGAACCCGCAATCCCCAAGATTCCAAGACTTTGATTCCAGCATCTAACTCCTCCTGAGGACCACGAGAGGCCGGAGCAATAACATCGACAAGGGCTCCAGGCACAAGAGGCTTCCAATGTAATAACTTTTTTGTTTTCAAGCTCATCCTATTTCATTTTTTTATGTTTTAACTATTTTATAATTAAAAACAATTATTATTTAATCTTTTTTTGAGACTCCAAAACAGCTTTGGCTAATTCAGTAGTTACTCTTCCTCGAGGTGTTTTCATAATAAAACCCTCTTGCAGTAAATAAGGCTCATAGACTTCTTCGAGAGTGTCACGCTCCTCACTGAGTGCCGCTGCCATGGTTTCAACCCCCACTGGCCCCCCATTAAATTTTTCTACAATGAGATTGAGAATTTGCCGATCCATTTCATCCAATCCATGTTGGTCCACACCTAATTGATCTAAAGCAAATTCTGCGATAGGAGCATCAACAATCCCTTTTCCATGAATTTCGGCATAATCACGAACACGCTTCAAAAGGCGATTGGCAATTCGAGGAGTGCCACGACTTCGCTTCGCCACTTCACACACTCCATAGGGATCCACTTGCATTTTTAAAATGCCTGCCGAGCGAGAAACAATTTTTTCGAGCGAAGCTCTATCATAAAATTGCAAACGCTCCATGATCCCAAACCGATCAATAAAAGGGCCATGCAACAATCCCGCACGCGTGGTCGCTCCTATCAAAGTAAAGGGAGCTAATTCAAACTTCATACTTCTGGCCCCTAAACCCTCACCGGTCATGATATCAATAAAATAATCTTCCATGGCCGTGTAAAGATATTCTTCCAAGAGGCGACTCAAACGATGAATCTCATCAATAAATAAAACGGAGTAGGGTTTTAAACTGGTTAGAAGTGCTGCAAGGTCTCCCTTTTTTTCAATAGCAGGGGCCGATGTCGATCGAAATTCAACTCCCATTTCTTCTGCTATAATGCGGGCCAAGGTTGTTTTACCTAGTCCAGGGGGGCCACACAGCAATGTGTGATCCAAGGCTTCACCTCTTTTTTTAGCCGCCGAGACAAACACTTTTAATTTATCTTTTACAGTTTCTTGACCAGGAAAGTCCTCAAAGCACAAGGGTCGCAATGTGCTTTCTAATTGTTTATCGGCCTCAAAACTTTGACCTTCTACCACTCGCTCAAACATTTCCTTAACCCTTACCTTTCACCCCATCATTGAGAATAAACTGAAATTACACACTCAACTAAAGTGGTTTAGCTAATACTTGTAAGCCTCTTCTAACGCCTTCTTCAACTTCTACATCTCGTGGAAACTCTGTGATCACTTTTTCTATGTCATTTATTTTATAACCAAAATTGACGAGTGCCGAAGAGATTAATTGTAAGTTGTGACTTTTTGGAGTGGCAGACGTTTTTTCTCCACGGGTGCTTACAACAAGTTTTCCCTTCAAAGACAAAATCATTTGCTCTGCGGTCTTCTTACCCACTTTCGGTAATTGCGTGAGCCCCTTCACATCTTCGGCCTCGATCATCATCATGATTCGTTCCATGCTCGCGCCACTTAAAATGGATAAGGCCATCTTGGGACCAACGCCGTTAATTTTTAAAAGTGTCAGGAAAAATTCTTTTTCTTCTGGCGAAGTAAATCCAAATAAGTGAAGCGCATCTTCTCTCACGTGAGTATAAATCCAAAGCTCTTGCACTTGATTTCGATGAGTGGCCATTTCTTGCAGAACGGTGGCAGGACAAAATAGTTCATAACCCACGCCATTAACTTCGAGAATGGCAGTTTCAACGTTGACCTCTAAAACATTTCCTCTCAAATAACCAATCATCTCCACGCCCCTGATAATGAACTTTGCATATGGCTCATTTTTCTTTCCACTTCCATTTGAATGGCATGGTGATAAGCCAATGCTAGCGCATCACTAGCATCCATTGAGTTCTGCAAAGGAGTTTTTAATAACTTTTCTAATGCCTTTTGAACTTGGACTTTGTCTGAGGCTCCACTCCCCGTCACTAATTTTTTTACCAGCCTCGTGGCATATTCACGCACTTCGGCCTGTGCCTTCAGGGCCTCATACATGCATATTCCACGCGCATGGCCCAACTTAAAAGCACTGTCTGCATTTTTTCCTAAAAAAATTTGTTCAATAACAACTACATCCGGCTTAAAGCGCTCAAGGAGCAAACAAAACTCGCTGCCAATTCTGGAAATCCTTTGATAAAAGGATTTTTCCTGTGAAGCATTAATCACTCCATGATAAATATGCTGAATTTGATCACGATCGACTTTTAAAATCCCGATTCCTGTAAAGCGAGAACCAGGATCCAATCCTAAAATAATTTTTGACACTTCACATCCTTGTTTACTATCTCAACATTAACTATCTCATTGTTCTCTATCCCAATAGGAGCCATCAAATAACAATGAGCTTCTTTTTTATTTGCCCCTACTATTCCATTTGATCAGATCCCTTGTCGAGGTCAATCCTTACCCATTAATTTCTCTGAATTTTAATGTCACAGAGAGGCGGAAAATCAATTCCATATTTTAAGATAAAACTTGACTTAGAGTTTAAAGAAACGACACAATCCCCCTCTCTGTTTTTTAAATTTATAGTTCACTAAGGTCTCATGGCGCAGTTGGTAGCGCGTTCCCTTGACATGGGAGAGGTCACAGGTTCGAGTCCTGTTGAGACCACCATTTTAGGGCTTGTGCAAAAAGCGTCCTCCACGAGGACGGCCTTCCCCGGATCTAGAAGCTCAGAATGAAAGTAGTTTTACAAAATGAAGCGTGGAAAAGACATTGCTGCCGAATTTGACGGTCTCTATTTAGTTCATCAAAATATTCCTGGCAAAAAAGTAAATCAATTTACACACCCATGCCACATATTGTTTATTCCATTACAGGGTGAGATTAAAGTTGTATTAAAGAATGAATACTCTCTTGGACCTGGACACATGCTTTTTTTACCAGCCAACTCAACTCACTCATTCGATTCGTCAACGTTAGCGGGCGAGCGATTGATAGCAATGATTAATCCACGTACAAATTCTGCAATTAAAATTCCCGTTAATGATGGCCCCGTGATTTTGCCACTGAGTCAACTCATCAAAGAATTGCTTTTTTATTTGCTATTGCACCCTCAAACATCCAATGCAATATCGCTGGTTTCAGTTATGATAGAAACATTAACTGAAAATTTGAATAGCTACGGGAAACATATGGAATTATCAACCGAACACCTGAGTGGAAAAATTAAAGATACTCGGATTCGAAAAGCTGTAGGGCTGATGCAAGACCATATCGGTGAAAAGATTTCTATTGAAGAGATTGCTAAAAAGTCGGGCCTGAGTTCTCGAAATCTTAACAGACTTATGCTTCAAGAAATTGGACTCTCTCCAAAACAATTTTTAATTACTGCACGCATTGAATATGCACAGAAACTTTTGCTAATGCCTGGGGCCTCTGTAACAGATGTTGCATTGAGCGTTGGGTATAGCTCGTTAAGCCAATTTATCAGTATTTTTAGATCCCAAACGGGTCAACTTCCCTCGGAAGTCGCTCGAATTGGCCGAAAACCGAAACTCTAAGGCGAATCATCGAAAGCAGACTTCTACTTTTTCTTATAGATTCATCCAAGAAGTTAACAACAAACAAGAGGTGAATTTATGAATAATGAAATTAAAAATAAAGAAGTAGTTCAGATGTATTTTGATTGTCTTGCTAAAGGCAATTTGGATCATCTTGGTCAATTATTTGCTGATGATGTGATTTGGCATCAACCTGGTCATGGTAGTCTTTCAAAAACTTATTATGGAAAAAATGAATTGTTCACACTGTTCGGTGAGTTTATGAAAATTAGCCAGGGCTCTTTCAAAATAGATAAAGTTAAATCGATCATGGCGAATAATAATTTAGTTACAGCAACATTACACTTTTCAGCAAACAAAGCTGGTAAAAGTATTTCAATGGAAGGCGTTGACCTTATGAAGCTCCAAGATGGCAAAATTAAAGAAGTTTGGTTGTTTTCAGAAGATCAAGAAACAGAAGACGCTTTTTGGGTTATCAAATGAATTGCAAAAAGTGAATCAAATATTGCCAAATTCTCTGGTTGAGAAACGGCGCCAAGAGAGCCGTTTCTTTTACTTAGAGTCAGTTCGCTAATACGCATCAATCTTCACTCTTAGCTCCGGTTATGAACGACGCAAATTTTGTATTGAAAATTGAAGATTAAATTAGGAACCAAATCAATCTGCCAGATTTAAATTACCTGTTGTAACAACCATCCCACCAGATGATCTATTGCCGCTACCTTGATAATAGATGCAATTATCTCCATTTTCCAAACTGGAAAAAATCACAACAAAAAACAACTGGCACTTCTGGTTTCGATGGTGCCGCAGTTTTATTAAATTGATCGATCCAATGAACTAATGATTTATGTAATTCATTAAAATCATTTTCTGAAATTGATTGTGCAACAGAAAAATAAAGACCATCTTTAGGATATTCTTGAAAGTTGTTATGACTAAGATCTCTCAGTTGCCTATGAATCAATAATGTACGTGGGTCACTTTGTGATGTATGCCATGAGCCTCGCAACCACGACCAAAGATTTTTTTCTTTTTTTATCAAACCCATTTTTAATAATTGCGTTAAAATTTGCACAATTCTTTCCTGTCTTAGTTCAAAAAATTTACTAAGATTCTCAATTGTTTGTAAATGGGGAATACTTACTGCTACGTGAATCATTGGATAAAGCCAGTGGCTGTAATAAATCCACATATCTTCGTCGAGATTATTTAAAATGCTATCCCTTCCATACCCTTTTACTTTTTCTTCCTCAGATTTTCTCATTAGATTAATTTTTCTCTCAATAAATTTTTTGTAATTTGATTTATTGCTTCGGTCTCTTTCAAGAAGGAGAAGTAAAAATTCAGACTCGACCTCCATCAACTTTATATAATTACAAATCCCATACAATTGATCCGGCAATAGATGTATATGGCTATTAAGCACCTTGGACAAATAAGGTCGATGGACATTTGCAGCGATGGCAAGATCCTTAATGATTCCTCTTGATGGACTTTTATCAATATAAGTTTTTAAATACTTTTTATAATCATTAAAATGAAAAAGGCTCAGTTCCTTATTTTCAGTCATATTATATCCAATTTTATAAAAATTACAGTGTATCTCAGGTTTTAGGTTAGAATTACCACCTTTATGGTAATATAATATTACGAAATTGATAATAATGAAATCTTAACAGGTTTTTCCCAAATATAGCTTAATAATTTAAGTAATTATTGTTTATTGTTGCGGTATTCAGGCTGCTTTTCTTTCTCCACAAAAGTCTTTGGGCTTTTGGTTTGGATTTTTTCGACGAGCTTTTAGTTTGGCTAATCGATCAGTACTTTGATTACTTAGTAAAACGTCTTATCACCAGGTTAATTGTTTTTATTTGGCTTCAAGATTTAGTA
>CAZTDX010000061.1:0-20527 GCA_964612425.1 uncultured Pseudobdellovibrionaceae bacterium
GAAGATTTAGCACTAGCCTCATAAAATAGTGTCCACTTTTTCGGGGGAAGATCAATAGGCCTAATTTCATATATGCTAAATGTAGGTTATTTAATTCCTGATAAAAATGAAGCGACAAAATGGTTAAAAAACTACATGGAAACAAACGACAAGGCTGAACGATTAAATAAACTTCAATTACTCCACCTTGAAGCGCTCATGGAACCCAATATCATACCCTTAGTCTCGTCTCCCTATGTTGCTTTAATAAGAAAGCCATGGGCCATTAAACTTCCAAAATATTTTGCAAACAATTCTTTATGGTTACTGGAAAAAAATTAATCGAAGCACTTTCTTTGTGCGAATATAAATTTAAGTTTACCAAATACAACTGGATTAATGACTATTTACCGGGTTATTTTGATATTGGATTTACTATATATATTAGTGGAAATGCATTTTATGGCAGAGGTACAGCTTCAAATGAAAATTTAGCAATAATTAAATCAGTGATGGAGGCCCTTGAGCGATGTGCTTGTTGGCAACACAAAATACGCACCAGTGGCGTTGCCGCGCACTTTAATTTAAATGATGCAAAAATAAATGCTCATGATGAAATCCTCGAGAGAGATCTCGCCTTATGTCATTTTTTAACACTAACACCCATGCACCTTTTTAATTTGAATGATCCTCTTGTAGAAAAAGCAGTCAATATTTTCAAACTACAAAATATAAATTTTAAAATACTAAGAATGAAACAAACTAACAATTTAATCGCAACTATTGTAATTGCTACTGGTGAAAAGGCCATTAAGCCATTTGGCATGGTGGTCGGGCTTGGCTCCAAATGTGATACTGAATCAAGTTTACGTTCTGCTTTTATTGAATGCGCAAGAAACATCGCTTTCGTATTGAATAGCACAAACTTAAATTCAAACAACGATTTAGTATCTATCCATTTAAATGATAATCCAAAAACTCACTTTCACTATGCTTTACACAAAGAAACACCAGTAAAAAACTCATGGCTCTTGGAAAATACATCTAGCTCCAACATCATTGCCTCCTCTGAGACTATCTCAGGATTTACTTACGAGCAGCTTGATACTTCATTTTTAAAACTTAACTTAGAAAATTTTTTTGTAATTAGAGCTATAAACACAAACTTACAAAATATGTACTATGGTCAAACTACACAAGAAAAAATAAACTTCACAAGGCTTTCAGAGTTTTCAGGGGAAAACATAAATTTCGAAAAAATTAATAAATCACCTCATTTTTTTGGATAGAATTATGGATAAACTAAAAGACGCCAACCTCAACACCGCCAAGCTCATTTCCAAATTAAAAAGACAGCTCTTTGGACTCTGCATATTCGCATTCTCATTCATTTTATTTTTCACATTTTATCTAAATAAAATCCGAATAACCGAGATTGCTGAAATTATTTTAAGTCAGACCAAAGAAAATCTAATCATTAGAAATATTCGGCCCGTAGTCATTAGCCTTGATAAAATCTCAACCAAGCCATTTAATTATATTAAATTTACTGACAAGATGGGGAAAATTGTCTTCTCAATCCCACAAAGTTATGAAAAAAATCAATTAGATACTCTAAATCAAAATATTTCCCTGCCTGTTATCATCGATGGCGACAGCAATAGCGAGATTGGCACTTTAGAATTTGGTTATTCGACCGCATCTATATTGATCTTTGCTATTATAATTTGGCTAACACTCTTATTTGTTAGTCGTTTGATATTTCTTCGGTATGAAAAGCAACTTATCAATGAGCAAAATTACTTTATAAAAATTAGAAATGCTGAAACAATGAGTTCTTTAGCTAAGCAAGTTGCTCATGACATTAGATCCCCACTCGCTGCTTTAAATATGATAATGAGTCAAGTTCAAACTATTCCAGAGCAACAAAGACTTATAATCAGAAATTCTGTAAATCGTATTACCGATATTGCAAATACACTTATCAACAAAAAATTCAACCAACTAAACTCAAATATAACCTTCAATGAAAAGAAAAATCTTCAACCAGAATTATTATCTACACTTGTTGAAGCAATTGTCTCAGAAAAGAGAATACAATTCCGAGATAAAATTAACGTCGAAATTGAAATAGACTTTAGTAATGCTTATGGAGTCTTCGCCATATTAGACTCGACTGAATTAAAGAGAGTTATTTCAAATCTTATAAATAACTCAATCGAAGCTTTTACAAATAGTACCGGAAAGGTTTCAATTATAATTAGTAGAGCATCAGATCAAGCTATTATTACAGTCTCTGACAATGGCAAAGGTATTCCAAAGGTAATTCTTGAAAAATTAGGTGCCTCAGGTGTTACCTATGGTAAAGAAGGTACTGATTCTGGCTCAGGCCTTGGTATTTATCATGCTAAGGAAACTATTGAAGGAGTCGGCGGCACCTTTCAAATTGAAAGTATAGAAGGAGTCGGCACCACAATAACGATTAAACTTCCTGCCACAAAACCACCTCAATGGTTTTTAGAGAAACTAATTTTAGATCCTGGAAAACCCATAATTAGTCTTGATGACGATCTTTCAATTCATGGAATCTGGGAATCCAGGTTTTTTTCGATTCAACAAGCCGAGAATAATTTTAAACACTTTACTTTTACTTCTCTGAGTGACTTTAAGTCTAATATTAAAAAACTACTTCAAAACAATATTAACTTTTTAGTTTTGATTGATTATGAATTAATTAATCAAAACCAAAATGGAATAGATGTAATAGAAGAACTGGGTATTAAAGAAAATTCAATACTGGTAACTTCACGCTTCGATGATTTAAATTTACGTGAAAAGTGTCAAAACATCCATGTAAAAATAATACCAAAGAGCCTAGCTCCTTTGGTACCTATTGAAATTAAAACTCCAAAAATATTATATGACATTGTTTTGATTGACGATGATGATATCATTCATATGTCTTGGAAGTTAATGGCTAAAGAAATGAATAAACGTATTGTTTGTTTTTTTAATCCTATCGATTTCTTCAATAGTACTCAATCTATTAACTACAATTCACCAATCTACATTGATTCAAATCTTGGAAATCAAGTTAAGGGCGAGGACATTTCAAAAAAAGCATTTGAACTTGGATTTAAAACTATTTTTTTATGCACAGGCTACGATGCTTCTGAGTTCAAAAGCTTAACCTGGCTGAGTGGCATTGTGGGAAAAGATTTTCCTTTGAGAAATCAGTAATAATTAGTGGATAATCTTACCTCTTATCAAATCGATATCGGACACTGATTCAACAAGGAATATATTGTATATTCAAAATTTATTTACGATGCACAATCATTTAAATTAAATTACTTTAACCGGTTAGTATATTTATATTTTTCATTGAAAATCCAATTCGACTATAATAAATTTCACCATTTGGGAGCGAGCATGGATAACATCAAAAGAATTATTTCAAAGTTTCGTAAAGGCCAGGATGAAGTCTTTCTATTTAATCATGTTATTCCCCTATTTTGCCCCAAGACAGATCTATTTGATAACTATAATTCCAAAGTCAAAGAAGCTTTTATTTCCGCTTTTAAAGAAGGCGGAGCAAGTAGTGAAGAAGCAATTATTCGCTGGGATGGTATTTCTAAAATAATAATTGAAGGCGTAAAGAGTAAAAACAATCTTCGGTCAATTGAGAGTAAGCTTCTCGAATTTTATAAGCAATTTCTAAAACCAACACAGACCGAAATAAATCAAAACACAAGAGCGGCAAGATGTTTTAATACTGTTAAAAATTATTTAGTTGGTGAATCCTTTGTCGACTATGGTTGCGGCAAAGGCTTGTTAGGGGCTAAAATAAAATCTGAATTAAATGCAAGTGTTACGTTAGTAGATAATATTGACTTCAATAAATCGAATCTACCGCTCATCTTGTCAGACAAAAATGGTAAAACCACAATTACAGATTTATCAATAGACACTTCAATTGCGTACTTAGTTTTGCACCATCTTGATAATCCATTTAGTGGACTTCAAGAATTGGCTCGAATTACCAAAAAGAGATTAATTTTAATGGAAGGTTATATCGAAGAAGACCAACAACGTAACATTAATCTAACCATTGATTGGTTTTTTAACAGAATATTACTTGGTGTTGATATGAACGTACCCTTTAATTTTTTGACTCTCGTGGATTGGCAACAATTATTAAATAAAGTTGGATTTTCAATTGTAAAAACTGAGTACGTTGGCGCAGATGAAAAACTAGCACCAGAGCATCACGTCCTCATTATTGCAGACAGAGTTTAAATGATAGGACTTTGAATTTTCACAAATCAGCTTGTCTATATAATTTTCTGCAGCGATCTCTATCAGGTTGATCTTTCCCTCATTCAGTATCAGCGCTACCATGAAAACATGCGTTATTTACAGCTGTAATTTCAATACAAGCAAATGTTGATTCGGCAAGAGGTATATTTGCGGTTCAATCAGAAAAAATTGGACTTATTTTCTAAATTTTCAGAATTTAATTGAGTTTAAACCTTTAAAACCAATTTACCACTGGCATACAACTTGAAAAGAGCCTCCTTGCCTCAGTTTATAATGAGCTGATGCTAAATCTAGAGACTGATTTAAAAGGAAATTTATGAATCATTCCAAATCTATTCTTGCTGGAATAATCTCTGTACTAATTTGGTCTCTAATACCAAGTCTTGTGAAAGGCTCAGTTTTAGAGTCAAATCTGATACTTTTTTTAATCCTCCGTTTTGTTTTTGCAACAATACCATTAGTTATGTTTATTCCAAAAATTATAAATAAATTCAGATTAATTAATCTTTCACATTGGATTGCCCTACTGGGTACACTTGGGGCAAACTACTACTTTCAGTCTCTGGCCATGAAAAACCTTCCAGTCACATGGTACATTGTTATTTTCTCGCTGAATCCCATTGTATCACTGATCTTATTAAAAGCTCGATGGAATTTAAATTTACTCAGCTCCATTGTCTTAGCATTTATTGGAACGTTGGTGTTTGTAAACTTTAATCAAGACGCTCATTATATCAAACCGTTGAACCTATTGTTCTTATTGATTGGAATGCTCACCTGGTCTCTCTATACTTTTTTAATTAAAGAGTTTCAAAAAATCTACTCTGACTGGGAAATAACCGCACTTACCAATTACACAAGTCTTATCTCCATTGTGTTGATTGGTATAATTACAAAGGCTCATATTGCGTTTCCAACTTCTTCCGAAATTTCAGGAAGCTTGGTACTGGGCTTGAGTACGATTGTAGCCTACGGACTTTACTCTTATACCATGAGACACACTCCAACATTTGGAGTTATGAGTCAGTATCTCGAACCTGTATTTGGAATAATTGCAGGGATCATGCTATTTCATGAGAATCTCTCTACAGCTCAATTAGGTGGAACATTCTCGATCATTTTATCTATGTACTTTGCAACAAAAAGTGAGCGAAGTTTTTAATTAAATTATAAAATTAATTTTATCCGGCTATTCCGAAGCGATGTTTATCTTTATCAATTCTTTCCAGAGCTTGCTTTTCAATGAGATAGCCAAGGGTAATATTGTTAAAGATAAGTTCAAGAAGACGACCATAGGGAATTTTCATCAATAAGCAATCAGTTTGAGCGCGAGCAGTCGCAGTCCTGACTTGTTCCCTAATTAAAAAGGCGATCTCACCCAAGACTGATCCTGGATTTAATACATTAATAGTTTTCATTTGTTGCGTGATCACCAAACTACCCTGAGTAATTATATATAAACTGTCTCCAACATCTCCTTCTTTAAAGAGAACCTCATTTTCCCGAATAGAAATCATCTGCCCCATCAGAAGGAGTGAGTTTATTGTATAGTCAGCAAGATTTCTAAATAAAGATGATTTAAGAAGAGCCTGCATAAAATAGAGTCGCTCCTGCATATGTTTTACAGCATCAACCCGGATTATCTCTGCAAGTCTTTCGTGAAAAGCAATTTTAATAATCTTCCCGAGCTGTGTAACTACAACATCTGCCGAACGTTTTTCACCAAGAAAAAATCCAACCTCTCCTACAACCGATCCTCGCTCACATCGAGTAATTAAAACTCGCTCACCATTATCCTCCAGCTTTTTATAAATGCTGGCCTGTCCTTCAAGAATGACATAAAGCGAACGATCAGCCTCTCCCTGTCGACACAACTGCATCCCCGCCACCACTTTGTGGACACTCGACAATTCAGAGAATATGAGGAGCAACTCATCTTTAAGATTACGAAAAAACGGTAGTGATTTTAATTCACTCGGCGTGGCCTTCTCAGCCCCTCCAGAATGTTGATTCGACAAGTAGGACATTTTTAAATCAAAGTGCGAACCTTGCCACTCTGCTAACAATGGAGACTCAAGTAAATTTGTTTGATCTAACTTTATCAACAACTGCCACAGTTCATGAAACACGATAGGCTCACCTGTTTGATGACAAAACTCCAATAGTCTTGCAATACTGAATTGCCCCTGCTTCATAAGATTGAAGTAAGTCTTTTGATTTGGTGTTAACTGCAACGGAGCATTTACAATTTTTCTGATCTTAATTTGCTTTTGCTCTGGAGTCATAGCTAGACCTCGCGATGAATAAACTTATAAATAAATTATATTAATAATCATTTGAAAAGGCAGTTTGATCGTTTCCTTTATTAGTTTCATGGATTTTTCCATTCTTTTCTACAAAATAATACTGTGGCTCAAACTGATGGTTATTATTTGTAATAGGCTTACCGTTTGTACCCTTAATATATATACTAATTTTGTTTAATTTTAGTGCATTTGCAAAAGAGGGATTCTGCATTTTTATTCGCACAGACTCTACTGAAGGCTTATTTCGCAAAAAATTTAATGTCACCTCAACATTACTACTGCCCGGATTACCACTCTGTTGATTTTGAAATATCTGCTTCACTTGAGCTACTGTTTCACCAGGTGGTAGATTACTTAATGATATCGACCTTGGTCCTGATTTTGAAGGTTGCTGATCACCTTGTGCGACATTAGTCAATCTGGGCACTGAGCCATCTGCTGAAGCTTGTTCTTTGCTATTTAAACCTCGAGTTGAAGCTATGGAATGGTTGCTATTTGATCCTTGCGTATTTAAGCCACTATCCCCCAGATTAATCCTTCGGCCAGTAGTTCCGCCAATAGAGCCATTATCTACTGCTCTTAAATTCACATCTTTTGTTTTTGCCACTGACGGCTGGCTTACACTCCCACTATTACTCGTATTAAATCCATACTGCTTCAAAAGCTCATTAGATGGTAAGCTTGATGTCAACTTTCCTGAATCACCAGAGTAAAATTCTTTCGCTAACTGTGCAACCTGAGGGTTTCTAGCTGATTCATTAGCAAGAGCTGCGGGCACAACATTCATCATTACATTATTAGCCCAATCAAGAGAAGAAGATCCCATATTCATTATTGGGCTATTGTCTGCCACTCGAACACCAACATTTCCTGTAACGCCATCTTTAACTAACTCCTGTTTAAAAAATTGTTGCTGCTCTGCAAGCTTGATCGGAGGAGCCTCAACTTTAATTTCCTTCGCTGGTGAAAATGAAACTTCGCCAGCAATTTCGGCTGATTTTTCGCTAGCACTAGCTTGAGCACTTTCTATTGATATGTAATTCGAGTTTTCTCCTAATTTCCAACAAACATATACTTTGTTTACTTCATTTTCACTTAGTTCAACATCTTTTGAGTGTAGCAATTCGTGTTGTATTACTTCAGATAATAATGCCCGGGTTGAACCTAGCTCATTCTTAGAATCAACACATAGGTTAATTTGATTTGGGTAAATTTCGGTGCGGTTTAATTTCATTTTTTTACATTCATTGAAACTTAAATCTATACATTTGATATTTAAATCACTTGTTGAGTTTGCAATTTCTTCAAGCTTGAGAACAATTAGTGGTAATAAATTATCATCTAACACTAATTCTGGTTTATATTTATTAAGACAATTGGCTAACCGATTGTCTCGACCTACATTTATATGTTTTTGATAAATATCATTTAATGACTCTTTAATTTGGTTAACCTGTGACTGACTACATTTGTCGAATTGAATTGCGTTTAAACTTTCACTATCAACAATTTTTTTTAAGTAATTTAGATCTTGTAATTGATTTTTTTTTGCACCTTCACACAAAGCTGTTGAGTCACTTTGGCTAGCTTGATCATCTTCAATTAGAGCTTCACCGTCTATCAGTAGGGATTGCTTGCTATAGAACTGGGGATTTAATTTTTTTAAAATTAAATTATTTACTACATACTGGCCATTGCTACTTCTCTTTAATTGAGTAGTTATTTTAATTTTATTTTTATAATACATTAATTGAATCCAGTTATTTTTTATTTGTATGGACATATTGGCAGATCTGATAAATACTTGATTTACTATTTTATCACTATTTATATCATAAATGAATATCGAAAATTTGTTATTCAAAAAAAGTTTAAGCTTAGGCTTATCATCAGAGTTTAGGCTAAAACTCTCACTAACTGTAACAGCCCGAGCACTAATGGTGCAAATTAAAACTAATATTTGAATTATCACTTTATTTATTAAAACCATTACCTATAATATGAATCTAAGTTTGAGTTTTAACCATTTTTTAGATTCTTTCTATACTTAAGTCCTAGAATTTATAATAGGCATACTCTGAAGATAACCCTAATTCGATTAATTATTTTCTTTGCGCTAAAAGTGCTGAACCATTAGCATCAGGTAAAATTATATCTCCTGACATTTTGAGATTTTCTATTCTAATTTCTATTTCATTTTTTGTAATCACAAAAGCTGTAACTACTCCCAGAGCTATTGGGTTTTTATTCAGCTTGGCAACTTTTTCACCGTTGCGAGCTAGAACAACGGTACCTGACGAAATCCCAATGGCGTTAACATCATCAATCGTTTTAATATTTTGGGTATATCTGTGTTTCAAAGAGCAATTGGCAACCTGCCCACCCGCATAATGCTCTACAATCGGGCAAGCGAAGTATTGTTTTGAATTACCATAGATTACCTCGAATGTAGCAAATTTATATGCATCCTTAGTTGGAAATTCTATTTGAGTACTATAAGGTTGAATATCGGATAATCTGCCACCAGTAACTGTGTTTAACTTAATTCTATTAACTGATAAATCACAACCACTCCACACAAATGGCTTTTCACGTAAATTATATGTTCTGGTAGAACTATCTATTTCGCATTCTTTTGGACGGTTTGCAATCTTTTGTTTCTCATATACAAACTTAATTTCTTTTGAAGCCTCACTATCTTTTACATACTCAAAAGTCACGCCACCACAAACTGCTTTGTTGATTATCTCTGTGCCATTAGCATTTCCTGCTAATATCGCTTTAGCTAAATCGTAATCCTGATGAGCTGTGGTCACAAAATATTGTTCTTCAGTACTCAAACCTCTAAATTTTTGATTTGGCTCACTTGCTGTTAAAAAACCAGAACCATTAAGGACATACTTTCCCTCACTATTTTTAGTATATACTTCACAATTGCCTGAAAACTTGTAACCAAACGCTACTGACTTTAAAACTAAAAGCAAGATGAACACTAAAGTTGATACTGATTGATATTTCATTTGTTGCCCCTTTGTATGCTGATATATAAGTGCTATATCAAAAAGGGGGCCAAACAATTTCTATTTGATTAAAAAGGCGAATAATCAGAAAACTGATAAATATTAAAAATTTATAGCAGGAAAGTAAATTTTATTGTGTGATTTTTAATCGATTTTTCTTAAATTCCAATCGAAAAATCAGATTGAAACGTCAAAGGATTAATCGCAAGAAAATCGTAAACGTCACCGCAAAGAGAATCGTTTCAACTCGCTACAAATATGATCGTTTAATTCTCAAAGTGAGTAGGTTTTTCTGGTCTGAGGATTGCACTATATGTATTTTGAAACGTTTTTAAAAAAGTAACTTGGGGAGGAAAAATGAAAGCACTAATTAATAAAGTCTTGAGAAATAGCCAGAGAAATCAGAATCGCAATTTAAGAACTAAGGCTCGAATATTACATAATAATACTATTCCTCAATTTCTAACTCTTAAGGATAAAAACAATAACCATATAAGGGCAAAGCTTATCGATATCTCTAATGATGGTTGTCGACTAATGATTCCTAATATGCAAGTATTCGAACAAAGTGAGTTCTCTATTGTATTTAATAGAGACTCAGAAATAAAACCCCTAACACCACAAACTTTTGCAAAAGTCGTATGGAGCAAAATGCTTCACTTTGATGGAGCTCGGTATTGCACCACGGGAATACAATTTGTAACCAACTCCCCTCAAATAGCTGAACTCAATCAAGGGCCACCACATTTTTAAGCTAAAAATGTTTAATATATTAATTATGACTCATTGATCCTTATGAATTTGCCAAAATGATATTAAAAAACCTACGTTATAAATCTGATAGCAATATCAGTCCCTCGTGCGAGTTATAATCATGTAGGGTAAAACTGTTTCGTCTCAGTACCAATTAAGTATCTCATAAATTCATTACCAGATTGGCGATCTCCCTAACTTTAAGATTTACTATTAATTGATTCCATGAATCCATTGTGAATGGATCTGGTCTGCCATGATATGTAAGATAAATAAAGTAATCCTATTTTTCTGGCCTAGTACTTATAAATGAACCAGGCCCTCTTTCGCCTTAATATAAACTAATACACATATTAAATGCATCTCAACGCTTGCATTATCGATTCTAAGCCACAAAAAAGCTGTTTAATTTTAAATAGTTAGCTAGGCTTTGACACATATGTCGTAAATGCGGCGTATTTACGACATATGTGTCAAGACAATATATTATTTATGGTTATAAGGTGATGTTTTACCCGCATAAACAAACATTGTTGTATTCTCATAACCTATCCCAGACAGACTGGCGCGAAATGCATTATGAGCTGAGCAATGAATTCGAAGGTTTATAAGCGAATGATCTCCACCTTGACTAAAGGGCGTTAAATAGTGATCCACTTGAAGCTTGTATCGACTGCGGCAGCGCACACCTTTCTCATTAACAAACTCACAACAGCCTTGTGCTTTTTTAAATAATGCCTTCTTTACTTCGACAGGAATATAACGATTGTGTGTTGCCTTCTTGGTTTTTATATCGTCATTGGATTCAACGTCACTATCCTCAGCATATTTTTGGCAATCCATGAAGCTCTTTGTCATTGAATTAGATTTTGTAAAAGTATTTTTATTTAAAAACTGATCAAAAAGAAGTTCTAAAATTTTTCCAGTGTTTTGATCTGGAATTTGGTGAGACAAGAGGCTTTTGATAGATTGCAACTTATCAAACTGCTCCCTGGTTAAATTGATCTCTAAGCGAACAGTATCGTTGGATTGTGGAGTCGCTCGCTCATTCTCTTTAGGTTTTAGATTGAGGCTACTCGCGACAATGGCCTTTGTATTAAAATTACTCGCCTTCTCTACAGCTTTAATAATTTCTTTCTTTTTGACTTCGGTCACTTTTTTTCCTGTTTCCTTTTGCGAGGTTTCAATGACCTTTTGAACTGCTGCTGCTTGAGAAAGATTTAGCACACCCTCTTTTAATTGATCCGCAACTTCGGGAACGTCCTGCATAAGTCGAGCAGCTTTTAGTCGTCGGTAAGCTTGGTCATCCGAATAACCTAGTGATCGCGTTAAGTATTCATGCATTGAAGAGTATCCCAACTTCAAATAGCCACCACACTTCTGAAACAGAATAATGTGATTTAAAATTTCTCCAGTGAGCTTTCTCTCATTTCTCGTGAGCATAATTAGTTTTTCATTAAGCTGATGAATCGTCATAAATTCCATATTTATCTCCCTAAATTTAGGAGATGATATACCATATGTTTATATATTGATTTTTATCTACGGAGTCATCCTAATGAAAAATCACAAGTTAAGATTAACAGACGCCTCTGCAAATGATTCTTTTAAGAAAAATATCTTTTTCGCTAAACTCATTTTATTCTATTCAACAGAAGAGAGGCTAGTGCTTTGATTTTTAGGTCAAACACTTTTTAAAATATTTTGCAGCATTTCATGAATTACAAACTGGGTAAGTTACAGCGTCGTTTTAAAATTTAACGACGAGAAAAACCCATTAAGCATGCTTGTCCGGCTGGCCGAAAACAGGCCATTTAAAGCCTTTGATTTCCCCTTTAAATGCAATTGGGCAAGCTCTCAAACATTGCATATTTATTTAAATTAAAAGATTAAACTAAATAAGGATAAAAAATGTTGATTATTGATATACTATCTAATAAGGTAGGTTGTTGTGACTAAATCACACGTCATCCTGAAGCAAACTCTGCAATTAGATGGCGATAAATTCGATGTTCACATTAAAGTAATCGAAGTCCCAAGGAGTCGTAAATTTCCTCAGGGATACAAAGTCAGTTGCGCACTCGTGGACAAAAGCTCGGGAGATCTTATAATTTTATTAGATAATCATGAGCCTTATGGCTACCATCTACATGCTAAACTGCCAGAGGATAAAAATTATAGGGTTTCAATAGATATCCGCGATTATACAGAGGCCATTAAATTTTTCTTTGAAGAAGTAAAAGGATACAGCATGACAAATAAGAAGCTTCTCCACATTCAGTTTAAAAGCATAGAACAAATAAAAGCAGAGCTGCTTAATTCGCCTATAAAAAAATTTATTCAACCTAAAAATGTTATCTTATTTGAATCTATAAGTGGATTTCGAAATTTTATGACGCTGCAAAAACTTGAAATTCTTACTATAATTGCTTCAAAGAAACCTAAATCAATTTATGAACTAGCTAAAATCGTTGGTCGCTCGATTGCTCCCGTACAAAAAGATTGCAACTCCCTAACAAAAGCTGGATTTATTTTACTGGAAAAAGAAAAGGGAGGACGAAGTATGATTACTCCAAGATTAAAATTTAATTATAATAGAATCCTTATTGAACTGCCCGAGTTCCCCTATGAATTATCTTTCAGAGCAGCAGCATAGAATTCAAAGCTTTATCTTAAGAGGGTTAATTTAACGATCGTTTAATTTTCTATACTTTGAAAAGTATCCCAATTTCAAGTAGTCACTTCGTATTGCTATTTTCCATGCCCATTTTTGGCACTCGTAGAAATTTTTTCTTTAAATAAAAATAGTGTAGAAATAGGTCCTTAAATAAGATATTTACATCCATCGGAGGAAAAATGAGAAATTACTTCATGAGTTCCTTCATCGCAGACCAAATTTCACAAGGCGCTGAATTTAAAAAAGCTAGTTTACCGCTCTCAACCATTGATTGGCTTAACATAATACATTTCTCGAATGAATCTTCAGCTAAAAACTATTATGGTTTAGGTGCAGACATTAATGAAAAACAAGCTTACATAAAAGCCGTAGTTGAATACTACGAAAGGAAATTCTTTTTTGACCGGGGTGTTCATCTTGGTTTTAACTCGACGAATGGTATTGCTGGCCATCGATTTAAAGTTTTGGCACGAAATGCTGCGATTTCGGAACTCTTCGAAAGAGATTCACTTTTATGTCATTGGTATTCCAAAACACCATTTATAGAAGTTAAAGTTGAAGACGATAAAGTTAAAAAAACGATGCAAGAGATTAGGTCTGAAAAAATATTAACTCTTTTTTATAAAACGTATCTTGGTATTCAAGATACTTACTTATGCTTTCTCGTAAACACAGAGACAGGTGGCTTTGCCCTCGGACTTTCCTCTGGTAAAACATCGAAAGAAAATATTAGTAAGGCTTTTTCGGAGGCAATCATTAATCTTTTTTTGGGACACCAAGGAAAATCACGAGAAGAGCTAATCCAAGACTTTGAGTGTGAAGGGCTTACTAGTTTAAAAAATCATAGAACTTATTGGTTACATATTAAGCCTCTTCCAGACTGGGTATTAAAACCAACAAAACATGATTTATTTAAAATAAGTCAGAACTCACATAATAATATGAAAGAGTTTCATTATACTTATGGGCCAATAAATATTGTTGGCATCAAAATTTCTGAAATTTTTACACTTAATCTTGGAAGACCTACTATTGCAGATTATGAACTATTGTCTCGTCGTTTAAAACTTGATAACATCTCCAACCCGGCTGAAGCAATAGAGCCTCACCCGATACCATAGGAATTATTATGAAAACAAAACTTTTGGCACTTGGTATTTTGATCTTAAGTTCAGTCAGCAAAGTATTAGCAATGGATGTTTCCACTAATTACTTAAAAGAAAATACTTCAACTATTGAAAAAATTGGTGATGGTGGAGCCACATGTTTTATGAAAGCAACATCAAGTACAGAGAACAAAATTGATGAAATAAGAAATGAACTCAAATTAAAATCCCCAGAAGAAAGAGAAAGATTACTTGAAAAAATTATTCAGCTTATTGAAGAAGAAAATAATTAAAACTCCAACAATAATTGTCATACTGTTGTCACTCAGCTGTTTTGCAAAGGCAAAAATGGAATCAAATAACCTAAGAGTTAGATTATCTTATCGCCTACCCATAGATCCATTGGCAATTCGCTCAATGGCTGATTACGACTTAGCTCTTTTGTTAACAGACACTTGGTTTAGCTACGATGATTCAAGAAAAGCCAAAGCTAATCTCATTAAATCATGGACTTTTAATTCAGAGCAAGGTGTTTATACTTTTAAAATAAACTCTGATAAAAAATGGTCGAATGGCAATAAACTTCGAGCTGAAGAACTAATTTGGAACTTACAAAGGGCAATTAAACTGAAAACTCAGTATGGCAATGCCATTGAATCTCTGATCAATGTATCGTCAATTACATCGCCAGATGATTTAACTATCTTAATACAAACCAAAGACAAGAAACCTTCAGAGTCTTTTTTTCAACGCATGGGTGGTCAACCGCTTGCTATTATACATCCCTCAGACGCCGACAAAGACTCATTGAAAATCGTCTCAACCAAAACTGTCATTGGACCTTACGTTGTTTCAAAAATCGAAAGTAATGAAATAGCTCTGATTAAAAATAAATATTATTTGAATGAAAACAAACATTCTCCCGTAGTTATTAACATTAGACAGTCCGAACCTATTTTTAATCTCAATGATTTTTTAAGTGGAAAGTCCTGGGAAAACATCACCCAAGTGAATTCATTTATATTACCAGAGACAGAAAAGCTTTTAAAAGAAAAGCATCATCCTCTATGGACAAGAGGTCATGATAGAGTTTCTCTGCTAAAGCCACTAAATAAAAATAGAATCGATTCACTCAAATCATTGCTTATAATTCTTGGTCAAAAGTTAGAATCTATCAATTTTGATCATTTACCTATGAATGTAAAACGTGCAACTAGCCTTCAGCCGGTTGGCTACCCGTTGTACGATAAGCTAAAAAACAAAAAAAATGTCGTAGTAAATTTTCCTAAAGAAATTAAAATTTTGGCACCGACTGGTCAATCAACAGATTCTCAAATAAAAATTTTAAAACCTATATTTAATTCAATGGGAATAAATGCATACTTTGATCTTCATGTTAAATCCGAATTTGCAAACCTACTCTATTCAAGTCAAGAATATGACTTTGCCTTATTTGATTTTGGAGTTGCAGATCCTGAACCTTCTACATGGATTGGAATTATAACAACAAACGAGTTTATTCATCTTGATCCAGATGATAATCAAAAATTTCAACAGGCTTCGCAGTTTTTAAAAATAGAAGACGAGATAAAAGCATTTAAAGAACTACTAGAATCTTCATTTATGAAAGGAAACTACTTGCCTTTATTTCATTTTTCCACGTTATCCATAGGTCAATCAAATATTAACTTTTCACTTATTAAAGAGTTAGATGAAACTGTCGATTACTCCAAACTTATTATTAAATAGTCCTCTACTTAAAAAAAGTTTTTTTGCTGGATTATTACTTTGGATAATACTCATAATTCCCATTAGTATTTCTTCATGGTATTTATTAAGTAAATACGAAACTTCTAAACTCCTTGAACAGCGCAATGCTAGCGAGTCCATACTTTCAAGTGTTTTTTCTGCAAATGCACGCTATGGAGACTTTGTCAATGCGAGAGGTTTTATTCTTGAAAAAGCAAAACCACTAGGTTTAAATTCAATTATTATTTGCGACAATAATAATGAAATTTTGCAGAAAGATCAAACTTCCTCATGTCCACCTAAAGGCGAGTTCAATACTGTAGAAGTAAATGGACTTCAATTACAACTAATTTTTAATTGGAACAACAAAGCGTTTGACCAATCAAAACTAATTTTTTTTGGACTAGCTCTCTCAATTATATTATCTGCTTTTTTTATTTTTTCATCTGTACTTATTACTTATTTATTTACACTCAATCGCCTACTCTCATTTAGTAATGAGCTCTCAATGTTGGCTGCAACTGATGGCATCCCACAATTTCCCTTTTTTCCTGAAGTGACTCCTGTGGTTGACTCCATTATCCTATTAAAGACTAAGATTTTAACAATGACCGAAGAGAACTTGCAGCTGAAGACCAAAACTGTATTTTCAGACATTGCCAAACAGGTTTCACACGACATTCGATCTCCGCTATCAGCCTTAAATATGATCCTGAACCATTTAAAGGAGCTACCAGAAAGTCATCGTTTAATGATAAGAAACTCGGTAACTAGAATAAATGATATTGCCAATACTTTACTTGAAAAGTCTAAAATTAATTTATCTACGCTTTCTGAAGTTGAACTTCATATTGATAGTTCTCAATTGCAGGTGGAGTTATTACCTGCAATTGTTGACACGCTCGTCTCAGAGAAACGCCTTCAATACCGAGAAAAAATTGGAGTTGAAATAGAAACTGATTTTCAGAATTCGTATGGTTCTTTCGTAAAAATAAATTCTATTGAAATGAAACGAGTTCTCAGTAATCTTATTAATAACTCATGTGAAGCTCTAATTGAATCGAAAGGGAAAATTACTGTTTCTGTAAAAAAGTTTGAAAATAAAGTTATTCTAAGCATAAAGGATAATGGTAAAGGTATACCCCAGCATATTCTTCAGAGACTTGGCTCAAAGGGGTTTACATTTGGAAAAAATGACACGCAAAGTGGTTCTGGTATTGGGTTATTCCATGCTATAAAAACAATTGAGGGATTTGGTGGAATTTTTAGTATCGAATCAACAGTAGGAAAAGGCACAACAGCATCGATAACACTAAATGCCTCAACTACACCGAAATGGTTTATAGAAAAATTGATTTTAACACCCAACACTCAGATTGTAAGTCTTGATGATGACTATTCAATTCATGAAGTCTGGAACAGTCGTTTTCAATCAATTGAATGCAGCAAATTCCAAATTGAACACATTGCGCTAACTTCAGGATCTGAATTTAAAAACTTAGTCAACCATTCAAAAAATAAATCGAGTACAACGGATAAAAAATTGAACTCACTTTTCCTAATAGACTATGAGCTTTTAAATCAAAATGTCAGTGGACTTCAAATTATTGAAGAAATGTCAATTGCTGAGAATTCGATTCTTGTTACTTCAAGATATGATGAGACTCCAATACGTGAATTATGTAACAAATTAGGTATCCGGCTAATCCCAAAGGGGTTAGTCGGATTTATTCCAATTGAAATTGAAAAACCAAAAGAAATTTTTGATCTAATTTTAATCGATGACGATGTTGAAATAATACATAAAATTTGGCAAATGTGCGCCATTGATAAAGGAAAAAAAAATTAAACTATTTTCAAACCCTAAAGAATTTATGAATAATGCAAGCCAATTCGATTACAGAATTCCTATTTATATTGATGTGAGCCTTGGTAATGACATAAAAGGACAAGATGTGGCTTCTGAAGTGCATACTCTTGGTTTTGCCAACATATATATTTCTACAGGATATGATCCTGATACTATAGAAGTACCTCCTTGTGTTTTGTCAGTTGTGGGAAAAGATTTTCCTTTGTAATTTCATACCCAGCGATATCAGTTATCTTTCAGAGCAGCAGCCTAGAATCCAACGTTTCATCTCAGATGAGCAGCACCGAGCTACTCTAGCGAGAGGATTTTGTTGTACTCTTCTTTTGCGCGGGTGTGGATCATCTCGTTTGGATGTGTGGAAAATTGTTGGATGGCGTCCGGAATGTTTTTGAACCAATCGTTATTGGAAAAATAAATTTTATTTTTAATATAGAAGAGTCGGTAGAGGTGACCTAAAACAAAAATGCCGCTGGCGACGTAGCGATCTTCATCGCTCAATAGGAGTTCTTTGATTTTCTTTCTGTAAAATTCGCTCACCTCTTCTTGGCAGGCAGCAATGATGACATTGCCGATCACGCGATTATTGTCGAACTCAAGGTGTGAGGAGTTCCACTGCTGGTCTTGATAACTTGTGAGCTGATTGTAGGCCTCAACGATATTGGCGCGAACACGAGGAACCGTCGTATTACCAGCCATTTTAAAATAAGTTTCGACTTCACGGTTATTCATATTAACAGCAAAGAACGTTTTCGATAAACTCACAATGGCCGCAACGATGTGCTCATCGCATTTTTTTGTAGCTGCTTGAAGTAATTCTAAATAGGATTCGTGCAAATCCGCTGTGATAAGCAGATCATCTAAATGATATCCTCGCAATTGCTTTAAAATCGAATTGAGATTTTTAAATTCTTGTGATGATGATTCATTTATCTTAATCATTTGAGTGCAAAAATTCATAATTTGCATAAGATCATCTTCGTTTCTAAAATAGTTGAGATAATCCCATTGCTCTTGAGCAAGAACTTCTTCGATAGAGGCAAATTTTTTAATTTCACAAAAAGAATGCTCACCTAGTCCTTTTAGGGTTTCGGTCATTGGTGGCGATAGTTCAAAAAGCGGAACCAATCCATTTGTATCTTGAGCAAGAAGTGTGACGTGATGACCCGTGGATTTAGAAATTTTAGAAAGCCGAGAGGCGACATAATACACCATACTGTTGAGATTATAATTGTGCTCGGTGATTTGAAATTCAAAATCACCCACAACCATTGTTCCACGGTATTTGATTTTTATTTCTTTGTTCTCTAACTGACCTTCCAGATGGGAGAGCGCTTTAAAAAAATCCCTGACGCAACTTAAAGCTAGTAATTTATTTTCCTGTAAAGTCCCGCACTCCACAATAAAACTCACCATATCCGATTTAGCTTCTAGCATAAGTCCGTTATAGCGACTCACCAAAACTCTTCCAATATGATTAATTTTATTTCTGATTTTTATAATTTCATTCAAGCCAAACTTGGCCACATAGGGCGTATGATCCTTCCAATCTAATTCTATATAAACTACGCTATCTAATTTTTTGAGAAACTCTTCTGATTCTATGTAGCGGAGGTACACACTTTCAAAACCATGTTTTAATTTTTGATTTTCATTTTCTAAGTGAACATTTTCTTTCAGCATGGAATGAAGAAATCGAATAATCGTCTTACTTTTTTCTGACGTCGCTCGTTCATGCAATAGTTCTTTCCAGTTACTCTTTCCAATCACTCGATATAAAAATAATAAATCACTAAAATAATATGCGACAAAAATAAAGAAAATGAGCGTTAATGAAAGTGTGTCGTTAAAAAACACTTTAATAGAACTAAAAAACTCCTCAATAACGTGCTTTCCTGTAAGAATGGGAATACCCATTGTGATTTTAAATGGCCCCTGAGCAATCGTTCTAATCATCACTGTTCGAAGCGTTTGCGTCTGACTCATTACTGGATAATCAGCCTCTAGTGCTGGATCTATTTCACACGAATATCGCGAGCCACGAGTATTAAAAAGTGAAGTACCTTGGTAACGGAGGAGCGAAAAGTTGATATTTCCTGCTTTTGTTAATGTCAAAAGGAGTGCGGTAAGGTGATTAAGTTTTCGTTGATCCTCGATAGGGAGATTGTATCGTTTAAAATCACAATTGACTGGATCAATGCTCGGTTTGTCTTGTAGAATGTAATCAAAACTATCAGCAATGGATTCAAGATTCAGTTTTCGTTTCTCTAAGATTTCTGCGTACTGAGAAGATGTGTTTAAATAAAACGAAACAAAAGAAAATAAAAAATAGGAAACTAAAAAAGTTCCACAAATCAAAAAGATGATAAAAAGCTCTTTGGTTGCTCGTCGAAAAAGGTGTGTCATCTCCTAATATCATCGGAAAAATTCAGTATTTCTAGAGAGACCCCCTACTAAAGTACAGTGAGTTGAGTAGGCTTTTGATATTTAAGACTTAGAGCTGGAATTAAAATAAAAAGGGCCGGCTTTTGACCGGCCCTTCTATTATGCTTTCTTCAATTTGAAATTAGAATTTTATATTTGAAGATTGCGACTCTTATTTATTTCTTATCGACCACGTCTTACAGGTGGTGGTTCAGAACGACGAGGTGGCTCTTCACGACGAGGTGGAGTTGGCTCCACTCTACGGGGCGGTTCTTCACGACGTGGCGGCTCTTCTCTTCGCGGAGGAGTTGGTTCCACTCTACGAG
>CAZTDX010000062.1:0-20068 GCA_964612425.1 uncultured Pseudobdellovibrionaceae bacterium
ACCATTTTTGAGACCGCTTCTAGTATAAAAAATCGAGTCTTGGCTTTTGTTACTTCTTGCTAAAATCAAACCAGTCAATATTTAAACAAGCTAATCTTTCGGCGGGACTGATCTTTACCCTTTGAACAACGGATTCAATGAGTTGAACGAGTTGGCTTCGAACCCATTGTGCATCGTCAAGAGAAAGGGACATTGGCGCTGAATAGAAAAGTTCTTCGTTGCGAATAGTCTCCATATTTTGTAAGGCCTTCAAGCGCCAATTGCTGTGATGACGAGTAATCAGTGGAGATGTTGATTCTAGATGCGTTAATCTAGGGCCCAATTCCAGTTTCCCTCCTTTCTCGATAATCAATCCATGGGCTAATAAAAATTCTAGAGCTCGAGAGACCGTGGCTCGTGGTAAATTTAAACATTCAACAACATTCTCAAGCGTTTTGACTTGTTGCAGGCTGCATGCCATACGAATTCCGCTGTAATGCCAGTTGGAATAAAAGAGTGCCTTGGACTCTTCCGTCAGAATTTTTTCGTGAGGGATACGCTCTTTGAGATCTTTTGATTTTTCTTTTTGTTCATGAATTCTTTTTTTAAAGTAATCTTTGAGTCTTGGATTTCCTGCTTTTTCCCATTGAATGAGTAGTAAAAAATAATCTGCTTCATGAGAGGGTAAACCAAAATAGGTTACGAGATCGTGTCCCTGCTCTAAAGTCAGTTGTCGGTCTCCTTTAAAAATTTGAGTAATTATTACAGGGTTTACTTGGAGAAAGAGAGCCATTTTTCGAAATTGGCCGTAACCCTTTTTGGGTAAATGAAGAATAAAGTGGTTTACAAAATCTTTATAAGAATTAAAGTCATAAATCGATTTTTTCATATTAAAACACCGCACCTACTATAAAAAACTATTATCTAAATTGCTAATACTTTTGATAGCAATTAGCAAGAAAAATCTACTTTCAAGGAGATTTTATGTTAGATGTATTTTAACAAAAAAGAGGTTTCTTAATGAAAACATTAAATGCATCCAAGATCTTTCAATGGTTGGGAGTTTTTGCTTTAATAAGTCTAATTCTGGGTTGTAATACAAAGTTACGAAAGTCTTCTCCTGCGGGCCAAGAAAAAAGCGGTGGATTGGACGGCGGTGGTGGCGACATTCCACAGTCTACCGAAGGACAGGTTTTGCGGGCAACGGATGAAGTATTTAAAATTTATTTACCCAATATATTTTATAATTTAGGTTTAAAAAAAGCTTCGACTTCTGACCCCTATATTTTGAGAATTCTCAATTCATTTTATAACGAGAACATAGGTCAAGATCAGTGGGAATCAAGTCAGCCGATTTTTCAAGATTACGGAAAAACAACTTTAAATATAAATAAAAATAATGGATGCACCGACGCTTCCGGAAGTACTCACTTTATGAGCGTTGAACAGTTCTCACTCAGTTCTCCGATTTGTGTAAATGTTAAAATGTTTCAAACCATACCCAATGAGGATTTAAAACTTCAACTTTCAGCACTCTTTCTTCATGAGTTCTCCCATCACTTTGGCTTTAGCGAATATGATGCTTCAAAAATGCAATATTATGTCTTGCATAACTTTAGAGAGTTGAGTTGGTTTCCTGAGACGTTTTCGATTGATTTTTCAAAATTAAAAAATATTGAAAAATTATCAATACAAAATACTTATTTTGATCAAATTATTTTTCAGGATGGTAAAATTAAAGATGCAAAAGACCTCAATAAAGACCAACCCTACTGTAGTGTGAAAATTTTCTTTGACCCTAAGGAAATCATTGATATCGATTTGAAAAAAAAGACACTTAATTATGAGTTGATTCCTGTGACAATTACTTTTTCAATCGAAAATGCTTCATACGACATAGTTCCGGGAAAAAGTTTTTCTGTTTTTGCTTTAAAATTAAAATCTCAAGTCTATTGGGATGGGGATCAGTGGTCAGATTCGGGAGTTACAATAAAGCGCCAAGATAAAATAAAATCAAAGACTCAGGCTAGCAGTACAATGAGTTGCGCAGGGTCTAACCTAAGATATGGCGATTTACTTAAAATCTTTGGAAATCTTTAGTTGAATAAAGGAAATAAAAAAATGAACTTATTAAATAAAATTGCATTAAAAATCATTTTTGGAATAGCGTTATTACTTTTAGCAGCTTGTCAACAAAATCAAGATAAGTCCAATGACGGTAAAATTCAGGATAAATCCAGCGAAGGTATTAATAAAACTTCAACTGAATCCACCGAGTTCGAACAGCAGAAAAAGATTGAGCCGTTGTTGGACTACACTGGCTTTTGGGTTTATCAAAATAAAGACTATAAAAATATTCTCTTCATTAGCTCTGAATACAAATACGCTGTCGATCAAATTGTAACAACGATCTCTGGAGTTGATTTTTTTCCCGATTTTAATATTAGAACATTAGCTTTTGCACAGAATGATAATCCTACTCTTGTGCCCAAAAGGAACGAGGCAGAAGCTCTGATGGTTCGCACTGTTAACGGTAAAAAAGAGCTATTTCAGATTCATTTATCCTTGGAGTCAAAAAAGCAAATGGTTTTAACCACCAGTGGTTTAAATTTGATCACCACTCAGTTATATACAAAACTGGAAGATCCATTTTTAGCAAATTTACAATTTAGTCAGATCTAGACTGAAAGAGTGAATCACTTTTTTGATCAGTTGCAAAACTCAAACATCACAAATCAGTGTAAAAGTAAGAGAGTTTTCCAACGATGGGAACAATGGGAGATAGAGGCCTTCGTCGAAGGGCTCAATATTAAATGTTTGTTACAAATTCTTCATCAATACCCAAGCTACACTAACGATATGAATCTTATTCATTATGCAACTCAATATCATTTGTCTTCAGTGCTGAAAGAGCTCATTGCTTTAGGTGGCGATGTAAACAAAAAAGACCAGAACGGTCATACTCCGCTCAACATGTTTTGCGATGGTGGAATATTATCTCGAGCTGTTAGAGGAAACGAAGACCACGGTTTTATCACAATCAATAGTGATTACAATCAAACGGTAAAACTCCTCTTGGAGGCCGGAGCCACAGTTACGGACATGGATTTAGAATGTCTTTTTAAAAGGATTTCAGACCCTCAAGTTTTAAGTGTTGCTTTAAAAAGCATGGGATCTTTTGAAAACTTTCGTTTTATAAGAGTGCTCTTTTCAACTTATATTAACTCTTATTCGGAGTTAATCGGTCCTCAAGAAGGTCTTGTTCTTTTAAAAGAGATGATTGCGCATCTCACCCCTGAACTTATCACTGAGCTGAATAAAGATAGCTTTGTTGGTATTATTGCTTTGAGCTATCTAGAGCTCCCTGCATTAGAAACGCTTATTCAAGCTGGAATAAATTTTAATTATAATTACACCAAGAGTGATATCATTAGCTCAGTCCAAAAAAATATTGAGGAAGATTCCCAGCAAAAGTTTGACCACCCAGAATCCTGGAGATACAAAAGTTTTCTCAATCAAAAACTAAACCGGATGCGCAAGAATTTGGAGTATTTTAAAAATTTACCTAATCTGTGATGACATACAGACTTACTTTAATTTAACACCAACCTCTTGCAGTTCGTCTTTTAATCCCCACAGTTTTTTGAGCAGTTTAGGTGCGTGCGAACCGATATATGCCATGATGAGAAATTTTATAAATCTCCCGGAAAAAATAATTCCAGCTAGTTCATCAAGTGGGGTGTCTGCAAGACTTGCTAAAATAACCGCTGGGTGTTGCATGATGGGAGTTAGGGCAACAAAAAACACAACGAGGTTACCGTATTTTTCAAAAAAATGTAAAGTGATAGTCCAAAGTTGATTTTCTCTAAGTCCAGGGTAGGTCTCTAAAATCCAGGGTAAGCCTTGAATTTCAACTAATGCTGCTAAGGCTAGTGCTCCGAGTGTTGAGCCTATCGCAACAAAGAAAGCAAAAATAAACCATCTTTTTGGAATGAGCATTGAACTTGAAATAAGAATCCCGTCATTAGGGATAATGATTATCAAATTATCCAACGCAGCTAAAAATGCAATAAACGGGGGATACCATTGGCGATCGGCATAGGTTTGAAGAAGTTGAATGGATCTATGAAGTTTGTCTTTCCAATTTTGTGTGATCATTTAACTCCACTAAACAAATTTACTTTTATAAGTGATATTTACTATTGTAACTTATGCGGCAATAAGGGTGCAATCATTAATGAATTTCATTACCAGCGGTTAGGGATGCTCTCATGGGGCTCTCCTTAAGCGTTGTCCTAACTTAAGACTTCAATTTGCTTGAAATTTCAACAAACTAATCAGGTTTCAAGCAAAGAAAATCAATTTTCGATGTGAATTGTTATAGACCAAGGTTTCAAGTTTATCTTATAAGAGTTCCTCATCATATACATTGGAAACTATAGGGAGAGGCGAACTCATGTCTATAAAAGAGCTCACACCAGAACAAATTGACACGATGACATTAGAAGAAAAAGATCAGTGGTGGTTAAAGAATGTTTATAAAGGCCATATGCCACAGCTCAATCTTCGCTCGGCACTCACCGGAATGATTCTGGGATGTATTCTTAGTATGACTAACCTCTATGTTGGCATAAAAACGGGCTGGACTTTAGGGGTGGGTATTTCATCGGTTGTTATTTCCTTTGCGCTCTTTAAATTTTTATCGCGCTTTCAATTGGGTAAAGAAATGTCCATTTTGGAAAACAACGCCATGCAATCCATTGCAACCAGTGCTGGATACATGACAGCTCCACTTTGTGCGTCTTTGCCAGCTTACATGATGGTGACTAATCAAGTAATTCCCATGGGGCAATGTATTGCATGGATTATCGTGCTGGCTATTCTGGGCGTGCTTTTTGCCTTTCCGCTTAAAAAGCGATTTATCAATGACGAACAGCTACCTTTTCCTGAGGGGTATGCCGCAGGTATTGTGCTCGACAGTCTTCACAGTGATCAGGGGCAGGAGGGTGCCTTTAAAGCAAAGTTATTGATGAGTGGGGCGGGGTTGTCGGCCTTAATGGAAACCATGCGCAGTGAAAAAATCATGGAGTTTATTAAACTCAAAATGTTGGCGCTTCCTGAATATTGGGATGATTTTATTTATCGTTTTGCTACGCCAAAAATTTTGAATACACCGTTAAAAGACTTAACCATTCGCTGGGACACTTCCATTGTGATGTTGGGGACGGGTGGACTGATGAGTATGAAAACATCCATGTCCATTTTACTTGCGGGATTTATCAATTATTTTCTTCTGGCACCTTGGTTGATTAGTCACGGCATCATTCCTGAAGCAAAATTTAAGGCCATCACCATGTGGTCGTTGTGGTGTGGGGCTGCGATGATGACAACGTCTTCGCTTTATTCTTTTTTTTCAAAGCCACAAGTAATTCTTGCCGCTTTTTCAAAAGTATTTTCCAAAAAGAATTCGAAGAAAGATGTGTTGGAAGAAATTGAATTACCCATGTGGATTTTTATTGTGGGAATTCCGCTCGTGGGAGCCTTAACGGTTTACATGGGGCATATTTGGTTTGGAATTCATTACTGGTTAGGAATTTTGGCGATTCCACTAGTTTTTATTTTTACGCTTATTGCGGTTACAGCAACGGGTTTGACGGCGATCACTCCTGGTGGAGCACTCGGTAAATTAACTCAAATCACTTATAGTGTTTTGGCACCAGGAAATATTACCACCAACTTAATGACAGCGGGAATAACATCAGAGGTTAGTTTGAATGCCAGTAATTTACTGATGGATATTAAGCCGGCTTATATGTTGGGTGGAAAGCCTCGACACCAAGCGCTTGGTCATATTTTGGGAGTGTTTGCTGGAGCCTTTGTTGCGGTCCCGGTATTTTATATGATTTTTCATGGTGATATTTCATTGCTTACTTCAGAGAAAATGCCGTTGCCGGGAGCGCTTATCTGGAAAGGTGTGGCAGAGGCGTTAACCAATGGTCTGTCTACTCTTCATCCGACAGCCCAATGGGGAGCCTTGATTGGGGCCATCGTTGGTATTGTGTTAGAAGTATTAAATCAAAAAACAAAAGGAAAGTTTCCGCTGTCAGGAGTAGGATTGGGTTTAGGTTTTGTATTAAAATTCAGTGATGCGCTCTCTATGGCCTTAGGAACTTTGATTTTTTGGACAGCAAGTGTGATGTCTAAAAATAAAAATAGTTTAAGCTATCGTGCCTTGGTAGAAAATCAAGAAACCACCGCGGCTGGTATTATTGCTGGCGGCTCAATCATTGGGATTATCATTATTTTACTAGAAACGGCGTTGTGAGATAGGATTATCTTTTTAAAGATTATATTTTAATCATTTTAATGGTTAGATATCGTAAGTTGATGCTTATTTGTGATCGTCTCGCGGGTCCCAGCCCGTGTTTTGTCGCCACATAAAAAGTTTTTCAACTTGTTCTCTGGCCCAAGGGGTTTTTCTTAAAAAATTCAGACTTGATTTGATACTTGGGTCATAATTAAAGCAACGGATATTGATCTTTTCGCCAAGTCTTTCCCAGCCATAGTTTTCTACTAGAGCTATCAACATCATTTCAAGGGTGATTCCCTGAGCAGGATATTTGTTGGTTCTTGGCTTCTTTGGTTTATCGTCTGTCATAGTAAAATTCATACTTTGTATCGATTGATTGATTGGTGGGATTATTCCTCACCTGCGACGTTACCTAACTTTTAAGAATTGGCTTGTCAATATTATAAGCACGAATTTACTTAGATTGGGGTATTCACGGGATTTTCTCGTTAGAGCTTGTTTTCGGCGTCAGGTTTTTGTTTTTTTTGAAAAGTAAATGCACTTCCTTTGCGACTTCTTGGGCACATATAGCAAAGAACTCGGCCAGTAATTCTATTTTCGCCATTCACGGTTGAGGACCAATTGTTGTTTGCTTCGAGATTAATTGATCGAGTTTATTAAAATCCCAATGGTGGGGATCGAGCAGCTGTGAAGAATGAATATTGCCAATGGCAGTAAGCATAGAGTTTCGTATTTGTGGAATTTCTTTTTCTAAATCTGTAATCAGTTTTTTTATGCGTTTTCTTCTCATACCATCTTGGGAGCCACATAGATTGCAGGGTAGAATAGGAATATTCCAGGCGTGAGCAAGCAATTCTATATCCGACTCAGCGACGTAGGAGAGTGGGCGAATCAACAAATTTTGATTATTATCAGACAACAACTTTGGCGGCATCGAAGCGAGTCGCCCCGTAAAAAAGAGGTTCAGCAAAAGGGTTTCAATTAAATCATCGCGATGGTGGCCGAGGACTAACTTTGTAAATCCTTTTTCTTTAGCATGGGTGTAGAGGATACCTCTTCGAAGTCTTGAGCAAAGAGAGCAATAGACTCCGTCTGTGACCTTTTCTTTAACGATTGAGTAGGTGTCAATTTGCAAGATGGTGAGAGGGATTTTTAAGCTTTCAACCCACTCCTTAAACGGATCAATATGAAACCCAGGTTGTTTTTGATCAAGAATGACAGCTTCAAAGTCAAAGAGAATGGGGCTTTTTCTTTTAATTTCCATAAGCGAAGCCAAAAGCACGCTAGAGTCTTTACCACCTGAGACACAAACCATGAGGCGATCATTGGGTTTGATCATTGAAAAGTCATTAAGTGCAGACACAATTTGTTTTCTGATCTTAATAGCTAAGGGGTTTTCAAAATCAATCATTGAGGGATCCTAGTACTTTGTTTATTTTATTTTTGAATTCAGAGACACATTATATGAGAACAGCAGAGTTGGCAAGAGGGGTGGCTTTACTTTGATACGATCAAGGGCGATTGAGATTTTGCTAGCAGAATCTCTATCGTTCTTTGAGCTGCAGTTCCCTTACCATAGGGGCTGGTCCAATTTTGAGAGTTCAAAGGACTTTGACTTAAACTCTTTTCAAGGGCGAACTTTATTTGATCCGGAGAAACTCCAACGAGTTGATTGGCTCCCAGGCGAACGGTTTCTGGTCGCTCCGTATTTTCCCTTAAGGTGATGCATGGAACTCCCAAGATGCAGGACTCCTCTTGTACGCCACCAGAGTCCGTTGCAATTACGCGCGCCTCTTTTTGTAAAATTAAAAAATCAAAATATCCAACAGGATCAATAATTTTAATATTCGAAGTTATGGGTAGATTTAATTTTGACAAAATATTTCGGGTTCTAGGATGAATGGGGAAGATCACCTTTAAATTATGATGAGCGGCTGTTTCAAATACACTGCTAAGAATGTCATGTAGTCGTGTTATGTTTTGAGTGTTTTCCTGTCGATGAGCCGTAAGCAGTATATAATCCTTAGGTGAAACTTCTAGGTCCTTTAAAATTCGACTCTGGGTTGATGCTTGAGGTAAAAAACGCCAGAGCATATCTTCAACTGTATTTCCAACATTAAAGCATTTTTCATCGGTAAAGCCTTCTTTGGTCAGTTGAGAAACGGCATCATAAGTTGGAGCTAGCAAATAATGAGAAATATGATCGACAATGATTCGATTGATTTCCTCTGGCATTGTTCGATCGAAGCTCCTCAGGCCAGCCTCAAGATGAGCAATTTTTATTTGAGGCATTTTGGAGGCGGCAAGTGCACCAGAGAGGGTGGAATTGGTATCCCCTTGCACGATAACATGGGTTGGACTCTCTTGGAGATAAATTTCAGAGATTTGCTTTAGCATTTCTGCCGTTTGATGTGCGTGCGATGTCTCTCTTACTTTTAACAAATATTTTGGAGTTGGAATTTGGAGTGAGTCCCAAAATATTTTATCCATATTATCAGAGTAATGTTGGCCCGTATGAATCGTGAAGTAGTTAATATTTTGCTTTTCTAATTCAAAAATAATTGGGGCTAATTTTAAAATCTCAGGTCTGGTACCAAGAACAATGGCTATCTTCATGGGGGGTAACTCCTTTGATTTCATTAGATGCTATTTTTATGCCAACAGGAGGTTTATTCGCTGGTGCAGACTTTGCAATTTGAGATTTCAGATAACGTGGAAATATAACTCAATATTTTGGCTTTTATTAAAAAAAAGAAAGTTAATCAGGGTTCTTTTTTTATTGAAGGCTGAGGAAAAATTAAAGTATGAAACAAAAAATGTTTAGTATCTTCACTATTTTAGGACTTACGCTGAATATGGGATATTCCAATTCAAGTATAGCAAGCGAAGAGCCGTCAGCGACGGCACAACCAATCGTTAACTCAGAAGCAGAGACGCAACCAAATGATTGGAGTGTTGAAGCTTATGGTGAAATGTACAAAAGTATTACAGGACAGAAACCCATTCAGTTTAATCGTTTCCTCCTTGGGCGATCTCAAATTGGGTCAAATAATGGGTCTGTTAAGGTAGGAGTTGAAAGTTACCAGTCGAACGATTCGAGTTCAATTCCGACCCAACCGATATGGTCACTTTCTTTGGGTTATTATTATTCCCTTTTTGACTCCCTAAAATTAGTTTTGATGATGCGTTCAGAGAACTTTAATCAAACCTCAAAGCAAGAAACAGTTATTCGCACAGGTATGTATGGCGGAGTTTTCAAATTTTTAAATGAAGAAAAAGGACTTTATTTTGATTCTTACTATGATCTATTTTTGCAAAACTCAACACTCAGCTCCATCAAGAGTGAAAGTCAATTTAATCAAAAATTTCTCGCAATGGGGAGTGCTTCTCTTCGAGTTGGGTGGCGATGGAACACTCCCGTTCGATCTTTATTTATTGATCCATTGATGCTGGAAGTTCGCGGTTACACTAATACAAAATTCCAAGAGGCAGGAGATCCTTACTCTATATTTAACATGGGGCCAAGAATTTTATACTACCCAACAAAACCCCCAATTTATGCGTCTTTCTTTTTGTCACGCTCATACAATTTAGAGCCACGTTCCTCCTACAGTATTGCCCCAACTTGGGCATTATTTTCATTTGGAGGAGATTTTTAATGTTGTTGATATTACTCACCTTCATTACTCTTTTGGTAGTTTCAGTATTTGCGATTGAGGATTTGATTCTTGATTTGATCGCATTTGCTTTTAAGTTAAAACCTAAAAAGTTAACCAAAGAACATTGGAATGAAATTGAATCTCTTCCAGAAAACCCCATTGCGATTATGGTTGCTAACTGGAAAGAATCAGGTGTGATCGAACGAATGGTCGTCGATAACCTAAAACAGTTGCAGTATAAAAATTATCACTTCTTTATTGGTGTTTATCCGAATGATACGGAAACCCTTGAGGCTGCAAAGCGCGTGGAATCCACTTATCCACACATTGTCCATGTGATTGTTAATAGTGCCGAAGGGCCGACGTCAAAGGGGCAAATGCTGAACCAAATTGTTTACGGGATTTTTCGACTGGAACCTCTATTAAAGAAAAATTTTGAGGTTTTTTTAATGCAGGATTCTGAAGATATTTTACATCCAAGATCTTTAAAAATGATTAATTATGAAATTAAGAACGCTGATTTTTTGCAAACGCCGATATTTTCATTCAAAAGAAAATGGAATGAGTGGGTCGCGTCTACGTATGTGGATGAGTTTGCTGAGCTGCATACAAAGGATTTGTTTGTAAGACAATTTTTAGGAGCCCCCGTACCCTCTGCCGGTGTAGGAACCGCCTTAAAAAGAAATCTCATACTGCAATTAATAAAACATAACTCTGGCACATTTCTCAAAGAGGAAAGTCTTACAGAGGACTACATTCTTGGGATGTCATCTGCCACGCTGGGATTTAAAACGGCATTTTGTTGTTATACTTACCAAGATGAAAAAAATAAAACTCAAGCCATTGCTACCAGAGAGTACTTTCCAGGGACAATTGGTCCAGCCATTCGGCAAAAATCTCGATGGGTTTTAGGGATAGTGTTTCAAGGATCATTGTTTATTGATTGGAAGGGACGCCTCTCACATAAATATTATTTATATCGTGACCGAAGAGGTCCAATCGTTAATCTTTTTTCAATGCTGACCTTTTTACTATCACTCACAATGCTTTATTTACAGTTTATCCAAAAACAAGAACCTGAGTTCTATCAATATTTTTGGTTTCAGTGGGGTCTGATATTTTCTACAACGGGATTGCTCAATCGGCTAATTAATCGAATTGTATCCGTCATCCGAGTCAATGGATTGTCGCTTGAAATTCTGCAAATTCCACTGCGATGGCCGCTGGGGATCTGGATTAATATCGTTGCCTCGTTGAGAGCCCTTAACCAATTTCAGCGACATTTATTTTTCAATGAACCATTAAAGTGGGTAAAGACAACACACGTACTGCCTGAGAACTTTGGAATTGAAGTCAGTCAGGAAAATTCAGTGAGTGAAAGCGAGGTAGTAACAAATGCTTCAGAAGCGGCAGAGTCAAAATAGTGTATCCGCGATAGGAACGTTTAGTTTAGAGTGAAAACTAATAAATTTATGATGAGAGTAATCCATAATGTAATGAATAGAGTGATATAAAATATGAATTATTTATATAAATTAATTTTAATTAAAACCGTTTTTCTTTATGCTCTGATTTCTCAAGCACAATTAGTTCCTGGAAACTGCTCTCAAATATATTTTGACCGTTCTCCTCAAGTTAATAATACGCTCGGCTATTCACAGTCTTTGTTGTTGAGTAATCTTATTAGGCATTTTTCTACACACAGAATATCAATTCTCCCTGTAGAAACTTATGTCTCAGGTGATTTGCTTCGATGCCAGTATAATTTTTATTTAGGCTCTTATTATAATAATTTCTTACCTCAAGCTTTTCTGAGTGATGCCTTAACTCTACCTTCGGCGTTGGTTTGGATGGGTTATAATGTTTGGCAATTAGGATTTTTATTTCCTCAGTACTTTAATTATGAGTTTGTTGGGCTTACTAAGTTAAATCCAGGAGTGCCCGATTCTTGGGGGGCTCCGAGTTTTTTTAGTGAAATAAAATATAAAAACAATTCCTATATTAAATACACTCCAGGAAGCAACCTCGCTTCAATGCATGCTCCTTTTGAAATTTCAATTTTACGTCCAGTGAATGGCAATACCAATCCACCCATGGCGATGGCATTTAACCCTTGGACTCAAGAATCGCTTCCTTATTTTATTGGATGGGGAAATAAATTTTATTTTTCTGAAATTCCACTAAGTTATATGCACGAGTCGAATCACCATTTGGTGCTCGCAGATTTTTTACAGCATTATTTTATTAATCTCCCAGCGGGAGTGAATGTAAATCCTGAAAGTTCTTTAGCTAGAAACCCTCGTGTAGGAATCGTTCTCTCAACGCCAGATTTTGAAAATATCAGTAATAAATTTTTTGATTTAGCACAGTCTCTTTCTAATGAAGGGATTCCTTATTTTTTAGCGCTTTATCCCTCCCAAGCTGAGAATACAAAGGTAACTCCTGAACTTGATGGTCTTAAGAGAAAGCTCTTGAAGGGAGCAGAGGGTATTTTTTGGGATTTACGCTTGGTGAGTCAGTTACCATTGAAAGATCCTGCGGGGATAGAAATTATTGATCATGTTCTTGTAATGCAACACTATTTTCAAGACAGAGATTTAGTTCCACTATCCGTTCTTGATACGACCACAGATCGTACGGTACTGAGAAATTCCATTTTGTCTCAGTTGTTTCCAGTAAAAATCGGTTACAGTGAGATATATAATTACGTTAGTCTCGATGGGTTAAATCAACCAGTGCGCTCTAGTTTAAATTGGTTTCCATTTGACGAAAAGAAAGTCAAAAGCATTTCATTCAGCTCACCGCTTTTGATCGATGGATTTCATCAATCTCAAATATCGCCTTATATCATTAAAAAGGATTTAATGAATCAAAAGGTGATTCCATTACGGTTTAATTTAGTGAGTTCCATTGACTTGAATCGCACGAAAGATTACACACGAGCACTTGGTTCCGTAGAGGACTCAATGCATTTTATTTCGATTGAATCCTCCTTTATCAAAACACCAAAAGATAGAAAAAATATTATACAGCTTCTGAAAGACTATCAAAATTTGAATTATAAATTTGTATTTAAAAAGAATTTTCTGAAATCAATTAAGGATTGATTCTATTATTAGTAAGTAGGGACTTTGATTTGATTCGTCTTATAATTTAGCCCGCGCGATTCCAGTGATTAGATGAATGTGAGGCTTGAGTGTTTTCATTAATAATTTCTTCATAGCCGAGGCGCGATTTTTTTTGCTGAAGGAGCATTTTCCAAATTGTATAATTTTCTCTTTGCGACGCATCGATTTTCATTTTTTCGAGCATTTGTATTTCTGACTTTGTCATGGCTTGAAGGGATTTGTAAAAGTATCCATACTGCTCGACTAAGTTTTTAAAGTCGTCCTTTTCGCGAACACGGAGTGGGGGAGTGAACCATTCACCACGAATCAAATGCTTTAGGTGTCGATCAAATGAATGTACTTGTCCTTGATAGTTTTTAACAAACTTATTAATAAACCACCAATTACTAAAAGTAATAAAGAGGACAATAAAAAAGTACATCAAATTAAAAAGAATTTGCTCTCTTTCTAGGTGAGATAGAAGAGAGGGACTAGAATCCAATGATAAGTTCTGAAAAAACTTAAAGTTTTCGTTGGCAAAATAAACAAAGGGACTTGATATCGAAAGAAACATTAAAGTTGTATATGCAGAGTAGAATATAACATTATGATTATTCTTTTCCCATTTTGGAAAACGTCTTTTTATGTAGCTAATCTTGGGTGGTCGCCTTTGATGAATCATCTCTTTTAGCATAAACTTAATTGAGTTAATGTCATAGCAGTCTGAAGGTATGCAGTTAAAACTCTCTTCTAAGGACTGTACCTAGCCAGCTTTCGAAGCGAATAATCAATCCAAAGTCTAAGGTATTTACTATTCCTACTGCAATGTTAAGGACATTTTCTGTCTAAGACTAGTATTAAATCTAGCAAGACAAAAGTAGCCTTATTGAGTTTTTATTAATGGGCAGATTGTGATCTCCTTTTATCCCTTCTAGAATGAGGATTTGGAGGTCTTTTATGGTAAAAAAATTTATTGGTCTCTTGATTTTTATGTGCTCAGCAGTGATGCTTGCAGTGGCTCCGAGTTATGATGCGCTAAACTCGTATCAATTTAATCGAAAAAATGTAATGCAGAATAATGGTAAAAAAATTCAAACTCCGTGGTTTGAGTGGTGGTATTATAAGGTCGTTTTGCCTGAAAAAAATAAATCTTTCTTTTTTGTATATGGTGTTGTCAATCCTTGGGATACAACGGAATCAAACTCTGCAACTCGATCTTACATAACGATGGGTTCCTTTAGTGATAATGAAATTGTAGAAAAAAAATTTCCTCTTTCTGATTTTTCCGCCAGCTACACATCAACTGACGTGAGAGTGGGAGAGGGCAATCGCGCCACGGACCTATTTTTTAAAGGAGAGTTAGAGACTGAGTTAGGGAGTCGTGGGGGTTGGGATGTGTCGATAAAAAAAATCTGGGGGTTTTAAGCCGCAAGCTGGCGTACGGGAAAAAATATTACCAACATTGAGTGGTACCCTGCGCAAGCCGATGCCCGCTGTTCTGGAAAAGTTATTCTCAATGGTGCGCTTGAAACTTTTGAAAATGCCCCTTGTTACCAAGATCGCAATTGGGGAAGTTTATTCCCTGAGTGGTGGGCTTGGATTGTTTCTAATCACTTTGAAAACTCCCCAGGCACGACCCTGGCAGTGGGCGGAGGTAAACCAACGGTATTTGATACTTATCAGGGACTTGAAAGTCTTGCCATTGGCTTAAATTTTAATGGAAAGGTTTATAAGTGGCGCCCGCATGAAGGTGATCAAATTCATTTTCAAATTAAATTCGGAGTTTGGGATGTTGAGGCAATCAGCAAAAAATATAAAATTAAAATTGTAGCAAACGCCCCCCGCGAAAAATTTATGGACTTGCAGTTTGTGACCCCGCAGGGGCGTATTTATCACGATTATGAAGCTTTGCAGGGGGATTTATCAATAGCCCTCTATGAACGCCAAACTTTGGGTTCACAGTGGGTTTTGAAAACCAAATTAAACTCTCATCAGGCTGGTATTGAATATGGTAGTTTTTTGGATTTGGGCTCGAAAAATAATTTTGAGACTATGAATCTGTGTTTAATGGGTTGTCACTAAGTTGATTTTCTGAATAAGGCTACTTTAAAAGTTGCGTTAGCTAAAAAGTTGAAGACTCTGTTAGGAATTAATAATAGCTTAAGAGTTCTTGATATATATTTTAACCGTAATGATAAGGAGTTTTTATAATGAACAATGAAATCATTTTTCATCAACTTTTTGAATCTGAGTCTTCAACATACACTTATTTAATTGCGGATAAAACTTCCAAAGAGGCCGCACTTATTGATCCTGTACTAGAAACAATTGAGCGTGACTTAAAACTTATTAACGAATTAGGTGTTCACTTAAAGTATATTTTAGATACTCATATTCATGCTGATCACATAACGGGTGCTGGTGAAATTCGAAAACGCACAAGTGCAAAAACAGCAGTGAGCGGCATGGCCGAAGTTTCTTGTGTTGATATTCCATTGGTTGATGGCCAGGAATTACTTTTAGGTAATAAGAAAATTAAAGCACTTGCTACACCAGGTCACACGGATACTTGCATGACCTATTTTTTTGAAGGAGTGCTTTTTACTGGAGATGCGTTGTTAATTCGTGGTTGCGGGAGAACGGACTTTCAGCAGGGCTCCTCGGAGAGGCTTTATGATAGCGTTCATGAAAAACTATTTAAGTTTCCAGAAGACACCATCGTTTACCCCGGTCATGATTATCGAGGCCATACATCGTCAAGCATTGGGATGGAAAAGAAATTTAATACAAGACTTAATCAAAATATAAATAAGTTAGAATTCAAAAAAATTATGTCAGAGCTTAAGTTAGCACAGCCAAAGAAGATCCACGATGCTGTTCCTGCTAATTTGGCTTGTGGTGTTGAGAAAATGCAGCATTTTTTTCATCCTCAAGTTGTCGACGGTATTCCAGAAGTGAACTGTGACGAAGTATTTAAAGCAATTTCAAGTGATGAGTTTAAAAATAATCTATCTAAAGGAAAGCAACGGGTTCGTCTTATTGATGTCCGTCAGCCTCAAGAGTTTAATAATGAGTTAGGTCATGTGCCTGGTTCAGAACTCATCACTTTGGGGCCAGCGCTCACAGAGTTTTTACAAAATGGAAATCGTGACGAAGAGATTGTTTTTATTTGTCGAAGCGGAGGTCGCTCTGGCAATGCCACGGCAGAAAGTATTCAGTTGGGATATAAAAAAACAATGAACTTGGTCGGTGGTATGATTCGTTGGAATGAAAAGAATTTTACTGTTGATAGAACTCAATCAGCATAAAGATTCAATCTTTTTGATTTGATATTTTTTAGAGTCATTTTAACTCAGAATAATTATGAAATTTTAATATTCCTTTTTCAACGTAGAGAACAAAGAATTCAAGTGCTAGCGTTTCTTCAATGCATTTGATCTCGGTTCCACTCAGGGATAAGAGCCTGGCACTAGGGAAGGAGAGTGCCACGATGGCCAATCTTTTGAGACAGTTCGTGATCTATCTGCTTTGTTCTGAATTTATAGTAATACAACAAGTTGAAAAAGGAGATTTTTATGAAAACAAATTTCATTTTATTTATCGTTTTGTGTTTTGGATTGACTTCATTAGCACAGGCTTCTTCTGAGCAGCAGAACTCAGACACTCAAATTATTAAATTTGAAGACTTAAAAGTGGCTTGCACCAACCCATCCCGCTATCACAACCAAGTGGCTCCATCAAATATACAAATTTCGTGTTCTGAAGCGCGAACAAAATGGATTCCAGATCCAAAGGCAGCAGTTTCACTCCCCACGAAGAGAATTATAATCACCTCTGTGATTTCCAATAAGTACACGGTCTCTCCAGTTACAGTGGCTGTTCCCTCAGATCCTCAGTCTGGTGAGTGCAGTCAATACAAACAAGTGATTGAAACAGTGGAAGCTGTTCACACAGGAACTTGCGAAGCGCTGATGACTTTTAAAGGCACTGGAGAAGAATACTGTGCTTCGAATATTGATGCATTGAGAACAGCCAATCCAGAATCTGTTAGAGTTCAAGATACTGGAAAACGGGTCAGCTTTTGTGATTCAAAAGTGCAAGATTAATTAAAGTCTATAATTTATATCATTCGAGCATTTTTATTTATTCTTTGGTCTGCTGCCAAAAAATATTTTTGGCTGCAGACCACGAGGAACAACAAAATTAAAGGAATCGCTAAAATGGATTTTTATATCACCACGAGAATCAAAACATTTTGGATTATTGTTTTAGGTTTATTTCTAATTCATCAATTAATTTCTTGCGCGCCTACTAAAAATAACCATTATCCCTTTTATTTTGTCCCCGAGAAACCCTTTGTCGATAGTCACAAAGCACGAGAAAATCCTGAAAAATACGCCGATGTCTTGAGAAGTGAAGACGACGATTTTAAAAAAGCTTTAAACGATCCCTCTCTGACTGCGGTAACGAGAGAGTTTGGATTTACAGTCATCAATAAAAATACTCTGCTGCCCTTAAAATCCGGTGTGGGTCAAGCTGACATTAAACCTTGGTCCTCCTGGTGGTTTCCCAAAAGAGATAACTCCCTGTTTGATGATTCAAGAGCAGAAAATGCAACCGATTATAAAAATCTATCCACCCTCACAAAATATGATTTAGTGAAACACTCCTTAACTGGTGAAAACTCTACATCTTCTATTTATGAACGAAATTTATTTAATCAAAATGCTTTATCCTGGGAGGGATTGTGCGATGCCTGGGCTTTGGCAGCCATAAGTTTTCCAGAACCAAGGCATAGTGTCACGATGATTTTAGATCGCAATGACAAAGCAAAAGTAACCTTTGATATCAGCGACTTAAAAGGTCTATTGCTCAAAACATTAGAAGCCGTTGAAGATAACCATTTTAAATACTATGGTCAAAAATTTACAGGACAAGCTTCAGGATGGATTTATCCCGATATTTTTCCGGAGCAGTTTCACCGATTTCTAGAAGTACAACTTTTTCAAAATCATAAGCCCTTTATCATAGATACAGATCAAGGCGTGGAAGTTTGGAGTGCTCCAGTTTATAAAGCAAATTATATTATGAATTCAATACCCAATGAACCTGATTCTATTTTTGTAAGAACTTGGATTTATATTGCCGATTCGATTAAAAATAAAAATGATCGATCCAATATTGGAACTAAAGAAGTCATTCGTGAGTATAATTATGTATTAAAAGGCCACCGTGATGAAAGCGGTGATCTGGTTATAACCGTTGGTTATTGGGTCAAAGGTCCATCGGGAATAGACTCTAGGCAGGATCATCCTGATTTTATCATGGTTCCACCCAATCGTGATCAACTGGTGCGGAAAAGCTGGAACCCAGAAATAGATATTGAACTTGTAGATAAAATTTTAAGTAAATCCTATTGATTACAGTTTCTAATTAAAGTTAGCCCCCAGTGGGTGCTCTTGACTCCATGCCTACAGCTGAAATAACTTGTTGCAACTCAAGTGCGGCGATATTTGCTTTTCTTTTTTAACCACTAACACTGTAATTTCGCGCCCTTGATCACTTATATTAACCTTGCCATTTCCTGAGAGAGGAAGGGCGCGGCCCCACGGAGTTTCTGCGACGATCACGCGGTCAGGGAGCACCGCCGAGATGGCACGTAAGTCTACAATATTCTCGCCATGAACGGAGAGGTGCATGAATTGTTGCACAATATAGACGCTGGGGTTTTTCTTTACTTCGAGTAAAACATTTTCAAATTCTTGTTGTGTTGATTTGGAACCAACCCAAACACTATCACCACCACGGCCATCAACTTTTTTAACAACATAGTTGTTCTTGTCAGAGAGAACACGAGTTACAAGATCACTTTTTATTTGCCCTGTTTTTTCTTCGATAAATTTTTCAGTTGGAATATTACGAAGAATCGGTTCTTCGTGTAAATAATGTTTGATGAGTTCTTCTACATATACATAAAATTCTTTATCTCCAATAAAGTCAACGCCAGCAGAGTAGTTTGATCCAACCTTATTTTTCAGCATAGCATCTAAAAGTCCTGCGGCGTAGGATTTGTGAAGATCAAGGTAGTCCACTTTTGTTAGTAATCGTTCGAGTTCAACAATATTGGGAAGATGAGTTGTTGGATCGTTTTGAGTTAAAATTTGTGTTATCTTCTTTGCTATATTAGGTTTTGCTTTTTTGTCTTTAAGGTACTCATTGGCAGATTCTAAAATATTTCTAATTTTTGCTGCTGGATGAGAGTTATCGAGCCAAGCATGCTCTCCATTAACAAAAATGTATCCAACCTTTTCTCGATATGTTTTTTTGTTCACTCTTGAGATAAGAAAAACGCCTTCTTCGGTAATTCGAAGCTTAGAAGAAGAGCTTGGAGTCACGGTTTCAATGCCTTCGGCCGCAAAAAGTTTTTCAATACGTTTATCCTCGTTATCAGCGTAGGGTGGTGTCATGTATAAGATGGCTTTTCCACCGTATTGAAGTGCTTTTTCGCGGTAGGCAATGGCAACAGAATGATAAAAGGATTTTGGATCTGCAAAATCATAACTTTTAAGTAGATCTGGGTGCTTTTGTATTATCAAGTCATACGCTAATTTAAGATCTCCAAGTCCACCGATAAATCCCGGGTTGTCTTCGATAACACGCCATTTTCCACGGGCATCGCGAATAATATCAGGTCCATACATAAAACTAATGGTATTGGGATTTATTAGTCCATCAAAGGCAGACTCTCCAGCTCTTGCAATGATACCTTGAACAACATTCTCTGGAATAAGACCTGATTTGGCGTAATATCTTTTCCCGGAGTAATGATCTTTTAAAAACGCTCTTAGGGCTCTCGCTCTTTGGTCAACTCCTTTCTGAATTTCTTGTGCTTCAGCTGGAGTTAAAATTCTTGGAACTGAATCTAGTGCATTGTCATTTTGAAACGCTTTTTTAGAAGTTTGAAGTTCCCCCATTTCAGTGGACACAAATTTGAATCCTAATTTTTAGGATTT
>CAZTDX010000063.1:0-19819 GCA_964612425.1 uncultured Pseudobdellovibrionaceae bacterium
AGGAAAGTCTACCCTTCTGCTTCAACTATACCGAGGGAAAAGTGAACGGCATTAATAATTGAGTGTATTGTAGGTACTTTTTTTTCATTACAATTATTTGAAGTTCACGAATCTGAAGAGCAGCTTAAATCTATACTATCTACAATCGAACCTCATTCTTTTTGCCGAAGCTATTTTATATTATCAGAATCACTGAGCCACTGGATTCCTAAAATTTTAAGTCGAGGAGCTTTTGATGTCATCGTTGGGTCAATTCGTTATATAGAGTTCAATGGAAAACTAGAGCATTTTTTTAGTGATGAACACCAAGCTAACCTTCTTAAAAATCGAACTTATAAGTTCCTTGATTTAACAAAAAAAGAGCAACAACTCTTTGACTTTTTAGTGACTTATCCTAAAGGAGTCACCAGAGAACAGCTCATGACCAAGTGTTGGAAAAACGTCACCGTACATCCGAAGACTTTAGATGTTCATCTTTTTAATTTAAGGCAAAAATTAGAATCTGTAGGTGGTTCCGTGAGTTTTCGCAATGGAAGTTGGCACTTACACTTCAACTCCCTTCAAGTATCACACTGGAAATTCTAATATTTTTTGTGTATGCTAAATCTAAAGATCTAAAAGCATTCTTGCAAAAAGGTAGCAACTTGTATCCATAGCTTTCAAAATTTCAATTTGATCTTTTTCTCCCATCGTTGTTACCAATTCTACAGCCTGTGCAAAATGCTCAACATCCTCTTTGGCATGAACCCTAAGAAAAGATCCTGCTTTTTCTCCATATGTTTTTGATATCAAGTCGTAAAACCAACCACCTTTTTGAACAGCCAATCCCTCAAGAGCTAAAATAAAACCTAAGCAAGTTGCTGCCGATATATGTTCAATCATATAATACTGTATTTGATAAAAAGCCCTAATAGGACTCTGCTCTGGATAAGAGTCGATATTCTTTCCAAGTTGTTTTAGATCCATAAGCAGAAGTTTTTCATGATTATTTTCTTCATGTGTGTGTTTCAAAAATCTCTGATGTGATGCCGAATCCTCTAAACTAAATCTTGAAGCAGCCAAAGAAAGAATTCTCGTTGAATGCCTTACATAGTAATAGCTTTGCGCTAGATAATTTGCGTACTTCTCCTTATCTTTCCAATTAACAGTTTCAATGACATTAGAAAGTCTTAATACATTTTGTTTAACTTTAGATTCCATATTTCCTCCACGAAGGTTGTTCAGTGTGATTATTATCAGTTGATTTATTAACTACGAGTAATTTCTTAATCAAAAAGTGAAACTTTTCAGGAATAGCAATTGAATTCTTTTTTGGATAAAAGGCCACAAGATCCACGTTTGTGCCATAGTACGGCCGATCTAATGCTAATGCTTCAGCTCCGGCCTCATAAAATACTTTCCCCATACCTCTATCCAGCCTCATCATCCCCAGTATAACATCCACACCCTGGTTTTGAAGGTGCTTGAGTGAAAGAAACGATATCAATCTTTTTATATCGATATCAGCTTCCTCTCGACGATACGATTTAGCCACTGAAATTTGACTGCCAAGAACCCCCAAACCACCAATCTTTTTTAGCTTGGAAATTTCTACCTCAGACCACGAATCCTTAAAGTAGGAATCATCATATGTCGCTTCTGAAGTTAAAGAAACATATCTATGACAAACTGAGGCAATAACTCTATCTTTGTCTGAAAGTACAAGAATTTCATGTTGCCTGGTAAAAGTATCAGAGACCTTTAGCTCCGGCTTCTTCATTTCTATATAAGACTCCGACCACAATTCTTTCCATAGAGAATAAGCGCTGTTGAACTTTTCTTTATTTTTTAAAAATGGTTGTTCAAGAATATCCAGAGAAAGCACTAACGAATTCATTAGCCCGCCTTCCTTAAATCATCTTGTTTCAGATCAAAAAGCGCTGATTGTTTGCCCTCGATCTCGCCGTAACTTCTGAGGACTTCTTTTGCAATCAACAATTCTTGAACTAACGACGGCCCCTCAACAATTTCAATAGCTTTGGCATCGAAAATCAGTCGAGAAATCTCAAAGTCATTAAAAAATCCACGCGCTCCAAAGAGTTCCATTGCTTGACTTGCAATTTCTACAGCCGTAGCTCCTCCAAAAAGTTTTGCCATGCTAGCTTCTTTTACTGCTGGCTTTCCTGAATCCCAGGCTTCTGCGGCTTGTTTTGTTAAAAGCCAGGCGGCTTGATTTTTAGTATAAAGTTTTGCAAGCAAGTGCCTTATTGCTGGTTGTTCAATAAGAGGTTTACTAAATCTTTTAGTGGCTGAAAGTCTTTCAACGGCCAAATCAATGGCTCGCTCTCCTATTCCAACACTAACAGCTCCAAGCAACGTTTTACTTCGATTTAAACAATGAGTAAGAATTCTCAATCCAGCCCCAGGTTTTCCTAAAAGATACTCTTTGGGAATCTTAAGCTTATCAAAAATGAGCGTTCCGGTATTGGCTTTTTGCCAACCAATTTTATCCATAACTTGGCCACGAATGAGCCCTGCTGTGTTTCCTGGAACATAAAAACAAGAAATCCCCTCATCATTTCCTTCTTGATCAATCAGTCTCGCAAATAGAACTAAATTTGTGCTATGAGTTGCATTAGTGATAAAATTCTTTTCTCCATTAATCACGTATCCATCCGAAACTTTACGAGCCGTTGTTTTGGTAGACAGAAGATCTGACCCCGTCTCGCCTTCAGTCATTCCAAAACTCCAGAGATTAAATTTTTTAGACATATCCATACAAACATCTTGTTTAAGCGCTTCATTTGCATACATGACCAAAGCAGAATAGCCCAACGTATTCCCGATAAATGTAGCCGCCATACTGGCAGAACCATAACCAAGCTCTCTTGCAACACTAATTAGATCCATTACCGACAGTTCATCACCTCCAAAATGTTTTGGAGTTAAAGCTTGAAATAGTCCTATTTCATACATCTTATAAACCAAATCTATAGGGAACTTTTGACAGTTTCGATTTGAGTTTTCATATTTTAAAGAAATCTCCCTTGAAAACTCCCTTACCTTTTCTACTTTTAACTTGCCACACTTAAGATTATCACCCATATTTCTCTCCTTGAAATGTTGACTTAGTAACTTCGGCATTATGATTAGTATTTAAAGTTAATTTTTTTTAACTAAATTCGTTCTTTGGTTTGCACCTGAACAAAGGAATTTAAAAATGGGAATGTATAACTTAACGGAGCAAAATCTATCTCAACTAGACATAGAGATAAGTCGCCTTCTTGATGAATTGCAAACGCTAGCACTCAAAGTGCAAGCACCTCAATGGCTATCAAGTAAAGCGTTCAACACTATACTAAAGTCATCATTAAACAAAAAAATTGAATTTTATAATGAGTTAGAATTTAATATTTCATATTTGAAAGAAATGGCTTCAAATTCTAAAAAATTTAATGACTTTTTAGAATTGAACAACGAACTTTCTTTTATTAAACGCTCCCTTAATCGAAAAAACTTAGTTTTAGGGGATAGTAACTTCGACTCATTAATTAAGGACTCTGACATCATTGAGGTTTATGATTCGTCTGGGGTACAGATTTGCAGAAGTTGGTCTTATTTTAAAATGTGCAGTTATTCTCTACCCGAATTACTAACCTACTCTTGGAGTGAATTATATCTTCGACCAAAATTTGTTGAAAATAAGTTAAACAGCATAGCTTTATCTTTATTTTCATCAAGCTCAACAACCGTTACCTATGATATTCCCAAGTATTTAATCAACGAAAAGTTCTCCAAAGGAAAAAATTCTTTTTTATTTTTAATGAAGTTTGCGAGTCCAGTACTCTGTAAAGATACTAAAAAGATTATTGGATTTATCACAACAGGCGAGTTAGAAAATATGGAAAAAGACACTCTCTATGAGAAAACATTTTTTCTATAATTATTAATTTTTTTAAGTTAAGATATTCTTTACTTACCCCTCTAACTTTCAATAAGTGGTACTTCTTGAGTGCGAGTTTCACTCCAGTTTCTACTTATAAGCCAAATAAGATTATTAAGTTGTAATTAGCCCTAGAACCCTTTACACTTGGCGTGTGTATACAAGGAGATTAATTGTAATGGCCGTTTTAAAATTACTAAATTGTGAAAAAGCCATTGGTAATATTGGCTACCACTTTAAACAAATTCGAGAGAAACTTGGGTATAGTGTAGAATTTGTTGCCTATCATAGCCAACTAGAATCAAGCGAAGAATTGTTGGCCTTTGAAAGTAATACAAAACCTTTGGACATGAGTCGCATTTGCGCAATCTCGAATATTTTAGAAGTCCCACCAAGTCAGGTCCTCGATTGGATTGACGAATCAATCGAAAATTGATGCAAATATTGAAGCTCGAATCTCCTAGATCCTGACTCCATAAGAATCAATCAATCCCAACTCTCTTTCGACTCTGGAGCACCAGCCACTTGAACTGGAACGGGTCCTATTAAAGCTAAACCCTCCGATTGAGATTCTCCATACAAATCTTTATAAGCCATAAAATTAACTGTTACACGTTTGACATAATTTCTAGTTTCTTGAAATGGGATATGCTCTACCCACTCATCCATTTGCATGTAACCAAAATAATATAACCACTGACTCACCCGATGAGGACCTGCGTTGTAGGCTGCGGCAACAAGCTGGACGGAATGATCAAATTTTTTACCTAATCGTTCTAAATATTTACTTCCAAAACGAATGGCTTCTTGAGGTTGCAATAAAACTTGTGGACTAAAATTTTTAAAATCTAAAATTTCAGCGAGCTTATATCCTGTCGATGGCATCACTTGCATCAATCCCATGGCTCCCACAGGTGAACGGACCCACGGACGATACATACTCTCTGCTTTCATGATTCCCCAAATAAGTGACTTTGCAACATTGGTCTCCTTTGATGCTTTTTCAACGGCTTCATCAAAGGCTTTAGGATATACGGATTCAAAAATATCTTTGTTAGAACTCAATTCGGCTTTTTCAGTGAAATGACTCGCCATACTTGAGAGTTTATTATATAGACCTAAAGAATTATATTGATCCATTATTTTTTTTAAAACATCAAAGCTCGCGCGGTAATGCTCTAAATCAGAGACCTCTTGTCTTGCCAACTCATCCAGACCGACAAGCCAAAAAGATTTCGCTCGTTCTAATTTTTGATTGGCTTCTGCTTGAGAAAATAGTTCTTCGAGAGGCTCGGCGTTTTTTGTATCGTCGTCTGAACCTTTGGCGGCGTCCTTACTAGCAACCTCTTGAGTCTCCGTGCCTTTGTCTTCTTCGGTTTTTGAATCATTAGCTCTTTCATCTTCTGCAACGGTCTCTGCTAATTCATCTGAATCACCAGATTCACTTTCATTCGAAGCAAGCTCTGAGTCTTTCATTAAAGGTTCTGGCGCATATTCGGCTTGGGAGGTCATATAATTAAATTTTCCACCAACAATGACGTCTAAACTTGATTCCTTTTTAGATTCGTCAACAACTTGAGTTGGAATTTGCTTTAATCTTTCGCGAGCTAAAAAAGAATAATAATTAACTCCTTTTTTATGATTTAATTTTTCAAAAATCATTTTAGCATTTTCTGTTTTTCCACGATTGAGCAGGCTCATCGCTAACCAGTACCAAATTCGATCTTTATTTTCTTTACTTGCTTTTTTACTTCGAGCTTTAAGCATCGTTCGAAAACTTTTTTCCGAAGCAATATAATCCCCTTTTAAATAGCGAATCCATCCTAAATACCACTGAAGATCTTTTTGATAAGTTCTAGAAAGTCGCTGGGGCTTTATTTTTTTAAATAGAATTTCAGCATTTTCATAGTCACGGATTTGATAAGACCATACTGCCGCTTGATAGAGTGCCATTATACCTTTTTTGGAAGATCCAAGGAGGTGATACACTTTTTGTGAAATTTCAATGGCTGTTTTTAGATCACTTCCGCGAGCCGCAGCAAAAGACATGGGAATTAAAATTTCTACGTCGCTAGAACTCGACTGAGCCTCTTTTAAAACAACAAGTGCTTCTTCAGAATGCCCTTCTGTCATGAGTTGTTGCGCTAAAATGAGGTCTCGCTTTTTTTCAGGGATGGAACGGATTTCAAACCACTTTTGCATTTCGCTTTCAACCACTGAAAAATCACCGGATAGATTTAAAGTTTTTCTTCGTTTTTCAAAATCAGCATCAGTCACTGCACAAGTGATTTTTTTACCACCGATGGACACGTTCTTTATTTCAGGAGCTGAATCCTTTACCCAGGGGTGTTGCGGAATTTTAACATAAAGTGATTTTAAAATTTTACATAAACTCGGAGAACTTATTGATTGCTTTTTTAATTTCTGTCCTTCAACTAAAGCTTGAGCCTCTAACACTGAGGAATACAATTCTGTGCTTCGAGAAGATCTTTCAATCGATTTTAAAAGTTTTTCCGCTGCAGACCAGTTTTTATTTTGAACCAACAAGTGGGCTTCATAAAATTTCTTTTCTAAATTGATATCACCTTTTATTTTAAGTTTTGAAAGCTCCTCGACATTTCTATTTAGCAGCTCTTCATCTTCAGAAATATAAGCTAGACGAGAAAGAAAAATTTTTGCCCACGGAAAATAAGTGCTTTTTTCGTTGATAGGAAGTAAGTCTTCGACACTTTCATCAACTTCTCCCTGCTTAAAATGCACCATGGCTTGAACGAGTCGGTATAAATCTTTCTGAGAATCGGGCGCCTCGGACTCCAGTAAGCTTTGGCTTAGTTTATAGGCTTCGTCCCATCTCTGATTTTGCATGGCTTCGCGCAAATTAGCCTTTGGATTACTAAATAAACCTGCTTTGGCCGGCAATAAGAATAAAAACGCACAGTTTGTAAGAATAAAAAATATAAATCGTGTCAAGATCATCCTCCATAAAAAAATCTTAACGACTCCACCCAATTTGATGTAGCTCATGGAATAATTTAATGCTACTTCATGGGAATGGCAAAAAATAAAACTCGAACTATTTACGCATGTCAAAATTGTGGAGCTCAAAGGAGTAAATGGGAAGGCCGATGCTCAGACTGTGGCGCTTGGAATACCTTAGTGGAAGAAGTTCAAGCCCCAGAAGGCCAAAGAGGCTGGGTGAGCGGAGTCGGCGGCGCAAGTTCAGGCCCAGCTTCTCTCAAAACTCTCTCGCTAGACCAAAGTCCTGAGGTTCTTAATTTACAGCGTTTTTCCACCGGAATTTCTGAATTTGATCGCGTCTTAGGAGGAGGCTTAGTGCAAGGAAGCCTTGTGCTTGTTGGCGGCTCTCCGGGAATTGGTAAAAGCACTCTCTTACTGCAAGCTTGTTCGGGACTTGCTCAAACCAAAGGTGGCATCGATCAAAAAAGATCCGTCCTCTATGTCTCTGCAGAAGAAAGCATGGATCAAACCAGTGGAAGAGCTCATCGACTCAATATAAGATCTCCCAATATTCATATTGCTAGCGAAAGCAATCTTCACTCTATTATTGCACAAACTCGTGAAATGCGACCCAATGTTCTAATTGTGGATTCAATACAAACTGTTTACTTACCTGAGCTACAAGCCGCGCCAGGTTCCGTTTCGCAAGTCAGAGAATGCTGCGGCCACCTGATGACCTTCGCTAAAACAGAAGGCATTTCAGTGATTCTTGTCGGTCATGTCACAAAAGAAGGAAGCATTGCCGGCCCCAAAGTTTTGGAGCACATGGTTGACTGCGTTTTATCTTTTGAGGGAGACAGCTCCTATAGTTACCGACTGCTCCGCTCTTTGAAAAATCGCTTTGGCCCTGCCCATGAGTTAGGAATATTTCAGATGAACTCTCAAGGTTTAGAAGAGGTTCTTAATCCTTCAGAGCTTTTCTTAGAAGAACGCGGGGAATCTCTTATAGGCTCTGCTATTTTTTCTTCTGTTGAGGGTTCTCGGCCCCTTCTCTGTGAAGTTCAAGCACTAACGGTATCAACGCCCTTACCAATGCCCCGCCGAACAGCCCTCGGAATTGATCTTGGTCGACTCAACTTACTTATTGCTGTCGTGGAACGACATCTTAGCATTCCTCTTTACCAATCAGATATTTTTATTAATGTTGTTGGAGGACTTAAAATCCAAGAGCCCGCCGTTGACTTAGCCATTGCGGCGGCCATTTTATCCTCGGAGTCTCGAAATCCTTTGGATGCAAAAACCTGCTACTTTGGAGAAATCGGCCTCACAGGAGAAATTCGAGGCGTGGCCTTTCCAGAGTTAAGAGTCAAAGAAGGCTTAAAGTTAGGATTTAAAACTTTTATTGTTCCAGCATCAAATAAAAAGCATTTACAAGTTGCTGAATTTAAATCCGTCGAATTAATTTATGTCAGTGACGTTCGTAGTTTACAAAAAATGAATACTTTTAGAAAGAGTTAGAACTATGCCAAATAATACGGTCTCACAATCTGGTCTTGAAAAAGACTTTTATAAAAATGGTTTAAAATTTGAATGCCAAGGTTCAGGAAAATGCTGCACCTCCCATGGTGAGTATGGATATGTCTTTTTAACTTTAAAAGATCGCCAGCGGCTTGCAAAACACCTCAAAATTTCAACCGTAAAATTCACTAAAACTTATTGTCAACGAACCCGCGGCTACTACCACCTTCGCGAAGAAGCTGGTAAACCAGACTGCATTTTTCTTCAAAAAAAATCATGCAGTATCTATCTCGCTCGTCCCACTCAATGCCGAACCTGGCCTTTTTGGCCCGAAGTTTTAAATGCAAAAACTTGGAAAAAAGAGGTCGCAAGTTTTTGCCCCGGAGTTAATAAAGGAAAACTATTTACTTCCGAAGAAATCAATAAAATACAAGAAGAACAGTATCAAAGTGAAGTCGACTTGCATCAGGAGTCCATTTTATGAATCTACCACAGTATAAATGTCATTTATTTATTTGCACGAACACCAAAGATAAAGGTTCTTGCTGTAGTGCTAAAGGTGGCGCCCAACTCCGAAGCGAGTTAAAAAAGCGACTTGAGACCAAGTATCCAGACAAAAAAAAACTCTTTCGAATTAATGCCTCTGGATGCCTTAGCCAATGTGAAAATGGCATTGCTGCCGTCATGTATCCCCGAGGTCAATGGATCACAAATCTCACCCATTCAGAGACTGATCTCGATCGCCTCGAATCCCTCGTACTCCAGGAAATCCAAAGCTAGCGGTCGGTGCACTAACGTTTAGTCAGTGGGATCGCCATGGTCATTAGATAATAAACTTCATCACAATCTCCCTCAGAAAGCTTCTCGCCATTTTGTAATAATTGTTCTGCAAGCTTGGCCTTGATAGGCAGGTTGTAAAAGAATCACCCAGCGAAGAGCTGGCTCAGCTCAATATTGATTGTTTTTGGGTTAAAATAGGCGGGCGATGAGCATTTCAATTTATTCTTGCTAAATCTAATTCGTAATGTAGGATAAATTAACCTTATTCATAAATAAAAGGAGTTTTTATGAACAGCAAGTTATTGTTAACTTTGGGAGGTTTTTTCCTGAGCAGCTCTATGCTTGTAATTATTGCTTGCAGCAGTTCGCCGCAAAGACAACCCAGCAGTACAGATTCATTAGTCACACGCAATCAAAAGCAAGTTGTAATCCCTAACCTAACAACACAAATATTTGACTCGATTCCACTCTGTCCAGAAAAGGAAGAGGATCGCGCTCAAAACAAAGATGAATGTCGTAAACCAGGTGAGGAGGAACTGTTTAAAAAAATCGTAGATGTTTCTTTTAAATTTCAATCAGCACAAAATCCCCCATCAATTTCCCCCTCGCAAAGAGACTTTCACCCTAAACAACACGCCTGTATTGCTGCTCGCTGGACACCGCTACCTCATTTGAGTTCACGACTCGCGGTAGGTGCTTTTAAATTAAAATATCCCGTGAAAGCAATACTTCGTTATTCTAATGGCTCTCCCAAAAGCCCGGACGGATCAGGAAAAGCGCCTCCAGATATAAAGGCGGATGGCCGAGGGCTCGCCATTAAACTTGTAGGAGTTCGAGGGCAATCTGTTTTGGATTATGAGGGACGTGAAAATAATTTAATGAATCAAGATTTTATTTTAATTAACGATATGTCTTTTTTTCTTAAATCTCCCGAATCATATCCAGCTTTTCTCGATTTACTCACACAAGGAAAACCATTTTTTCAACTATTGGATGAAACTGAAAAAAAGGTTCTTATTCGAACTTCTCATCCGATCAGTGATTCCGCTAATGAAAAATACTTTAGTCAAACTCCTTATGTTTTAGGCTCAGAAAAAGTAAAATATCAGGTGCGCCCCTGTAAAACAGAGAAAGAAATTCCTGTTACTGAATCTGAAAAAGCAAACCCCAATTTCTTACGCGATCGTTTAGCAAAGCGCATTTTAGAACAACCTCTTTGTCTTATCTTTGCAGTTCAATTTCGAAAACCTTTTATGGATGTTGAAAACCCCTCCGTTGATTGGCAAGAAAGTGATTCCCGGTTTATTGATGTTGCAAGAATTACTGCACCAAAAGGTCAAAATATCAACGATCTGGAACGAGATAAATATTGTGAAAATATTTCTTTCAATCCGTGGAATACTATGATTGAGAATCGTCCCGCAGGAGGGATCAACCGCGCCCGCCTGGCCGTTTACTCTGCTATTTCACGAAAGCGTCGACTTGAAAATGATGTTCCCATTCGCGAACCCAAGCGCGATGACTCCTTTTTTAATAGCTTAATCGAACTCAAATAAGATAACTTTATTTCAACGATTATTGATAGAGGTAAAACTTACGCCAAAACAGTTTGTGAATGTCGCGGCTTTCACATAACTGATTGGCGCCGGTAAAAACCTCTGTGGCTTGCTCGTAGCGATAAATAAAGCTTAAAGAGACGATAATCTCTGACTCTGTTGAAACCCAGTTCATAAATGTTATATACAAATCTTTTAATTTTTGTCGATCAAGCAATGAAATATCTTGAGGCTTTTTAAAAATTATTGCTGAGGGCAAAACCACAAGCTTTTTACCGGGTTTTAATTTTTTAAGAATTTGATAATATTCCGGAATACTATGACCTTCACAATTTTCAAAACCAGTATAACAATCCATTCCAATCCAATCAAACACTTCAGGAATTTTTAAGGAATCATTAATCATTGCGTAGGCTTCTACATAGGTCAGTGGCTTTTTCGGAAATGAATTACGAATCAACAGCCCAATCGTGTTTAAATTTTTATACATTTCATCAGCATTAACAAATTGTAAATCATTATTATTTTTATGAATTTCTACATTCCAAAATGGCTCATCGAAAAGATAAAATGTTTTTATTTTATGTTTGAATGGAGTCAATATACCAACCATTTTATTCCAATTGAGCTTCGCACTATTTTTGATATGCCCCGTAGGTTCAAACAATAATTCTTGAACCCAAACAACCAATCCAACTTTAAATTGAGCTAAAAAGAGAAGCTTTTGTCGAAATAAAGTAAACGATTTTTCCAGCGTGGGATCATCAGGCAAATTTAGAAATTGTAGGACTTGTATATTCCCCATTTTTAATGTGGCATAGACATCACTTTTCCACTTTTCTAAGTTAAAAGTATCAGACCCCATTCCTCCCATCATTCCGATGTACTTTAAATTTTTGGAAATCTGTAGGGCACCATCATCATCATCAGGTAGGCAATTAATATCTTCGCTAAAAACAAATTGCTCGGGAGAAATTAAAGTTGTTAATCCACCAGCAGTTAAACCAATAGCTTTAGCCAAAAAAACAAAATTTAAGACTAATACTGTTGTTATTAATGCTTTCATCTAATTAGACTTCTCCGGGGGAGAGACTATCATAAAACTGAGTATTTTTCAATAAATTATATTTAATGGGCATCCCATTAGTTTTCCCACAGCAGGCATAAGGAAAACAACACCCCAGTTTGTGAGACCAAGGACAAAACTTTAATATCATTGTTATTATACCACTTCATTGCCTGGCTATAATGAAGTGGTAGATCTAGACTCTATGCTTTCGGAGCTCTCTATCCATATCTTTTTGCTTAATGGAGGCCCGTTTATCGTGAAGCTTTTTACCTTTTGCCAGGGCAATTTCTATTTTTATTTTTCCATTTTTAAAATAGATTTTTAATGGAATGCAACTAAGGCCTTTTTCTCGTAACGCTCCATAAATCTTATTTAATTCACGACGGTGCAAAAGAAGCTTCCGCAAGCGCTCTGGAGCATGATTATTATAACTGCTGGCTTTATATTCTGAAATATGGGCATTTTGCAAAAAGGCCTCATTCCCAATAAAAGAAATATAAGAGTCCTTCAACTGAATTTGTTTGTTGCGAATCGACTTTACTTCACTTCCCGTAAGCACTAGTCCAGCCTCATACGTTTCAAGAATTTCATAATCAAAACGCGCTTTTCGATTATCTGAAATAATCAGTATATTACTCATGCCCGACCTCTTTACGGCGTACCAAACTCAACTGATAAGAAAGCTCTCTCCACTGTTCTATACTAAGCTCTTCAGCACGACACTGAGGTGAAATATTTAACTTTAAAAATATCTCTTTCATCAACTCATCTCCAGGCGCATTTCCCAAAGACCGCAAATTAGATAATAAAAATTTTCTTCTTTGTGAAAACCCTGTTTTGACCAAAGTTAAAAATTCTTTAGCTACCCCCTGATAATCATTCCGTGGCTTGAATGAAATCACTCGACTTGCGATCCGTGGAGGTGGGTAGAAATCTTTTGGACCTGCATCAGCTACAATTTCCATAGACCAAAAATTCTGGGCTATCACTGACAACAGTCCGTAGGCTTCAGTTTTTGGTTTTGCTAGTAACCTTTCTGCAACTTCTTTTTGAAACATTAAGACCATTCCGCTCAGCAGTGTTTTTTGAATACTTCGATCTATAACCAGCGACGATGAAATTTGATAAGGGAGATTACTGACAAGTAATGTTCTCTCAGCGTCTTTAAGTCGATTCCAATCCCACTTTAAAGCATCACCCTCTATCACATCTTGCTGTCTCGTTCGCCAATACTGAGCAAACGTGCGATCTAACTCTATCAACTGAAGCGGTAATTGAAGTTGCAAAAGAGATTCTGTGAGCGAACCTAATCCTGGTCCAATTTCAATGATTTTTTCTGGACGATGGTCTTTTACTTTTTGAATAATACGATTAATAACATTTTGGCTGACTAAAAAATTTTGACCCAGAGATTTCTTAGGTTCAATCCCCATGGACTCTAACTTGGCCATAATCTCACTGGTGATATACATAAAAATCTCCTGAAAGGGGCCTTGGGCTTGGACCCAATTGCAAATCAGAACGCTCCCCTTGATTCATTCTTAAAATACCAGCATAGCCAATCATGGCCGCATTGTCAGTACAGTATCGAAGGGGTGGAATCTGCAAACTCACTCCTTTTTGTTTAGCCCATTCTGTGGCCATGGATCGCAACGAAGAATTAGCACTCACGCCACCAGTTACAACAACATGCTCATGTTTTAAATGATTCACCGCTCGATCTAATTTTGCAATCAGTACGTCACAAATTGCTCGCTGAAATGAGGCACACAAATTTTCAATTTTTGATTCCACCTCATCTCTCGTCATGGTTTCCAAAAGTCGGTGCGCTGATGATTTTAAACCAGAGAAACTAAAATCAAAAGTTTCCTCTTTGATCAATCCTCGCGGAAACGCATAAGCTGAAGAATCTCCCGCCTGCGCTAGTCGATCCACTTTTACCCCACCGGGAAAACCCAAACCGAGCATTTTCGCAAATTTATCAAAAGCCTCTCCCGCAGCATCATCACGGGTTTCACCTAAAACGTAATACTCACCAACGCCCCGTATTTCATAAAGACTCGAATGCCCTCCACTCACTGCCAGTGCTATGCATTTTTGATCAAAAGAAAATTGAGGGCTATAATCCTCATCTCGAAGAAAGGGTGCTAAGAGATGTCCTTCAAGGTGATTCACTCCAATAAATGGTTTTAGTTTAGCCTGGGCCAAGGTTTTTGCTGTCACTAACCCCACGATGAGCGAGCCCACCAATCCAGGCCGGTTCGTGACAGCGATCCCGTCGATGCTTTCCCATGAATGATTTTTTATGACTTGATCAATAAGCGGCAACAAGTGAAAAGAGTGATTTCGGCAGGCGATCTCGGGAACAATCCCACCAAATTTAGCATGATCATCATCTTGAGAGGCGGATAACAAGGCATGGACATATCCATCAGCACCCACCAATGCTACCGAGGTATCGTCGCAACTCGTTTCTATGGCTAAAACTTTTTCGAGCATAGGCGACTCTTACCTCTGTTAAAACCAAAGAATTAAATTCACCTAAGGTGTTAGGTTCAAAATTATTTCTTTGTCGTACTTTTTCCTAATGTCTTTAATCGATAATTTGCTTTTTTGGAGACATCAGTTTTAGGAAATTTTTCAATCACTTCGTTATAAAAAACTTTTGCCTCATCGGTCATTCCTAACTCCTGAAAGCATACACCCGTTTTATAGGTCGCCTCGGCAAAATATTTTCCCTTGGGATTTTTCTCACGATACTGATCGAAATTTAAAATGGCTTCTTTCCATTTTTTATTTTGAAAATCTGCTTGTGCATTGTCAATGAGAGCTTCTTTTTTATCTGATTTTGAATCCTCAGCGTGAGCGGCCTTTTCTTTTTCTTTTACTCTTATGCTGACGATTTCTTCTTGAAGGGCTTGGACTTGGTTTTCTAATTTACCAATGCTTTCTTGAAGCAACTCACTATGGTGTTTGGAGTCGTCGAGCGTTTTTTGCATCTCTTCTTTTCCAGAACCTTGAGCTTGACTAGACTTGGATAGTTTTTGCTCTAAGTCCTCAATTCGTCCATTGAGTTGACGATTCTGTTCCATGAGTTCTTCTAATCGTGAGGTGCTATCGGCATGATCTTTTTGCAAAGCAATGACTTGATCTTTCATGGCTTTGGCAACTTCAACCTCTTTAATGTCTTCTCTTGTTCTTAGGCATCCCAAAAATAAATAAGTGATCATAAGAGAAATGATAAAATTAAATAAAATACTTTTTTTAGATAACATACTTACAACACCTCGCCGGTTTTTGCCTTTTTAACTCGTGCGGCGTTTTCAGATTTTTCAGCCAGTTTTCGAGCTTTTACAAACAAGACTCTTGCTTCATCGTAATTGCGACTCTCATAAGACTTTACAGCCTGTTTATAGGTTTGCTGAGCCTGCTGAAATAAAATAGGAGCCAACCGCTCCCCATCATTTTTTTCCGCATAATCCATTGCCGTTTTTGCTAATGAGTATTCTTGAATTGGTAAAACAACAGTAGAGCATCCTTCAGAAAAAAGAAAAAAGCTCCCCCCAATTATTAAATTTAGAAGGAACTTTCCCATCAGTTGCACCTACTCAATAGAATTATTTATTTTAATTACTTAGTGATAGGAAGAAAATTTGCGCGTCTGTTTTTTGCCCAAGCTTCTTCAGTATCACCTTGCATTACTGGTTTTTCTTCGCCGTAACTAATAATGTTTAAACGATCTGCAGGGATTCCTAATCCAACCATATAATTTTTAACCGCTTGAGCACGTCGCTCACCCAAAGCTAAATTGTACTCAATCGTTCCGCGATTATCACAATGACCTTCAATTTGAATATTGGTTTTAGGATTTGATTTCATCCATTGTGCATTTCCTGCTAATTCTTTCTTTACGACAGAAGAAAGAGTTGATTTATCATATTCAAAATGAACGGTTGCTAATCCATCAATTTTGCCGCTATCACTTCCAGCAGCATCAAAAGACATCGGCGCAGAATCAACAGCATTATTGCCTTGATTTGGAACAGTGTCCGTTTGAGTTGTTTTAGTTGAAGAACCACAACCAGCGGTAAAAGCGACAGCAAGTAAAGCGAAAACTAATTTTTTCATTAAGAAGAACTCCTTTTTTCAAATTTCACACCATTTTAGCCATCATCATCTTCTTGTCAAACTTTTGATTGCCCAAATGAATTCTCAGTGATGCAATAATGCCATGAAGATAAATAAATTTTACTCAAAAAAATCCGTAGCTGTTGTTCTATTAATCACTCTCATCAACGCTTTTTTTACTCTCAATTTCATACTGATGAGTCAGTCCATCGCCATGGTTAATCCCACCATTTGCTGGGAAACCATAAGCACTCCACACTTTGATATAATATACGACGCCGAGCAATATCAGATTGCTAGAAAATATGCACTTCGCCTTGAACTTAATCATAAGTTGCTCACAAAATATTTCACCACAACACCTGATAAAACTGTGGTTATTATCAATGATAATACCGATCTCGCCAATGGGTATGCCACCCCCATTCCCTATTATCACATGATGCTCTACCCTGTTTTACCAACATCCCATGATAGTATTTCTGAATATGGTGACTGGCCTCGCGAACTCACGCTTCACGAATACACCCACATTATTAATTTTGCACCCTCTCGCGGAGTGATGAAGTTTTTTAAAACTTTTTTAGGCTCGATTGTAACGCCAACACTATTACTCCCGCGCTGGTGGCATGAGGGTATCGCGGTTGAAATGGAAACACGTTTTTCAAACTTTGGTCGTCTACGCTCCACGTACCAAGATGCGAGCTTACGAGCCCTCGTGAAAGCACAACAGCTCAAGCGATACTCGATAGCAGATATAAATGAAAGTGATTTAGAGTCTTGGCCCGGAGGCGCAAGACCTTACTTGTTTGGCTCTATACTTATGAGCGAAATACTAACAACTGCGCCGCAAAACGGAGACGCGCAAAATAATAATTATGGAGACACCTTACTTCAAAGTTATGGGGGGCGTGTTCCTTATTTTATCAATGGCCCCATAGAAGACGATACCAATCAAAAGTTTAATCTGTGTTTTGAAACGACAATGCAAACGACAGAAACTCTTGCCAAAAAACAATTAGAGGAAATTCGAAAAACTCCCACGACTGAGTTCTCACCCCTCTCTGTTAAATTTATGGAAAGCCATAGCCCCCAACTCAGTCCCAACGGTCAGATTCTCACTTTTGTTGCCAAAAATCATTGGGGAAAAAGTTCTATTCAAATCTTTGATCGCAAAGATCAAGTACGCCCTTTTGATCTCAAGGCTGATTCTTTATCTGAATTTCTCAGCATTGAAAGTAAAGTGCCCGATAAGGCCAAAGACGCCCCACCTCCAGGAAACATCAATAAAGTGTCTTGGCTCCCGGACTCTTCAGGATTTATTTTTGACCAAGTCCGCTACGTTGATATCTATTCTAATTACAGTGATTTATTTTTTTACGATTTGGCTCACAAAAAAAATAAACGCATCACCACTGGTCAGCGTCTTCGAGATGCGACTGTAGCTCCCAATGCAAAAACCATTGCGGCCATTCAATTAAAGCAATCAACCACTCGCCTGGTAACGCTCGACATAGATGGAAACCAAATTCAAAGCCTCTACGTTCCTCCTGACTTTCATAAAGTGGCTAATCCCTTATTTGTTGATGATCATACAATTTTATTTACAGAGCGTGATCTTAAGGGTCACACTCATTTGCAATCGATCGACCTCGCCTCAAAAAAGGTAACAGAGATTTTAGTCCCTTCCTTGACTGCGATTGACTCGCTTAATCCGGAATACAAAATGAATCAACTTACGGGAATCTCCTTTGTGGCCCACCATAATGGGATGGAAAATTTTTACTACACTGAAGATTTGTTTAAATCCTATCGTCCTCTCACTCAAACTGAAACTGCGGTGCTTGATGGCTGTCTCGATACAAAAACAAACCTTGTTTACAGTACTCTCATGACCGAAAACGGCTTACAGGTTCAAAGCAGTTTACTTAAAAATAATCTCGATCCATCTCACAAAGCTGTTTCTTCCACTTCGTCTCCCCTCCCGTCCCTTTATGGACCTCGCTATGAAAAGATGCGACCAGAAATTCCACAAGAAACCGCTCTTGAATCTGAATTTGGCGCCTCCATCAGTGCGCCTGAACGCTATTCCAGTTCAAAGTATTTAATTCCAAAATACTGGCTTCCTTTTATTTACTCCAGCGAATCTGGCTATGGCACTCAAGTTTCTACATCAGCATTTGATCCGCTAGAGAAACACTCCTACTCGCTTCAGGCGGGTTATGATTCTTATGCTCACAAATCTAATTTCTTAATCTCCTACGGCAATACAACGACAACTTGGCCAATGATCCTGAGCTATATGAAAGAAAACAGAACACCTCCTCTTTTAGATTATAGCTACGACATTAATGAAATTAATTTTTTAGCCACCCATGACCTGCGCCCTCTCAGTGAAGACATTACTTTAGGGTTTGGATTCAATGGCCTGACCACAAAAACGACTACAGATCCCATAATGAAACGCTTTGGCCCCCAACTTGTTTTTGTTTACGATGGCGCAGGAAAAAGTTCTTACTCTCGAACTCCCTTCTCAGGTTATCAATTTTCTTTATTCGGAAATTATTTCTATAAAACCAAGGACCTCAATCCCCTCACCCGAGGAATTGCGAAAGCGTCCTACTTCCACTCTCGATTTTTACCAGAACGTCACATTATCGCCGCACACCTGATGATTCAGCAATCCAAAGGCGATCTTACTCGAAATGATCTTTCAACTTCCGATCCCTATCCCCTTGCACAGGATATGGTGCTTCCACGTTTTTCACTTCGCGGTTATGACTCCGGATACTTTTATTTTTGGAATGCCCGAAGCTTGACTTTGGAATATCACATGCCGCTCGGAGGCTACTTAGGCTGGCGCACCTTACCGGCATTCTTAAAACGAACTCATCTTAATTTATTTACTGAAGGTATCAGCGTTGATGGAAATGCCATCGACTTTGAACAAAAACTTTATTCAAGAGCCTATCTCAATAAATATTTCACCAGTTATGGATTAGAGCTAAAAGCCGACGTAACCCTTGGTTACTATATACCACTGACTTGGTTTATCGGCCTCTACCAAAGACCAGAGTATTCTAAAAATGATAAATTAACCGCTTTTTTTGGAATTCAAATGTAATATACTAACTCCAAGCAATAAGGAGTTAGTATCATGGAAGCAAAACATGAATGGATTCAAGAACTCGTCAAAGCCGAAGAGCTCATCGAAGATTCTGGTTTAACTTCTTATGAGTTGGCCGATCCAGATCGACTCCTCATTAGTGCGAGCTTAGAATTTTTAATTCAATTACGAAAAGGTTTTCAAGAAGCCATTCAAGTTTTTAATGAGCTACGGCCGCAAGTAAAAGCTAAAATTAAAATTTACGGTGTGGCAAAAACTCCAGCTGATTTTATGCTCTTTAGAAATGGTATTAAATTAATTTTTTCACTCAAAAAACCTGGCACAATTTCTATACGTATTCACTTTTTAAACCCAGCGCTCCCGACGGTGGCTGCTATGAATTTTATAGAGCCGGCAATTCATCATCCAAGCGCCTCACACTCTGCTTCATCAGCGCAATTTCAAGGTGAAGAAGACTTACTTGAGCTGCGGTGGGGAAATTTTAATGAAGCCATTTGGACTTACCACTCACAGCCCTTTAATAAGGACTATCTCATTAAATTTTATTTAACAAAATTTATACAAGATTCAACATCACTCGAGTCTATTTAAAAAGATTCTGCTGAAAAAGAGCCTACTTCGAGGCGGAAAAGTTTAAATCGAACGAAAGCGTAGTCCCCTCTAACCCTATTCACATTTTTACTCAAAAAGTCTGTGCTCAATTCAAGGGCTTCTCGATAGGCGTAGGGAAGTGAGGTGGAGAGGCAACTTCGGGACGGCCA
>CAZTDX010000064.1:0-19738 GCA_964612425.1 uncultured Pseudobdellovibrionaceae bacterium
TTTTAATTCTTCCATTTCGGTGAGGCCATGGATGGCCGTCCCGAAGTTGCCTCTCAACCCCACTTATCTACGCCTATCGAGAAGCACCCGATTCAAGCACAGACTTTTTGAGTAAAAATGTGATATAGGGTTAGAGTTCCCCTACACCTCGTTCGATTTAAACTTTTCCAACGAAGAAGTAGGCCTTTTTCGAGCGGAATCTAATTCGAGGCGCGTAAGGCGTCAGAAGGCTTAATAGTAATAATGCGATTCATCGTAAGTCGAATAGCTAAATAAATAAAAATTATAGCGACAAGCAATACCAAAGCTAAAAATCCAAATTCAACTTTGGCTGGCACTTCACTGTCATAATAAATGTCTGGTAAAACTCTGAGGGGATTTTTTTCAATATACAGACTCACCAAAATCCCCACCATGGCACCCACACCCAGACCTATACCCGCCAAATATAAACCAAGTTTTTGAAATAAAAGTCTTAATTGTTGATTTGAAAAACCAATGGCCATAAGGAGACCCATTTCTTTTCGTTTTTGCACAATTAATAAAGAGAGGACAGACCAAATAGAAAATGTTGTAATCAGTGCACTTAAGCCTAAGAAGCTTCCGAGCATCAATTTCTCAAGCCTTAGCGCTTGAAATATGGCCGAGTTGCGATCACGCCACGTCTCAACTTTAAAGTTAGTATAGTTTTTTAAACTTTCTTTAATTGAATTGGAATCATAAGGATCATTTAACCAAACGTCTAAGCCTACAGATCGACTTCCTGTTTTTGAAAAATTTAATAATGCCTTTCCTCTCTGAAATAGAACCATTTGCGAGTCTAAATCATGAACATTTGTAGATACAATTTGTTTGACCATGACTTTTGAAAATGGGGGATTTTCACCAGGAGCCATCAGCAATGCCTCCGGCGGGAGTACGGTCACAAAATCTCCTTCATAAAGATTCATTTGCTTGGCTAATGAAGCCCCTATGACCACCTCATCCTCTTCAGGAATTTCAAGCACCGTGCTGTTTGTAACTCCTATTTGATGGGGTAATTCTTCCAATCTCTTCACCATCGAAGTTAATGTATTGACAGTTACACCGCGCGCAACCGCACCATGAAAAATGCCATCCACTGTTCGCAATATAACATCTTGTCGATCAAAAAGTTGCACATCGGCAACTCTTGCGTTCGAGTTGAGTAATTTAACTCCGGGATGAGTTAAGATTTCATTTTCACCTTTGTTTTTATCAAACTCCAAAATAAGATGAGGTTCCATCGCGAGTATTCTAAGATTTATATTTTTATGAAGTCCCGCCATAATACTAAGAACTAAAATAAAGGATAGGATGGCCACTGCCATACTTGTAATGGAAAGCCATGCGATCCGTTTAATTAAACTTCCGGCACGAGACGAGAATAAATATCTTTCAAAAAACAACCAAGAGAGCATTTATAAATTCATTCCATAAAAAAATGAGTAAAGCAAGGCTCCAGGTTGTATTAAATTATTGATTATTTATCACTTTCGATGATGGTTTTTTTTTCTTCAGAGGTAGGCTCACGCTTTTTTGCCTCCTCTTCTCGCACTTCTCTCACATTGCCTCTAATCAAAATTGATTTCTCTAGAGCTTTTAATAATATGACGGCCTCATCCAAAGCTTCGACGGCACGTTGACTCGTTTTTGGCAAACTGGGTGCCATTTGAACTATCGTAGGCGTAAGCAATTTAAAGTTCTCTGTCAGTATCGCTAAATTTTGCATTATTTTAGTCATATCTTTTGCTAACTCTGGCGACTTTTCCATTATAACTGGAATGACTTGATTTAATTGATGGGTCGTCGTTGAAAGATTACCCAACACTGTTCCTAAGTTATCTTTTCTTGTAGCTTGTCGACTGAGTTTTATAACTTCTTCTGACATTAAATTAAGATTACGAACAAGAGGCTCAATTTGATCAAATGTTTTCACAATACTGGCAGTTCGTTCTGTACTCGCAAAGGCTTCGATCAAAGTTTGCATATTAGCCAATAAACCATTCATCGTACCTAAGTAATCACCAAGCTTACGACCACTTAACACTGAAATAATATCTAAGGTTTCATGCGACTTAACCATGGCATGCTCTTTTACTGGAGGTGATTCTTTACTTCCCACTGTAAGTTCCAAAACTCGCTCACCAATAACAAACGGTCTAATCAATTGAGCTTGACTATCTTCTTTGATTTTTGAACGAAAGCGCTCTAAAATATCAAAACTCACACGAATTTTATTATTATCTAATAACTCAACATAGTCGACACTTCCTGCTCTTAAACCAGCAATCACCACTTCTGTTCCAGAATGAACGCCGTCTGCATTTTCAAAATCAGTCATGAGTTGAATTCGTGGGGCGAACCAATCTCTCTTAATCGCCACAAAAACAGCAGCAAGCAAGCCGCTGATAACAAAGACCATAACAAAAATTCCAGAAACACGTTCAAACTTGTTAAAATTAATGGCCATCATAAATTTGTTACCTTTAATTCTGTCTGATGAAGATAAATTTGCCCACTTTCAAAATAAATAGAAGCTGTTTCAATTTGTCTTACAAACGCTTCATCGTAGGATGAGAATATGACAGTATGTGTTTTGTTTTGCTTTCTAAGATCCACAAGGCAACTACAAAATAATTCAACTTGTGGCTTTGATAATCCCACAGTTAAATCATCAAGAAGTAAAATTTCTGGCTCCAACAATAAGGACCTAATTAAGCAAGTGAGTTTTCTTACCCCTCCAGACACATTGGCAGGCCTCATGTCCTTTGATTTTTGTAAACCAAATTTATCGATATAATAATTAACTCGATCTTTGGCCTCATTAGCAGGGCATATGCTATGATAATCCAGTGGTAATATTAAATTATCATACAAAGTTCGGTTACTTATGAGACCACCAAGATCAAAAGTATAACCTATTTTTAAGCGATAGGGTAAAAACTCTTCAAAGGACATATCTGTAACATTGATACCATTAAAATCAATGTGCCCTAGCGTTGGCATTTGTAGACCCGCAAGTAATTGAAGTAAAGTGGAGCGACCCGATCCTCGATCTCCTCGAAGAGATATAGTTTCACCAATGGGGATGACGATAGAGGCCTTATCAAGAATTAGATCTTGATTTTCAAACGAAAAACTAACCTCTTTAAATTCAATACTTTTAATTAAATAACTCATAAAACACCTATATTAATGAGTTGATTGAGATAAAAAAGAGTCGTGACTGATAAATTAAATACCGTAACATAGATTATGCTATCAACCACGGCCTTCGTTGTTACTTGCGGAACTTCATGTGGGCTACGTTTAACGAGGAGGCCTTGATAACAACTCACAACAAAGATAATCATTCCGCCAAATCCTGTCTTAACCAGAAACAGAAAAATATCTTCCATTGCCAATGCTTGAACTAATGAATCATTAAAAAACTTTAAGGGCATATCCTGAAGAAGTCGTGTTGAGAGATATCCGCCAAAAAGCGCAATGACGATATAATAATAAGCTAAACAAATAACACTTATAACACCACCTATGATTCGAGGGAAAACAATAAAACTCAATGGGTTAATACCCATAGATTCGAGTGCCTCAATTTCACGATTCGCGCGCATATTCCCAATCTCTGAAGCAACAGCAGTTCCAGATCGCGCAATAACCACGAGGGCCGTCAATAAAGGTCCTACTTCTCTTACAATAATAACAACCAATAAATTACCAATCATCGAAGCACTACCAATCATCGAAAGCTGTGCAGAACTTTGTAAAATTACTATAGATCCCGTAGCTAAGGCCAACACGCTGATCAGTGGCATGGCTTGCCAACCCGTAAAATAAATTTGGGAAGAAACCACTCTAAAAACTGTACGCAATCCTTGGGATTGATCAGAAATTGTCGCTCTAATAGAATAATAAACCATCATCAAAACACGAAATGTGTAATCGATGTTACCGTTTACTTTTCTTCCTAAATTATCAATTAATCTTAAAACCATTTTTTCCTCTCAGAACATATCGGTATTTCTAAATGTAAAATTAGATCTGGAATATAGAATCCAGACTAAAGAAGGAGCAGATTTTGCTCCTTTGCTTTATACTTTCGTCTCGTTGTTGGTGTTTAATTTGACCTCAGGAAGCGATTCTAAGATTCTGATTGAAGCAAAGGGTCATTATGATCAAATTTAAATTATTTATATTGATGGTAATAATGAATGAGCTTTTCTTGGCAAAGGTTTATTCTCAAAATATTTCCGAGCAGGTTGATGAGAAAGAAAAAATGAAAGTGTGGTCGAGGCAATTGGGTGTCACCTGTAATTATTGCCATAATTTAGAAAACTTTAAGGACGATAGTAAAGAAACTTATAAAACGTCGCTCAAGCACCAACAAGTTGTTAAAATTCTCCAAGATCAGATTTTTAATGAACACGATAAAGCCAATCTGCTTAAAGTCAAAGTTGACTGCTATATGTGCCACCGTGGGAGTGATAAGCCCAATTATATTGAACCTCCACTTAAACTCATTAAATAGATTCAGCTCGAAAAAGATCTACGCCCTCATTGAAAAGGCCAATTTCCTTATTCAAGGTAAATCAAAAAAAAGAAAATGCGCTTTAGATAACACGCTAATCACTGGCGCTTCCTCCTGTGAGATCATCAGCGCATCTCCAGCATTAAGTTGTTGTTGATTCCAACTCATTTCCCCATCGATAAGCTGTAGCCACCCACTTCTCGTTGCACAAATGGGAAGACTCACCGATTTTGAGGACTTTATTTTGTATGCATATATTTTCGCATTTTGATGAATCATGGCATGCCCTTCATTGGCTTTGGGGCTTGCAACAATGACCTTCTCATCAGTTTGAAGTTGGTGAGAAAGATCAATTTGCTCATAGCTTGGCTGATATCCACTACGATCAGGTAAAATCCAAATTTGTAACAGATGATTTTTTTTATTTGATGACGGATTGTATTCTGAGTGGCGAATACCAGTCCCGGCACTCATTCTCTGAATTTCTCCCGCTTTAATTTGCCCGACACTCCCCAAGGAATCCTTGTGTTCCAATTCCCCTTCAATAAGGTAGGTGATGATCTCCATATCACGATGACCATGGGTCGGAAAACCCTTCCCAGGTGCTATAAAATCTTCGTTGATAACTCTTAAAACTGAGTGTCCCATGTGTTTTTCATCATAATAATCAGCAAAGCTAAAAGTATGATAACTTTGTAACCAACCATGGTCTGCAAATCCTCGATCTTTACTTTGTCTTATCTGAATCATAGAACACCTCAGTTAAATTATAATTATTTAATTCTCAACACAGATGCAAATTGCGCTTTACGATCCCATGCTACTATACAACCTAATGCAATTATCAAGACTGGTAGTGCCAAACTGGGCGCTAATATTGTGTGAAACAAAAATATATTCACAACAATGGGTGCTAAAAGTAGAAGAGCAAGAGGTACAAATAAATTGAACAATAATAGAATTCCTGAAAGAACTTCGATAGTCTTAACTAATTTCATCATATAGCCAGTCTCGACTAAAGCCATGACAAACTTGAGTGCAGCTTCTGGAAGAGGTGGCTGTGGTGGTAAAAAATTAAAAAAACCGTTAAGACCAAAGATTAAAAAAATGAGGCCCAATAATACTCTAGATCCAGTGAATGCGTATTTCATAAAATAACTCCTTTTTTTGTAGTTCGTCTTTTTTTGAACTACTGTTGATGTCTTTATTAAACTACAAAAAACTTAAGTTGAAAAGATGGCACAAATGCAATATGTTGTTCCAATAATGGAACAATCCAAGAAAGGATTTTACCATGAAATCCATTGATTTAAATGACGTCTCTATTTACGTTTATATTGTAAGAGCTGGCGGAATAGGAAAGGCCTCTAAAGCTCTCCAACTTCCAAAATCCACGATCAGTCGACGATTAAAAACTTTAGAGAGCCAATTAGGATTAACTTTGATTCAAAGAAATACTCGGCAACTACAAGTTACTCGAGCTGGTCAGGAGTTTTATAGTGCTTGCGATCAAGCGATTCAGCAAATTGAGTCCGCTGAAAAATCAACTCGCATGAATATAACCGTGCCTCAAGGTTTAATTCGCATCACCACACCTGCAGAATTGGAGCGAACTGTGGTTCAAGCCTTTTTTCTTTTTCAGAAGAAATTTCCACTGATTGAGCTCGAAATCCAGGCTTTGGATCGAAATGTTGATCTTATCGGTGAAGGTTTTGATTTAGCTCTGAGAGCGGGGCAACTTCCTGACAGCTCCATGAAGTCGATAAAACTTTCTGAAGGGCGATTTATTTTAATCGCCTCACCAGACTACTCTTTTGAACGAAAAACTTTACACTCCCCTCACGATTTAGCGGAACATCGCTGTCTTCTCTTTACTGGTAGAAAGGACCCTCATCTTTGGAAACTGAGTGACGGCAAAAAAACTGTAACGATAAAAGTACCAACACAAACCGCTGGTAATTCGGCTCTTCTTATAAAACAGTTAGCTATCGAAGGAGGAGGCATTGCATTTTTACCAGAAAGTTTAGTAAAGGATTCTTTAATTTCCGGAGAATTGGTTCGTATTCTTCCTTCATGGAGTGGCTTGAAATCTTCCTATCATCTCATCTACCCTCAGCAAAAAAATCTTCCTCAAAAAGTGCGGCTCTTTATCGACCATATGAAAGATTTTTATGCTGAGAAATAGAATATGAAAATTATTTTCGAGTTTTGGCACTGAGCTCTTCAGATGCTGTTCTTCCTCTATTAATACGTCCTATTCCAATATTTTCAGGATAGGTATATTTCATTACATTTATTGCAGCCTTAGGATCATCACACTCGCTAGACTCTAATTTTGATTGTGGTACAATAGTAACCTTAGCTACAGTGTATGAAGGGCCTTCCCAAACGATGGATGGATCTTCAACTAACGATGTTCTACCACCGGGAGTTGAATTCATAAGATGCCCAAATGGCAATCCGCTATTGGTCAAATTTTCAAGTGGTTGAACTTTAAATTCAAAACAAGCAGGAGTTTCTTTGTCATTGATTTCAGATTCAAAATTATATTTTAAATAATTTTTAGTTTGCCTTTCAACCAGGTTAAAATTTTGAACTAACACTCCTCCTGCTTTATTAATAAATGTTCCAATTAATTCACTCGGCGAGCCAGAAGATCCACCTTTATCAAAACTAAATAAATTTTCATAATTTCCAAAAACTTCTGAGGCTACTTTATTTACTGTGTTTTCATAGGACTTATGGGTTTTATTCATATTTGAAGAGCATGGAACTAACGAATATTTAGCCGCACTCTTTTCACCAAATCTAAAAGCACTGCCACTCCAGTACGTTTCTGTTAAATAACTTGCAATGACTAATTTTAAATTTTTAGGAAGTAAATATCCAAACATATAGCCTATACGAGCAAGTCGAGATTGTTTATCAGCGGGAGTTAACCACTGTTCATACTCACTTAATTTGGCACCCAAAGGATCAATCACAAAAAGAAAATCTGTCATACTTGGAATGGGGAAAATTTGCATATTTTGCATAACAAAATCTTGGCGCTTGGAATCTCCTAAATCAATGGCTATAGACACTGCCCGAGGATCTGGAACTAAATCATTTTCAATTTTGGAGGCTGCATTAGCAAATCGGATTCGAGCATTATAAGTATTGGGTTGAGCAAAAAAACCATTTAGGTTTTGTATAACATCCTCAGGCACAGGAAGGTTTGCCTTTCTCAAAGTTTCCTTACTAAATACTTCTACTTGAGCCTTGGCACAAACACCTTTTGAATGAGTCCCTCGAATATTTCCTTTGCGAGCAATAGACTCAAAAAAATGAGAAATATATTCAGACTTTTCAGCTTCAAAATTTTCTGTCTTTTCCAACTCAGGCGCACTTAATTCCACTTTCTTCTGAGAGTTGACCTCTTTGGCCAATAAATTGACATTACCAAAAATTGTCATTCCAATGAGTAACGTTGTTTTTACAGTAATAGCTTTCATTTTTTCTCCTATTTTTAGGGTGTTTTTAAATTCATATAATGATTTATTTATTTAACTTTTTTGTGTTGCTATTGTAGTCAGTTTTAATTGAATCTTAAATACCAAATTTTTTGAATACAGTGATTTGTGTTAAATAGCTAATAACACAACATCTGTGGTAATGTAAAACTTACAAAGTACTCTGAAGGAATACAAGAATTCACAAAATAAGACTTCAAAGAAGCTAAAAAAACTATAAAATTTAGCCTTAGTGTATTCTATTGTTATCAAAAAATTTATATTAATTTATTATATTTAAGCAATATCAATACTTTAAACATTAAATTGGATTCTTAAATAAATAATATTTATTGAATTAGAGGTTGAACTTATATATAAGTATGTCTATGAAAAATAAAAACATTCTTAAGCCAAATATTTCAGACTATTTGGATTACCGAAAATTTATGGTCGACTATTATAACTATAAAAAGAAAACAACTCCTGATTTCTCTCATACAGTTTGGACAAATCTTGCTGGATTTAAAAGTCGGAGTTTTCTACGATTAGTAATGCTGGGTAAGAGATCAATCTCAGCAGATTCAATTCTTTTAGTTGCGCGGTCTCTAGAACTTAATAAACAAGATACCGACTTCTTTTATAATTTAGTCAGCTTTAATCAATCCGATAATTTTAAAAATCGAGAGTTTTACCTCAACAAATTAATGAAAACCAATGTGGCTAAAAAATTAAATACCATTAAAGATTCCTACCGCTACTTAAATAATCACATAACTCCACGAGTACAAATTGCTTTAATGATACCATTTCTGGACAAAACACCAGAAAAGATAGCGCAATTATTAAATGCTAACATAGCTCAAGTTAATCAATCTTTAACGTCGCTAAAATCCTTGGGGTTAGCGGATTATGATACGAAATCTGAACAATGGAGCACAATTAGTGAAAAACTTTTTTCGCTACCAGATGATTTTGGAAATGTGGCGATACAATCTTTTCATCAAAAATCACTCAATGAAGCTATTACGGCTATCACTCAAATTAATCAATCAAGAAATTTTTCAAGCCTACTACTTGTATTAAATGATGATGAATATCAATCTCTTCTCAAAGACTATAAAGATTTTGAAAAAACGATCATTGCTAAATACGGTATAACTGATGGTTTAAATAAACGAATTTACCAAATTAATAAAAATTTTATTCCCGTAAGTGATACTCTTATCGAAGATGATCAACTCACAAAAGTCCAAACATCGCAGACTGACTTAGTTCCCGAGGAGTCCCCATGAGATTTGCAAATACTTTTGTTTTAAAAGTTTTAATTTTAATTCTACTTCCTTTGATAACCAAAGCGCAGATATCTATCGGTGATGGTTCATCTGGCGGCCAACAAGATAATGATCCAAAGTATATTTTAGAAAAAATGCCTCTTAGAAAAATCAAGAATCATAAGGGAAAAATTATAGGTAATGATTCAATGATTGTCATTGGAGAAGTTGGCTATGAACAGAATGATTATATTTACGTTGGACACTGCGACCAATCTTCAACTGGTCAATTAATATACGACTCTTGCGATGAAAAACAAAGATCTTTTAAACTGAACGAACCTATCAAAGTAAAAGACGGAATTATCTATATAAGCTTTTCAGGAACAATTGGTTTTTTTAAAAAAAAACCTAACAAACCATTACATATTTATTTAGATACCTATCAATTTGGTTTAGTAAATGATGACTATGGAAGCACAAGCCTAGTCCGCGACTATTCAGATCCTGCTGAATTCTTAAAAAGAAAAACGCAAGTTTTTTATATTTACTTACCATTAATTATGAAAAACTATTGCACGAAACCTGAAAAAGAATACATCGATAAATGTAACACGTTGGAATTAAGTATCCAAACGAGTAACATAGACCTAGCATATAACTCAATATTTCAAATTTACAATAATAAATACGAAAGTCAATTTTATACGTTAAATTCTATCAATTTAGCTCATGTAACCTTTGAACAAAAAGAAGTGAGCCTCCTCGTTCCAAAAAAAATAAATACAATTTCAGTTCTACCTGGCGCTTACACTTTTATTTTCAAAGATAAAGAAAGAAATATCACTTGGATGAACCATGAAATTATTAAAAATCGCTCAAAGAACACTTTACCGCGTTATGAATTAACTGAACGTGGACCCAAAACACTTGAAATCGAGTCAGAAGGGAAATGGCTTGAAAAAGTACTTCTTTCAAAGAATCTCCCAAATATCAAATTTTTTGTTTATAAAACTGCAGCGAAAATCTGCCTTACTCCTATAAATAGAATTGAATATTTCATACACGACTTCCGTAATTTAAATGACGATAAGACCTTAAGCTTTTGGACTGAATTAGATCAAATTATCCCCAATGCGCAGTCTTTATTGGCTGAAAAAGACATCATCGTGGCATTCAGCAAACTTTCTGAAAATTTAAAACATAATAAAGCTTTCCATATCAAAAACGCACCTAAAATTAAACAGAATTTAATTACTATTGATTGCTCAACAATTTTAAGTGGCGAGTGGACGTCGCTCCTGGCCCATGAGTTTATTCATGTTATTCTTAGTGATAAAAATGTGCCATCGTGGTTAGAAGAACTTCTTGCCCAAACAGCAGAGTTTTTCATTAAAAATGAAACCCCTTACAATCCTTCAGAAGTGCTTCAAGATAAACAAAATATTCCATCACCAATTATTTTACAGCGACCTTTTCCATCAAAAGAATCTTATGCTGTTAACTTTCTCTTTGGGCAATATCTTATGAGTGAGTATGGAGTGTCGATGGCACTGCAAGCGCTAAACCCATTAACTTTTGTTGATGGCTGCTCGAAATCGAGCTACACACTTGATGAGTTTTCCTGTCGAATTAATAAACTCAGAGAAGCGCAAGGTCTCTCTGAAAAATTTGCACCTCTTAGCAGTCATTCGATACTCGAAATGTTTTATCAAACATTAAATCAGAAGTAACGAAATTGTCAAAACGTCCCTCCGTACCAATGATTTCCGCCGGGCGGGTAAGGTCATCGGACTATTCGGACCTCGATCTTCGGTATTTTCGAGGATCGCGAGTCCTCATCATTTTTTTTAAGAAAGAATTTTCAGATTGCATTTCACCGGAAGAAATTTTTTGGCGTGGAGTTTGGTTGGGGCTTTAAGAAAAACGGTGAAATGATTTATGTGGAAGTTAAGTCGATCAAGTCCACTGAATTTTATTTAAATCGATGGCCCTGAGCCGCTCGCTGTGGTCATATAGTGAAATATTTGTAATAGAGTTGTAAAAACTAAACTTGGAAAAAATCGCAATTAAAACAAAAGAGTTCTTCTTCGCGAGAAGGATTGGCAATTTTGGTGTAGTCGTCAATGGCTTGAAAAAGCATCATCTTAATTTTTTTGGCATCTTTGAGGCTCATTGTTTGTACTACGGTATAGTGAAGCCCATCGCTGTTGGGAGCTTGAGTGTCAATGACTGCTCGATTGCGCCAACTCGATTGATTGATTACATTATAAGGAGACTTCTTTGTCAAATGGACATGGGGAGATGTAAAGTGCCATCGGTCATTCTTAAACTCAATCAATTTAAACTCCTCTAGTTTTTTCAAACATTCGCGGACAATTTCTATCGGCAGCTGGAGTCGTTGTGCAATGGCTACATCTTTTTGATATTTGGGTACACTGACCAAAATATGAATGGCTCCCCAGTACCAATTGGAATAGTATAATATTTCTTGTTCTGTTGCTTTTAATTGAGCGTAGTTCAGACGTTGCGAAAAATCCTCCTGACTTTCACGAATTGCATGAAGTTCATTTTTTAATTTTTCTTTGTATCGAGAGTCTCCCGCGCGTTCGAATTCTACGAGTTTTAAAAAATAGTTTTCTGCGTCAGGATCTAAATGAAAATACTTCGCTAATCGAAAAGCCTGTTCCATGGTTAAATGTAGGGTTCCAGCTAAAACTCGCGAAAGATGGGAGCGCTGGCATTGTGCTGCTTCAGACCAACGCGCCAAAGTTCCTCGCTCAGCACTTTCCTGCATGCGGTGAAGTAAATAAGATTGGTATTGGTCAAAATTAAAAACATCTGAAGCCATAGTTCTCCTTTTAGAATGATCACTAATGTTGTTATTTTAACAACATATATGAGTTATTTTGACAATAATTATCTCGCAAAGGTCCATTTCTTAATGTATAACTCAATGCACAAATGGCATAACAACTAAACAATAAATATATATAAATAAAGGATATTTATGAAAAAACTAATAATACTCACCATGTTTTTCTTTTTGACTGAGGTCCAAGTTAACGCTGGATCCTTTACTTTTTCACAGGACAACTCCGGTAAAATCAGCAAAGAAGGTAGTATTGAGACCGGTGATCAAGGCTATATAAGCGATGAAGTTTTATTTCACAGAATAGTCGAAACATTGGAATCTGTGGGAGTTCGAGGTAAGGTCCTTAAAGATAACCCTTCGATTACCAATTGGACCGCAAGTAAGATTGATTGTTTTAGTGACTACGATAAGATAGATTGCTCGATTAGAGATAAAAAAATTAATCTTAGCCAGAAGGTTTTGGAAAATCTAATGAAAGTGATGGAAGATTTTGGCGGTTTGTCTATAAGTGCTGAACGGTATTATACTACTATATTTGCCAAAATCACTTGTCAGCGCAATGAAGTTAAAGAAATGGGTTATGTTCTATATTCATGTAAGATCAAATATTAAGAACTAGTTCAAAAAATCCATACAGATTTTGGATTCAATTTTGCAGAACAAATAATAAGAATCATAGCGAGAGGTTTAGGATGTTTCGAACCATTATGAGTGTCTATATTATTTTCATTATGACATTTATGCGTGCTTTCGCCACTGGACCTAGCACTGGCAGTGGAAATAATACAGCCATTGGCGAATTTCATAGATTATGCGAAGGTTATAAATTTGCTTTACAGTCTGAACTTGCAAATCCCTATCGCATTCTGTCTCCAGAAAATCATGGTGCTGCCCAACGTGTGATTGATCTTTGTGATCAGATTTCACAAAATAAAATTCAAATCATCCCTAAGCAAGGACTCTTTCATGATACAAACTCATATGTGCAGATTCAATTTAACTCAAAAATATTTTTGATCGATGAAGAATTTTGGGAGACGAACGAAGATGAATCTGCAACCAACCAAGAACCAGATCCAAGAATCAACGAAATGATTCAAACGGTCAGTCAATACTTAGCACAAAGTGATTCAGCGAAGAAAGATTCAAAGCTTTTAACATTTCCCGATGCAGACTATAAAAGATTCATCTCAAGCGAAATGAGTTATTTTTTGAATGCTCACGCGCTTACTTTTGGAGAAATTGAGGGTACCAGCGCCCGTAAGTTATATCAAAATCTCCTTCAACTTAAACCTCAGCATAAAGGTGATATTCAATCATTAAGAATGACCGATGTTGTTTGTTCTTGGGTTTTGGATCGCGATAATTATACCTATGATCATGATTTTAGTGGGCATGGGCCACAGGAAATTAAACTAACTGGAGAAAAAGCGAGTCAACTTTGTGAACAGATTTTGAAAATCACGGAAATGCCGGGGGTTGACTTTGAAGCCTGGGGTGAAGCCAATGCCGCAGAGCTCATTTGTCGTTATGATCGAAAACAAAAATCTTATTCTTGCCAGGTAATTGGAGGGATAATGCCATGAAGAATTTTTTAGGTGTTATCGTTATATTTTTTTGCTTCAGTGGCCAAGTTAAAGCAGTCGAGAAAAGTATGGAATCAGCTAAAGAAACTTTTTTTGATATAGGGCGTGTAGGATTTTATTATGCTAATAAAATGTCAGGAATTATTTTTATAGAAAAAGCCAATTTAGAAAAAGTAAATTTTGAGGAAATTGAAAAGACGTGGCAAGAGTTTGTTCATGGAAAAATTAAAGTTGAATTCACGGATGAGAATCTTTACGATCATCGCCATCAACCTATGACGGCTCTTAGTTTTCCAGACCAACGATTAACTCGCATTCATAGACCGAGCTGGAACACTCTGAATAACAATATACGTCTGCGTTTGCGTTTAATTTTTCATGAAGTCCTAAGGCAACTCGAAGTAGAAAATCCTCTATACAATGACGAGAATTTTCGAATTTCTCAAAGGATGACCATCGTTACCTACGGACCCGTTTCAAAAGCTTTAGAGCAGAAAATAAAACCTTAGAAATGCAAATCTAGAGTTGGTGCGAGATTACTTTTTAGCCTGAAAAAAATATTTAAGCTAATATTGCTCAACAGTACTAAGATTACCGAGACATGAATAATGTTTATTCTTTGTTGTGCAGCCATTATAGTTAGTCTTCCGCCGTGAAACTCTTTAAAGATTAAATTTTAACCCTAATAAACTCCGTGCTTCTTTCAATGCGGTCCGAAGATCAGATCTCTTTTACGGATCACTCGGACGTCACTCTTTGAAAAATTCAAGTATTGATATGTATCAACTAATTGCATGAAGAATTAAATTCATGAACTTATATAAGAAAAGTTATCTCAAAAATTGGAGCGCTCAATCTCGTGGTGAACATGCTGAAATGAAAGTTCGAGATTATTTTTTAAATAAGAATTTCCAAGTAGCATTTCACCGGAAGAAAATTTTTGGCGTGGAGTTTGATTGGGGCTTTAAAAAAAACGGTGAAACGATTTATGTGGAAGTTAAGTCGGTCAAGTCCACTGAATTTTATTTAAATCGATGGCCCTGGAAACAAAAAGCACGATTTGAAAAAGTTGCCAATGTTTTAGCCGCCCAGAGAAAATCAATTTTTTATTTAGCTCTCGTCGATTACGAGGATCGAATTCAATTATTCAAAGTGGGAACGGAGATTTAATGAGAGTGCGTTTAAAAATAAATTCTTAGATGTACTTCAAATCCCAAAGCGCATCTACAAATGACAAAACCTGTTTACTCGGAAGCGTAAGTCTTCCGCCGTGAAATTCATTATAAATTAAATTTTAAACCTAATAAACTCAACAAAGTGAATCACTTTGAGTCATTTCGCAAATAGGAATAAATCATCTTACATGCCAATCCTAAATTTCCGAAACTTTTTAATAATTACTTCGTTACTCCGATAAGAACTAAGCATTCTATTTTAGGAGCAACAATATAATGCCGATGTTAAAAAAAACATTAAAAATATTCACAACCATTCCCTTTCTCTTAGCCTTCCAAAATTGTAGTTCCAACTCTAAACCGAACGTATCAAATGAAAACAATTCAGCAATAACTCCAACAACCTCCCCCACCCCAACTTGCTCGCTTTCCGCAAAAGAAGCAGAGTTGACAGCGGCCATGGCGGCGGCAACGACAGATGAAGTTCCTGTTCCCGATTTTTCATTTCTCATCGAAAGAGGTGACGGTAGACAATTTATTTATAATCGTGGAAGCTCAACACCAGATACTATTTACGAATCAGCATCGACTTCAAAGTGGGTCACTGCTGTAATCATATTAAGGTTAGTGGATAAAGGAATTTTATCCTTAGGCGACAAACCACAAGATTATATTCCCGGTTGGCCCATTACTTCGGGTCAACCACTCTACAATATGACTTTAAGAAATTTATTGAGCTTTACCTCAGGTCTAACTGAAGATCATTTTTGCACCAATAACCCTTCTGCTAATTTTTTTACCTGCGTCACCAATGTGGCTAATGCCAATGCCGCTAATACTATGACTCCTGAGACTGAATTTTATTATTCCAGTTCACACTTACTAGTTGCTGGAGCCATGGCTATTAAGGCCTACGGAAAATCCAACTGGCAGGATTTATTTACAGAATTTAAAACTGAAACAGGTTTATTCACAACTTCAACTTACGACCTTCCCTCATTTACCAATCCAAGATTAGCCGGAGGAATGCATTGGACTGGCAATGAATATTTTGCCTTTATCAAAGCTTTTAAGAATGGAAGTTTGCTCAGTACCACTCTAATGAATGAAATGTTAACTGATCAAACGACGTCTGCAACCATTGTGTATTCACCTATTGAAGTGGTCAATCAAGTTTGGCACTACGGTTTCGGATCGTGGCAAGAGTGCCAGGATCCCTTAAATTATTCATGCACACCTGGCACTAGAATTTCAAGTCCTGGCGCCTATGGAGCCTACCCTTTTTGGGATCGCGCTAAAAGTTATTTTGGAATATTAGCTCGTCAAGGTGACTTGGGAACTTTCCGCAATGGAGTAGAACTTGAAAATCCGCTCCGCCCCTATATTGAAGCCTGGGTAAATTGTAATTAGAATCCATCTCAAATTTAATTCTCTAAACTCTGGAAGCAGAATCAAATTCCAGTTTGCAGAGCAAACTGGAATTGTTTAATGAGAAGATTTGACGGGTTCCTACTGACAGTTTTTTATTGTCTCTTTAATTTGGCGTTCCAGATCCCATTTTTTTAATTGGTCTTCCTCTACAACAATAGTATTTATTTGAGACTTTAATGCAGCAGATTTCTGTGCAAATAACGAGGCGTCACACTTAGACCAAATCGGCTCCCAAGACCCAAAAAATTCTCTCATCAATGATAGTCGCAACGAAGCCCAATCAAAATCAGAAAGTTTATTCATATACGTATTGAAATCTAGTGCCAAAACCGAATACCGACCGGCATAAGATGGATCAAAAAACTTTTTTTGATTCTTACTAAACAAGCTCATTCCTGCACAATCTGCTAATGAACTTGCATCATTATATCTATCACAACCAATTTTTGATTTAGCGACTAACGAGATAGATTCAAGTACGGTGTACTCTTGTCCAGACCATACTTCTTTTATAGCAATTTCAATTACTTTTTTTCTGTACCATTCTGGCGAAGAACTATGATCATCAGCGATTTTTGCTTTTTCTCTCTGTATAAACGCTAAAGTTGCGACCCACAATTCATTCCACTGTCTTAGTTGATCAAGACTAGGATGTTGTTGCAAAATATTATTAAAGAAGTTTTTCCCCCAGCTTTCATACTCTGCTGCTGCAGAATTATTTTTTATTGCTATGGCTAACTGTTTATATTCTGCACTCAGATTTTTTGCAAATGTAAGAGCTTCTTTGTTGGCTCCAAAAGACTGCCCAAGATCTTTGATAAGTTGCTGAGTGCTTTCAACAAAGGGGTCTGCAGAATTATTTAACGAAGCATAAATACTTCCAAGGTCTTGCACTGCAACCTCTCCGCCTCTAAGCCATTTAATTGAAAGTCTAACAACATCACCTTTAACTGAGTTTAGGTTTCCGTACTTATTGATTTCAGACTTAACTGTTGAAAATTTACTGCTCCAGTCGCGAAACTCCTCTACAGATACTCTTTTTTGAATTACCTGATTAAAAATATCATACACAAAATCAGAGTAACTGATGTCGTTAGCCAGCCCTAGGGCTTTTTGGGCCTCAGCTTTATAAGTGCTATCAATGTTCATCGCAAAAGAGAGTTGTTCATCATTTGAATTAGGACTCTGAGCAAGATCATTCAAAAGTCGAGTGGATGAAACTGAGAACACATCTGTAGTATTATCTACGCTTTGAATAATTTGTGCCATTCTACCACCTGACACCTCTTGACCTTTAAAGGCCCAGGTTAAACCCATACCTAAAACAGAATCTTTTATGACCAAAATATTTTTTGATTTATCGATCTCTGTTTTTAAAACCTGCAAATATCTAGAAACCACTGGGATAATTTTTGTTTTTGATGTGGGGTCAAGTTCTGCAGCAATATCTTTATTATTTTTTAAACTCTCCTTAGCCAACTTTGATAAAGTAAAGTCCCAACCACCATATTGAGTTTGTGGGGAAGGCGTAATACCAGTCAGTACAATTGGTAAAGCCGCTTTATAAAATCCGTTTTGATAAGCAACTTCTTCAATCATTGCAGATAAAAATGAACATGGATTCATAATCGCCTCCGTAGTCGGTGAAACTACGTTTGCCTTACCTGTGCTCAAATGCACTGACAGCCTATCCTTAGCGCAAGCAAGAGCTTCATCATCTGAGAATTGAACCAATCCCATGTTTTGGATTGAATTTAACGTATAGGAAAAGCCGCTATCATTTTTGGAAATTTGAGCTGATAAAATAATTTTTAAGTTACCGTTGTCACTCGTATTTTTTACTCCACCAATTTCATACTGAGGAATTCTCAATCTTACTTCTAACTGGATCGTTCGATTGCTACCATCAAAATATTCTTTAAGTCTATTGCTAGAACCAATCAAGTTTTGAAATTCGTTACTGCTCCATACAGACCTTGAATCGCCACTTATCTTCACAAGGGACTCACTAGTTGAATCTTCATCAAGAAGAAATAACTTTTCTGCTTGGTCTGAATTTAAACCCAATTTCTGTCCGATAAAAATTTGAGCATCCTTGGTCGGCTTAAGGGACTGAGCCATCAACGAGTAGATCCCATGTTGAACGACTTCTGAAACTCCACTCGTTCCTAAATTTTTTATAACTGGGTTAGATGTGGTCGTCACGGCTTGAACATTGGGATTATATTGTAACTCTATATTGAAACTTCGATATATTGAGGTTTCATAAACTTTTTGACCATAAAGATAAACAACACAAGACGATCCTTCTCGTTTTGTTTCCGCCGTAATAGAATAGGATCGGCCATTGACTTCTGAAGTCTCTTCAGATTTTGTACTACTAACACCAGAAAATGAATTATAGTCACTTAGGATTGTGAAATTTTTATCATCAGAAAAAACGACAGAACCATTATTATTTGAAATTAATGCAGCTCCATCAATTCCATCTTCAACTTCATGTTGGCTATTTAAACCAAAGGCTTGAGATGCGTCACATGATTTAACAACTTTTTTCTGCCAAGCTTCAAAATTTGCTTTGTGAGTTGCGGACAGCTGATTAAGAGCTTCTTCTTTGTTATGAGGTTTCGTCCCACCAGGGCTAGCATTTCCACCACTACCTTTATCACCACCTCCCGTACAGGCCACTAGCGCTAAAAGAGAAACGAAACTCAAAGTTTTTCCTAAAAGCTGAAGCATAAAAACCTCCGACAATTCTAAATTTTGCAATAAGTTATTGAAGAATAAGGTGTGTTAATGCAAGTGAACTTCTAATTGAGATATTTCAAAATGTTGTGGACGAGAGATCATGAAGCAGCATGCTCTTGATGCTGGCCATGAGGTATCATAAGTCCATCTTTGTATTCAACTCCTTTTAAAAGTTTTTTAAATTCTTCATTGCCTCGTAATTTTCTCCACTTTTTCTGACACTCATTTAAAAGCTTAAACGCCATAACTGCTGCGGTTTCTTTTGAACCTGCACCCTTGGTGACCTTGGTTCGAAGTTTCACTGTTGCAAAGGACGACTCAATAGGATTTGTTGTCCTGATATGCTGCCAATGCTGAGCTGGATAGTGAAAGAATGTGGTTAACTCCGTCCAACTCTTTGATAGACATTCGACAGCTTTAGGATATTTATCAGAAAATAATTTTTCAAAACTCTCTTTGGATTTCTCGGCATCAGCTTCTGTTGCGGCTTTCATCATGTCATGTAATAAATCTTTTGCATCGGACTGAATGCGTTTCGGAAGTTTATCAAGAACATTGTAAAACGTCTTATCACCCGGTCTTTTAAATATTTATAAATAAAATATCATT
>CAZTDX010000065.1:0-19303 GCA_964612425.1 uncultured Pseudobdellovibrionaceae bacterium
CATTTGTCTAGACTAGAAACCCCCTCCTCAAAGTGACTCCACCGGTCACCCCCTTGTAAAATAAAACAAAATACCCACCAGTACGTTTCACACAATTCATTCAAACATTGAAACCCACAAAGAAAGGTCACACCAATACCCGTGCTCAATTCATGGAGGATAGTTTCTGTATTTTTATGCTTGAGTTTATTTATTTCACAACAGATCAAGGCCCAAGGCATGAGTGAAATAAATAATCCTGTACGATATGATCGAGTTAAAAAAATTATAAATGAAATTAATTTAAAGTATCCAAATCAAACAAATCTTATCAACCTCGGCATATCAGACAGTGGTGATCAGATTTTAGGTCTTCAAATTGGTACTGGAAAAACGCACCATCTCGTGGTTGCAACACATCATGGTAACGAATACGGATCAACTGAGGTTGCATTAGCGTTAGCGGGATATGTCGCCGAACACCCTCTCGCTGAATTAACTTTATTTATTATTCCAGTTTTAAATATTGGCGGATACAATGCCAATATTAGGATGGAAAAGGGTGCCGATGGAGCTAATCATGATCCCAATCGTGATTATCCTGGCCCCTGTGGTACCGAAGGCCCATATAAATTAAAATCGACAAAGGCCTTAGCTCAATTTATTGAGCTAAATAAAATTGTTGGAGCGACAACTTTACACACTTTTAGTCCAGCAATCCTCTATCCTTGGGGGATGGATCTAGCTAATCAGTCAACGCACTATAATGATAGTTATATCAATCTCTCCCAAATTGCTGCGCGCTTAAGTCACTACCAGGTGGGCAATAGTGCTGAGTTACTTTACCCTTGTAACGGCGCCTTTGAAGATTTTGTTTTCTGGAAATTTGGAATTTGGTCTTTTCTTTTTGAATTAGGCACAAGTCATTCTCCCAACCCCAATGATGTCCAACAGCTCATCGATGAAAATGTTCCAGGACTTTACGAATTGATTCAAGCTATTCCTAAAACCATTGCACCCGATCATGAGATTTTAAGCTCCTGCCGCGGAAGAAATCTTCGCTTTATTGATCGACACGACGAATAGAAGTTTTTGCATCAAGAATTTTTTTGAGAATGGCGTCTTGAGTTTGCTTCACACCAGATTCAGAGGCGCTCACGCCATTCATAATGAGAGCAAAGGAATAGCTCTCTCTTTGTGGACCATACAAAAAACCAGCAATCGAGGAAACCCCTGCGATGCTACCTGTCTTGATTCGCCCTCGCCCTTGATAATTCTTGAGGCGAGCCTTCCCTGTACCATCAATACCTAATAGAGATAAACTGGATAAATACTCTGGCGCATAAATACTTGAGCTCATCTGATTTAAAAAATCAGTTAATGAAGACGTCCTTATGCGCGCCTCTCGCGAGAGACCTGAGGCATTTGCCAACTGAATTCCATTTTTCGCAATTTTAAAATCTTTTAAACACTGCTCAAGCACTATTAATGCTTTATCATAATTTGCTGGCATTCCATGGACTTTTGCCCCTGATGCCAACAATAAAAGCTCGGCTCCCATGTTTAAAGAAAATTTATTTATATCCATAATTTGTTTAGCAATTGGTCTGGATAAGTTTTTCCAAAGCAATGTGCTTTTAACGGGAGTTTTGCTAACGCGATAACTCATTGAACTCCATTGCCCACCTGATTGAATCCATAATTTATGAATTAGTTTAGAATAATACTCATAATTATCGGGAACAGATCTCCAAATCCCCTTTGGTCCTTCCTCTGGGTCAACGGCTCCAGAGACAGAGGCCTTTTTCTTATCAGGATCATATTGAACAAAAATTGAATTAGTTTTTCCTATTTTAGTTGTGTTAGAAAGCTGAACATCTAATACCTCAGCAGGAAATGTTGCCGCTGCTGTTTTATTATCACCACGATAGGAAGGACTTGCCCAAATACTAAATGAGTTTTGATTCATGGGTATTGGTGTTAATGAAGCTGCAAAGGATCTACCATCATCTCCCTCAAAGCCGTTAGACATAACCAGACTTTCTTGACCCATATAACTCACATCAAATTCAAGTTCACCCTCAATGGATTTTATTTGATATAGAGTGCGAATTTTTTCGATAGCCTCTTTGAGATCTTCACTGACAAGCCCAGGATCTCCCTCTCCGCGAATCACTAAATTACCCGTTAATTTATCACCTGAAATTTTTCCCGTAAATCCAAAATCAGTTGCAAACTGATAACTAGGACCTAAAGTTAAAAGACTACATCCAGTTGATACAGTCTTAGCAATACTTGCTGGCGCCAGCTCAATATCTCCGCGCACAGAAATCAACTCAGAGCCATCGGCTCCTCGAAGAGAAAATGAACTCTTTGTTCCATATTTATCAAGCATCGATTTTATTTCAGACTGCAAACTTGCTTGTGTTGAACTAGTGAAGCTTAAAAGCAACAAAAATAATTTTAATGAAAAAAAGATCTTATATCTAAACATGATTTATATTATGAAGTTTCTTTTTTTCAGGAGCAAGACGTTTCTCAAGAGATTCATATTTCTTGCTTCTTAGTAATTATACTAATATTTTATTATCCAGTATTAAAATGAGGGCAAAGAATATGTGCGGTATAGTTGGTTACCTTGGCGGTACAAAAGATCCCAAAGAAGTCATTATTAATGGCTTAAAAAAACTAGAATATCGAGGCTATGATAGCTCCGGAATTGCCATTTGGAATAATAATGAATTCAAACGTATTCGCGCCTCAGGAAAATTAAAAGAACTAGAACAGCAATCAAAATCAGTCCTTTTTTCTGGCCATGTTGGAATCGGCCATACCCGTTGGGCCACCCATGGTGCCCCTAACGAACGCAATGCCCATCCCCATAAAGCCGGTGATGTTACTGTCGTGCATAATGGTATCATTGAAAATTATTTAGAAATTAGAGAAGAAATAAAAGCCCAAGGCATTACACCCACTTCCGATACAGATACTGAACTTGTCGCACACCTTATTTACTTACAACTTAAAAAAACTCCTCACCTGTTGACGGCAGTTAAAACGGTTCGATCACGATTAAAAGGAGCCTATGCCCTCCTTGTCGTTTGGGACAAAGCTCCAGAGGAAATGGTAGCACTCAAAGATGGCCCACCTCTTGTTATTGGGTTAGGTCAAAATGAAAACTTTGTAGCCAGTGATGTTCAAGCTTTACTCGAATACACTAAAAAATTTATTTATTTAAATGACCTTGAAATGGCTCATCTTCACAAAGGTGAGATTGATTACTTCGATCAGGATGGAAATAAATTTACCCCCACAGTTCATGAACTCAATTGGAGCGCGGATCAAGTTGAAAAACAAGGTTACCCCCATTTTATGTTGAAAGAAATTTACGAACAACCCCGCGCCATAGCAACAGCCATGGAACAACATATTGACCTCGCCACAATGTCTGTCAATTTGAGAGACCTTAATTTTAGCAATGGGTCAACTCAGGATGTGTTTAAAAATATTGAACGCATTTTTATCGTTGCCTGCGGCACGAGTTATTATGCTGGCCAAGTGGCCAAATATTATATTGAACAACTTGCAAGAGTGCCTGTTGAAACGGATATTGCCAGCGAATTTCGCTACCGCCAACCCGTGATCCCTCCTAAAAGTTTAGTTCTCACTATTTCACAAAGTGGCGAGACCGCCGATACATTAGCGTCAATCAGACTGGCTAAACAACTTGGAGCTACGACCTTAAGCCTTTGTAATGTTAAAAATTCATCCATCGACCGCGAGGCTCATGGCCATCTTTATATGAACTCCGGACCTGAAATTGGTGTTGCGAGCACGAAAGCTTTTGTCAGTAGCCTCGTCATTTTAAATCTATTAGCTTTATCTATTGCCAAAGCTAAAGACCTACTGACCAAAGAAACTGAGCAAAAACATCTTGAAGCCCTTCTTGCAGCACCAAGCCAAATGGAAGGGGTCTTAGCTTATGACAAATACTTTGCAGAAGCAGCACAAAGACTTCAGCAATTTAAAGGATTTTTATTTATGGGTCGAGGCGTAAGCTACCCCATTGCCATGGAAGGTGCTTTAAAGCTAAAAGAACTTGCCTATCTTCATGCCGAAGGCTACGCCGCAGGAGAAATGAAACATGGTCCGCTTGCACTCATCGATGAAAAAATGGCTATTATTATGGTTGCCCCTCATGATGAGGTCTACGAGAAGTCACTCAGTAATTTAGAAGAAGCGCGTGCCCGTGGTGGTAAAATTTGGCTTCTTTCTGATGGCGCTAAAGTTGAATTCAACAATACATCAGAAGCCTTTTTAAAAATGCCACGAACCCATTGGGCGATTTCTCCCATTCTCAATGTTGTTCCACTACAGTTGTTGGCATATCACTTGGCTTGCTCTTTGAACCATGATGTGGATCAACCTAGGAATTTAGCTAAATCAGTCACCGTGGAATAATTAGTTGTTGGCGGGAAAGTCTTTTTGGTATTGTAAAATAGAATTTCTTATTTTCTCCAAAATAGTCATCACCATCTTTCGAGGGGCAGCAAAATTCAGTCGCATAAATCCACGGCCTTCAACTCCAAACAAAGTTCCAGGACTTAAACCTACCTGGGATTTATTAATTAAAAACTGATGCAATTCAGAATCATTCATCCCAAGTGATTTAAAGTCTAACCACATTAAAAAAGTTCCTTCCACAGGTATCGCTTTTATTTGTGGAATGTAATCCCTTATGTACTTAATGACCTGATCGCGAGTTTCTTCTAAATATATTAAAAGCTGATTCACCCAATCATCACACTCCCGATAAGCACTTAAATAAGCTTCAATATTTAAAGGATGAGCTAAATTGATAGGAACACTTTTAAAAACATTTGCGAACTTTTCACGTAGATCTTTATTTGGGATAATGGCACAAGATAAATTGAGCCCTGGAATATTAAAGGTCTTACAAGGAGATCGGGCGACAATTATATTTTCATAAGATTTTGAATACAATCCCAAGCTATAATGCTTATGACCTGAAAAAATTAAATCTCCATGAATTTCATCTGACATTATAACTAAATTATATTTATTGGCTATAGTTAGAAGTTTTTCTAGTTCCTCTTTTCTCCAAACTCTCCCTACTGGATTATGAGGTGAACAAAAAAGAAAGAGTTTCGATTGGCTTGCGCACTCTTCAAAATGATCAAAATCAATGGAGTACGAGTCCTCAGAATATACCAATGGGTTAGCGACTAGTGTTCGCCCTGCCTGCAATATCGCCGCAGTGAAGGGCTGATACACCGGAGGTTGTATGATCACATTTTCCTTTGGCTGAGTGAATGCTAACACCGAAGCTGATAATGATGGAATAACTCCCGGACACATCACAATCCATTCACGCTCCACGTTCCATCCATGACGATGCACTAGCCATTGTTGAGTGACTTCATAAAGATTTTCACTCAATTGTGTGTATCCAAAAAAAGGATGATTTATTCTTTTCTCTAGAGCCTCTAATATTGGCTTTGCCACAGGAAAGTCCATATCGGCTATCCAAGCTGGGATTATATCCTCAAGACCAAAAGAAGCTTTTCTGGAGTCATATTTTATACAATTGCTACCAACACGATTAATCTCTAAGTCGAAATTATATTGAGTACTCAAAAACTACTCCTTATATTTCTTCTTATTATTGATGATGTTGCTATTTAATCAAGGTATTTGTCCTGAAGTTCACTTTGAAATAACTGGCTCAGTTTTTGGGATTCTAAGACTTGTTCAGCAAGTGCGGAGAGAATGACTTCATTGGAGATGCTTTCAGCTTGGTTCCAAAATAAAGTCAGTTTAGAGCATATTGGTCCAAACTCCTTCTCAGCTCCATTTTCGATATCAGAAATGGTATTAACTTCTATTTCCAGATGTCGAGCCATATCAGAATGACTCCAACCCATTTTTAATCTTAATTCTTTTATTCGTTCTTTTGTCCATTCCATACAATAACTCTTTTAACTCAATCTTCTGAAAAAACAAAGAGAAGATCTCCTTTTTCTAAAAATTCCAATCGCTCTCTGGCCTGTTTTTCAATATAAGCAGGGTTTTTTAGCTGCTCAAGTTGTTGCTTTATTTTAAATATTTTTTGATTTTCCTCATGAATTTTCGCTAGTAAGATCTCTTTACTTTTATGTATTTGGTAGAGCCTCCACAGTGAATTATCAAAAGCTAATGCCGAAAACAAAAGAAGGAGACAAAAAGCGGCCACCCTGGAAGGTTTTTCAAGAAGGACTGAAAGTTTTACACCGAACTCATTCATATAGCTTCAACAATAAACAAAATTTACTGAATTACCAACTCTTTGATTCATAAATAAAAACACTAAAACCATAGTCTAGAAGGAGTTGAGCATAATTATACACCCATGAGACACTACGTCATTAATGCGCTGCCAAAGAAGCGTTTGCACCAAATCATTGTGAAAGTTAGGATGTTAGTCGCACTGAGTATATCACTAATTAAAAAGGATTTAGTATGCACTTTTTAAATATTAACAGATTGCATTCAACATTACTTCAATTGCTTCTTATCATGACAATAAGCTCTTGCTCTCTGACACCGACCGTTGAAACACCCCCTCTGCCTCCACTTTCTAATGATGAAATAATGCGTAATCTCATTAATAGTAAAATATCCAATTCACATTCTGATACCGAAGCCATGGATGTTTTTTATGTTACGAATCGAGAACTCAAAGAAACAAATCCCAATTGTTCCAACAAATCCTATGGAGTTAATCCAGGTAAAGGCCTCCATTATGGTATTTGTAAAATTAATATCCCTAAAAAATCGCGCGTTGGCAAAATAGAAGCGACTGATGACCCTCGTGCTGACAGTCATAGTTTTTATCGCTTTCAAAGTCATTCTCCACTTCAACCAGACCAAGTTAAAACAGCGATTTTAGAAAGAAAGCCAACTAGTATTTTGCTCTTTATCCACGGCTTTAATGTCAAATTTGAAGAGGCCGTTATGCGAGCGGCACAAATTTCTTATGATTTAAAATATCAAGGACTACCCCTTGTGTTTACTTGGCCTGCTGGCGCTGAGGATGGAATCGCTTCAAGTTTTATCAACAAAACCTATGAAAAAAACTACAAATCAGCTCTAGCCTCTCAAGGAGATGCTACAGTCTTTATAAAATGGCTCAGCACTTTAAAAATACCAATCCACTTAGGTGTACATAGCATGGGACACCAGGTGGTGCTTCCAGCATTAAATAAATTAAGTTTAGAAGTTACAGAACCAATTATTGATGAACTTGTTCTTAATGCTCCAGACCTCGCCGTTGAAGACTTTCAAAAAATTGCACCCTCACTAAAAAAGGTAGCCAAGCGAATCACCATTTATTGTAGCTTTAACGACAACGCGATCTCCGCATCTGAAACCTACAATAGCAATCGACGACTGGGAGCTTGCGCCACAGCTGAAGGAATTGACGTCATCAATGTCAGTGAAGTCGATGCTCCCGCTCTAGGATTAGGACTCGGACATGGCTATTATAGCTCGCGTCCGATCATTACCGATTTATTTCAAATTTTATTAGGAGTCGAAGCAGAAAAAAGACTTTTTATCCGTAAAAGCGAGCCCAATAGTGTTGAAAACTATTATCTTCGCCCTTAGAAAAGTCATTTTCTCCTCATTCAATTGAATAAATAAAGTTTACTCAAGCTCGGTCAAAAACTTTTTAATAAAATTATATTTTTCAGAAAATGTAACGCCACTTAACTTATATAAGGGATCAAAAAACATCCCTTGGTTAGTATCAATAACATAACTAAATTCTAAGCGATCACTCATTAGGTAATATGCAAAACTATCTGCAAAATCATCATAGGGATTGGTTGCAGCGTAAGTACTAATATAAGTCGTCTTCCATAAATCAGAGTAAAGAGTGTTTATGTCATTTTTTGACATTGGCTTTTCACAGCTATAGAAACAAAGATTTTTTCTTAGTGGGAAATCATTAATATCTTTTGGTTGCTGGTTGTTTTTCCAAGAAATAGCACCCCAACTTTCTGGCGCAAAATCGCAAACAGGATATTCATCAGGATCTTTGGTTACACTGCAATTCTCTACCTTATTGAGCTTATGGGCAAAATCAAGCACATGACCTAGCTCATGACTTACAACAAAATAGAGAAAATCATTTATTTGTTTATTAGGTGTTGAAGTATAAACATTTGGTAAACCAGGAGTGAGTTGATAAGAGTTTTTAACTCCACCAAAAGAAAGTTGTTCTTTCCAAGAAGCCCAAGTTGAGAGAGATAATTTTTCATCTAAAACCGATTGACGTATCCCAATAATCGCACCATTAAATTTACCATTGGGATCAGTCAAACCAGTGGCATAGGCAGTTCCAAAGAAATCTTTTTCAATAAATATGCGCTGTACGGAACAAAATAATTTTTGTAGCGCCCAAGGGTAATGATCAAAGAGTTGTTCAAAAACCTGAGCATAAACTAACGTTGTTTGTTCATGAGAAGAATTAAGACAAGGCCTAGCGTCAACATCTTCGCCTTTTTTGGCTGGATTTACCACGCAAATCACTTCAGAAATTTTTTGTCGACACAACTCAGGAGTCGGTTCAGCAATAGAAAAAACTTGATTTTTTGAGTTTAAAAACTTTAGAAAGGGATTTCTTCTAACATTAAAATCACTCTTTTCTAACCCCTGAGGGTAGCCCGCCCAAGGCGATTCGCTTTTTGCCATACCTTCGTTTGAAGTCACTAAACAAATTATAATAACAAAAAACACTGTAGAGAATAAGTTAGTCCAATTTGATTTTTTAAGCGTGTTGAGTTTTGGCTGAGACTGAAATAGATCTTCCATAATTCTGGGACTCCTTTTTAGAAGCCCAGAATTTACAACTATGCTCTCTTGATCGCAATTTTTATTTCAGCAAGGTTTGAACAAAAGTTGGAAGCGCAAAGGCTGCGCGATGAATATCAACATTGTAATAACGCAAGCCCTGCTCTATGGCAAAGTTTTGAGCTTTGGCTGCATCAAAATCAACCAAAGGAGAGAGCGCGTTTTTCGTTGCAATTTGAATGCTCCACATTCCACTGGGATAGCTAGGAACATAGAATAATAAGGCGTGAGCTTTTTGTGTACCAAAGACCTCTTTAAGGCACTTATTCAAGCCAACAAATGCCTTTGTATGAAACATTGGAGACTCACCTTGAGCCGCTAAAATGCCACCCTCTTTTAATGCCTTGTGAGCGTTTTGATAAAATTCTACTGTAAAAAAGCCTTCGGCAGGGCCAACAGGATCAGATCCATCGACTAAAATCACATCATAAGTTTGAGGGGCAGCGTTTTTAACAAATTCGATGCCATCACCCACAATTAAATTCAATCGCGGGTTATTAAACTCACAACTCACTTTTGGTAGCCACTCTTTTGAAGCGCGAATAACAGCTTCATCAATTTCAACCATAGTGACTTGTTTAATATTGGGATAGCGAAGAAGTTCACGAATCGTTCCACCGTCGCCACCACCAATCACAAGAACATTTTCCGCTTTTCCGTGAAGCTGTATTGCTGGGTGAACAATCATTTCATGGTAATGGAATTCATCACGCTCAGTGCACATCACCATATTATCGATAGCTAACATTTTTCCATAGGCATGAGTATCGTAGACACTGACTTTTTGAAAGGGTGAATGCTCTTTAAAAAGAACATTTCCAGAGTATCGAAGTGAAAGAGCTTGGTTTTCGTCTTTATCGGTAAACCATAAATTACGTTTAAATTGTGGTTTTACTGCCTCTTCAATCGTTTTACGTTGATCTTTAACCTGAAAATCAATTCGATTAAGCATATTCAAAGCACCACGATGCATTTCAATTGCCGAATGATTGGTGGCTTTAAAAACCTTCTTTAAATGATCAAACGAAATCCAAGGATCAACCGAATCGCCACACGTGAATAAATCAACCGCTGCGTACTGATATTCGGGCCAAGTATGAATAGCTAAGTGGGACTCCTGAATCACCACCACCCCAGAAACTCCGAAAGGAGAAAAGTGGTGAAAAGTAGAGTTTATAACTGTCGCCCCAGCATTCTTTGCTGCATCAACCATTCCATTTTCTATCACATCAACGTCATTTAAAATATCCGAGCAACAACCCACAAATTCTACTAAAATATGACGACCCAAAGCACTCATCGACTCACTCCTCTTGAAGGCTGTATTCTTCTCGTTTATGTTTTAAGTATATAATGGTGATTAAACAAAGTGCTCGAGGTATAAACTAATTTTAATTCCTGTCAACCACTTTTAGGTCTCAGATTGATTATCATTGGTTGATTTTCCCTCTGGATTTGAACTCTGATTTTGTTCAGCATCTCCTTTTTGCTCTGCTAAACTTTTTTCATGATCGCGGCCCGAGACGCCAACCCACTCGGGAAATAAAATAAGTACGACAAAGTAAATAACTAATGTAAAAAATATAAATCCACCGACAATAAAACCTATAAGCATAAATTACCACTTTCCCAGAGCGCTTTCCGCCGCCTGTCCCCGTGTTTCTTCCACCTGCACTTTGATACCTTCGACACCAAGAGTGCGCATCTCGACCCATAAATCTTCACAAAGTAATCCCGAAAGCAACTCCACAGAGGTGTTTACGATGGGCAAAAGTATAACCTCATCCCTAGGAAAAGCATAGCGTCGTTCTCTAAAAGACACTTCTAAAGTGTGATCAACTATTTTAAAATTCATTTCTTTTTGCTGAGAAGGGAGAAGCACCCTCTCGTCCCATTGATCCAGTCGCTTTTTTATAATATTTTTTAACTCTCCAAAATCAATTCCATAACCAGGATTTGCGGACGACTTCATGTTGATTTTCAATTGTACCTGAACGTAGTAGTTATGACCATGCAAGCGCTCTGCCCTTGTCGCATCAAAAATTAAAAAGTGCGCAGCAGAAAATTTCATATTTTCTTTTGAAAGTTTTAAAACTTTAAAATTCATTTCTTGCATTAAAAGTCCTTTTTGAGCAGTATCATGCCTGAAAAATTAGAGCCTATAACTTAACACCTTAAACTGAAGTTTTATTTATGTCTAAAAAATTTGAACTAAAAATGCAATTTCGAATTGAATCGGCCAGAAGACTTTCCTATTTGCCATCGAATCATCCCTGTTCTCAAGTCCACGGCCATAGCTTTCTCATCACTCTCACCTTTTATGGCCCTTGGAATGAGTCTCTTGCCTGGATGCGCGATTATCATGAAATTGAAGTTCTAGTAAAACCCATCTTAAATCAACTAGATCATCACTACCTGAATGACATTCCGGGCCTTGAAAAACCAACCTCAGAAAGTCTTTGTGTGTATCTGTATGATAAAATTAAACCCCTCCTCACTGAACTTCAAAAAGTCACCATCGCAGAAACACCTACCACAGAATGTAGTTACTCTGGCACGTAGATTCTTCTAAAAAGAACCCATTCGCACAGCCACTGGTTCTTGGTTTTTCACAATTTGATCCAAAGGTTTCCAATTTTTATTGGCAACCACAATAACCGTACTCCCCATGCAAAACATTCCTAACTCTTGGCCTTTTTTTATAGAACAAAGGCCCTCTCTATAGCTCCAAGTTTTAGAATTTCGCAGGTGAGAATGATTGGATTGGACTTCAGGTTCAAAGCTTAGCTTAATGGAGCCAACATTGGTCGCTCCCACAAAAACTACAGCCACCAAACCCAAAGTCGTTTGAATATCAACAATCACCCTCTCATTTCGAATAAATAGTTGATCAATATTGGACACGCTCCAATCGTTAACCGGCCACAATTGACCAGGCACATAGCGAACTTCTTTAATCCAACCATCGACGGGTGAATGCACGCGATGATAATCCGTTGGACACAAATAATATGTTATAAAATAGCCACCGAGCCAGGCAACAGATGAGGAATTTGAATTTGTGGTATTTTCCAGTTTTAAAAATTCGCTCAACGAATAAACTCGCCCTTTTGCCTGAACAAGCTGACCCTCCTGAATAATGCCACGAGCAGTCATCTTGCTATCAGCAGGATGCACATAATCGGTTGATGAAATTGGTCGTACCCCATCTTTCAACTTTCGAATGAAAAAATCACCAATGCTCAAGTACTGATCCATTGGTTTTTCTGCTTCTTCAGTATTTATTTTATAATGATTGGCAAAGAGTTTAATTAAGAAAAGGCGGAGCGGAGACGGAAATTTTAAGTGCATCAGTTTACCTGCCCAAAAACTTAAAAGATTTTTAGGCACTACATACAAAATCCAATTTAAAAAATTCACCTTTTACCTCTTAAAATCACAATTACAAAAAACGGAGTCCACGATTATAAATTATTTTCTAGTGAAATCAATCTCTCTTTCAATTAATCACTATTCGTGCTCGCGCTAACAGAATTTTTATGTTATCATTGAACGGTAAACTTTAAATGTACATTTTTACTTTTGGTAGGCGATGTCTAAAATTTTTAATGACCTAATAATTGATCTCAACGACAATCTTGACGATAAAATTCAAGAGCTGGTTCCACATTATGCTGACTATCGAATACTAAAACAAAGTGTGGATGCTCGTACAAAGCGGGCTGCGCCTAAATTGGTTTATACTGTGGAGGTCGCCGGGCAAAACGAACTCCTTCCTAGAAAAGAATGGCATTTTGAAAAAATTTCTAACCCTTCTTTTAAACCCATCATCATTGGCACGGGGCCAGCTGGGCTTTTCTGCGCTTTACGACTTTTGGAATTAGGAATTCCAAGCATTCTCTTTGAAAGAGGTTCCGCTGCCGAAGAGCGAATGAAGGGCATTAATCGGTTTTGGCGCTATGGTGAACTCGATAAAAGAAATAATGTTTGTTTTGGTGAAGGCGGTGCGGGACTTTATTCTGACGGAAAACTCATTACTCGCATAAAATCTCCTCACATTCCTTACGTTCTGCGAAGACTCGTTGACTTTGGCGCCCCAGCAGAAATTGAGTTCTTATCCAATCCCCACGTCGGAAGTGATCGATTAAGAAGAGTCATTCCAAAACTAAGACAACATCTCTTGTCTTCTGGTTGTGAAATCCACTTCAACACGCAAGTCACCCAAATTAAAATAAATAATCAAAATTTAATTACAGGCGTAACAACAGAATGGGGCACAGAGTTTCAATCACCCTTTGTGGTCGTTGCTACGGGACATAGTGCTGAGGATATGCTCTATCATTTACAAGACCTTGGAGTAAAATTAGAAGGAAAATCCTACGCTCTTGGACTCCGAGTGGAACACTCCCAAGAAGAAATCAATCGCATTCAGTATCGTGATTATGCTCATCATCCAAAACTAGGCTCAGCAAACTACAAGCTGGCTCATCACGATAAAAAAACAGATGTCGGGGTTTATAGTTTTTGCATGTGCCCTGGTGGCTATGTTCTCTCCAGCGGAACCGAAGAAGATGGAATTGTTTGTAATGGAATGAGTAATTACCGACGCAACTCTCCTTGGGCTAACTCTGCCGTTGTAATCACCATTGATCATGAAAAGTTGTTTAAAGAAAATTTGTTTGGTGGTCTACACTTTCGTCGTGATCTCGAAAGAGCTGCAAAAAGCTTAGTCACACAGGCTGGAGGCACAAAACAATTACCCGCCCAAAAACTCATCGACTTTATCGAGGGTAGAAACACATCAGAATTAGCCCCTACCTCATCACCTTCTGGCGCCATTGCTGCTCGCTTAGATAACTTAATACCCTCTTTTTTGCGCGAGCACTTTATTCAAGGCATTGTTGAATTTAACAAAAATATGAAGGGCTTTATTTCACCTCAAGCTCAACTTTTTGCGATCGAATCACGAACGTCTTGTCCCATTCGCGTGGTCCGTGACCCAAAGTCCTTTCAAAGCTTATCTCATACTGGACTTTACCCCGCCGGCGAAGGCGCAGGATATGCCGGAGGAATTACTTCAGCTGCTTGTGATGGAGTTAACATTGCCGATGCCATTGCAGAACAAATGAATTCTCGCTCAAAGTCTTAAAGTTTACAACATGGACCAATGAAGAGATACCTATAAAAATTTACCTAGCTCCCTTGTTAATTGAAAAGAAATACATGATCCTATGAGCGTATGTCTCAAACAACTTTAAAGAAATTTAAAAAAGGCGAAATGATTTTTCGCACTAATGACGATGGTGATTGCGCCTATATTATCGATTCTGGCCGCGTACAAATTTTTTCTGAAAACTTTGGCACTGAAGTGACGATAAATACGCTGGGGCCAGGAGAAATTTTTGGTGAAATGGCCATTCTCGATCACTCTCCACGGTCTGCGTCAGCACGCGCGCTGGAAGACTTGCAAGTTTCAATGGTGTCTCGATTGCAATTCCAACAGCGTATGGATATGGCCGATCCCATTGTTCGGCTTTTAGTTTCAATTTTGCTAAAAAGAATGCGAAACAATCTGGGAGTAAGCCCCACTCCTAATACTAATGAAATTTCATCTCAGATTAATGCACAAGAAGCACATAATAAAGTAATTGATAAAATTAAATTTGAAGCTGAATTGTTTGAAGCTCTTATGGATCAAGCATTTTTACTTTACTTTCAACCAATAGTTCACTCTGAAACGTTTAAAGTCATTGGATTCGAAGCACTCATCAGATGGCAAAGCGAGACGAGAGGAATGGTGCGCCCAGACTTATTTATGGGGGTGGCTGAAGAGACTTCTCTGATAGTTCCTATTGGTAAATGGGTATTTGAGAAGGCCTGTGAATCGCTCAGAAATTTTCACACTTTTCTCTCATCAAAATTTAATACAAATAATCCTAGTTTATTTTTAGCTGTAAATATTTCTGGAAAACAATTTTCTGATATCAACTTTTTTCAAATGCTAGAAACCACACCTAAAAAATACGGAATCAATGAAAAAAATTTAAAACTAGAAATTACTGAAAAAATTCTTTTAGAAGGTAATATCTTTTTTTATTGGCTAGAAAAGTGCCGAAGCATGGGATTCCCAATTTCTCTTGATGACTTTGGTACGGGATACTCCATGCTCAGTTATTTGAGTGATTTTAATGTTGATAGTTTGAAGATTGACCAATCTTTTGTTCGAAAATTAGAGCAAGACTCAAAAACACGAATTATTGTTCAAGCCATAATAAGTATTGCTAAAGGTCTAAATGTTGAAGTTGTCGCAGAAGGTGTTGAAACTGAAATACAAGCGCAAATCCTTAGAGATCTTGGTTGCGATTATCTACAAGGGTATTATTTCGGTAAACCAATGTCCTACCAGGATACCCTTACGTACTTAGAAAAAAATGCATAGAAAAAACTACCTAGTACGATAAAAAATTAAATTAAATTAACAACTAATTCTATTCCATAAACACTCAATTTGTTTGGCACTTTACCGATGAGTATTCGTTGGTAGGAGAAGTTTATGCATTTCAATTTTAAGCGTTGGAAAATCTTTTTAAAATCATTTGCATTTGTAGCTGTCGGAGTTTTTTTATTTGATCAAATTCCTTACTTCAATCAATTTGCTCAACAGTTAGAGCAAATGACCTTGGATTTACGCTATCGGAACTTCAACCGAGACAAAGAACCTTCTAAACAAGTGGTATTGATAGATTTAGACGAAGAAAGTCTTAAAAAATATGCTGAGGCCTATGGGCGCTGGCCTTGGCCAAGGCGGGCCCACAAAGAAATAATTTCATTTATTGGCGAAGGCAATCCATCGATGATTCTTTTCGATGTTCTTTTTTCTGAACCACAAAAAGAAAGCGAAGATGATAAAATACTCGGTGAGGTTTCCGCACAGTACAAAAATGTCTCTCATGCAGCACTCCTCTTGCCGCAATCAGAAATTGAAGGTGTTGACTTAATTCCTCTTCCTAAAGATCGAACGTTCCCTAGCTCCGTCCGATGGACTCAAACTCCAAAGCACTGGTTTAACGATCAAAAGCATCACTCTATTGCACTACCCAACTCAGATATTTGGCAACGGACTGCTTTTGTCCATAGCGTGAATGCGGACCCTGATTCAGATGGAATTTTACGCCGTCTTCCTTTGGCTTTACATTACGATGGACAATGGATTCCTTCACTTTCCCTTCAAGGAATACTCTCTCAATCCCTCGGTCAACAAACAAAAATTAATTATCAAAATGGCTTTTTAGAAATTTTTGAAGGCAACAATGTTTTAAAGTATCGTATCCCTGTTGATAGTAACGGAAATATTTTTATTCATTACTACCCTAAATCACACCAGCTCACGCACATTCGTGTTGGAGAAATTCTCGATTCTGCAAAAGCAAAAGAGTCCGGTGATATTGAAGGAATTAAAATTGATCCTGAAATTTTTAAGGATAAGGTTGTTATCATCGGGACGAGCGCCATGGGTCTTGCAGATCTCAAAGTCACACCCATTGGAACACAGTACCCAGGGGTACTTCTCCATGCAACAGCGATCTCTAATGTATTAAATAATGATTATTTGATTTCAGCACCTACCTACACAACTCTCTGGGTCTCAATCTTTTTAGTTTTCATTTCTTATTTTTCTATTTTCTTTGTTGAGAATTTCTTTATTCGCAACATTCTCCCACCGATTTGTTTGTTTGGTGGCGCCTTTCTTAGCATCTATGCTTTCCGTGAGTATAGTCTTCATTTACCCATGGCCCTTCCGCTCATTGGCGGAAGCTTGAGCCTGCTGCATGGCTATCTGCACTTAGGTATTATTGAGTCGCGCCAGAGAAAAATGATTCAAGGCACTCTGTCAAAATATCTTTCTCCAACAGTGACCAAGCACTTGATAGACTCTGGTGTGAATCCAACAGCAGAGGTTGGAAAGTGGCGAGAGATTTCTATTTTATTTTCTGACATACGCGGGTTTACTAGCTTGTCAGAAGAAGTTGCTCCTGATTTCCTGGTAAAAGTTTTAAATGAATACTTGGGAGAAATGACTGACATCATCTTCGATCACGAAGGAACACTCGATAAATTTATTGGCGATGCCGTGATGGCCTTTTGGGGCGCACCTTTAGATGATGCCAAACACGCTATGAAAGCCGTCTCGACAGCACTGCATATGATTCGTGTGGTTGAAATTTTTAACGAACGAAATAGCAAAAGTGGGTACCCTCAGCTTAAAATCGGCATTGGAATTCACACAGGAAAAGCCATCGTCGGCAATATCGGGAGTAACAAACGCCTTGATTACACCATCATTGGCGACAGTGTGAATTTAGCTTCACGATTAGAGGGACTCACAAAAGAATACGGCGTTCCAGTTCTCGTCAGTGAAAGCACCTTTGAATCAGTAAAAGATTATTTTATATTTCGCCCCCTCGATGTTGTGGTCGCAAAAGGCAAAACGCAATCTGTGTCAATATTTCAACCCCTCGCCGAACGAAAACCAGGCCCTGATGTCTCTAAATGGGAGTATCTCAGCTATCAATTTACAGAAGCTTTTAAGTTATACCAACAAGGACACTTTAGCTGGGCTCTAGAAAGCTTCAATAAAATCAAAGAGAAATTTCCTGACGATGGTCCTACCCTTACCTATATTGAGCGTTGCCAAACTTTAATTGCGTCTCCCCCTCTTGATTGGAAAGGCGTCTTTGTTGCTAAATCGAAGTAGTTTCGTCTTAATAATCCTTGTTAAGGATTATTATTAACAAGGATAATCCTTGACAAGGATAATCCTTAACAAGGATTATTATTAAGAGGTGAAGCCACAATGATTTTTACTAATCGAACTTGGGAAATCGGCGAACTTAATAAGTACTCAAAATCGAGTCAGCTGATCGTTGTTTATGGCCGTCGTCGGGTCGGCAAGACAACACTTATCAAACACTGGCTAAAAACTAAACAAGGTGTTTTTAGTCAAGCCATAGAAGGCTCCCCTTTATTACAAATCAGTCAAATCTGCCAAGACCTAACTCCGCGTATGGAAACACATCTGCGACCTCAAAATTGGCTCCAGTTTTTTGAACTTCTTGAAAAAAGTATTACAAAAAAAACGTTCATCTGCTTGGATGAGTTCCCTTATTTGGTTGATTCTGATAAAACTCTACCCTCAATTTTTCAGCGGTGGCTAGATCACAATAAAAACTCACTCATTGGATTCATAATTAGTGGATCTAGTCAAAAAATGATGCACTCTTTATTCCTAAACCACAGTTCTCCGCTCTATGGGCGAGCGCAAAGAATCATTAAAGTGGAACCCATGACTTACGTTGATTTTTGCCACGCCTGCCAACTTTCTCAAAAAGATATTTCAAATTTTATTTTATACTCGATGGTGGGTGGCCTTCCTAAATATTGGGAAACTTTAAAATTCACTCACGATCCGATAGAGCTTGCAGAGATGCTTTACTTTAATCGTGGCGCCTTGATGGAAAGCGAACCTCAGCGCATTTTATCTGACGAAAAAGTTGAGGGCCTCACTCCCCTCAGCGTCCTCGAAGCCATTGGGAGAGGCTCACACAAGCCAAGCGAAATAAGCTCCCGCCTAGAAGTAAAGCAAAATAGTTTATCTAAAGTATTTGCACAACTGATTGATACATCGATGATTCAACGACAACATCCCTTTGGAGCCTTAGAAAAAGATAATAAAAAAACACTTTATAAAATAAAAGATCCGATGCTGAACTTCTGGTATTCAGTTTACTCTAGCCATCGCAGCCGGTGGGAATATTTATCAAAGTCAGAAAAAATGAAACTTCTTCACGATTTTGCCAGTCAAGTTTTTGAAGAGGAAGTGCGAGTGCGACTGAGTGGCTCACGCTACTGGGCGGACAAAGCAGAATTTGATTGTGTCAAACAACTAACCAAAGACACCATTGGTATTTATGAAGTCAAATTTACAAAACTTAAAGCCAAAGAGCGCGAACGTATTGAAAAATCCTTGCTCATTAAATCTCGTGAATCAAAACTAGCCTCAACTTGGAAGCTTTATACCGCTAACGCCTTTGACTGGAACGACTATCTCAATCTCATTGGAAAATAAGACCAATTACTTCACCTATTACAAACTCATAAACCAGAAATTCCCTGGTTGAAAATCATATGAAGTTTTAATTAGAACCAATCAAGAATATATCTGTAGAAAACTCCAAACTTGATCTATACGGTGAAGAATCTTTTTTTCAGCAATCTCACTATCCGAATCCGCCACCGTTTGTCCGAATTTCAAATCTTAAAAATATTAAAAACGGTGTTGAGCTTCCAGCTATGGAGCAGCTATGGAGAAGCACCTCGTTTCGGGAATAGCTCCCGCAGAAATGTTCATCTG
>CAZTDX010000066.1:0-19182 GCA_964612425.1 uncultured Pseudobdellovibrionaceae bacterium
TGAAATCCTAAAAATTAGGATTCAAATTTGTGTCCACTGAAATGGGGGAACTTCACTATGTCTTCAAGAAATCCGGTATCTGGACCAGCAATAATAATGTCTGGATTTTTATTTCCGGCATCGCTCCTTTTAAAGCTGAACATCTCAAAGTCTGGAAACTCGGCATGAAGTGGTGTTGTATACTTAGTTAGATCGCCCATTCGAATAAAGCCAATTGAAATGTCTTTAAGATTGATGGTTTCTTTTTCATCTAAGGTATTGTAGACTTCATTAAGTGATTCAATTTTTTTAGTATCTAGACTGCCTTCGCCAAAGGCCGGGAAAAATTGATCAGAGGGTTCATAGAGTCCTCTGATATTTAAAAGATTTCTGAAGATACTCTTGATTTTTTTACCGATTAATAAACGATCTCTTTTATTTATTGTATTTAACCCTTTTTTAGTAAATGACAAAACAAACATTCGAATATTTATAGTTGAGTGCAAATTAGTTTCATTAGAGTGTGATTTTGAATATTCAAATATTTTTTCACTTAAGGTAGAATCTGCCTCTGTGATATAGTCCACGCTTCCGCTATCAAAATCGACTAAAGATTTATTTGGAATTTTATCATCGGTAGGAACAAGTTTTACTAACTGAGGAATTTTGGGCGAATAATGGTAGTGATTAGGATTTGTTGCAAGAATAATTTTACCTTCCGGATCATCATGTTTAACATAAAATGGACCGGATGTATTCCTATAATCTATGATTTTTAATGTTTTTGGATCTACAGAAGTCTTTGGTATTATCGAAAAATCAATAGCTGAAAGCATTTTTACTAAAAAAACATCTTTACGGTTCGGTTTTAAAACTAGCAAATACTTATTTCTTGATTCTAAATGAGGGCAAGGATCATCAATTGTCTTCAAATCCATGTCGTTACATAGAATATTTTTTAAGTCGCCATGAGTATTTCCCGTTAAAATCATTAATCGTTTTAAGCTAAATTCAGCATCGTACGCGGTAATTTGATGACCATCAATCGTCACTAAATTTTTTCTTATTTCAAAATGGAGTTCGTCTCCATGCCATTCAAAGCTTTGGGCAACTCCACTTTGCAGTTCTCCATTGGGAGACAACTCAATAAGTGGGCTATATAGATTTTCTAGTAAAGCATATTGGGGAGCGAGCAATATATTTGTTGGTTCAAAAGTTGTAATTGATGATGTATTCGGAAAGGCAACTTTCAAAATTAAATTTTCAGTATTCATTACCGACCGTCCGCTTTTGAAGTACATTAAAATAAAAAATATAGATATTCCTAGCGCAAATAAATATTTATTCACACCATGAGCCATGATCAGCTGCCTCTTCATCTAATAAGCCTTCATTTTTGAGTTCTTCTAAAACTGATGCTGCAGATTCATTTTTTAAATCTAACTTTATGGAGTTTTCGTTTGCATCTAGTACGAGAATCTTATTACTTAAGAGGTGTTTAAGAGCATCTTTAGATTTTAATCTATAACTCTGTGACTCTTTGGAGTTATTTTTTTGAGCCATACTGTGATGAAAAATTAAGTTTAAAATAAGAAACAAAGCTATTCTTTTCACTATATCCTCACTTTAATGTTTATTTATATTTATTTTTTTAATAAAGCCTGTTCAAAATACCTTAATTCAGGGAGATGTTTTTACCATTATTTTAATGTAAAATGCAAATTAAATAGTCTACTTTGGTGGATTCTATTTATAATGATGTAATCAATGTATTATTTTCATTTTAGGATTAAAATTTGTACTTTTAAAAGTAGTTAATTTTTATTTACTTTCAAATATTAAGCTTCACTAAACGGTATTACTATCCCATTAACACTAAGTTGAAGCACCCAAACTTTTTTTATTTGGTTTTCCTTCAGAAGTTAAAAGGAGTTCTTTCGCGTGCGCTAAGCTAGTGGGTGTGATGCTTTCGCCGGAGATGAGGCGGGCGATTTCTTGAATGCGGGCCTTGCCCTCTAAGCGCTGAATCTCCATGTGAATAGAATCGCCTGTAGGTGATTTCTGAATGGAAAAATGGTGGTCGCCCATGGCCGCCACTTGAGGTAGGTGGGTGACGCAAATAACCTGTTGGCCGCGACTAATTTGTTTTAGTTTGCGTGCCACTTTGTCTGCGGTGTTTCCGCTCACGCCAGTATCAACTTCGTCAAATAAATAAGTTCTTGGAAAGGTGGAGGCTCCTAGCACGCATTTCAGCGAGAGTAAAATACGACTTAACTCTCCGCCAGAGGCCACCTTGGAAAGCGGGCGAGCCGGATCTTGGGGAGAGGTTTGACTTAAAAACTCCACCTCAGTCATACCGGAGGCGTGCGGAGTCTCAAGAGTTTGAATTAAAATATCAAATGATACACCCTTCATATTTAAATCTTTTAAGTGCTCATTCACTTTTGCTACGAGATCCTTGGTTCTGGCCGCTCTTGCTGCGTGCAGTTTTTTGCCCAGCGCGAGTAGCTCCTGCTTTAACTCATTTTGCTGCTTCTTTAACTTTGCTAAAGTGCTCTCGGCGTTTTCAATGTTTGAAATCTCTTGCTCCATTTTTTTAAGCGAATTTTTGATGGATTCAATGTCGGGGCCATATTTTTTTTGAAGCTTACGCCACTGACTGAGTTTGTTTTCTAAAAGTTCTGCGTCTTCTTCTTCGTTATTTAAATCATGAAGAGAGTTTTGAAGATCCGATAAGCCATCTTGGACTAATTGAAGAGCTTGGTCTAAGGGTTTTAATTTTTCTTCTAATTGTGGATCGAGGGAGAAGTTATCTAAGCCTCGTTGTAAAATTTTTTGGAGTCGCAACACAACGGAGTCATCATCTTCATCTAAACTGGCAATGGCACCATGATAGAAGAGTGATAATTTTTGTTTATTTTTAATTTTTTTGACTCGTGCCTCAAGATCACTGTCTTCGCCCTCATTCAGCGGAAAGTTTTTTATTTCATCCCTTTGAAATATTAAAAAATCTAAACGTTGTTGCCCGAGGCGACTCATCTCTTCCAGTTGCTTTATTTGATCTGCGTTTTTAAGAGTCTCATCCCATAGCGCCTCAAAACGAGTTCGAAGGGGCCAGGTTTGAGCATATTGATCCAATAAGTCCAAATGGTAGCTTTTACTCAGAAGGTTTTTATTTTCATGCTGCCCAGTGAGTTCAATGAGCGGAGCGTTTTTTCCGGCCACCTCGATCAGCGGAGCGACGATGTCTCTTAAAATTCCCACACTACTTAAAGAGCCATTTAAATAAACTTTATTTTTATCGCCAGGTCCAATAATGCGCCTGACAATGAGCTCTTTTTCTGTGACAGGAATATCCATATTTGTGAGTCGATGTAAAATGTCTGGCCTCATGCTTAAGTCAAAACACCCTTCGATTTGAGCTTGCGTAGCGCCAGTGCGAATATAATCACTAGAGGCCTTGGCTCCCATGAGAAGTGCGAGTGAGCGTAAAAGTACGGACTTTCCCGCCCCCGTTTCTCCACTAATTATGTTTAGTCCTTGCCGGAATTGAATATGAAGGTTTTCTATAATAGCAAAGTTACTGACATTCAATTCCGTTAACATAATTTAGTTCCTTTCTCCAAAGCTCAACTTCTCGCGCATGAGCTCATAAAAATTAAAACCCGAACGCTGAACCATCCAATGAGGTAGCGTGTGTTTTGAGACGCGAATCAAGTTCTCTTGCGTCAGTTTGGAGCACATCTGCCCATCAATAACCAACTGTGCAAGTTTACATTGTCCTTGTAATTGAATCTGTAAGGTTTTGGTGTCCGGAAAAATCAAAGGTCGGTTGGTGAGACTATGGGAGGCGACTGTTGTGGCAATAAAGCAGGGCGTATCCGGATGCACAATCGGTCCTCCGGCAGCCAGATTGTAAGCTGTGCTTCCAGTTGGAGTTGCAAGGACTAATCCATCGGCCTTAAAAGAACTAACTTGGGATTGATCCATTGAAATATTAAGGTCAATCAAGTGACTCGACGGCCCACGCTCAATCACGACATCATTAAGAGATTGCCAGCGTTGAATAATTTTGTTGGAGCGAATGAGTTCAACTAAAATTTGTGTGCGCGGGGTGAGTTCACCATACTCTCCTTTAAGAACAAGTGGGAGTACTTGATATAAATTATCAAGCCGAAGGGGAGTTAAAAAGCCAAGTGAACCCAGATTGACTCCGAGAATGGGCGTTGGTCTCCCTTCCAGTAAATGGTTGGCTCTCAGATAAGTTCCATCACCACCTAAAATAATCATCAATTCAACAGTATCAAAATCCTTAATAGATTTCATTAACGGGGCGCCCACTAAAGCTTTTTGAGCGGGAGCCGTAAGGGGTTTATAGCCATTCTTACGCAACCACTGAACAAGTTTTTTTGCCGCCTCAATGGAGGTCAATGTGTCCGGTCGGTAAACAATAGCTATTTTGGCCTTTGGCGAGATTTTTAATTTATTCATTCAGCGAGTCCTTCGCGGCGTAGAAGGGCGCGATGATCCGGCTCTCGGCCACGAAATTTTTTATAAATTTCCATCGGATGCTCCGTCCCCCCTTTAGAGAGAATGCAGTCGCGGAATTTCTGGCCAATATTTTCATTAAAAAGTCCCTCTTCTTTAAAATACTCAAACGCGTCGGCATCTAAAACTTCGGCCCACTTATAACTGTAGTATCCTGCGGAGTAACCTCCGGCAAAGATATGTGAGAAGTGCGAGCTTAAGCTTGTGCCTTCGAGCCATGGTAAAAGACGCGTTTTTTCAGTGACCGATTTTTCGAATTCGCTAAATGAATGAATCAAATCGGGGTTCGTATTATGCCAAGCCATATCCAAATAACAAAAGCTAAGTTGTCTTATGGAAAAGTATCCCACCTGAAATAAACTAGCATTATTTAGCCTCTCAATCATTTCATGAGGAAGGGGCTCGTTGGTAAGATAGTGGTGGGCAAAAAGATCGAGACTCTCTTTGTGATCAATCCAATTCTCCATTATTTGAGATGGTAACTCGACAAAATCCCAATAAACATTGGCTCCACTCAAAGAATGATAACGACACTTCGAGAGCATCATATGGAGGGCATGACCAAACTCATGAAACAAAGTTCCAACTTCATCAAAAGTAAGTAAAGAGGGCTTTGTTGGTGTTGGTTGTGTGAAGTTACAAACAATGGCAGTGTGTGGACGTCGTAATTCCCCTTTGTAAAGACCTTGTTCTCTCAAGGTTGTAGCCCACGCGCCGCCCTTTTTGGTTTCTCGTGGAAATAAATCTGTATAAAACAACGCCATATATTCTTTAGTTTTTGCATCAATGACTTTGTACACTTTCACATCGGGATGATAGATCTCTACGTTTTGCGCAGGCTCAAACTCTAATCCAAACAAGCGTCGCGCATGTTCAAAAATACCGGCAATGCATTTTTCTAATGAAAAATAAACACGCAATTCTTCACTGTTAATTTTATATTTTTGTTCTTTAAGTTTTTCAGAGTAATAGGCGTAATCCCACGGCATAAAATTCTCATCGCCCGTGAGTTGTTTTTTAAACTGTCGCAGCTCTTCAAGGTCTTTTTCTGCGGCCTTACGATAAGGAGTGTAGAGTGACTCTAAAAAGTTCATTACCGTTTTCGCGTTTTGAGCCATGCGCTCCTCAAGCACAAACGCGGCGTGGTTAGTGTATCCTAGCAGTTGGGCTCGCTGGTTGCGAAGTTTCACAATTTTTAAAATAATGTCTTGGTTATCAAATTCATCATGAAAGCACTTGGAATTATGTACCTTCCAAAGTTTCTCACGCAATTCGCGACGATCAGAGTATTGCATAAAGGGAATGAAACTAGGGTATTGTAAATTGAAGAGCCAAGCGTTTTTATGCCCTTTACTTTCAGCCTGAGCTTTGGCAGCTTCCCGGACACCTTCAGGTAGTCCAACTAAATCATTTTCATTTGTAATGACTAACTCAAATTTATTTGTGGCTTTTAAAACATTTTCAGAAAATTTCGGAGTTAAGAGTGAAAGTTCTTGATCAATGGCTCGAAGTTGCTCTTTTTGTTGCTCATTGAGGAGTGCGCCATTACGAACAAAATCGGTGTACTGCTTTTCTAATAAACGCATTTCTTCTGTATTTAATTTTAATTGGCTTCGTTGATCGAAAAGTGTTTTTACTCTTTGAAATAAAATGGGATCTAAGCTGACGTCACTTCCAAGGGCCGCAAGTCGAGGTCCAATCTCTTGCGCGAGAGCTTGTAAATCTTCAGGCCCTTCCGCGTTGTAGAGGTAATTAAATACGGCAGAGACATGCTCCACGTCTTCACTGGCAAGTTCCAGAGCTTCGCTTGTATTCGCAAACGTAGGAGAGGAAGTGTCTGTTTTTATTTTTTCAATTCTTTTTTTGGTATTAAGAATAGCTTCATCCAGTGCGGGAATAAAGTGTGACACTTTTATTTTAGTAAAGGGTACGGCATTATCAAACAGCGGGCTTGTTTCAAATAGCGGATTAGCGGTCGTCATTCGAGTTCTCTCCTTTAATTATAACTTTTCTAGGGCATAGGGTAAAAGTAACGACTGAATTTTTTCTGGAACATTCATTTTTTGAAACGTTTTTTTATCAACAAAGGAATGAACCATTTGTACGCGAGCACATAATTTATCGGCACTGTTTCTATATTCATAATGCATATTAAAAGAAGTTGTTCCAAGTTTGGAAACTTTGGCCTCTACATTGTAATTTTGTCCTGGAAAAAGGGGAGAAACAAAATCCACTTCAGCGTGGCGAATGGGGCAGGCCCAGGAGTCCGCAAGAAACCAATCGTTCCATGGAACATTATTTTCTTTCAAAAAAGATTCAAAAACATCGTGGGTAATCCCTAAAATATTCCCGAAAAACATGATTCCAGCGGAGTCTGCATCTCGAAATTTTAAGGTTATTGAAGTTTTAAATATTTTTTGGGTTTGAATCGGTTCCATTGTATTCATTGGTGTTGTAGCCCTTTCCAGTTGCGCTTCAATTTTTTGTAAAATAGTGGAATGTTGTTTTGATCATCCGAGTAATTAGGGCATTAAATAATGACACTTCTTGACAATCAACAAGGAAATTGAAAACTATAGCCTACTAAGTCAGTGATAGAATTCAATCCCGAGACGGTTTTCGGGGTGCTTTACTTTTTTCTACCCAGTCACTGAGTAGATTCTGCTGAAAAAGAATTTTAAAATGATATTAAATGCTAAAGAAATAGGTAATTAAGAGATGGATTTAAAAATTTATAGCCCAAGAGACTTCCCCGGATATCTTCCAAAGTTAAATGCGCTATATGATGATCTTTTTGCAGGAGGAAAGGGCTTTCGCTCAAAACTGATTCGTCCATTTGCAGAATACTTACAAATTGATCCCAAAACCGAGAAGTTGCTCGGTCAAACCATTGAGTTTATTCATAATGCCTCACTGCTTCATGATGATTTGATTGATCGTTCAGCATTGCGCCGAGGGAAAACCACAGCTTGGTTAAAGTACACTCCAGAGTACGCTGTCTTAGCTGGTGATTATTTATTAGCCAGGGTGATGGTGAATTTATCGGGTCATGGCAATATTCATTTAGTTCAATACACCGCAGAAGTGATTTCAGAGCTCTTAGAGGGCGAGTGGATTCAGGACTCCTTGGTAAAAGATTTTAAAATTACCATCGAGCAGTTAGATCGGGTTCATAATTTAAAGACGGCTTCGTTATTTAAGTGGTGCTTGCGTGCTCCCTTTATAGCCATTCATCGAAACACGCCACTTCTTCACAACACTTTGGAAGAAATGGGCACATTGTTGGGTGTTCTTTTTCAAAGAAGTGACGACTTACTTGATTTTGATATTCGCAACTACGAAGGTAAAGCCTTGTTGGGAGATCTAAAGTCCGGTTATTTAAATTCCTTTGCGGTGTTTTTGATGAAAGATCTGATGGCAAGCAAAAGGAGCAGTTTGTAAGTTCAGAGAGTTTGGGGCAATTAAAATCAACCATCGGTGAAGGTTATTTTAACACTAAATTAGAAGAGTTTGATCAAATTAACTTAAAATTGATCAGCCGTTATTCCAGTTTACTCGAAGTTTTTGACTCTTTATTAGAAGGTGAAGAAAAAAAATTAATAAATAAGTTGTCCACACTGCATGAAGTTTTATACTGGCGTAAAAGGAGTTAATCGGTGCAGGAGCAAAGTGGCGTACGCCATCAACCAAAATTTAAAAGCTTAACACCTGATGATCCAGAGTTTTTAAGTTATATGATGGGAAGCTTTTCTCTTGATGAGCGTGCTATTCCACAGCCCAGTTTAAATATTCACTCCAATGGTGATGTGGTCACTTTTGAAATTAAAAAAGTTGAGGATCTGGTTCCTGTTCCTATGTGGAAAAAGCTGTGGTTATTGCTAAAGCCCCAAACGTGGCTCACTGTTTTAGTTCCGCTTTCAATCATTAGTCGCGTGGATTTTAATGAAAACTGGATCGTGACTTTTGAGCTTACTTTAATCTTGTCGATGCTAATGGTCTTTTCTACTTGGCAAGCCGATTTATCAGATCATTTAGAGGGTTGGGATCGATTGCACGGTGAGAAAAACAAAAGCGTCCTTCAGAATGGTTGGTTCACTGGCGTGCAACTCCAGAGATGGTCTCAATGGATCATGGGTATCAACTTTGTTTTAGGAATTCCGCTTCTTCTAAATCATCCGTGGATTCTTATTCCTTATTCAACAATGGTGTTGGTTTTATTAATGCTCATGCCTCGCTGGTGGAGAAAGTCTACCAAGCCAGGGATTTCCTCGCTTTGTATTTTTCTTTTGGCCGGTCCGCTTTTAACGTTGGGTATTGATCTTGTTTTTGATGGCAAGTTTTCAAAAAACTCCATTTTTTTGGGAATTGCCTGGGGAATATGGATGAGTTTTTACCGCCAACAAAAAATCTACACCCGACAATGGAGACATTATCAAAAACAATCTCCGTATAATTTTTTAGGGCTTGGCTTTGATAAAGCAAAATCATTGATGAGGCTTCTGGTCATTACGGTTCCAGGATTAATGCTCTTTCCATTAATTTTTGTAAGTGGGGGAGCAGCTTGGTTTTTTCCATTACTAGTGATTCATTCGGTTTTTGTTTTTTGGGAGTTGCACTACAACGAACAGATTATGACCAGCATTAGCTCTTCACTAAAAACACTGGAGCTTGTGTTTCAGTGGCATTTTTATTTTGTTTCTATCATGATGATCATTGGAGCCATCGTGTGGAAAACAACCCTTCATTAAATCAAGATCTCCCGCACGAATTAAGGCAGGACTTAATCACCTTGGGTTTTTACCTTCAAGGTGATGAACCTCTTTGGACAAATGATTTTGTAAATAAAACCTATTTAAAATGGGAATCTGGGAGTTTGACTTTATATACTCCCTCTCAGAAAAAGCTTAATATAAATTTTTCGAGTCGAGCCTACTCAAGAAAGATCGCTCCTGCTTCCGATTTATTGTGCCGAGCCTGCGGATGGCATTTAGGATTACGCCAAGTGTGGGATTTAACAGCCGGAATGGGTGTGGATGCTGTGACATTGAGTAGGGCTGGATTTCAAGTGAATGCCTTTGAGAGAAATCCTTTCTTGGCAGTGTTACTACGGCAGGCACTGCGCGAGCAACAAAACGAAGAAGGACTAGTAGATAAAAATAATTTAGGGCAAATTAATTTTATTTGCGGTGATGCTGAAAATAAATTAATAGAAATGGCGAAGCTGGGGAATCAAAAAAATATTCCAGAAGTTATTTACTACGATCCTATGTATCCGCCTTCCAAAAAGTCGGCCCTTCCCTCAAAAGAAATTCAAATCCTCAGAGAACTCAATGGTGTTAACGAAGAATCAAAGTCTCTTTTAGAAAAGGCCCTTGATTTGGGAGTTCGGCGTGTTGTGGTCAAGCGCCCTCATCGAGCACCACCAGTTCTTCCCCATCCGCAAGCACAAATAGAGGGGAAGCTTTTGCGCTTTGATATTTACTCTTAGATACTGTATATTGAGCACTCAAAATTTACCAAATATACATAGTTTTTCCTATCCTCCGAACGTGTTATTAATCGCTATACATTTTATCCTTGTATGCTAATATTAGATTAGTAGTTATTCCATTTAACTGGCCGAAAAGGTAATTTATTTGAATTTGTTTAATACTAACCTCTTCTAGAGAAGGAGTTCGCCTTGTGTCTTCTTTTTTAACTCAGCCGAGACTTGAAATATTACCGCCTGCTCAAAAAGAAGTTTGGAAACATCTCCATCAAATACCCAAAAAATTTACTCTTTATGGTGGAACCGCTTTAGCTCTTTATTTAGGACATAGAGAATCTATTGATTTTGATTTTTTTAGTTTTGAATCCTTTGATGTTGATCAGCTTCAAATGACCCTTCCTCTATTAAAAGGAGCAGAAGTACTTCAAAAGGAAAAAGACACATTAACCTGCTTAGTTAATATGGGAGAGAAAGTTCAACTTTCTTTTTTTGGTCTGCCCCATTTGCAATCTGTATTTAGTCCGCTACAAGTTCAAGAAAATCAAATTTTTATTGCTTCCTTGCTCGACATCGGAGGAATGAAAGTCAGCGTCGTTCAGAAAAGAGCGGAATATAAAGATTACTTTGATATTTACTCTATGATTTCTCAACTCCCGATCAGCTTGGATGCGATGCTAAGTGCAGCTAAAAATATTTATCAAAAGTCCTTTAATCCTCAGATTACGTTAAAAGCTCTATCTTTTTTTAACGATGGAGATCTCAATAGACTTTCTGAAACCCAAAAAAATCAACTCATTAATGCTGTACTAAAAGTAAACTTAAATCAGTTACCTTCCACAGAACAAATGTTTCAACAACTTCAATTAATAAATCAAAGGTTTATTTAATGCTCACCCTGCACTTAACCGAAGAGCTTAAAGGAGTTTTAAAAAGAATTATTTGGTTTGAGAAACCTGAAGAATCAATTAAAAATCCTCTGCGCGTTTTAGCCTATGCAATGACTTATGCGACACACGAAGATATGTCTCTTTTAAGAAAACAAATTTCCACCAAAGATTTTCTGGAAGCTCTTGATCAGATTCCTCCAGGTATAGTAGATGAGCGTTCCTGGGCCTATTGGAATCTTCTTTTAGGACGCTATCCGCCTCCCTCGCCGCCTCAACGTATTCTTCCCTAAACTCTCTATAGTAACGATCAAGTAGAATCCAGCGGAAGATGAATTTGAACATCAAGTTTTTACTAATGGTGGCGCAAGTATAGGGGAAGCTACTACGTTTTGATATTTACTCTTAGATTCTTCCATCGGTGTGTAGAAAGTATTTAATTACGCTCAGAAGAATAAAAAGTTAAAGACTTCAGTGATTCGTTATGCGCAAGTCGTCTTCGTATTGCATCATCCGCCAAAGATATTTTTGTGGTAGATTGAAAGTTCAGATTGGGCGGATGCTGCAACACGGATACGCCATGCGCATAACGAATCACTGAAGTCTTAAACTTTCTATTCCCCTGAGCTTGTGCTCATACCTTTACGAAAGATTCTCCTTGATGAGTGAGTAACTAGGAGGGTGCCTATTAAAGGCTTGCATTCTATTGCAGGCCTCTTTTATTTGATCAGTTGAATATAGTTTTCTGATCGCTAAAGAGAATTGTAGTTATAGCGCACGTATGATTCTCGCCGGCTGCAATTTGTTTTATACCTTTCATCCCTTCGGGTATATCAATTTTACCATCGCTTGCATCTCCCCAACATTTTACCTTTTGATTTATAAGCACACAGGTATGTTCTTTTCCAACAACAACTTGAGTAGGATTATTTTTATACCTTGGGGCATCGGCCTTCCCATACTTACTATCTCCCCAGCAAATAACGCCTTCGTCAGTTAAGGCACAGGCATGAGTCCAACCAACAGCAATTTGAGTTGGATTTTTTAGACCTACAGGAACATCCGTTTGACCATATTCATTATTTCCCCAACATTTAACGCCATCAAGGGTTAGCGCACAAGTATGATAATTTCCCGCTACAATTTGTATTGGATTTTTTATTCCCTCGGGAACAGCAAGCTTACCATTTGTATAATTTCCCCAACACTGAATTCCTTCTGCGACTATAGCGCAAGTATGTCCATAACCAGCGGTAATTTGTGTCGGATTTTTAAGGTTCTCAGGAACATCCGTTTCACCAAATCGATTATCTCCCCAGCATTTAACTCCAATGTTGGTTAAAGCACAAATATGATTAGAGCCAGAAGCAATTTGATATGTTTCTAATTGAAGGGGTTCAGATTGAGCAATTCTTAATTCAGAATGAAAAGCGAAAACTATTAAGGGAGAAAACAATAAGTTAATTATACAAATGCATAAAATATTCATACGAGCTCCTAAGATTTATGACCATAAAAATAAATAACGTTAAAGATATAGATGCCCCTCTCACATTAACCTTGAGCACTAGTTTTTCGAGAATTCGCTCTTACAAGGCTAATCAAAAGTGGCAGCCTGGCCAGACAGTACTCGAGCTTTTTCTTATGTGCAAAAATTGAACTTTTTGGCGCTCAGCACAAGAGAGCTTCCAAAGATTTAACTAAATAGGGATGAGAAGTTTTAATAACTTTAGAATCCGAGTAAAAATATTGTGACGAGCAAATATTCGACGGCCCAGCCTTTGTCGTAAAGACATGCTACTTCAAAACGCTTGATTTTGGTCTTTGGGAAAATTAGGAAACTATATTCGTTGAGCCCATAAAAAAAACCTGCAATCAAATACAGGCCTTTTAATCTTCGTAAGTGGCGCCTATCAAGAGACTATTAATTGCTTTCAATTAAGACGGAGAAAAACTTTACTCAAATCTCCAGTAAAATCATCTTCACAAGTTACAGAAATGATTTTTTTATTAAATCGGGGCCAGATCAATCCATTAAGAGTCTGTGTGGAAGTTGTCTATTTAACTTTTTTACAAGGTGGATTGGGGATAATTATCAAAAAAAGTGAGTCAAAGGACTCAAATGTGAGTAGAGATTGCTAAAATGAGATTTTTCTAGCATTATGCTGAGCGCCAGATTTTAGCCATTGAGTAATGAGGAATCTATGAAATCTTTAAATTCAGAAAATCAATCAATGATCCGAGAACAAGTCGAAGATCTCAATGTTTATAAAGAAGGGCAACCTGTTGAGTTGATTATAAAGGGTGAAACTGATCTTGGTTATAAGGCTATTGTAGATAACAAATACTGGGGTGTGCTTTATTATAATGAAGTGTTTCAAGATCTTAATCGCAATCAAGAAGTTGTTGGCTATATCAAGAAGATTAGAGACGATTTGCGAATTGATTTAAGTTTGTACCAGTTAGGATCTTTCGGTTCAGAGGATATTGGAAATAAAATTCTAGAAGAATTGAAGGCTGCCGGAGGGTATCTCAATATAGATTCTAAAACCAGTGCTGATGACATCTATGTTTTATTTGGAGTTAGTAAAAAGAAATTCAAAATGGCCCTCGGCGGATTATATAAAAAGCGTTTAGTTTCAATTAAAGAAGATGGGATTTACTTTTTAGATCAATAATAGTTGGTAGATATTCAGGCCATCTCAACAAGTTCTTTAATTAAACCTGAAATTCCTTTGAACACTTTTCCGGGATGAGCGTGGTACATATAAGCTGGCGTAGATATGACTTTATGAAGGCGATCGGTTATGTAGTCTTCAACGGGGCACTCCACATGTTTAGCGCCTGTTTTTTCAATTTCTGCTGCGACTTCTTTATTATTTCCTATCGTAAGTGTGACATTTTCTGAGCCTAACACTTTGGCAACTAATGTAGGTGCAATGCAGATGGCACCAATGGGCTTGCTGGCATGGTGAAAGGAGCGAATGATTTGTTCAATCTCGGGAAGCACTTTAGCTCTTGCACCCTTTTGGGACCAATCCGATAAAAGAGTCGCTGCGCCAAATCCGCCAGGAAAAAGGACGGCATCAAAGTTTTTTTCTTGAAGTGTTTTAATGTCTGCCACAGCGCCTCGAGCAATTCGAGCTGCTTCTTCGAGGGAGTTGCGTTGCACGTCATTAGAGTATTGTTCAGAGGTGAGGTGATTTGTTGGCGTAAAGTTTAAATTAGGCGCAAAAACTTGAAATTGAGCACCTAGTTGAGAGAGAGCGATAAGGCATGAGACCGTTTCGGTGATTTCAGCACCATCTTGATGACCACAGCCTGAAATAACGACAGCAACTTTTTTCATAAATCCTCCTGAGGAAAGCAGTAGTAAATGATAATAATGAAATGCAAAAACGTCTATAAAATATTGATGAATTAAGGATATTCTTAGATTATTAACTGATTATTAATTTGATAGAATTTTTCAACTTTGGTGAGGTATTTTATGAGACCACTTTTACACGTCTTAATCATGTCATTCTTTTTTTTCGCTTTTAAGGTTCAGGCCGCGCCAGTTCATGTCAGTATTTGTGATCGAGGACGAATTGGAGAGCTTATCATCAAAGAATTAAAACTCAATTCTTGTCAAAAAGTCTCAATTTCATTGTTGAATTCAATAAAACATTTAGACTTCAGTGATGCCGCAATTCAAGAGCTAAAAATCAACTCTTTTGAGGATTTATCATCACTTGAGGTTCTTGATCTCAGTCAAAATGAAATTGAGGAGATTCCCGAAGGTGTATTTAAATCGCTCACTCATTTAAAACAATTGTATCTCAACAATAACCAGCTGCGCTCGCTGGATGTGGAAATGTTTAGAGGGCTTAAAGAACTTCAGTGGCTGGATATTTCGTTTAACAAATTAATAAAATTCATCGCAAACCCATTTCAAGACATGAGCACGCTAAAAGGCCTTAACTTAGATTATAACGAAATAAGATTTGTTGATTATAATCTTTTTCAAGGATTGAATTCGCTTCAAGAGTTAAATTTATCGTTTAACTCACTAGATATAATTCCGGATAGCACATTTGGAGGATTGCTCAGTCTTCGAGAGCTTGATTTACAGGGAAATAACGTCACTCAAATTTCAAGAAAAAAAGTGGGGCTTTCGCCCCTTGTTCATGTTACTGGCGTAACTGTTTTCGATTAAACTATAATTTTCCAGGAATATAATTGTTTACGCTATCACAAATGGTGACCAAAAATCGAGGGGGATTTTGTGGGTCGCCTCCTGGTTGTGGTACAGGAACTGAACCCTGTTGACACGATTCTAAGAAGCGCGCCATCTGTGGAACGTCAGGACTAATAAAGTAATGATGATGAATTTTAGTTCCCTCTCTAGATTGAGACCAATCAACAAAATCAAATTCCACTACAGAGCCATTAATTAAACAATCGGGAATATTTTGACAATTAGGTGCATTTTTAACGGCGTCAGGAGGAGAAAATTTACCACGAGTTACAGTTAATTTATGATAAGAATAGGGCTTGATAGCGCTAGACGATTTAATTCCGAATTCTTGAAAGGGAGCTATACGCTCTTCAATTTTATAAATTAAGTTTCTATCGGCTGGATTAGGATTAGGATTAGGAGCAGACTGACGATGCAGCACTTCTTCAACCTCACAATTCTCTCTCTCCCGAGTGGATTTATTCCAGCAGCGAGGATCTTCGCTGATAATGACAGGAAAGATGTTATCTTTTTGATAGGGGTCAAGTTTTTGGAATTCGCTCGTAATGTTAACTTGCCACTGTTTAGCTGTCTCATGTTTTTCTACAGCAGTGAGGTTTGTAATACTTAAGACGTCAACGATGGGGCGATCTCGCACGTATTGAGTTGTTGATATTTTAACAGTTTCTTCCTTTAAAATCTGCCCCGGTGAATCGGTGGGACCAATGGAAGTGGAGATTGTTTTTAAGATAAGATCCTCGCTCACCTCTGGCCCATAATCTATTTTTGTAGAGCTTGGCTTAATGCACGAAGAAAATATAAAACCTGATAAGCTTACCGCTAATTTTAAATAAAATTTATTTTTCATACGGAATCCCATCCCCACATCCACATATCAATTGGAAATATTTGATTTAAAATAGAAAGTGATTGTTCATCAAAAGGGTGGATGTCTTCTGGCTGCCAGGGGCCAAAAATCAACTTTGTTAAATCAATAATACTATCCGTTTTAAAAATATGTCCAGGGCGCCCAATGTAGTAAAAGTTGTCTTGTCGCTCAAAAATAAAATCCGTAATACCAATGTCACGAGAAGCTTTTTTAATTTTGGCACAAAGGAGGTCGGGACGAAGTATGCGAATCATCCCTAAAAAATTTTCATGTGACTTAATGCCCGTAGCTTCTAGTTTTCGTTTAAGGTTGGTCGAGTGCGCTGGGGCCAAGAGGCGAGGATTTTGCTTTGTTGTGTGACGAATAAAATTAAGGAGCGCAAATAGTTCCGGTATATTCCCACCCCATTCATGAATATGCCCTTTAAGATCAGCGCCCTTTCCCTCGATAGCGTAAGCCAAGAGTTTGTTATCTTGACTCCAAGCTGTGTATGTTTGCGAGTTTGGAATTTGCATAAAACGTCGTACCTCTTCGGGAGATCGAAGAGTTGTGACTCGATGTTTTTGATATAAATTAAGAATAGCTTCGGGTGCGACATTATTTCCTTGGTGGAATCGAAGTCCTGTTTCTTCAGTGGGCAAATCACGATCAATAAGGTATTGAAGTTCATTGCCAGCTAACTCAAATTGAAACTTCCGGTAAAAATCAGGAATCTCTGTCCAAAGTAAAGCTATATCACAGCCTTGAGCTTCAGCACTTTTTAGACAATCGTCCATAATTTGACTGCTTAAGCCTTGCTGTCGGTGGGTGGATGCAGTAACCACACTCCCAATTCCTGCTACTTTCAATAACAATATTGGTGTTTTAACAATGAGTGGCTTGATGAGAGCATGGGATACTACTTCAGATTCGTCGAACATGACTCGAATATTATTCAAATTCATGAGCGAAAAAGCTGTTGGATATTCGTCACTAATATTCCATTTGGCATTCGGTCTTAAAGAGTTACTGACAAAGTCTAAGACTTTAGAGTATTCACTCTCGAGAGGTGGTCTAGGACCTTCCATTGTCCCTCCATTCGTAAGTTTGTTCTTTAGAACTTGGAGCTAAAAATAACTACAAATTTTTTGAATTTTGTAGTTATATAGGTCCATTCTATTAGAGTATGATAGTTATGACAATGGGACTTCTGGCTAGAAGGGAAGGTGTTTTTTCATGGCAGACGCCAATAATAAATGGAAAGAAAATGCAAAGGGAAAAATATTTGTAGATCAATCGTGTATTGCTTGTGATGCCTGTGTATTGACAGCTCCCAAAAACTTTACAATGCACGAAGAAGATGGCCATGCCTTTGTTTCTAAACAACCCTCCAGTCCTGAAGAAGTAGCCGCGTGCAAAGAAGCTATTGATGGCTGCCCTGTGGAAGCCATCGGAAACGACGAGAACTTTAAAGAGGAACTTGAAAATAAAGAAAAGTAAGTAAAATCTTTTGAAGAAAAATAAGAGTTCTAAAAAACAACTAAACAATTCTGAGTTAGTTCTAGCGAAATTAGCCGAGACTTATAAAACAGCGCATTGCGCTCTTCATCATGAAACACCTTTTCAGTTACTGATTGCAACTATTTTATCGGCTCAATGCACAGATGAGCGAGTGAATCAAGTGACACCCATTTTGTTTCGTGAATTTCCAGGAGCGGCTGAACTGGCAAAAGCACCAATGGAAAAAATTGAGGAGATCATTTACTCCACAGGATTTTATAAAAACAAAGCTAAAAATATCATTGCCTGTTCAGACCAAATTGTAAAAAAACACCGATGTGTTGTTCCACAAGATATTGAATCGTTAACTCAATTACCAGGTGTGGGTCGAAAGACAGCCAATGTTGTTTTGGGAAATGCTTTTGGAATTACCAGCGGAATTGTTGTAGACACACATGTTTTACGTCTTTCTCAACGATTAGGGTGGATAAAAACAAAAGATGCTGAAAAGGCAGAAGTACAATTACAGTTGATTGTTCCCAAAGAACATTGGATTGTCTTTTCACATTGGCTCATTTTTCACGGAAGACAAATCTGCTCAGCACGTTCTCCGAAATGTGAAGTTTGTTTTTTAAATTCAGATTGCCCTAAGATTGGATTATAAATTTTACTATTTAAAATATAGTTAAAATGCATCTTTTCAATAAATTTATGGAAGTTGCGACTGGTGGATTGGTTGTCAAATTAGAAAGTTGCATTGCACATGGCGCTTCTGTTTGTCGATTTTGTTTAAGAAAAAGTACCTGCCCCAGTGATTGAAAATGCATTGAGAGATGCCATTATCGCTCCGAACTCATCAAATATGCAATTAATGAAATTTTATTGGGTTCAAAATTCTGAAAAAAGACAGGAACTTATTGAGGCATGCCTGAATCAGTCTGCTGCGCGTACTTCACAAGAGCTTATTGTAGCCGTTTCCAATTGGTCTCATTGGAAAGATAATCGTCGTAAGATTATTAGAGACTTTGTTAGTACGCAAAAAAATCCCGCGCTTGATGCCTATTATGAAAAATTGATCCCTCTTGCTTATACTTATGGTTTTTTCAATATCATCGGTTTAATTAAATGGATTTTATTTACAGTTATTGGATTCTTTAGGCCTATGATGAGAGGGCCCATCACTCGTGGTGATGTGGCAATGGTTTCTGTAAAGTCAGCGGCTCTTGCTTGTGAAAACTTTATGCTTTCTATTTACAATCAAGGTTTTGCTTGTTGTCCGATGGAGGGATTTGACGAGTATCGGGTTAAAAAAATTATTGGCGAGTCATTATGTTCATCAAAGGTTGTCATGGTGATTTCAGTAGGTAGAGCTGATCCACGGGGAATTCAAGGAGATCAGTTTAGATTTCCCTATGAACATTTTGTAACTAAACTATAGTTGTTTTATTTTTCCTTACAATGGTTCCAAATTGGGTGCTACTGGCTCTTATGTTTTTAATAAAAAATACTTACTTGCCGAACCGAATCTGCTTGAGTAACTTTGTATTATGCAATCAATCAGCGTTAAAAACCTTTGTAAATCCTATCTGCAAAGAAAAGACAACAATCCCTTTTTTGCAGTTCAAAACTTGAACTTTGACATATATATAGCTGCGCATAAATAAATTCACATCAAGACTATAAAAAAGACCTCACA
>CAZTDX010000067.1:0-17734 GCA_964612425.1 uncultured Pseudobdellovibrionaceae bacterium
GTAGATCCTCCTTGTGATGAAGAGCCAATTCAAACTCAGAAGGATGTACTATCAATGATGCCATGAAAAATTAATTTACATGTCCATTGGCTATAATCTAGCACATTCCTAAATTGCTCTTTTGTTTGACGAGGCAAAGCTTCTCGAAGGCGTAGGGAAGTGAGGTGGAGAGGCAAACTGAGGGCTCCGAAAAGCGGGACGCGTTGGAAGAATCAAAAGATTTAAAGCGCGGCCCTTATTCAAAATTCAAATTAGCATCGAGGTGTGGAGGCCGCTTTAAATCTTTTGATTCTTTCATTTCGGTGAGGCCATGGATGGCCGTCCCGAAGTTGCCTCTCAACCTTACTTACCTACGCATATCGTGAAGCCCATGATTCAAGCACAGACTTTTTGAGTAAAAATGTGATATAGGGTTAGAGTTCCTCTACGTTGAGTGAGATTTAAACTTTTTCAACGAAGAAGTGGGCCTTTTTCAGCAGAATCTAAATAGAGTCAGCTATAAATTCTAAAACGGCTGCATTCGTATAATAACTCAAGATTTTTTCTTCTTCTTTTTTAGTCGATTTTTAGGAACTTTTCCAATTCTTGGATCTCGTCGGAGGACCAACTGACACGCTTTCAAAACTGACTCTTCAAAATCAATGGCATCCGCTGGAAGTATTTGCCAACTTGAAGGCCCCGGACCGAAAATTTTTATCGATCTCATATTTGGAAATATTTTTTTTAAGGACTTATGATGTTCAGCGTCTGTAGCCAGCCATACACCATTGTCAGATTCATAAGTTGGTTTATTTCTTGTAATAAAAATAATTTGATCTTCAACATATACGGCATAGGCACCAAACATCGCTTTGGTATAAGGAGATAAAGACTCCAATTCGGTTAATACGAAATCAAAAGGTATTTGCTTTTTTAATTTCTTCATAAATTGAGACCGATCAATCGATGTAAAAAATCAGCCATATTTAAGAAACGGACAGTCGATATCCTTCGCCCACAACGGTTTGTATTTGCACTTTGGATTGCTTTATTTTCTTTCGCAAATGACCAATGTGAGTATCAACAGTTCGATCAGTCACATGCATTTCTTCGCCCCAAACATCTTTTAATAAATCACTACGGCTAAGGACCTTACCCTGAGCTTGGACTAAATTAAGGAGCAATCGAAATTCCAATGACGTCAGTGCAACAAGAGTTCCGTTGGATTCTATTCCCTCAGGGCAATCTATCCATACTTTTTGTTTAGGTATGGATAACGTAATATCTCCCATTTTTAAACTGGTTAAATTACTCTTCTTTTCCTCTGAGCGACGAAGAATTCCTTCAACGCGTGCAAGAAACTCAGCAGCCTCAAAAGGTTTTACGATATAATCGTGTGCCCCTAACTCAAAAGCTGAGACCTTACGAGGAAGTTCCTCATTTGCTGTTAAAATAAAAATTGGTGTTTCAAGGCCCAAGGGCTGTGATGTAATCTCTTTCATTAACTCCATGCCATCCCCATCCGGAAGGCCGAAATCAAGGGTGATGAGATCAAAACTTTGTCTCTCGAGGAATTGTCGAGCTGCACGGATATTTGGGGCAATCTCCACTAGATAGGATTTCAAAACACCTTTCAAGATGAGAATCATTTCTTGATTGTCTTCTACACACAATATTCGTTTCATAGGCAACCTTATTACTTTTACTGCTATTAAAGTAACAGGAGAACTAATTGAGCAAGCTCTTGTCAAGAGGGGCGTTAAGGTTATTTTACCAAACGCATTAATGGTTTTTTAATCCGAGACATATAGACTCTCGCTTAAGAAAATCTTAACTATTTTTGAAACTCATTGCTTAGTTTTGCCTAAATTATTCTCTTTTTTTCAGTATGGCCCGTCGATGCCCGATCTAATATGCGATTTACTTTATCTCCCAAAAAGAAAAATTCATCGCCGCGCCTTAAATTGACACGCGATTGCGTTGCCCCCTCTAAAAAATTATCAATACTTTTACTGATATGAAAAATAGGTCCGGCTATTTTATGAGAGTAAGCTATGGCAAACCCCAGCATGAGGATCGCAAAAGCTGAGCATAAAATAAGTAAATATAAAACACTCATAGACATACTGCTGAGTAGCTCCGTTTTTACCTCAGGCGTTAAAGTCACTAAAGATAGCACGCGATCAAATTGCCGCTCCACTAAATAATCGAAGACTCCGCCTGCAACAATGATGGTCCCCAGAGACGATAAAATGGCTAAACTTATGATCTTAATTTGGAAACGGGGTAAAATAAAAAAACCATATTTATTGCGGCTATAGCTTTGAAAATCCTCTTCGTGATTCATTTTTTATGTTTTCTCCCTTTATTTTTAACAAATCAAACTTATTTATTGAGTTCCAAGTTGTTCTTTTTTGTCTTTAACAATATATTTATCTTCGAATTCTTCATGGGATAATGAACGGTTGTCATCCTTCATCCGATTTTGTAGCCAATTTTCACATCGATAGAGTTTACAACATTGATCTAATGCATTTACTTTTTTGTAGAGATTGTCGCCAATTTTATTTTTACTCATCTCTACCGTTTTCGCATTTCCAAACTGCTCTTCATGATCCTTACTTTCTTCATTACCATAACTATAATTGACAGTCTTAAGCCCCTTGTAACCAAATTGTGTCCAAGAATCACAACGAAAATTTTTAACCTCAACCTCATCATCGGCCATTACTGCATCAACAATTTCTATGAAGCTCTCTTCAGTTTTTTTTAAGTCTTCTCTTCTCACTACATCTCTTTTGGGACCATAATGAGGAGCTGCTTTATCTAATACAAAGTTGGCTGTGCCAAAGAGGAGTGGGAATACTAGGAGTCCGCCTAAAAAAATCATTGCCAGCGTTTTAGCAAAACTGGATAACTTATGTGCCGCTTTTTTATTTTCGGCCACTTGTTTTTCAATTTCGGCATTATGAGCAGACATATCGCTCACTTCCGGAAGATCAGCATAAGCCTTATTAACAAACAGGGTGTTAAAAATCATCGCTGTTTTTTTGCCTTTTTTTAGCTCCCTATCAATCCATTGACGTTCCTGATTAAACTGATCACGTATCTGTTTTTGCGGATCGATTGTTTTTACATTTTTTCCATCAAACAAAACCACCATCGGAGAAAGCTCCAAGGACCAAAGGGAAAAACTTACCTTATTTTGTCGAAATACAAATTTATTCTGACGTGGTAGATACTCTAAGTTCGGAGGCTTAGCTCTTTCCATTTTTGTTTTCTTTAAAAGTTCTTTTAAAAACTTTTCATCCTCAGGATTTTTTGTAATTTGATGAGCCAGTTGTGAGTAAGTGCTTGCTTGATTCCAAAGACCAACAGCCTCTTGAAGTTTTTGTTCCAACTGAAGTGATTGCTGAGTATTGGGACTTTGTCCCCATCCCAATTGAACAAATAAAATAAAGCTTAACACGATCGATACATACTTCATGTCTCTCTATTCTGACCGAAGGAATTAAGAGTGACAACTCTAGCCTCGATGAAAATCTGTGGTCTTTTCTTCAGAAATAAACTAGACTCCTTTCCATGGATATCATTGCGACCTACAAACCCACAGGACTTAAAACCCATCGTTCATCTGATCAGAGATCCGACTGGGGTTATGCTGAATGGCTTGAAGAAAAATGGGGAGAAAAGCTCTATTTATTTCAAAGGTTAGATGCTGGTACCTCAGGCTTACTTCTTTTTGCAAAATCTGAAAGTGCCGCCAGAGACTGGACTGACAAGCTCAAGCACAAGAAAGTAAATAAGACCTATTTGATGATCACCAAAGGTGTAAAGCCAAATCAAAGTGAGTTTACTTTTCAATCAACGATTACAAAAATAAAAGGCCAATGGGTTTCTCACAAACCTTCAAATAAAAATGAAGCGCCAAACAGCGAAACTCATTTTATTTACCTTCGCTCCCATCAGGATTTTCATTTATGGCAAGCTCATCCCAAAACTGGAAAGGCTCACCAAATTCGTCTGCACGCCCAAGACTTAGGTCACCCTATTTTAGGAGACGCGCTCCACGGTGGAGCCCCTTTTTTTCGACTTTGTTTGCATGCGCTAAAAATGGAGGACCCAGAATCAAAACAAAATTGGGTAGCGACTGCCCCACCTTATTTTGACAACTTGGATCTTCTTCGTGATCATTCTCTCTGCGCCCTCTTAGAGGCCCACCACCAAAGAGAGCAGTTGATAAAAATGAAAATCCTTCCCGCTGAAAGTTATAGACTGGCTCATTTTGAACTTCCTTGGTTGAGAGTAGATTCTTTTGGGGAGAATCTTTGGGTCTACAATTACTCGAACTCCGAAATAAACCCCACACCCCTGTTCGCTGATTTTTTTAATCACACAAAGTCTCGCCCAACGTGGGTGCGAGAGATGAAGAACCGCGGCGAAAACCCCCTCCACTCCCAACTCATCAAAATCAATGATCCTCAAAATCGCTGGGATATAAAGGAAAACAATTTAGTTTATGAACTTCGAGCAAACCAGGGACTTTCTCCTGGGCTTTTTTTGGATCAAAGAGAAAATCGCCTCTGGGTCAAAAACCATAGTGCTTCAAAAAAAATTTTGAATCTCTTTAGCTATACCTGTGGTTTTAGTCTTTGCGCGGCGGCTGGCGGTGCAACAGAAGTTGTTAGTGTTGATGTGAGTACTCCTTTTTTAGAATGGGGCAAATACAATTTTTCACTCAATCAATTGAATCCCCAGAATTATGAATTTCGAAATTCTGATGTGCTGGAGTTTTTAAAGCGAACTCTCAAAATTAAGCGAATGTTTGATTTAATTATCTGTGATCCACCCTCTTTCGGACGATCCAAAAAATCCGTATTTAATATTGAAAAAGACCTAGGCCAGTTAACACAACTTTGCTTTCAACTCCTCAGTCCCGCAGGCAAGCTCCTGCTTTCGACCAATTTTGAAAAATGGAGTTGGGATGATTTTAAAAATATAGCTCTAACAAATATAAATAAAAATGATTTTGATATATTAAACGAACCTTTACCTGGGTTAGATTTTATAGAACCCCAACAAAGAATATTGAAAACACTTTTATTGCAAAAAAAGTAGAGCTTTTTTCAGCAGAATCTAAATTAAGTTTATGGAGAAATTGCCGTTCGTAAAGTCACTCGATTTTCGCGGCGTTTTTGACCGGCATTCCAACGACGATGATCCTCAGGAGTTTCTAATAATAATCCTGGAACTGGCGTCGGTTTTCCATTGGAACCGAGAGCTACGAAAGTTAAATAGGCTGATGCCGTGTGAAATTGATCTCCCGACATAGGATTTTCAGCATCCACGCGAACGCCCACTTCCATTGAAGTACGAGAGACAAAGTTGACAGCCGCCTTAAGATTGACGACCCATCCTTTGTAAACTGGAGCAATAAAACTAAGAGAATCGATACTGGCAGTGACGACATCTCTGCCGGAGTGACGCTGTGCACTTATTGCTGCAGCGATATCAATCCAGGACATGATAACTCCCCCGAAGATACTATCAAGGGAGTTAATGTGCGAGGGTAATACAAGTTGGGTCATTATCACCTGAGAATTACGTACAGGTTTTGGATCCAAGTGGTTCACAACCCAACCTTTCTACTCTCTTAATTACATTCCACCCATTGCGCCCATATCAGTATTACCACGACCAGCGATTATAGAACCGCTCACCGTTGCGCTACCGGCAGGAATTGTCTGAGTCATGCTTGCAGCTGGTGCCGCAGGAGCTTGTGCAGCTTCCATAACTGGCGCCTCATTTCTAATTTCGTTTTCAACGAAACCAACATGAGGAAGACACCAAACGATAAGTTGCGCTCTCGACTTAACATTCATCTTTTTATAGATGTTTGTTAAATGAAACTTTACTGTCTTTTCTGTTACAAACAGTTGATTTGCCACTTCCTTGTTAGACAAACCGCGAGACACGAGTTCAGCTACCTCGGCTTCTCTGTTCGACAGACCCTTTTGAATTAGGACATCCCTGAGCATCCTTGCTCCCTCCCCTAATATTGTTTACTAGTTTTACAATTTTAGACTCTTTGATAGCTACCAATAATTGAAAATAGCGACCACCTGTTATTAAGTCTTACAGTTTTTAGATCAGTGAGCAACAGATACAATTTCTCTTTTTTTAAAACTAGACCGATTTTTTACAAATTTTTCATATTTATCCTATAAATAATTTAAGTTTTCCTCAGTTTCACCGAAGAGAACCCATAAAACCGATCTGACATTATAAAAAGGAGACTCTATGTTCACTCAAGATTCTAGATTTATCGTAATAGATGACTTTGCTACTATGCGAAAAATTATCAAAAAAGTTCTTACTGAACTTGGGTACAATAATATTGATGAAGCAGAGGATGGCGCTAAAGCACTTCCGATGATTCAACAATCTGTAAGCTCCGGCCAACCCTATCATTGTATTATTTCTGATTGGAATATGCCAAACATGCAAGGGATCGATTTATTAAAAGCTTGCAAAGCAGATGGCGCGCTTAAAGATATTCCTTTTATGTTAGTAACTGCCGAAGGCGAACAAAAGCAAATTGTAGAAGCTGCAAAGGCAGGGGTCTCTGATTATGTGGTTAAACCATTCAACGCGCAAACCTTGAAGGAAAAGTTACAAAAAGTATATGATCGTCACAACGGCAAAGCCGCTTAAGTTAGGAAGTGCCATATGAGTGCAGCAGAAAAAGTAAGTACGAATATTTTTTTTGATAAAAATCTTATTAACACCTTCGTTGATAGTGTCATAAAAACATTGGGCGATATGGCACAAACTAAAGTTACTCCAGGTAAAGCTACCGTCGAAGATAAGGTTGCCCCTCCGATGAAAGGAGAGGTTGCTGGAATTATAGGCATGGTAGCTGGTGGAGCTAAAGGAACTTTACTTATTTGCTTTACGAGCAAAAGTGCCTTCAAAATTATAGAGAACATGCTTGGTGAAGTTCATACTAATCTAACTCCAGAAGTGATGGACGCCGTTGGGGAACTCACTAATATGATTTACGGTTCCGCTAAAACAACTCTCAATAAATTGGGGTATGAGTTTGAGATGGCCATTCCAACTGTTGTCACTGGAGATTTCCAAATCGGCGGTAGTCATAATGGCGTTAAATTAAGTATTCCCTTTTTGATTGAACCAGATATTAATTTGTTTGTGGAAATCATAGTTCAAAAATAGCATTTATTTAGTTTAAATGCTATTAGTTGACCTCATTAATCAAGAATTCGGTAGTTACTGTCACCACTAATGACCTTAAAACTATCTGTCTCTTTCATAAAGTTGTTTTGTTTTTCACCAAGCCATCGTATTGGGCCATCGGCAAAATTGAGCCAGCTTTCAGAATTGGGAATTGAGAACGCCATTCCCACGCTAACCCCCTTTGACAATAACTCTAAAACAAAAGGATACTCAACCTCTGCATTGGCATTCACTTGGCGACTGCCTGCTACAACTTTAAATCCCAGATCTAAAAGTGCGGCATTATGACTTTCCCCAAAACAGGACAAGTTGTACATCAAACCTAATTTTTCTAAAAATTTATCTCCGAGTGATGACTCGACTTTTTCTTTCAGTGACCCGGCCCACTCCGTTACTTTTATGGAACCATCATAAAAGGCAATCTTACCTGGCAGACCGTGCACCCCTAAAATAACATCTACAGTATTGATCTTTGGATCAGCAAGCACGCGAATTAAAGCCTCTTGCACTCCGAGACTCGTTGCCTCCTGATTTCTTACCAATATTTTTTGTTCATAAACTGATTTTATTGATGTTAATTTTGATGGCACAGTCCAAGCCATTAACTCTAATTGTTTATAAATTGGTGCCAATTCCTCTACGCCACGATGATCAAGCTCAGAAATAACCACCAAGGCTCGACCTTTTGCAAAACCCTTAATAGAAAAAATTAAACTTAAAATAACCACAACAACATTTCTTATCCCAAACGATAACATAGGACTCCCTTCTTTTTTCATAATGTTATCTTGTTTAGAAACTCAGGGCTAGTCTAAAAAATTTAGGTCTTATTAGACCTTTCCTGGTTTAAACACGGGGATTTAAATTTTTCCAACGAGGAAGTCGGCCTTCACTCAACAGACCTTATTTAGATTCTGCTGAAAAAGAGCCGAATTCGAGGCGGAAAAGTTTTAAATCGAACGAAAGCGTAGTTCCCCTACGTTGAAGTGAGATTTAAACTTTTTCAACGAAGAAGTAGGCCTTTTTCAGCAGAATCTACTCGATTTTGAATTGTGAAAAGAATATATCCTTAACAATCCCTTTTTTAAGAATCGAATTGAGTGACAAGCTCAACTGGTCTTTCAAAAAGAGTTTTCCTTGAACTGTGGCAATATCATCGTACGACTTAGATTGAAGAATTCGCAAAATTTCGTCGCGAACTTTGGCTTGGTTATCAGAATCAATTAACTCCTGATAACCGATGCTATTCATCATTTCTACGCTAACTTCGACTTCGATGGCACGTACAGGAGTATCATTTAAATTGGCTTTAAAAGAATCCATTGTAAAAATTAAAGGTAATTTTTCTAACTCTGTTTGCTCAACTTTTAATTTTTCCATTGCCTCTTCATTCGTATAAATAGGAGGATGCCAACCAATGGTTCCCTTATACGCAAGAAATAGTCCCCCGCCTGCAACAACAGCATTAATAACGATAAAAACGATCGAAAGAATAAGTCCTAAATTACTTTTTTTTGCAACCTGCTGGCCTTGTTTTTCCTCTGCCATACTTCTCCAATTCAATCGACATTGCTCTCTAGACTTATCGGAAGTCGAGTTAAATTCTTAAGCCCTACCCTTTCGAAAACAAAATTTATTTAGACTCTACTAAGAAAGAACTTTGCCTCATCAATACGTCTAGTTTTATTAATTTTTACAAAAAGTGTTAAAGTTTCTGACACCCCCTCCGATATTGAGTTCGTAATAAAGGCCTTTTTTAGCAGAACTTAGCGAGGAGGAACAGGATGTTCATTCAAGGAAATATTCAAGTTGTTTTTGATGCTTTATATGAAATGGGTGTTATAAACCCAGCCCTAAAAGCCGATTGGGCAAAAGCCGATAAGAATCTTAAGAAATCTCCGCAACGATTGAGCGATCTTATTCAAGTCGTGAATCGAAATGGAGACAATGTGAAGACTTTAATTGAAAGTTTAAATCTCTTTCAAAAAGAAGATCTTCTCTATTTAGCAATGGAGGTTGCCCGTGAACTTGTGGAATTTGAAGACCGAAAATCCATTCACTAAATCGCCATATCATAAACTTATCGTTTTGCTACTACTGGTTGTTTCTGCTTCTACCCAAGCTTGGGAAGTGGATTTTTCTCGCCGTATCAATCAAGACGATACGAAAGACGTGATTAAAGAATTACGATGGCCTGCTAGTAACAAAACCAACGAAGAGTTATTTTCTGAAATTGCAGTGCAAAAATTATCCAATTCATCAGAGCTTGCCACTAATATTTCTCTTATTCAAACAGAAGAAGGCTTTGTGCCAGACACTCTTCGCTTAAGAAAAGATACCACATATAAAATTTATGTCGTTAATGTGAACGAGAAATTTAAAAATGCGAGTTTTATTTTGGATGCCTTTAGTAAAAGTTTTGGAACTTTTTTTGGAAAAACTAAAAGCTTTGAAATCACCACCAAAATAAATGGCATCTTTACATTTTTGAGTCCCGAATCAGGTGCTCAAGGTAAAATTATTGTTTTTTCTGATAAAGACACCGCACCACCAGTCATCTCACTCAACAGTAATGAGGCCAAAAAGTGAGTGACGCCAGCAGTGCCGCTCACGAAGCGATAAAAAATTTTTTAGGCCCCATTGGTTATCTTTTAGATGATCCAACGGTCTCAGAAATTTTAGTCAATGGTCCCGATGAAATTTTTGTGGAACGAAAAGGAAAACTTCAACGAGTCACCGAGGCCCACTTTAATACGGAAGACGATCTCCTTGCCGCAATCAACTCGATTGCTCAACGTGTAGGCCGAAGAATCAACGAACAAGAACCTCGATTGGACGCCCGCTTAGATGATGGCTCCAGAGTGGCTGCCGTCATCCGCCCCTGCTCACTGAAAGGACCAGCCTTAAGCATTCGTAAATTCACTCAGTCTTCAATTTCGCTCAAAGACTATGTTGAAATGGGTGCGCTTTCGCCAGATGGTGCTCAATTTTTAAGTATTGCCATGTATTTAGGAAAAAATATTTTAGTCAGCGGAGGAACAGGTTCTGGAAAAACTACTCTTCTCACGCTTCTCTGCAATCTTATACCAAAGGGCCAAAGAATTATCGTGATCGAAGATGCCCACGAATTAAAAGTTCATTATGAACATGTGTTATTTTTAGAAACTCGCCATGCTGATGCTCAAGGTAAGGGCGAAGTAAATATGAAAGATCTTCTCAAGAGCAGTCTACGTCTTCGCCCCGATCGCATCATCGTCGGAGAGGTGCGATCGGGTGAAGCTTTAGAATTAATCAATGCCATGAACACCGGTCACAAAGGGTGTCTTGGAACTATTCATGCAAACTCGCCCGCTGACGCCATCGTTCGATTGGAAGCCCTGGCCCAAGGAGGAGACGCAAAAATCAGCGAAAAAGCCCTCCGTTATCAAGTTAGTTCTGCCATTGATTTAATTGTACAGATATCACGCTTGAGTGACGGCTCTCGAAAAATCACTGAAATTTCTGAAGTTAAAGGATTTTTACCGGATGGCACTTACGATGTCCTTCCGATTTTCAAAATGTCACGACTGGTTCGCAAGCCCGATGGAAAGCTCGAAGGACAGCTCCAAACAACGGGTGAAATTCCCAGCTTTATGGATGAAATTATTGATAACAAATTGCCCTTTCCAAAATCAAAATTTCAAGCTCCAGCAGCCTAAGAAGCGGTTTGATGCATCGTGAGACTCCCCCTATTTTAAAATATCTTTTCTGAATTAAGTCGATTACTACCAATAGTGCAGTGTATTTCAGTAGTAAGATCACAAATTCACTTTTGAGTTACTTGGATGATCGTGGATATGACACATCGACGGTACTGGAGCTTATTGATTTTCCTGAAGAGTTTTTGCGTGACCCTGCTTATTGGGTCAAAGCCGATCAAATGGAAGCCTGGCTGCATATCTTTGTTAAAACTTATAAACCAATTGAAGGCACAGATCTTCTTCTTGAAATTGGAAGTAAAGTTCATGAAATCAGATCATGGGGAGTGCTTGATAGCGTTTTGCGCATGATGCCTCGTCCTCAGGAAATCATGAATCAGCCGGAACGATTTTTGAGTTATTTTATTTCCCCGGCTCCACCGATTGCTCACTTGAGACGTGATATGTATCATGTGGCTTTTGATTTACCGATTTCAACGGAGCAATTTCCTCTCACCACTAGTTTTTTAAAAGCTGTTTTCTCTGTGCTTCCTTGCTATGTGGGTCAATCCCCTGCTCGCTGCGAATGGGAGGATATTCACTTCCGACTGGAATGGTCGCCCGAAGCGGAGCTAACACTGCCCGTAGAGGACCCACAAGGCCACCGAATTAGCCCCGAACTTATGCAATCTATCATCGAGCAACTGGAACAAAACCAGAGAGTCCTTGAGAAACGTAACGAGGAGCTCGTCGTTAAAAACGAACAACTGGAGCGCGCCCATCAAGAACTACGAGATCATATGAAAGCGCAAGTTTTTAGCGAAAAAATGAAGGGGCTTTCAGAGTTTGCCTTAGTTATTGCAAGAGACCTTGGCATGCCCGCCGATTTGCTCGCAAGTGAATTGCAAAAAACACAGGACTACATGGTCCGCGCACAACAAGTGATTACGTTGATGAGCGGACTGGATAAAAACTCAAAAATTCTCAATGAAATCCTCCGCCGAGTGGATTGGGACTTAGTCAAAGATTCTTTTCAAGGCTCTTTAAAGCGAAGCGAAGAAGCTTTAACTTCTATTCGTAAACTCAGCAATGAGCTTCGTCGCGGCAGTCAGGAAACTCTCAAGGCGCTCGCAGAATCGAACATTCCGCAATTTTCCGAGCCTCAGACTCAAACGACAAAGTCCATGGCGATGGCAACAGCAACAGCGCCTATAAATAAATCTAATTTAATTCCTTCTGAAATATCAAACCATCCCGAAATATCCTAAAGAGGAGTTTATATGTCAAAAATTACTTCTGTTCATGGTAGAGAAATCTTAGACAGTCGAGGCAACCCTACGGTTGAAGTTGAAGTTGTCACGACCAATGGTTATCGCGGGCGAGCGGCGGTTCCATCAGGAGCCTCAACAGGCGCCCATGAAGCTGTCGAACTTCGTGATGGAGATTCTAAACGTTATCTTGGTAAGGGCGTAAGACATGCCGTCACTCACATAAACCAAAGAATGGGCCCGGAACTGATTGGAATGGATGTGACCGCTCAAGGGGTCATTGATAAAACTCTCATCGATCTTGATGGCACTCACAATAAAGGAAACCTTGGCGCCAATTCTATTTTAGGAATTTCCATGGCTGTTGCAAAGGCCGCAGCTCTTGAATGTCACTTACCTCTGTATCGCTATGTAGGCGGAGCTCAGGCTTGCCGACTACCAGTTCCTCTGATGAATGTTTTAAATGGTGGCGCTCACGCTAATAACGGACTTGATGTTCAAGAATTTATGATTGTTCCGCTGGTTGGTGGTAAGTTCAGTGAATCTCTTCGCGCCGGTGCTGAAGTTTTTCATACTCTCAAGAAAATTTTAAATAAAAAAGGTTTATCAACTGCTGTTGGGGATGAAGGCGGCTTTGCTCCTAGCTTAAAATCCAATGAAGAAGCTTTAAAACTTTTAATGGAAGCTATTACACAAGCTGGCTATCAACCAGGAAAAGATTTCGGATTGGCCCTCGATGTTGCCGCAACCGAGTTGTTTGAAAACAATCAATACACATGGGAAGGCAAAAAGATTGCTATGGAACAACTGGTAGAAATTTATACCAAATGGTCTCAAGAGTATCCCCTCTGGAGTATTGAAGACGGCCTATCCGAAGATGATTGGACTGGTTGGAAACACATTACTCAAAAGCTTGGCAAGAACCTTCAGCTTGTTGGCGATGATCTTTTTGTGACAAACCCCAAACGATTAGAAAAAGGGATTCAAGAAAACGTAGCCAATGCCCTTCTTGTTAAAGTAAACCAAATTGGTTCACTCAGCGAAACGATGGAGGCTGTTTCTCTAGCCCAACGACATAGCTTTCACACTGTTATGTCACATCGAAGTGGCGAAACCGAAGATGTGATTATTGCTGATTTATCTGTGGCACTCAACTGTCAGCAAATAAAAACAGGAAGTTTGTGTCGAAGCGAGCGAATCGCCAAATACAATCAACTGCTCAGAATCGAAGAAGAGCTTGGGACAAGCGCTCACTATTGGGGAGCCAAAGCTTTTAAAGCAAAATCTCACTAAAATTTATTTATACGCATGTTAAAAGACATTTTTCAGCATCTTCACAGTCAGTACATTGACTCGTATATTCTCCATGGCCCAAGTCAATACCATGGCCTGTATCAAGAAGATTGGGAGGCCTGGAGAGCGATGGAGAATTTGCACAAGCAAGGACTGGTAAAACATATCGGTGTTTCCAACGTATCCCTAGAGCAGCTTCAAAAGCTTCAACTGAGTTCCTCGATCAAGCCTTCCTTTTAGTTCAATATTACTTACGACTCAAATTGAAACAACCCTTGTGACTTTAAAGAAACGAACCTTACTTTCCTGAGACCAATTATTTCTTCAAATAGTAAATATATTTTATTTGTGCTTTAATAAGGGAGTGCTGAGTTAAAGATAAATAACAAACTACTGATCGTTTAAGGAGTTATATATGAAATCAATATTAAAAGTAAGCTTAACAAGCCTAATGATTATTGTGACAATGGCCTGTCAAAAAAAGAACGATTCTTCATCAGATATTACGCTTATAACACCGCAGATTCGCCCTCCGGTGCAAGCCTCATTATCATCAGCTTTAGTTTCTGGTGGCACGACAGCCTCTCTTCCTCTCACCGCTCCCAAAGGCAGTATCTCATCCAGCAGTATTGATTACACCACTACTTGCTCTTCAGATCCTGCGGCGGGAGACCCTTGCAGTAGCCTTACTTCCTCCACCAGATTACTCTGCATTGTTAAACAAAGATTATTTTGCCCTGGTCCAACTGAGGTCCTTAATATGTTAAATGGAGTTGATGGCGATTTATCTGGAATTTCTCAACGCTCGACAGGTAAAGTTTCTTGTATGGACAATGCTCTCGTTGATAGTACTTCGGACTTGGCCTTGCCAGGCGGAACAACCTTTACTCACTCACTTCAATGTAAAGATAGCTCAATTAATATGGCTTGGGGAAATGATACTGCGAGCAACACCTGGTATGTGCGACGAGCACAAGGTGCTGGAGCAAGTGTTTTCTCTATCACGAATGAAACTCAAGTAGAGGGCTATCTATGGCTACCTTCCAGCGATAAAAGTTTTAGCATGACAACCGAGTTACTCCACTTAAAGGCTGATAAAACGACTCAAACAGTAGAAATTACGGGTGGCGGAGTTGGAATGGGCTTTTGTTCATTTCATTTTATTTCTAATCCGAGCTACATATATATTGTTGGAAATCCCAATGGTGCCGGATTTACTTGTGATTATGATGGCTCCTCTTCCGATAACTCCACAGACTGGGATGAGGTTTGTATAGATGCAACAACCCTCGCTCAATCCGCAAGTCTTTCTGATTGCGATAGTTTAAGAGCAAGTATTAGCTTATCAACATTAGGACGAGCACAAACTGTTGATGCTAGCAGTAATACAATATTAGCAACTGTAGCTCCAGCCCCAACAGGTTTAACGTTGGTGACTTTTGACCTTGGAGATTTATTAAATAATCTATTCACTAATGCTGGAACCTTTCTCAGTGGTATTAGTGAATTCACCGTTGAATCTAAATAATAACACTTTTCATTAATTCCGATAACGGACTCCTAATTACGGAGCCCGTTAAATAATAACACTTTTTTGTGAAGCCCCAAACACTCACACCTCTTAAATTCAAACTACAAACGTATCCACTCAACTACGAAGGGCCCGAAGTATCATTCCTGTAACAACTTCATTTGAATTTGAAAATGTTATTTTAATATTTGGATGATGTTTTTGAAATACTCGAAATATTTCATCAGCAAATGCTTGTCCAATCATTTTAACCTTTGAAAAATCAAAAATGATTTTTTTGTAAGAATCTAATCCTAATAAAATCCTCTTTGCTTGGGATCTTGATAATAATTCCCTATCAGCAGTTAACTTAACTCTGTAGTTAGCTCTATCAAACTCAAAATCATCATTTGCATATTCATCAAAAAGAGATTTCAAAGATTTTTTTGATTTAGTTTTTATGTAAAAAGATACTTTTGTTCCAGTTGCACTCCTTTGCTCACCAGTCTTGTAATATTAAAATGTTTTGAAAGCATCTGAGATGTGCAAGCTGGGTTCAGCTTTACAAAAGAAATGATTTTTCCCTTATTTTCATCTTAAGTCTCCTTTGAATAAGAAACACTATTTCATCAATTGTAAACAAATTCTTAATATAATTGTCAACAGTTTACAATTATACTAAGAAAGGTTGCATGGGACAAAAACATCAAGATGAACACTAGACATCACCCATTCTTTGGACCGCTTCTAGCTAGAATAACTTCAAATGGGACAAAGAATTTAATTATAAAAGTTTCAGAAGCTAGCAGTTTTACTCGACAAACAAAGCCCATTATGTGAAAAAAAGCGGCTTATAATTTTACCTTAATTTAAGGATTTTATACATAAATATACTTTACTGAGTAATCACTCACTAAGTATGTACTCAGCCAATGGAAAAAATCACACGGAAAGAACAAAAGGAACAAACCCGCCAAGCGCTTGTTAAGCAAGCGGAATCCCTCTTTTCAAAGCAGGGGATTTCTCACACCACGACAACGGAGATTGCCAAAAAACTAAAAGTCTCTCATGGAACACTCTTCGTTCATTTTCCAACCAGAGAGGATCTTATAAAGTCCGTGGTCGATGATTTTGGAGAACAACTTGGAAGTTCATTCAATGAAAATCTTAATTTTGAATTAAAACTTAGTGTTTTACTTAAAGCTCATCCCAAAGTCCTTAGCGAATATGAGGATTTTTATCGGCGCCTTATCGCTGAATCTCAACAACTTCCACCCGGCTCCAATACCATCAAAAATGATAAAGACGTTCTTTATTTTTGCACTAAAAAGTGCAAAGAACGCTTCTTAAAATCACCAGAAAAATTTATCAAATAGCATTCAATGCTTTATATTTTTGATGAAATTTTTTATAAAATATTCGCGGCAAGCTCTGCTAACTCTGATCGCTCACCTTTAGAAAGAGTGACATGCCCTGAAATGGGGTGTCCTTTAAATCTTTCTACAGCATAAGTTAGACCTGAGTTTGCAGCATCAACGTATGGATTATCAATTTGATAAACATCCCCCGTTAAAACAACTTTCGTTCCTTGCCCTGCCCGAGTTACAATAGTTTTAATTTCATGAGGTGTCAGGTTTTGAGCCTCATCTACAATCAAATATTGTTTAGGAATACTTCGACCGCGAATATAAGTTAGCGGCTCAATGTTCAACATACCTTGATTGATCAACTCTTGTGCTCTTCCAGCGGCTTTTTTATCTGCGCCCATCAAAAATTCCACGTTATCAAATATGGGCTGCATCCAAGGATTTAGTTTTTGCTCAATGTCTCCTGGCAAATAACCAATATCACGACCCATAGGAAATATAGGACGACTCACCAACAAGCGCTGAAAACGCCCTTCATCGAGAGTTTTAAAAAGTCCAGCGGCGATGGCTAATAATGTTTTTCCTGTTCCAGCTTTTCCAACCAATGATACAAATAAAATTTCATCATTTAAAAGTGAATCTAAAGCAAAGCTTTGCTCTACGTTTCGAGGATGGATACCCCAAATATTTTCCGTGTGCATAATCAATGGAACAATTGCCTTTTCTTTATGACAATAGCGACCAACGGCACTGTGATTACCGTTTCCAGCGGTTTTCATAATAACGTATTCATTGGCAAGAAGTTTTGTCGTCTCTGGAACTTGAAATCTCTTTAGATGATAGAATTGATCAATCTGCTCAGACGTAGCTTCAATTTCTTTGTAACCTTCGTAAAGGTCATCGGTAGAGACATTATCAGGTTCATAGTCTTTGGCATTAACCCCAAGTACATCTGCTTTAATTCGAAGATTAATGTCCTTTGTGATAAATTCAACAGGGTTTTTTGGATATTGTTTTTGCAGAGCAAGAGCTGTTGCTAAAATTCGATTGTCGACTTTATCTTCATGCAACAGTCCAACCTGTGCAGCATCGATGGTAATATAAATGACAGTTTCGCTGTTGTCGAGTTGAACTCCACCTGAGAGTGAACCCTTCTCTCTAAGCACGTCCACAAAACGACTAAAATGTCTGGCGTTTCGACCATTCTCGCCTAAATCACGCTTAAAGCGATCAATCTCTTCAATAACTGAGATGGGAATATAAACATCTGCATCTTGAAACTTACAAATTGCTAAGGCATCAAATAAAATAACATTAGTATCAACCACAATTTTACGCCGCTTTAACTTTGCCAATGAGAAGCCCTCCTCTATTATTGCACTC
>CAZTDX010000068.1:0-17660 GCA_964612425.1 uncultured Pseudobdellovibrionaceae bacterium
GATTAATTTCCCATATTTTCTACCCGAAGGTATTTTTTATAGAAATATAATTAAAAAAGTATCTGAGTTCTTTCACTGAATTCTCAAAAATAGTAACAATTTACGTCACTAAGTAATTTCAAACTCAAAACCTTTTCAACTATAAGATGCTCAATTAAATTTTTAAAAGGTAAGTGGTTAATTCTTAAAGATAAAATAAACTAATGTTATTGATTAAAATTATTTAATTGAGTTTTTGCAGCAAACTGACGAAGATGGTAATATGAACCATAGGCTTATTTTATTATTAACTTATACCTTTCAAACCACCCCGTAGGGGTCTATAAATTCTTTTTATCCCGCTTGGGATACAATTTTAATTATTACTTACATTCAATATAAATAATTTAGTGCCAATCGATTTGAGTATTGCGCACTTCGAGGAGTTTTTATGTCTTATCAATTTGATCATCGGCAGCTTGCCGATGAAATGGAAATCTTTTTCTTTAACGATGAAATTGGAGCAGGATTGCCTGTTTGGTTACCTAATGGTGTAGCCATTCGCGATCAATTAGAAAGGTTCATTATTGAACTGGAAAGAAGGAGTGGTTATCAGCGAGTGGTTAGTCCCCACTTAGGTCGGCAAGAGTTATACGAAAAATCAGGTCACTTGGAGTGTTTTGCGGAATGCATGTTCCCTCCTATACATTGGCCCGAAGAAAATAAAAATTATTTTCTTAAGCCAATGAACTGTCCACACCATCATAAAGTCTTCGCCTCCATGCCGCGAAGTTATCGGCAATTGCCACTCAGAATCGCTGAATATGGTCAAGTCTATCGATATGAGTTGAGTGGGGCCTTACGTGGGCTAAGTCGCGTTCGTGGTCTTTGTCAGAACGATGCCCATATCTATCTTGATCCAAAGGATGTCTTAAAAGAAGTTCATTCCGTCCTCGATTTACACGAAGCTTGCTATTCAAAATTAGGATTAAAAAATTACCGATATCGGCTTTCTCTTCGCGATCCAAAACTTCCAAATATTTTTCAAGGGGATTCCTCCGACTGGAATCATGCGGAAAATATTTTAAGAGAGGCGTTGAAATCGAGAGGATTAAATTTTTTTGAAGCCATAGGTGAAGCCGCATTTTATGGACCTAAAATTGATATTCAAATGAAAATGAGTTCAGAACAAGAAGAATCCATATCCAGCATCCAAATTGACTTTTTATCCGCACATCGTTTTGATTTGTCTTTTGCCTCATCAGATGGAGGTCGTATTCGACCATGGATCATTCATCGTGCGCCCTTGGGAAGTCACGAACGTTTCATTGCCATGCTCTTAGAGTTTTTTGACGGTCAAATGCCCGGCTGGTTGGCTCCAGTTCAGCTACTGATAATTCCAGTCTCTGATAATGAATGGGATTACTGTTTACAGTTACAAGACTATTTTCTTAATGGAGGAGTCAGAGTAAAATTGGTGGATCAACAGGGGAGTCTTTCTAAAAAATTGTTTTTCGGACATCGACTCCGACCCTATGCTAAACTCATTGTGGGGCAAAAAGAGCTTCAGTCGCAAAGTTTCAATCTAGAAATGAGAGAGGGTATTGGAAACAGCAAGAACGGCTCAAAAGATGAACTTTCAAAGTACTTATTGGAAAATTGTAAAATCCCTATTTAAAGCACAAAAGTGAGTTCGGAGATAAATTGAAGAATTTCTTTAATTTGGACTCTAACTTTTATTAGTGAAATTTATTTTTATAATCGGAGTCGGACTCTGGATCAGAATCATCGGTGAATGTCGGAATCTTACCTTGTTGAAGCAAGGCCTTTAATGAATTCATTGTGGCTAGGTGCTGTTGATTCTGCTCCTCAATAAGCGTGAGAAGGCGATCTATTTTAACATCAAGCTTTGCAAAGTGTTTATCGATTTTAGATTCAAGTTTTAAAATGCGGAGATCAAAATGATTTTGCAGAGAAAGAATTTTGCTCACAAGGGCTTTAAATTGAGTGATGGTAATAAAAAGCTTGGAGTACGAGTGTGATTCCTTTTTTATCGACAAATTTTGTTTAGATACTTTAGATTCACGCTTCACTGTAGTTTTTTGTTTCAAATCAATTTCTCCATTTCACTAAATTAAAACTATTAATTAAAAATTAGTCGTAGTCTCGAATCTTTTATCGGTGTCGCCAAATTGAAAAAAATCGAGGCGACCGCTGCTCAAATCGAACGAAGCGTAGTTCCTCTACGTTGAGTGAGATTTGAGCAAGGCAACGAAGAGGTTTTTCAATTTCGCGGCACCGAAATTATGTATTAAAAAGTGGCTTCACCCACAAAGTTTGTTCACGCCCAGGGCCTACAGAAATAACATCAATTGGGCACCCTAAATGGTTTCCAATATAATCGATATATTGTGTAGCAAAGCGTGGAAGATCTTTGAGGGAAGTGATTTTTGTTAAGTCTTGATTCCATCCCGGAAGATATTCGTAAACGGGTTCGATGCGCTCCAAATCGTTGATCGATGATGGAAACTCTGAAAGCAATTCTCCGTCAAGTTTGTATGCGGTACAAATTCCAATTTCCTTGTGACTACTTAATACATCGAGCTTCATTAAAGCTAAACTCGTAATACCGTTCAGACGAATGGCGTACTTAATGGCTGGTAAATCAATCCAGCCACAGCGGCGAGGTCGACCCGTCGTTGAACCAAACTCAAAACCCTCTTGTCGAATTTTTTCACCCAAATCATTGGCAAGTTCTGTCGGAAAAGGACCAGATCCCACTCGTGTTGCGTAAGCTTTGATAATTCCCACCACTTTATTGATTGCTGTAGGGCCGATGCCGGTCCCGGTGCAGGCAGCAGCAGCGAGAGTTGATGAGCTTGTAACAAAGGGAAATGTGCCATGAATCACATCCAGCAATGTACCTTGGGCGCCTTCAAATAAAATTCGTTTACGCGACGAAATGGCTTTGGAAATTACCTGTCCGGCATCTTTGCAGCGATAGGGTCGAAGGTCCTCAAGAAGGCTTTGAATGTGAGTCATAACTTGTTCTATTTTAACAGGAGGCTGATTATAAAGTTTTTCAAATAAAACATTTTTTTCGATCAAATTTTGATGGAGTTTTGCCTTCAATGTTTCAAAGTCAAAAAGATCACCCATTAAAATGGCTTTGCGTGCCGCTCGATCTTCATAGGCTGGACCAATTCCTTTGCCTGTGGTACCAATTTTATTTTTAGCTAAAGCCATCTCGCGGGAAGAATCTAGAACTTTATGAAAGGGCAAAATGACTGCTGCGGCATCAGAAATCAAAAGTTGTTTTGGGTTTTGAAGTAGACCTTGATTTTTTAGCTTTTGAATCTCTTGCAGTAAAACTTCAATATCAATCACGCAACCGGGGCCAATAACACAAACAGTTTGAGCGTGAAGAATGCCTGAAGGGATTAAATGTAAAATGGTTTTCTCACCCTTAACAACCAAAGTGTGTCCTGCGTTGGCACCCCCTTGGTAGCGGACGACAAAATCAGCATTTTCAGAAAACACATCGACTATTTTGCCCTTGCCCTCATCGCCCCATTGAGCACCAACAACAATCATTGCGGACATAAATTCTCCCTTGAGCAGTTTTTTTAAAAAAAGTACCAGGCAAAGTCTCTTAATTTGCCTCTGAATTCAAGAAGCATTGCTCTGTGAGGCCAAAAATAATTCAATTTTCTGATTGAAATGCCACTTTAAAAAGCAGTTAAAATGCAAACAAAATAAAAATTTAATGAGAAAGCTCGCTTTTAAACCAATTCGATTTGGGAGGGAGTTCATCCTCAACACTTTGAGAAGTGATAAAATTTAACACTTTAGAAAAAGCCTCATCACTGGCTTTCTGAAAGGCTTCTTTGGTTGAAGCTCCAATATGGGGAGTGGTGAAAACATTTTTAAAGTTAAAAAGAGGAGAATCCTTCGCTAGAGGTTCATATTCGTAGACATCAAGGCCAACGGCTCCAATTTTATTGGATTGCAGTTTATGCACTAATGCTTTTTCGTGAATAACAGGGCCACGGCAAGTATTAATAAGAATGGTTTCAGGTGAAAGTGATTCTAAAAATAAATCCCCGAGCATGTGTTTGGTTGCTTTAGTAAGTGGAACATGAAGCGTGATAACATCCGATTGGGTGAGAAGCTCTTCTAAACTCACGCGATCAGCAGCGACATTTTTAAAAACATCATCTTCTTGAAAAGGATCATAAGCAAGGACCGACATTGAAAAGGCTTTCCCAATATGCGCGACTTTAGTACCAACTCTACCTAACCCAATAACACCTAATGTTTTCTGCGCCAGTTCCGTTCCCATAATTTTATTACGATCCCAATCGCCGAGTCTCGTTGCACTTTGCGCTTCACTCAAACGACGAGCGCAGGCTAAGATCAAGCCCCAAGTAAGTTCGGCTGTACTAGCTGTGTGACTTCCAGGACAATGGCAAACTCGCACTCCACGTTCGCGGCAAAGCATAAGATCAATATGATTAAACCCCGCCGTAGCTGTAATTACGAGTTTTAATTTTGGAAATTGATTCAATAATTTTATATCCACTTTGGTTTGTGATCGGATAATTAATATCTCAATGTCCTTCCAAGAACCCACCGGTTTTTGAAACCACTCGCGGTCATGAGTAATCTGAAGGTGATGGTGGTTTTGCATTTTGATTAAAGTATTAAGAGAAAAGCGTTCTGTGATTAGGACTTGAACCATGATCGCATCTCCTCTTCAGTCAATGGTTGAAAAGGCACTTGAAATTTTTGAAAAACACTCTGTAAATCGACAAACAAGCGAATCATATCATCGCGCTCGATATAACCCATGTGACCAATTCGTAAAATTTTTCCTTTGAGTTGATCTTGGCCACCCATCACGGTGACTTGAAAACTTTTTTCTAAATCCGAGCGAATCACTTGACTATCGACCCCAGCAGGAAGGTCCTCTGGTAAACAAAAAGCAGTTAGTGACTCTGAAGGAGCTTTTGAGTAAAGAGGCATTCCTAATTTTTTTAAGCAAAATTGTGTGAATTCTGATCGTTCTTTGATTTCTTTAAAATGCTGATCGAGCCCTTTTTCTAAGATGAGATTCAAAACCACATCAAGGGCTTTTAGGATGCTGACGTTGGAGCTAAACCAGCTTTCTCCTTTACGATTGGCTTTTTCTTCTTCACGAATATCGTAATAAAAGCGAGGCATGGTCACATGAGGAATACGCTTCCAGGCTTTTTCTGAAAAACTTAAAAAACTCATTCCTGTTGGGAGCATAAAAGCCTTTTGTGATCCCGCCACCAGTCCATCGATATGCCATTCATCCAGAGGAACAGGGAAGGCGCCTACAGCCGTAATCCCGTCGACCATAAAAAGAGTTTCAGGAAAGGAGTGAATTAAGTCTCCTAATTCTTTTAACGGATGTTTTACCGCAGTGCTTGTTTCGCAAGCTTGGCAAAAAACAGTTTTTATCGAATGTTTTTCTAAAACTTTTTGCACCGATTCCACAGAAACCGCTTCGCCCCAGTTCACTTTAATTTCATGAACATTAAGTTGAAAAGCGCGCCCCATTTCAACCCATCGCTCCCCAAATTTACCCGAGTTGATCACGAGAATTGAGTCGCCAGGATTGCAAGTGTTCACCATGAGAGCTTCCATTCCTCCCGATCCCGTACAAGTGAGAGCGTAAACTCGTTGCTTTGTTTGAAAAACAAGCGGTAAGCGATCAAGGACTCGTTTAAAAATTTGATCAAAGAGTGGAGTACGATGGTGAATCATGGGTTCGCTTAAAATTTGACGCACTTGAGGGTGTAAATTAACGGGACCAGGAGCAAGGAGTAAGTAAGGTTTCATAGACAGGAGCCTTTTTATTTAAGTAATTATGACCAATAGTTGACTTAAAACGAATAATTTTTATTAATGTAATTCTTGTATTGAAGAGTCAAATATAATTGTATTTAGTGAGAGTGAATGATGAATGTGAAGTTGATTGCCGGACTCATTTTATTTTGTGCTTCATGCGCTTATCGTCAAGGAGCACCAGAGCGCACGCTTCCTGGAGGGTCCCATGAAGTGCGGGTCCCGATGTTTAAAAATCTAACGCAAGAAGTAGGAATTGAAACCTTTTTTACTAATGCCCTGATAGAAGAGGTCAATCACTCTCATGTTGCCAAGCTCAATCCATCGTCTGATGTGGAATTATTAGGAACCATAGAAAGTGTGCAGTATATTTCATCAGGCCCAGCGACCGCCGGAGTTATTGGGAAAGACACGTTGAGTGTGAATCGTGAGTATCGTGTGGTGATCGTAATAGAGCTTGTGTTGAAAAAGCGTTTTGAAGAGCAGCCCCTTTGGGCCAACAAGTTTACGGGGGAGCGCTCTTTTGCCTCGTCATTTATTAAATCACCCATTGTGAGTGGAGCTAATCCTCTCTACAATTTGTCGGCTCGACGGCGAAATATTTCAGAACTAGCGCAAGATATGGTGGCAGAAGCAACCGATAAATTAACCGAGAATTTTTAGGAGCACCGAGACTATGCCCATGATGGACGCGCAGCAAGCTCTTCAAAGTCTTTCTCAAAATAAAATAAATCCTGTTTACTTTTTATTAGGTGAAGAGCGCTACTTTACCACTCGCTGTGTGGCTCAATTAAGAAGTACCGTCTTAAGCGAAGATCAACGTGAATTTAATGAAGAGATTTTTTACGGCACAGAAGTTGATATGGATCGACTTGTGGAGTCGCTGCAAATGCTGCCCATTATGGCCGATCGACGCCTTGTTATTTTAAAAGAGGCTCAGCATTTAAGTGAAAAGGATTGGTCCCTCTTAGATTCTGTTTTTGATTTAACCGTGTCATCCAAGGACTTAGTTTTTGTTGTATTGGCCAGTCAATTAGATAAGCGAAGAAAAAATATTAAAAAATGGTTGGATCAAGTTTTGGTTGTTGATTGTTCAACTCCACAGGAGGCGGCACGAGCTGGTTGGATAAAGGCTTTGGCGCAGAGTAAAGGCCTTGAGTTGGATCAAGAGGCGCTTGCTTATTTAGTACGAATGGGTGGCAATACTCTCGATGAGCTAGATCGAGATTTAGATAAAATTTATTTATATTTTGGGGACGCTCAAAATAAGTCTACCCAAAAAGTGACGATTGGTGATGTTGCCAATATTTTGCAGCGATCTCGTGAAGAAAGTATTTTTGCGCTTTCAGAGGCTGTGGGGCAAAGAGATCGCCCTCAAGCTCTTTTTTTATTTCATCGCCTTAAAGATCAAGGCGAAAACGAAATCGCGCTTGTGGCCTTAATGGCAAGGCATTTAAGAATTTTACTTAAATTAAAAAAAGCGCAAGAGTTAAAAATTCCTCCCAATCAATGGGCCGCCAAAGTTGGAGTTAATCAGTTTTTTTTAAACAATTACACTCAGCAAGCCAAAGGGTGGAACTCTGAGGAGTTAGCACATGCCCTGCAAAATCTCGCTGATATGGATAAACAGTTAAAGTCCTCTTCTTTGCCTGGAGAACTTTGGATGGAACGTTTTTTGTTTTCTTATTGAATGGGCTATAAAGTAAGATCCTCATTGTTATAAATAAAATATATTTATAGCTTTGTATCATTGAGATGAGTCAATTTGTGACGTAATTATTATGATTTCCTAAAGATGATTGGTTTTTAAAAAACCGCTATTGACACTTTTTCAATTAAGTTAAAACTCAACCTCACCCAATAAAGGGATTTTCTCACTCAAGGAATTTAAGTTGAGTGAAGGAGGTTGTTATGAAAAAAGTATTAGCAAGCTTAGTTATCTTACTACTTTCTGGAGTAGGCATAAGGTCAGCATTGGCCGTTTCAAACACTGAGAGTTATTTAAATACAGGAGAAGATGCATCGGCTGTTTCCACTCAGGCTAGGGAAACGACTGATTATCCAGTGATAAGTAACGATGAGGATTTGAGTACACTGGCTCCTTTAACCACGGAAGACAGTGATCTTACAATAATGGATCGTAGAACAAGACCAGGACGTGATCATCGTGACCACTCCAGAGATCGTGATCGTTATCGTGGGCATCATGATCGTCCGGGTTGGGAGTCTCGTTGGCACTGGAATCGTGACTGGCGGCCTCGTTGGGCCGATCGTGGTATTCGATTCCCTCGATTTATTCGTCATACAAGAGTACCAATTGGGTACTATCAGTGTACGGCTTTTGATCGAAACATGAATGCTTATTCGGCTTCTGGTTTATCAGTTGATCAAGCAGCTTATAACGCTCTCTACGATTGTGGAGGCTCTGATTTTCAAATGTATGGTTGCTACATACCCAATGGTTATTGCAATCAATAAATAGAATGTATGTATATAGTAGAGTGAGTTGAGTTTTATGTATTCGAAGTTCAACTCACTTGGCTAAGAAACAGCTAGTTCAAATAATTATTGTCTGAGTTTAAAGACAACAGGAAGATGATCAGAAAAACCTCGTTGAGCCTCATTGTTGGTTTCAAAGTTGTAGGCATTTGGAACTCTTACATATTTAAAGTTTTTTGTAGGCTCGTCAGAGTTTTGAGATTTAAATTTTTGTTCTGATTCATTTTCAAATCGCTTGCGAGTAATTCCCATAAATTCAGGAAAGATAATTCGAAAGCTATCTTGAATAAATTCGATTCCTTTTTGATTGGTTAGATTTTTTGTCACTTCAATGCGATCAAATTCATTCCACACATCGTCTTTGATGTAGTAGTAGGAGCCTGAAGGCATATAGGGGAGTGCAGGGTTTCTGAGAGATTCTCGAGCATAAGTTTCAGCGTCAACGAGTGCATTTGACCAATCTGGATTTTGGATTACATCGTTGATAGGATTAGGCTGATCGTTATCAATGGTATTAAAATCTCCAATAGCAACAGCGGACCATTGATCGCCCATCAAGCGAGTCATTTTATCAATATCATCACCAAGTGTTTTTGCGACAGTGAGTCTTTCTTCGGTTGGATTTCTCTGTGAAGGCCAATGATTTACATAGATAGAAAGTAAACTATTTTTCCACTTAAAATCGGCTCGTAAAATATCACGAGTGAATCGTCCTGATTTTAATTGTACATGAATGGGTTCCCACTTAATAAAATTCAATTCAGATGTCGTGTTATACATCAGACCAACATCAATGCCACGGAGGTCTGGGCCATCAGTGATAATAAAATTTTTGTAACCTAATTTCTTTGCAAGAAGTCCGAGGACGTTGGCATTTTCTACTTCTACTACAGCCATCATATCGGGAAGCGAGCCTTGAAAGCTAACTACTTTTTTAATTTGATTGAGTTTTAAATCTACTTTGGAATAAGTCCAGTCAAATTGACTGCACATGTTTTTGTCTCTTTGATCAGTTATTTTTTTGCAAGCCTCTTGTCTACCGGGATAATTTTTAGGGAGCCACAACCAATCTTCTTTTCCAGGATCTTTATCAGCATCAAAGAGATTGAGCACATTATAACTCATAATTTTTAATTCATTGGGTTCCGTATTTTGGATAAAAACTTCGTCGGGTCCGATGGGTACAGCGTTTGATGCGCTAAAGCTTGTCGCTGCAAAAATGACTATTGTGAGTGCTGACATAATGTGCGCAGTGAAATTTATTATTCGTTTCATGAATACCTCCAAAGCGAATCGGATAAAAACAATATTCTTATGCGCTGTCTAGTTAAATGAGCGTAATGCGGCTCATATTTGGTGTTTTTTTTGTAAGAATTATAGACTCAATCTTATTTTTCTGGTTTTAATCAAGGTTTACGCCCACTTATAAGTGGTCTCAATTGTGCATTAATTTCCATCGGACTTTGGAAGCACTGCTTTACAGCCTAATCAAGGGGCTTTTTAGAGTCAGTTCGGTAATGGCGAAACAGTTTAGCTGGGATTTCGAGATGGGTTTTTAATAATTTCTCAAAAAGGATGTGGGATGAATAATAAGATGAATAATAAATCGACTTCTAAAGCGGCGGTGCAATTTTTAGTTTTTGGGATCTTATTATTAATCATATCCTGTAATCCAAATAAAAATGCATTTAAAGATCACGCCATCACTTCGGCTGATGGCTATGGTGAAGATTCTCTTAGAGAAGGAAGTAACAATTTACTCAGTGATGAGAGCTATGCCCCAGGAGTGGAGTTAGAAAAAGGGCCACTGCGAGTGGTTAAGGCTACGGCCAGTAAAGAGCTTTGGATTCCTCGCTCACTTTTTATCAGTGGCCTTAAAGTGAGTTGGTCTCAAGACAAGTCTAAAGTCATCGTTAAAGGGCGAGCGTTGTGGAATCAAAGCCAATATCAATCAAGTGGTGATGTTACTTTTTCATTAGTGGGTTTGTGGCAGCCAGAGGCAGGAATATCAGACTTAGTTTTAGTAAAAAATGAATCTCAAGGATTAAAAAATGGTGAAGAGATCAAAGGGAGAGTTTATTGCGTCAGTGTTGGCGCAGAGGGCGATTGTACTTCTACCATTACAGAAATTTTTGTTAGAGTGAAGGGCTTGTATATTTTTTCTGGCCAGGCTGAATTTTGGAATGGTCAATTTGCTCAAGATGAACCTGATCATCATGAGTTGTTAGATACAGGCTCACAAAATTCAAATTCCAATAAAAAAGAAAAAAACAAAAATAAAAAAAATCGAACCAAAAAAAACAAGAAGACATTCGAGACACCACAGAATGAAGTAGACTCTTCTCGCTCGGAAAATGGATTACGAGATGAAGTAAAAGGTTCTGACAAGGGTCTTGAAGTGACGGGTGGAACCAATGAGAATAACATAGATGAATTATTTAAGCATCCTGATGTGGATTCTATTCAAGACGAATTAGTCCAGCCACCCCCTCCAGTATTGCCGGCACCTCCTGACTCTCCCACTCAAAAAGGTCCAGCGACGAATCCATTAGTTCCCCAAAGGGATGAAGAACTGGATTCCATTCTTAGAGATCACAATGTCACAGGAACCAGCGCCCCAGAAGTTGATCCTTCTGATGAAGTGAATTCGCAATTCTCCGGCGGTGGAAAAATTCCTTTGCCGCGCCATAAGCCAACAGCTCCACCCCTTCCTGATACAAAACCAACTCCAGGAGATTCTGACTCTAAGGGTGAATCTTCTATTCCTATTCCAAAACACAAACCAAAGTTTCCTTCGGAGCCAGAGAGGCCTCAGCCTCAACCACCATCACAAGGTCAGAATCCCCCTCCTGGCGATGATGGCACTTCTATTCCAGATCAAGGAAATGATGAAAAAAATCAGCGCCGAGATAAAAATGGAGATGTGCTACGTGGTGGAAAATTGATTGGTTATTATAAGCCATTTCAAAGTGTTGGGATTCCTTCTCAAGGGCAGTTGCAAAACCCCACAAGTCTTGTTGATGTTGTCAGTAACATTGCGCAAGCTGGTTTGACTGAAAAATTTCCCCTTCGAAGTGTCCGTAATAAAGATGGAAACTACTATGGTAATTATGCCACCATGGAATTTTTAGTGCGCGCCTCTTTTTGGTTGAATCGATTAAAGCCAGGATTTCCCTTAGAAGTTAATGATATTAGCTCTCAAAGAGGTGGAAGGTTGAGGCCTCACGTTAGTCACCAAAACGGTTTAGATATGGATGTGGGTTTTTTCTTTAAAAATCTTCGCGAAAATTATTATGGTCGAACCACTCTGACAAAAGGTGGATTGGACCCAAATTTTGATCGCACCTTGCAATGGAATTTTTTTAAGTCGATCATGAAATATTATAATGATAAAATATTTATGATCTTTGTTCACCCTAGAGTGAAAAAAGCGATGTGTGAAGAAGCTTATAAGTCGGGTGATTTGAGTGCCTCGTCAGTAAAAAGTAATACACTAACCATTGCACAAGAAACATTACGACGTTTAGTTCCAGAGTCTGGGCATTATGATCATTTTCATACCCGACTTCGATGCCCTAAAGAAAAACCGTATATAAACAAAAAAGGAATACAAATTAAATCTCGTTGCGTAGATACAGCGCGAGACTTGCCAGCCATCACCGGATGCGCCAATCTGTAAGGTTTGAAAAATTCAGTTATTTTAGGGCTTATTATTCGACTTCCAAACACTAGGTTTTCCTTTGCCGGAACGTGGTACATCTTTGTATTTATCATTTCGGTTTTTTGTTGTGAGAGATTTTGGTGAATCAAAATTTGGTGTGGCGTTGATGGTTTTAGAATGTGGTTTTGCAGAGAATTTTTTAGAACCGTCAAAAGTAGTTTTTTTATCTGATTTTTGAAACTTTTTGGTATTTAATGGTCTCTTGTGAAAACGAGAGTTTTCTGATTTAAAATCAAACTCAGTGTCTAGTTTAACTTCTTTTGCTCCAACGAGATAGGGTTTAATTTTATCATACATGCGCTTATCTGCTGGTGTGATAAACGTGATGGCATTTCCTTTACGGCCCGCACGCGCGGTTCGACCTATACGATGCAGAAAATCTTCTGCTTGAAAGGGTAAATCAAAATTAATGATATGATCTACGTGGGGAATATCAATACCACGAGCGAGGAGATCCGTCGCGACCACAATTCGTAACGTACCCTCTCGGAGTTGACGAATAACGCGATTTCGTTGACCTTGGGTGACGCCTCCATGAAGTTTATCAACCGAGTAACCGTATTCTTTTAAATACTGATTCATTCGCTCACAACTTCCTTGGTTACCGCAAAAAACAATCACTCCGCCCTGAGTGGCATTCAGTTCATCGAGGAGACGATCGTTTTTCATTGATTTATCGGTAAATAAAATAGTCTGACGAAGTTCGGTGACCGGTTCTTCTGATTGCTGAGCACGAATCATTTGGGGATTTTTCATGAACAGTTCAGCGATTTTTTCTACAGCAGAACTAAAGGTTGCTGAAAACATGAGGGTCTGTTGGGTGCCACGAAGAGTGCTTTTAATATTTTGTAATTGTGGTGCAAAACCCATATCAAGCATGCGATCGGCCTCATCAATGACGATGTAGCTTACATTTTTAAGGAGAAGTTTATTTTTAAGTAAGTGGTCATTGAGTCGGCCAGGTGTTGCAATGAGAATTTTTGGGTTTTGTTTCAAATCACTTATTTGTTTAGCGCTAGGCACACCCCCAATGATTAAAGCGGGGCTTATAGCCAGGTCCACGCAAAGCTCAGAAATCACTTTAAAAATTTGTTGGGCCATTTCTCTACTTGGGGCAAGGATGAGGGCTCGTTCCTCTGGCTTTTGCTCTAAGAGCGTCAGTACAGGGAGTGCAAACGCTAGAGTTTTACCACTGCCAGTTTGGGCAATTCCGATCAGATCAGAGCCTTTTAGAGCCACAGGAATGGTTTCAGACTGCACTTCAGTAGGTTTGGAAATATTCATTTTCTTAATAGCTTTAAGTAATGCAGGCGCGAGATTCATGGATTCAAATTGATGGGTCATAGTGGTGTCTTCTTTTATTTTAATTGTTTTCATAGAGCTTGGATTCCTAACATAACCCCAATAGTGGAGGGGAGAATTAATGTAAAAAAAGATTCTTTTATATGAAAACAATGAATTAAATACAAAAAGATTTTCTCAAAATCTCCATCCGAGAACAAATTAAACTCTCATATTTTAAAATCTAGGGATCGTTTCAAAATCTCATAGCTATTTTTAGAGAGCTTGGGATTCTGCACGAGCGATTCTAAGGCGCTATGAATAAGGGATTTACGTTTTGGTTCTAAGCGATACCAATCCTCTAGCCCTTGTGAGAGTCGAGCAGCTGTAGCTGGATTCACTGCATCGACCTCGAGTATTTTTTCCGCCATGAACTGATAGCCTGCACCATCATCGCGGTGGAACGCGCGAGGGCAATAGCGAGTAAAGCTTCCATAGAGAGATCGAACTTTATTAGGATTGGTGGCTTTAAAAAACTCACTTTGACTTAAATCTTGTACGCGCTGTAGGGTTTGTGAGTGATTGAGTGTGGCTTCCCACGAAAGCCATTTGTTGATGATCAAAGCGCTAGAACTCCAATGTTCTGAGAACTGTTTCATGAGTTGAGTTCGTTCATTACTAGGAATAGCATTGAGCGCGGATAAGATTCCCGATTGATCATTCATTGTTTTTTGAAAGCTAAATTTTGAAGAAAGTTGTGGGATGTTAATGGCCCTTGCTCCCAGCAAACTCCAAACGGTGTTACGGAGTTTGCGAAATCCCATGGATTTAAAGTCGTACTGAGATGGTTGATCAAGTTCAGTGACTTTTTTCTCTATTTGCCAGAGGTCTTCATGCAAAGTGGCTGAGAGTGTCGATTGAATTTGATCAAAGGCATCAGCAAGCAGAACTGGATTAAAACCTAGAGGAAGATTTTGGACAGCATATTCATAACTCGGGAGCTGCAAGAGGCGCGATGAGAGGATAGGGTTTTCTAGAGAAGAGGTTAAAATCTTTTTATACAATGTTACATAATTATTGTTTAATGAAAACTCTCTCTTATTTTCCAAGCTTTGATAGCAATTAATAATTTCACTGAGTGATAACTTTTGAAGACTTTCCCATTGATTAAAACCATCGGTATCATTCACGGCTAAAAATTCAAGTTGCTCTGAAGGCATCGACCAATTTAAATTTACAGGGGCGGTCATAGTTCGAAAAAGCGAAGGGACTGGGCGCTCCTGGCAGTTTTCTAAAGTCCATGTCGTGGTTTTCTCATTAAGTTCTAAAGTGATTTCATTGAGAGCGGCATTGTTAGACACATTGGCTTTGAGTGGAATCGACTTTTTTGTTGTAGGCGAAAAGAGGCTCATTTTCATTGGGATAACAAAGGGAACTTCCGTCTCTTGATGAAACGTCAATTGATAGGTTTTCTTAGTGTTGTCGTAAGACTCTTTAATACTTACTTTAGGTGTACCTGCCGTAGAATACCAACGCTTAAATTGAGATAAATCTTTTCCTGTTGTATGTTCAAAGGCCTTTAAAAAATCTTCAATGGTGATGGCTTTGCCATCATAAGTATTGAAATAATAATCCATCCCCTTTTTAAATTGTTCGGGGCCAATAAGATGTTTCAAAACTCGAATGACTTCCGCACCTTTTTCATAAACTGTGGTCGTATAAAAATTATCGACAGAGAGGCAAGATTCGGGGCGAACGGGATGCGCGTTAGGGCCTGCATCTTCGGGGAACTGTTTAGCTCTTAAAAACTCAACTTCATCAATGCGTTTTACAGAGGCCGAAGTCAGATCGCTCATATAATGTTGTTCACGAAAAACAGTGAGACCCTCTTTAAGACTCAATTGAAACCAATCTCGGAGGGTAATGCGGTTTCCGGTCCAATTATGAAAGTACTCGTGCGCAATGACCGCCTCAACGTGTGTGAACTCATCGTCTGTGGCGGTTGTGTTGTCTGCAAAAATCATACGGCTATTAAAAATATTGAGGCCTTTGTTTTCCATGGCCCCGCCATTAAAATCATCCACAGCGAGAATGAGAAATTGATTGAGATCGTACTCCCGCTGATAAACGTCTTCGTCCCATTTCATGGAACGTTTAAGTGCCGCCATAGCGTGATGGCACTGAAATTCATTTCCATGTTCAGAGTAAATTTCTAAATCGACGGTTCGACCGCTCATGGTCACAAACTGATCTTTAATCACTCCGTAATTACCGGCTACTAAGGCAAATAAATAACTAGGCTTTGGAAAGGGATCTTCCCAAACCACTTGGTGACGACCATTTTCGATTATCTCTTGTTTGATTCGATTTCCGTTAGAAAGAAGAATGGGAAATTTCTTTTTATCCGCAATGATCGTAGTTTTATAACGAGTCATAACATCCGGGCGATCGAGAAAAAAAGTGATATTGCGAAAACCTTCAGGTTCACATTGCGTGCAAAGTCCTGTTCCAGTCTGATAGAGACCTAATAGCTCTGTGTTTTCTTGAGGTTTAAGTTGAGTGATTATTTTAAGTTCAAAATCTTGTAATTCTGTTTTTAATGTCAGAGTTTCTTTTTCCACAGTGTACTGATGAGTAGGTACGGGAGTGTATTCTGCTGGATTATCAGATGGACCCGATGGACGTGAGGGGCGAATCCAAAGGCCCGCGCAACCAGATTGTGGGCCCGTTAAAATGAGGGGCTCCAAATGAGAAGTGGAAGTTGGTGAGGAATTGATAGAGTCTTTTTTTTGTCTAGAAAGACTCATTTCATTAGTGACGGTGGTGTGGTCCTCGTGAATGTCAAACGTGAGGTGAGTTGAATGAATTTGAAATAAAGGAGCTTGATAGTCTTTTAAAAATTGACGAACTGGGGTAGATGCTTTTAAGGAATCAGACATGAATTCTCCAAAATAAATTTTATTACCTTTACGATAGAGGTATTCATAGAGGGTGGATGAAAAATTTACAACTTAATTTTGATGAATACTATGAATCCCTTTATGGTGTTCGATGGCAGAAATTAAAATCAGCGCTCCTTAGTCACAATGAAATTAATGAAAAACAAGTTCGCAGATACAATACCTTTTCAAGCACTAATGAAGCACTCTCGAATTTAGAATTTATTCCATGGTTACCGTATTGTACTTGGAATACGGCTTCCGATGAGATTCCTCGCGATCCCCAGCAATTGCTCTCGTATTATGTTCTGGATCCTGCCAGTGTTTTAGTGGCCGAAAATTTAAATGTTCAACCAGGGGAGAAAGTCCTTGATCTGTGCGCAGCGCCTGGCGGGAAAAGTTTGATTCTGGCTCAGGCTCTGTTTCGGACTTCTTCTGAAAATAGCCAATTAATCCTTAATGAATTGAGTGCTGATAGGCGCGAACGTCTTAAAAAAGTGGTTCAGCAGTACATTCCCTTTCCTTCACGAAATCAAGTTTGGGTTCGAGGCAAAGATGGCACTCGTTTTGGGCTTGAGGTGCAAAATGAATTCGATGCCATTCTGCTCGATACTCCCTGTTCGGGAGAAAAGCATTTACTAGAAAATCCAAAGGAACTTAAAAATTGGAAGCTGAATCGTACAAAGGGATTAGCGCAAAAACAGTATGCACTCCTCTGTTCGGCTTGGATGGCCTTAAAGCCCGGAGGACGATTAGTTTATTCAACGTGTTCTATATCTCCTCTGGAAAATGATGGTGTGATTGAACGATTTATCGATAAAAAAAAGAATGTGAGTTTATCTCCATTAAGGCTTCGTCAGGATCTGGCAGAAGAAACAAAATATGGTCATATTTATTTGCCTGATCATTGCGGCTTTGGTCCGATGTACTCGTGTCAATTAATTAAACCGTCGGGGCTTTGAAGGTGGCAGCTCGATCAATGGCTCGCTTTGTTTCTTAATTTTCTTTTTCTGGGGAGTTGCAATGATTTTATGGTAGAGTTCGAGCACTTCTTCTTTGAGATCAATTTCGAGAGAATCACAAAGACACTCTGGAATATGACCAATATTCATAAGGTAGAAAATATAATCAGCCACCACGTTATGGATGAACTCATCCCGATGATCTATTCGATGATCTGTGGGAGCGTTTGATTTGTTGAGGTGCTTATAGAATATTTCCAATAAGGGATCTGTTTTCATAGTCCTCTTATCGGCAACCCATAAAAATTTCCAATAAGTCAAAGGATCAGATTTTAACTTCCAAACTTACAACGTGTTGCCCGACAAATAGTGTTACCCAAGCCCCAGACCACAATTATGAGTTTA
>CAZTDX010000069.1:0-17325 GCA_964612425.1 uncultured Pseudobdellovibrionaceae bacterium
CTAAACTCATAATTGTGGTCTGGGGCTTGGGTAACACTATTTGTCGGGCAACACGTAAACCTTTAAAGCTAATAAAATTAGACTTAAGATCCCTTGAGTCAATGTTATCCAATGTCGAACACTAATTAGTGGGTTAGTGTTTTTCATAGGAACCTTCATTTTTAAAAATGGGGGTTTTCTTCTTTGAGCATTACCTTTCACCAACACTCAAGCTCGTTTAGCTTTTCATCATGCAAAGGACCGTGCCAGCCTCATTAGAAATATAAGTTGTTTTTAATTAAAGTGTCCGTCCGGAGTGTCCGCCAAATTTCGTCCGTAGTGAATATAGGTCATAAGTTCACGGTATGAAGTGGGGGCGTCTATATTTTCTAATTTTGATCGAGCTAAGATGATGAAGTGAGTGCCTAATAGAAGTAAAAAAAACCTCGAGAAGAGTACTTCTCGAGGTTTTGAATGTGAAACAAAATAATCACTTTTAAAAGTGAACTTTAAGCGTTTTCTTTAGCTCGCTTTTCTTGATACTTCTTAGCAAGTTCTTCTTGGACGTTTCGTGGAGCCACAGAGTAGCGTGAAAATTCCATAGAAAATTCGCCTTTGCCTTTAGTGGCAGAACGAAGATCTGTCGAGTAACCAAACATCTCACTCAACGGAACTTCAGCTGTAATAATGGAATAGCCTTCGTTAGAATCAGTACCAAGAATGATACCACGGCGCTGGTTAATTTGACCAGTTGCAGGACCTTGGTATTCTTCAGGAACGGAAGTCTCAAGCTTCATTAAAGGCTCAAGAACAGAAGGTTTTGCACGCTCATAGGCTTGTCTCATAGCAGCCATCGCGCAAATCTTAAAGGCCATGTACGATGAATCCACATCATGGTATGAACCATCATCCAAGTACACTTTAATACCCACGATCGGGAATCCAATCAATGGTCCCTTCACGCACTGTTCTCTAAAGCCTTCTTCAACAGCCGGGATAAATTCACGAGGAATACGACCTCCAACGACGCGATTTTCAAATTCAAACGTATTAGGAGCATCTTGAGGAAGAGGTTCAACTTTACCAACAACTTTGGCGAATTGACCCGAACCACCCGTTTGCTTTTTGTGAGTATAATCGTAATCAGCCTCTTGAGCAATAGTTTCACGATAAGCCACTTGAGGAGCACCGGCGATCACTTCACAGTTGAATTCCCGCTTCATACGCTCAATGTAAACTTCTAAGTGAAGCTCACCCATTCCGGAAATAATAGTCTCCGCAGATTCCTCGTCACGATGAACGCGGAAGGTAGGGTCTTCTTTGCGGAATTTTTGAAGGGCTTTAGAGAAGTTATTGGCACCACTTTTATCCTTTGGTGATACGGCAAGAGAAATAACCGCATCGGGCACGTGCATCGATTGCATAGCCACATTGAAGTTATTCATTGTGAACGTATCACCGGACGCGCAATCAATACCAAAAACGGCAACGATATCGCCCGCATAAGAGGTTTCAATATCTTCCATCTTGTCGGAGTGCATACGAACAAGCCGTGGAATTTTCACGGATTTTCCGTTTGTAGTGTTTACTATAAAGTCGCCCTTGCTCATTTTCCCTTGATAAATTCTCATGTAAGTGAGCTGACCAAATTGTGTTTCTTGTAGTTTGAACGCTAATGCCACAAGATTTTTATTATCATCTGGAGTAAGCTCAATACGCTCTTCGTTTTTATCCAAATCAAGAGCGGTTTCTTTCTTTTCAGCAGGTGTAGGCAAATAACGAAGAACTGCGTTAAGTAAAAGCTGAACCCCTTTATTTTTGAAGGCAGAACCGCAGAATACAGGACATAATTTTAAACTCAAAACACCCTTACGAATAGCAGCATGGATTTCATCATTAGTAGGCATTTCATCCATTAAAAACTTTTCACCAACGACTTCATCCACGTCAGCGCATTTTTCGATGAGATAGCCGCGATACTCTTTTGCTTGTTCTAGCATGTCGGCAGGAATTTCTTCTTCACGGATATTTTCTCCGTTTTCTCCATCAAAATAATAAGCCTTCATTTGAATCAAATCAACGCAACCTTTATGGGCGTCTTCTAGGCCAATTGGAATTTGTGCCATCACAGCATTTAATTTTAATTTATCGATAAGAGCATCTTTAACTCTAAATGGATTGGCACCTTGGCGATCCAATTTATTAATAAAAGCAAGACGAGGAACGCTGTATCGCTTCATCTGGCGGTCAACAGTAATGGACTGAGATTGAACGCCTGCAACGCCGCAAAGAACTAGAATGGCGCCGTCAAGAACTCGAAGTGAACGTTCCACTTCGATGGTAAAGTCCACGTGTCCGGGGGTGTCGATAAGATTAATAATGTGGTTGTTCCATTGCACCTGAGTGGCTGCTGACTGGATCGTGATACCCTTTTCTCTTTCTAAGTCCATGGAGTCCATGGTCGCGCCCACACCGTCTTTTCCTTTAACTTCGTGGATGGCATGAATTCGGCCTCCGTAGTATAAAATTCTCTCTGAAAGAGTCGTTTTACCGGAGTCAATATGCGCTGAAATCCCGATGTTTCGGACGTTTTTAATATCCCATTTCACACTCGCCATTTGGACAAATTCCTTTCTTGAACCTTTATCTCTGAGAAGCTATTTGAAAACTCTTAGCTTCTTAATTAATATAGTTAAATCAATATATAAAATAACTTTTAAAAAAAGTATGAACTTATTCGGGTAACATGAAGGTTTAAAAAGTACAACAAGGAATTTTCACTGATTTGAAGTTCCAGTTAATAGGGGAAACAGTATGTCCATGCACAATACAGCACCAGATCAGAGGTTCCTTTCGGTTCTACTAAAAAAATATTTTGGTTTTGAAAGTTTTAGAGGCGAGCAGGGAACTATTATTCAGCGCCTTCTTCAAGGCGAAGACTCCCTTGTTATTATGCCCACGGGTTCGGGAAAAAGTTTATGTTATCAGCTGCCAGCGGCCTATTTTCAAGACCAGGGATGTGGACTTGTGCTTGTTATTTCACCACTTATTGCGCTCATGGAAGACCAAGTCATGCAAGCTCGGAAAAAAGGTCTTAAAGCAAGTGCTATACACTCAGGCATGAGTAAGCAAGAGAGAGATCAGGTTTTAAAAAAACTTTCAGAAGAGGGCTCCATTCACCTTCTCTACGTCACACCGGAGCGTTTTCGAAAAGAAGAATTTACCGATATTCTTTTCAGTGCCACGACCCAATCTCATTCAGCATCAGGAAAAGTATCGTTACTCGCTATAGATGAGGCTCACTGTATTAGTCTGTGGGGTCATGATTTTCGACCTGATTATTCAAAAATCGGAGTGATTCGTGAAAAATTAGGAAATCCTCCAACCGTTGCCTTGACAGCCACGGCGACGGCTCGGGTGCAAGAGGATATTTTAAAACAATTAAGAATGCCAAATTCAAAAACTTTTTGGGGAGGCTTGGAGCGCCCTGAGCTAGCATTAAATGTTCATGATTTATTTAGCTTAGAAAATAAAATTGAAAAAATTATTTCGCTTCGTCAAAAAATTAAAGGCCCTATTGTTATTTATTGGAGTTTAATTGGAACTTTAGAAAAAGCTCTTTCTGCCTTTCGATCAGAAGGGTTTAAGGCAGAAAAATACCACGGACAAATGGCGCCTCAGGATCGAAAAAGAGCTCAGCAGATTTTTTTTGAAAGTCAATTCACTTCGGGTGATTCAAGCTCGAGTGGATTTACTTTATTTGCAACGCCTGCATTTGGGCTTGGAATCGATAAGTCTGATATTCGGGCCGTTATTCATGGAGAAATGCCGACCTCCCTTGAAGCTTACTATCAGGAGGTTGGGCGCGCGGGACGGGATGGAATGCCCGCTGAAGGTCATTTATTATTTGATGAAGAAGATACGACCATTGCCATGGATTTTATCAAGTGGTCATGCCCAGAGCCTTCGTTTGTCAAAAAGGTTCATCAGCTCATTCGCGATCGCTTTGATGAGTATCGCTCTGGAGGAAACGATTTTTTACGAAAGGAATTAAATTTTTATAACTCGCGCGATTTTCGTGTAGAAACTTCCATTAACCAATTAGAGCGTGCAGGGAGTTTAGAGAAGAAGGGTGATTATTTTGTGGCACTAGATGCATGGGATGAACAGTTTTTTTCAAATCAATATCACCAAGCTCACTTTAAATCTCAGAATGAGAAATTGCTCACCATGCTCAGGTGGGCTAAGCAAGACGAAAAATGTCGAATGCAATTGATTTATGAGTACTTTGGCGCCAGCAACCCGCAAGAGTGCGGTCATTGCGATGTTTGTATCAGGTGAGACATTGTTTGGGCATTGGGATAAACACCACTTTTCAGAGCAGGGGCATATCTATGGATATAATTGCGTTCAATAAAAAAGCTTGGAATTATTTAGTCGATCTACAAAATCAATGGACGATCCCAGTATCCACATGCTTTACAAAAAGATTATATAAGAAAAGGAGATCGCTGAATTTATCAAGTCGACTCTTGATTCGCTTTGTGATTGACTCAAATTGGTGATTGGTCAGAATGGTTTTTGATCAATCAACTTTTAATTGGATACGAAAGATTGTTGAGGTTTCAAATGAAAAATTTACTCAGAGGGGCTCTTGGTTTAATCGTGATCGTTTTTATCAACAATTGCGGTTCAAATAAAGAGAGTTTAAATACAGATATCCAACCTCAATTTTCTTCTATTTACACCAATATTCTCAGTAAAAACTGTGTGGGCTGTCATTCTCCTGGAGGGAGTGGCTTTAATTCAGGGGCGCAAATTGATTTTAGCACGGTCAGTTCAGCGTATTCGACGTTGGTTAGCGGCTTAGTTCATGGCAATTCTGCCAACCTTGGTGGGCAATGCAATAATGTTTATTTAGTGCAGGCTGGGCTACCAAATGCTTCTTATTTATTGGCGACATTATTTAATGACTATTATCATATCAACTTTGTGCAATCTGGTTGTGACCCTTATCCTCCCAGTGGTCATGCTGCTTCGGTGGGCGATGATGAAAAAAAAGCGCTCGTTGGTTGGATTAATGCCGGAGCTCAGAACAATTAAAATTAAAAGGAATTTAAAACAGCTTCCTGCTCTTGAAATAACTTTGAATCTTGTTCTTGTATTTTTTTAACCAGCGAGGATTGATTGAGTACCGTTCGCCATTCTTTGTGAGCTTGTGTATTTAAAATCCGTTCTTGAAACAAATTCCATAAATATTCTAACTTCCATTGCTCGATTAAAATGGAAGGCGGAGACTGAGGCTCCTGATCTCTTAAAGAGTAAAGAGACTTTTGGATCAGAGTTTTTAAATTCTGATGGGATTCTTTTTGGTAAAGGGCCGGAAAAAGTAAAACGTGAGCCATATAGTTTTTAAGTGTATAAAAGATTGTTTGCCCTAATGGTCCATTATCTTTTTCAAATTGGGTAAGATCTTGAAGAGATTCCAGCACCAGCTCCTGAGCTTTGTGGGGTTGAATCAGAGAGAGTTCTTCAATCAATTGAATTTTAGTTTGAATCAGTGAGGGGAGATCCTCTTTAAGAAGTGATAGCCTTTTTTGTAGGTATTGAATCTTTAATTGAGAATCGGATTCTAATTGTACTAAAAAACCAAGAATTAAAGTTTCTGTTAATTTTGGATCTGAGAGTACTGAGTCCTCAGCTTCCTTTGATATTTGAGAACGGGAGTTATTATTAAGTAGAAGTTGAAAAAGAGATTTTGCTTCAGCACGCTTGTTTAATTTAAACAGGTTATAGGCACATCCTAACCTTATCTTACTTTTAGAAGGTTCAGTTAAACTTTCAAAGTTTTTTCCATATAATGAAGTTATTTTGTCATAGTACTTTTGAGATTCTGTATAATTTCCTCCCATGGAAAAATATAAGGCGACTCTTTCAAAAAATTCTGGAGAAAGAAACTCGGAAGGAAGAGAGAGGATTTCATTGGCGGCCTTGATTGGCTCAGAATTTAAAAACAGTGACTGACTGTAATACCACGTAAAGGCTTGTCGATCTAGATTCATATTGGGCACATCAAAGCCGAGCTTTTTTCTTAATTCCCAAAAGTGAACACTTGGGCCATAACTTTGACCCCATAAGTGAAGTAGTGCTAGTTGAGTGAGAGCTGCGGCACGAATGCGTCTCTGCCCCTGAGAAAGGTCATAGGCTAGGATTAAAGAATTGTGTGATTTTTGCCAAAGATCACGATCCATTTCTAATCCCTTTTTGGTAAGGAGAAATTTTTCTAAATAAATAAAACCAGTTAAGAGTAAAGGCATAGGATCAACAAGATCACTCCGAAGATTTTTAAGTTCATCAAGGGCTTGATCAAAATACTTGTTAGGAGCTGAGTTATTCTTAGCTTCTTCAAAAGCAAGTAGGGCTTTAACAAAAGGAACACCGTCTCGCATAACTTCATGACGTTGCAAATAGAGAAGGCGCTCTTCCATGGCTTTCGATTGACCGATGTCTTTCATGGTTTCTACATATCCAGAATAAGATTCTAAATCATCAGTCAAACTTAACGATTGAAAGAAGTAATCAGAGGCAAGTCTTGGATTTTTTTGAGACCAGTATCCATAGGCTTGCTCACGAGCCGCCGCAATGACAACATCTCTAGCATAAGCGTATTCCGTGTGCGAGCTTTGTGTATCTCGCAGCCAATTCGATGACATAATTCCCATTTCACGCAATTGCTGAGCGTTTAAAAAATTAAGAATTGTTCTCGTATTTATGGTTTTTCTGATAAAATAATAATTATTTATTTCATTAATGGAGACATTACTTTGTCGACTCAAATTTTTATATTTTAAAAGGAGTTGATCAATTTTTTTGAGGTTTTGAAGTTTATCAGAAGGTGTTGTTTTTAAAATCAATTCTAAACTGGAAATTTCAGCATGGAAGAGATCAGTTTGCTCCGGCAAGAGTTTATGGGAATTGAGAAACTGTGATAAAAATTTAATGCGCTGGAGGATTGAATCATTTGTTGTGTTTAAAAGAATGTTTTCTAAGTGAAGGAAATACTCGTTCGTGTAAAAAAGTTTTGACTCTAATGAGAGGGAGTTTTCTTGAAGCATTTTTGAATAGAGAGTATTCCATTTTATAATTGTGCTTAAGTCTTTGGGATAGAGGTCTTCATATAATTGGTACAAAAGCCAATAATATACTGGAGGAGATTTTAAATTTATTTTATTTTCAATATTGAATAAAGCAGAAGAATTTTGATTCAGAGTGCCTTGATAAGCTTTTAAGTGGAGTAAAATAAGATCCTTAAGGGTTTGTTCTTTAGAATTCTCTTTTAAATTAATTTTATTGATTTGTGATATTTCCATTTCAATAGCATTTTTAATGATAAATGATTTTTTGCTGAGCTTTGAAATCTTTTTAAGCCTTCGGCCTTTAATAAAAATCTCCCAGAGTTCCCTTTCTGCTTTAGAAAATGATGTAACATAATTATTGGCGGCAGAGAATTCCTCTGCTTGGAGATGAAGAAAGAATAATCTTTTGTTCATGAGCTCGATCTCTTTTGAGTTTTCAGACCTGGATTTTAAAGTATTAATTAATAAAATACGATCTTGATAAGAGCGAGAAGTCTGGACGGCACTTTCAATCGTTTTGAGCGACCACTTCTTAGGGACAAAGCCTTCTAAAGGAAGGGAATAAATATCCAGCGAGCCTTCAAAGGCACAGGTTAAATACAGCATTTCTTTGGTAGGATTTGGAAAGCTGCAATTGTAGTCCATGGGGGTTAATTGCTCTAAAGGTAATTCCGTGAGGGGAGGATTCTTTGTGGAAAGGATAGGACTTAAACTCACTCTCCAGACGACCGAGTTGTCGTTGCCATCAATGAGGGAATCATTATTGGAGTCACCCATATATTGAGTAAAATAAAGATAGTTGGCCTCTTCATCGATGGCTGCAACCCCTGTGGAGCCAGGGAGGGAGAGTGGTATTAAATATTTTTTGTTTATTTTATAGTCCCATAAAACCATCTGTGAATGGTTATTGGTTATTTGATTGTAAACAATATAGGAGCCATTATAATGAGCCGATGGTGCTAAAATTTCAGGTTCAGAAGTAAGAATTGTCAAAATACGATTTTGAATTTGGTATCGAACAAGTTGTTGTTCCTGGGGGCCAGATTTTTCTGTAAAGCCAATTTCATTTGTATTAAACCAAAAGGGTTGAGATCTCTCCGTTTCTTTTTTTTGAGAGTTGCGTTCTACACATTCAATTTCGGTTTGTTTTAAGGGGAGAGCTGAAAGATTAGGGATGTTTGGAGTGAAGCAAATATCGCCTTTAGAGTGATATTTAAATGAAACAAATACAACTTTCCCATCGGCGTTGAACTTACCTTGATAGGAATCAGCGTCATTAGATGTCAGTTCTTTGAGTGTTCCCGTATTTAAATCTTGTATATTTAAATGTGAAACTAAATTAGCTTTTTTAGTGAAGAGAAGCCAGTGATTCTTGGCAAAATAGCTCTCTTCGAGTTGATCATCAGGGCCCAGAGTTATTTTTTTTAGCTCATTGAGTTTTGGATAATCAAAGGGAGCTGCCGCTACAACTTGTGATTTAAAACAAAAAATATTTAAAAAAATAAAAAGGTTAAGTGCTAATAAATGTCTAACCAGTTTCTTCATTGGAGTTTCTCTCCAGAAGGATTAGTTAGTTCTCCATCAATAATTCTAAAGAGGCGATTGTTCTTTTCATTTTCAGAGGCGGAAACTTGGGAGTAGGGGATGGGACTCTTCTTTTTTAGACGAGGCAAGAGTGATTTTTCAAATTCTGGCCATTCGCCTGCGGCAGATTCGTAGAGAACTGTTTGGCGGTCGATAATGTAAATTTTTGGAGAGCATGCGCTAACCATGATAAGAGCTATAGATAAGAGATAAGAATTTAATTTAAGAAGCTGTTTATTTTGTGTTACCGATTGAATTTTCATTTGAATCCTTTTTAAAAGTTATTGGAATCATTGGATTGATAAAGCTTTGAATTGAAATTGCTGGAATATCAAAATGTGTTTTTAGTCCCATGGATTCAAGATCTATTTTTAAATCAGCAACGCCGTCATGAAAGGATAAGTTCACCTGGCTTGGGTAACCATATTCTAGTAAAGATCGTATTTTATTGAATTGATTATTTTTAAAATTCGGGTCAATCCCATTTAAAAGAATAAGGAGTTGATATTTATTCAGTCGGTTGAAGTCCATGCGGCCTTCCAAGGTCTGGCGATCGATGAAAAGCTCTAAACCTGTACGCGCTGAAATCGAGCGGTTTGAGGGGGCCGCATCCTTGAGGGGCTTCATTGTTGAAGCTAAGTTTGCTGACGTAGGAAGAAGTGATTTTAAATCAATATCTATAAATCGACCTAAAAACCCGAGTCGACGTTGACTTGGATTTAAATCCAAAAAGAATTCTCCCGATGCTGAGCCTTGGAGAAATTCAATAGAAAATTGATGGATTGATAAATAGTTTTGATTGAGTTCAATGACTCCGTTAAGGGGGCCATATTTTTGCCCCTTCCAGAGGATGGATTCTATTTTGAGGGGATTTGTACTATTAAAAAGTGGGGCGAGTCGGTCGTAATCAGATTTTTCAAAAGGATTTTGTTGAAAAATATATTTAAATGAAAGTGCTGAGAGATTAAAGTGGTTGTTTTCTATGGGAGGAGGAGTCATCTTTGATGGGTTCAATTGTGAAAGATCTAGAAAAATTTCCTCGTGAATTGGGATTTCACCATTCATATTTTTTACGGAAACATTTTCCGTTTCCATTGAAAAACTTTTTAAATTAATACTGGTGTCCAGTAAAACTTCTTTGAGGAATGGATTTTTAGTAGGCATCAGTATGAGTTCTATGGGGAGTGAGATTTTGCCACTAATTTTTTTGTCGATGAGAGATTTTGTGAGTAGGGGTGATAGAACTGTTTCTAGTTGGCCTTTTAATTGAATTTGATTTTTATGTAATATTGTTTTTACGGAAACATTGAGAGGAGAGTTGTTACTACTTTTTAATGTGATAGTTCCTTTGTTTTCATCCCATGCCGTTGAAAGATTAATTTGGGTTTTAGTTTCATTCCACTGCAAAGGTCCAAGCTGAGATATGAGTTTGAATTGCCAGGACCAAGGAAGTTGAAATCGTTGATCTGTGGGAGGTGCCATCTTGAGAATGCCCTCTGAATCGAGTTTAAAGTTTGTTCCTAAATGAGGAATCATATTAAATAAATTATATTTATTATTTGTAGTTTTTGTTAAGTTGGAACTTTTTATTTGCTTGATATGACTTGAAAGTTTCCAGTCCAAGTCATTCGGCTTAAGAAAATTAAGCTCATTAAAAGTTTTAAACGTATAGTTGGTATTGAGGAAGAGTGTCACTTCAGCGAGATCTGAGAAAATATTGTGTGATGTTTGGTGAATTTGCGCGGATTTGATTTGAATTTTAAGTTCAAAGGGGGAAAATGTTAATTTCCATAAGTCTTTATCGTCAACATGGAGTGTTTGAGTCAACTTAAGTTCTAAATTATTTAGAATAATATCTTGCTGCTCAAACTTTGATTTATTTTGGTAACTGGATTCGGGATTTGCATGAAACCAAAGTGTCAAATTTAAATTATTTTTATTGAGCTGTGGTTCAAGTATTAAATCGGCATTTTTTAAAATAAAGGTTTTCAAATTCTTTTGAGTAATGTTGGATTGTTCCTTCAAGGTGAAGGTTGAGGTGAGATTATCGATTTTTATTTTATGGATCTGTAAAAAATCAGGAGGATCTTTGAGCCACTTGACCCAAAGGGGAGGTTCGTTTTTGTTGCTAGATAAACTATTTGTCTCATTTTTAATTTCAAAATTTCCAACTCCAACAGTATTTTCAATGCTCACTTCCTGAACTTCAAGCAGTTTGCTTTCCCAGTAGATTTTGAACAGTAATTTAATTTTTTTGATATCAAATGTAAATTGAGGATGCTTGATGTGTAAATCTTTAATGTAAAAATATTGATTGTTTACAAAACCAGCATCAGAGAAATTGAGTTCTGTGTTAAATTGATTTAATGCTACTTCCTTTATTTTATTGAGGGCAAAATAAGATCCTTTGTAGTAAAGAAAAAGAGAAAAGCCCATAATTAGAACTATGAGGATAGATAAAAAGGCAAAAATCCATCGTCCTACTTTTTTTGCCAGATATTACCTCCAAAACTTAAGTGGCTGGCGTGATATTACTCTTGCCGTGACAATCTTGGTAAAGCTTTGAGTCAACTTAAGTACAATATATCCTTGTCAATGAATAAGATTTATTTGAACATAAGTAGATGTCAATGGAAAAAAGAAAAGTGAATCGGCGAAAACTTGTTAAAATAGACTCGAGATTTTAGTCGTTGTTAATTGACAACGAGAGTGGAGTTTCTCAATGAAATTTATGGTGGTCTCCTTTTTATTATTTTTATTGATTTCTGAATCTTTTTTATGGGCTAAAGAACCTTGTCCACCGTTAAGTATGTCAACAGAGATTCAAAATCAATTTCAAATATTTCATGTAAGCAGCGTGCCTTTAACAAAAGAAAAGGAAACCGAAATTTTCAAATTATTAGATATTAATAAAACGAGTTTACAAAATTTTCGTTGTTATTATGAAAATGGGCAAGATCTCAATGAGCTTGCTGATGCCCTCGCAATTTTAAAATTAAAAATTATTCAATTAAGATGGTTTATCACAAAAAATGACAAAATGGCGATGATAAAGTCATTAGAGTCTTTGAGAGAAATGAAAGATAATTTAATTCAACAACCAAGTCAACTTTCTCGCCGTTTGGCCGCGAGTGTTCGGAGTCTGCTTCTTGATGAATTAGAGGGATTGCTAACCATTGACGCTGAGCTAGTGAGCGATCAGTTAAATAAGGGAGTGTGGGTTGCCGATATTAGTTTAGGATTAGAGGCTGAGCTTCAAGCTGAGTGGCTAGCCCTGGAGTCGCAATTTCCTGTAAAGGGTTCAACGATAGGAAACTTACAAAATTCCAATGTAACGCCTTTGAGCCAGAAAGATCATCTGAGCCCTGAATTCTTAGCACATCATTTTGGAGTTAGAAATTGGGATTCATCAAGTTTAACAAGATCCAAGTTACATCAATGGCTAGAGAGACTATCAGGAATTTCAAAAGAAACTCTGGAAACACAACTTTATTATTTATTTAAAGCAAATAATAATAATTTTTTAATAGATCAAACACATCAGACTTTTCGTTATTACCTGTCTGCTTGCTTAAAGGAATTACGCCAAAATAATTATTTTTTAATCAAACCTTGGTTAGAGCCAGTAATTAGTGAAAAAGTTTTAATGCTTAAGAAAGAGTTAGGTGCCAGTTGGGATTTAGTATCCCCATTGGTGGGGGTAACTCTGGAAGGTCCCTTTAGAGAGATCATTCGTCCCATTGAGCTTTTAAATAAAAAGAATTTAGAATTAGCTCAAAATGATTATAAAAAGGTTTTTAATCCCATTGGCCGTCTTTATGAAATTGTTTTTTTAAAACGAATGACCCAAATGTGGACAACAGTGGATGTAACTCAAGTGCGTATGGATTTAAATCGTGTTTCAGGTTTAAAAACACTTATAGCAATTTCAAATTTTCAAAAAAAACGATCTCGCTTACCTATTTCAGTCAGCGAACTCTATCAACACAAATTGATTCAAGAAATTCCTAAGGATTTATTTTCAGGGAAAGAGCTGCAATATGATTTTTTGCATCGCCAAGTTTGGAGTGTTGGTGAAAATGGAATTGATGAACACGGTCAAGGAGATGATCAATTGTTTAAAATCAATTGATAAGGAGTGATGATCATGACAAAAAATATTTTGAATCAACCTCTTCTTCTGCCTTGTGGGGTTACATTAAAAAATAGAATTGCCAAATCTGCCATGAGTGAAAATATGGCGACTCGAAATCATTCGTTGGATTCTGGCTTTGAGTCTTGTTATAAAACCTGGGCGATGGGAGGGACTGGTTTACTGATTACAGGTAATGTGATGGTGGACTCAAGACATCTTGGTGAACCTCGAAACGTTGTCATTGAAAAAAATGCAGAAGGTCTTGAGTCCCTAAGAAAGTGGGCTAAGGCCGGAACCCTAAATAATACTCATTTATGGATTCAACTGAATCATCCTGGTAAGCAAACTCCCAAATTTTTAACTCAAGAACCTGTCGCTCCATCTGCCATCCCTTTTTCTTCTTCTTTATCAAAAGTTTTTAATACGCCACGAGCACTGACCGAAGTTGAAATCGAAGAAATCATAGAGCGATTTATTTATGCGGCCTCCGTATCTCAAAAAGCTGGATTTACAGGTGTGCAAATTCATGGTGCTCATGGATATTTGGTGAGTCAGTTTTTATCGCCTCGACACAATCAGCGTACGGATCAATGGGGAGGTCGCTTAGAAAATCGTATGCGATTTGTTTTGCGGCTCTATAAGGGGATGAGAGCAGAGTTAGGTTCGACCTTTCCTATCGGAATTAAATTAAATTCTTCCGATTTTCAAAAAGGAGGATTCACAGAGGAGGAATCCATGATCGTTGCTCAAACACTATCAGAAGCTGGAATCGATCTCATTGAAATTTCGGGAGGAACCTATGAGGCGCCTGAAATGACAGGTGTCAGTAAAAATAAACAAAAAGAGAGTACTATCAAGCGCGAAGCCTATTTTTTAGATTATTGCGAAAAAATTCGATCCAGTGTCAAAACCCCTCTCCTGCTTACGGGAGGATTTCGGACTTTAGAGGTTGCCGAGAGCGCGATAGAATCAGGAGCTTGTGATGTGATTGGTCTTGCACGGGCATTAACGCTCAATCCAAGTCTTTCTCAAGATTGGTTGAATGGTCAAAAGACAAAATCAGAAGTAACTCCTCTTTCCACAGGCTTTAAAAATTTAGATAAAGTATTCCCACTAGAAATTATTTGGTACACGCAACAAATTCATGATTTGGCAAAAGGAAAAAAACCAGATCCCCATCAATCGGCACTTGCTATGGTTTTAAAAAGTATTTTTTCAATGGGCTTCAAAAGTTTATTTCGGGTTAGAAGTAAATAGCAAAACTTGAACAATTTCTAACTTGCTTGGAATAGATTTTATTTTTACCAATTACTGACTCAGGTATCAAAAGATAAACAATTTTAATTAAGTTATTGAAATCAATCATAGATTTAGATTTTCATCGAAATTGAATATTCATTTTATTCAAGAATTTTTAAAAAGGATTTTTAGTTAAATAAGAACTATTTATATTCATAAGTAATTACAGGTTGTTAGCAGAGCTAAAATTCTTTTAAAAGGTCGATTCTAGGCATGTAAATTGCAAAAAAATACACTTATGAGAAAAAAGTTAACCATATTGATATTTATTATTACTTTTGTCGCATCTTCATCCTTTGGATTTATTGAATTCAATTTGCTTGGTGTTAGGTGGTCGTCGGGTTTGGCACCAGAACAGCTTGAACCAATTGAATATACGGCTTCTGATGGAACCCAAATTAAAGTTTATTCTACAATCCCATTATTCACCCAAGAAATTGTTGAAAAGGTTGTTGTACAAAGCTTAAGTCAGCTAGAGACGACTCAATTGGATGATTCTAAGCAAGTCCCCATTTATTTGGAAAGCACATTGTGTGCCGAAAAGGGGCTCCAAACAAGTGATAACTGTTATAAGAAAACCTTTTTAGGTGCTTTGTATCCGGAGAGGATTTCAAATTTTAATTTTTACTTCACAGCTAGACATATTTTAGTAGGTAAAAGTGATTTTGGAAAAATTTCATTTGCACTCAACTTTAACCTTAATGATTACCAAATCTTTGAACTGCAAAGTCAAGACGATAAAAACAATAAATTCTTTGAAGACCTCCTCGTATTTGTTCCTGTGAGCTATTTGAATCATCAGTGCCCCAACGATGGAAATTGCGCGGAAAAAATCAGAAAAGATCTTATTAAACACTTTGCAGCTCCAGTGAATAAATCCTTTTGGATTGGTTTGCAACCAAAGGTCAATTTTGGTTCGGAACAAAGTCGTATTGAAGAAGATCAGGAACAGCAGAGTTCTTTTGATTATTCCGCTGGGAATATTCAATCGGTTGATATTATTAAGGATAGGTTTATAAATTCGGACTCAGAGTTTGCTTCACTAATGACAAACTATTCTTTATTGGTAAAAAATGTTTCGAATTTTTCTGAGCCTGGGGCTTCGGGTTCGATGATCCGTGAATTTAAAGTAGACAATTCTAAGAACAATGTATCGTCGATTGGTAAACCAATTGGAATTGTACTCTGTAACTGGAATATTAATAAAAACGTCAATTACACTCTCGTTTTAAGTGTAAATAAAACCTTGGAGAAATCTTGGGCCTTTCGAACTGTTGAACTCGATGAGCTTGTAAGTCAAAAGAATCAAGCATTCCCATTTGATCAGCTTAAAAATAGCTATGTGAATTGTGTTCCCATAGATGGTCGTGGTGCAGGTGGTCCCGGTGATTAACAAATTGCATCCCACAGATTTGGAAGATCTATTTGATCAAAATCAGTTAATTGATATAAGCTCTGAGAACCTTGCCGATTCTGAGAAGTTAAGTTTTGAAATCTTAAGGGCTCTGAAATCAAAAAACTATATTGAATCAATTTCGCTTTGTGAAAAGTTATATTCTCTTTCAGATGATAAAATGAATCGTCTAATTGCTCTCCAGTGGGCTGTGGCAGCATCAGAAGCAATATATGATATGAACATAAGGGAGAAGTGGCTTAAACGGTGGAATTGGATTTCCAATTGGACTCATGATTACTGGGCTCAATTTTTGTATCACTTTCAATTCGGTCTAACTTTTTTCTTTCAAGGGCATTTGGATGAGGCTGAGTTGCATTTTAAGGAATGCTTGTCTTTATCCATTCATAATAATTATGATCGCGGTATTATCCGCTCCTATCATCACCTAGGCCTAGTAGCGAGAGATCGAAGATGTTTAAATATAGCAAGAGACTTTTTAACTTTAGCTCTTCAAAAAGCAAAAGAGACACAGCGTTTGCGTATGTTAAAGCGAATTGAAGATGAATTACATTCATTAAATATCAGCTCAAATTATCACTCAAATTCTCAAAAACTTGTTTCTTATTTAAAAGAGAATAAATTCAAAGAAGCTCGAAAATTTCTCAGAAATATACAAAAGCTCAGAAAAATGGAAAATCGTAAGCCAGATGCTGAGAGTGAATATGCACTACTTTCAATATACCTCTTTGCTGTAAATAAACAAAAAAGTTTATCAATTGTAAATCATCGCTTGAATGATCCCGTGGTAAAACTTAAAACTCTTGAGCTCTTTATGCAAATTAGAAAGCTCACTCCAGAAATGGAATTTGAGTATTTACTTTTATCAAAAAAGTATAACGTAAGTAAAAAAGAAGGATCTTTAGCACAAATATCAAGTTACAATAAGTTATCCCATGAAGCTCAAAGACTCTTGAGTTTGCTAGAAAATAATCCCCATGGACTTAATAAAGAGCAAATCGCTATTTCTCTATGGAAGCAAAGTTATGATCCACTTTATCATGACCCTAAAATATATAAACTCATTTTGAGTTGTCGCCAAGAGCCCTCAATAAAGTCAAAATTGAAAAATAATTATGGTACATATTTGATAAGCCATTAAAGCTTCATGCGCCCATAAAGACGAAATAAAATCATTAAGTTAGTACTTAAGTGACGTTTTACGTAAAATAAGAAGACTCTTTTAAAAGTCTTCTTATTTTTAATCTGCTAGTTTCACAACACACGAAGGAGATTTATATGAAAAATAAGTTAAGATCACTATTTGTAACTGTTGCAATGTTATCTGTTTGCTTGAGTGGAGTTGAATCGATGGCTCAACGTTGGCAACCAACCCCAAGCGATAATGCTTCACAAAAATTCACACTTGAGTATTATTTAAGTCAGGGAGCTCCAGCTGGCGGTTTCATTAATTACGCTCAAGCAAGTGGTGAGAGCTGTCAAAGTGGAGAAGTTTCAGTTACAGTTTCAAATCCAACTTACCAATATAGAGATGGAAGACAGCTTCCACTTCATGGTGATGCGGATAATAATGCTGCTAACCTTTTCTGTAGATCAAAAGGACTTTCGTTTGCTCGAAATGTAATAAAAGCGGAGGGTGGTAAAGTGTTAACACTTGAGGCTCACGGTAATACTTTTGAAGCTGATGGTCATCACACTACTGTAAGTAGCTTACAGTGCTATGTCGCTATAAACGAGCCATGTAAGACATTTAATAAAGATATTACACCTAAAAGATA